>NZ_CAXURW020000003.1:0-532618 GCF_964253985.1 Variovorax sp. LjRoot290 | reverse complement strand
GTTCTTGCGAACACTTCCAGGGGCGAGTGCCACGCGTGAGTGGCGCGAGGGCGGTTGTTCATGCTGTCGGCGATCGCGTCGAGTTCGTCTTGGCTGAACAGGCTCAGGTCGGTGCCCTTGGGCAGGTACTGGCGCAACAGCCCGTTGGTGTTCTCGCAGGTGCCGCGCTGCCACGGACTGTGCGGGTCGCAAAAGTAGACCTTCACGCCGGTCTGCGCTGCCAGGTCAGCATGACGCGACATCTCCTTGACCTGGTCGTAGGTCAGGCTCTGGCGCAGCGGCTCGGCAATCGAATTCAGCTTTGCAGAGAAGCCCGCGAGCGCCGAGGCGGCGGTGGCGTCGTCCATCTTGGCCAGCAGCACCAGACGGCTGGTGCGCTCGACCAGCACGCCCACCGAGGACTTGTTGCCCGCGCCCTTGATGAAGTCGCCCTCCCAGTGCCCCGGCATGACGCGGTCGTTCACCTCTGGAGGGCGCACGTGGATGCTGACCATCTCTGGGATCTGGCCACGGCGATCATCGCCTCGGGTGCGGGGCATGCGGGTGCTGCGCCCGCGGCGCAGGCAGGCGACCAGCTGGCGTCGCAACTCGCCTCGCGGCTGAGCGTAGATGGCGTTGTAGATGGTTTCGTGGGACACGTGGCGCTCGGGCTCGTTGGGGAACACGCGCTTCAGGGTACCCGCGATCTGCTGGGGTGACCACCTCCAGTCCAGCAGGGTCAGTACCACGCCCCAACCAACACCTTGCATGTCGAGCTTGCGTGTCGGACGAGCGGCCTGGCGCCGCCCCTGGCTGCTCACCTGCGCCGAGTGCGAGGCGTAGGGCAACTCGGCCAGCGTGTTGCGCCCCAACTCCCGGCTGATGGTGGACGCCGAGCGCCCGAGCATGCGGGCCATGGCCCGCATGCTCGAACCCTGCTGACACATGCTTGCCATCGTCATCCGGTCCTCAGGTTGAAGCTGCTGGTACCTTGTTCGTTCGTTCATGTGCACACCTTAGGCGATGAGGTGTTGCACTTCATACTTGAGGCCGCCGGGCCTAAGGTACGAATTACGTCCCGAGGAAATCGTGCGAAGAATTCATACAGTCGTTGGGCACAACTTGCATGGGACGAGAGGATACTGGGGGCACCTTAACGGTTCGGGATCTGTTGAAATAAGCCGCAAAACCAGTAACTCTATAGCGGTCGACTTGGACCTCGCTGGAAGAACCCCGCTTTCACCTGATGTCGAAGTCGACGTCGACTTTGAACTCGCCTTTAGCTGCTCCGACACGGGCGTTCAGATAGAAGTGAAAGACATTAAGGTGGAGTCTGACTTCGACAACATCATCGAGATTCCCCTTGTCTTCCTTGGGTTCGGCGTTGCAACTGAGCTTTATATAGACAAGCAGATCAAGAAAAGTATGCCGCCCTTAGAGGATCTCAACACCTCGATGAGCACGTCTGGACTCAGGTGCGCATCAACGAACGTTATTGAAGATGGAACTGTCTATTTGCAATTCAATCTTTAATAATTTAGAACACCAATGGTACAGAAAAGCCGGCACTGCGGGAGTGCCTGCGTCGCAGGCCAGCTCTCTGGGCGAGAACCGACTTTCGCGGTTCTACCCGCCGCGCGGAGAGTCCGCCGGATGCACGCTGCCCGCCATCAAAGCATCCTTCAAGGACGGCTTCGGCTGCACAGGCGACGTGACCTGACTGAGGGCCTCCTGCCAAGCCAAGTCGGTGCCGTGCATCTCCACAGCCTCCGGCGCCTGGAGCATCAGCTCGAGCGCGGTGCGTTCCTGGTCGGTGAAGCGTTGGGCGAAGGTAGTCATGGGTTCTACTTTACTGGACCGATCAGGCGCCTGGCGTGATTTCTGGTCCAGCTGCCAAACCTCAGCTTCAAGTTCGCGCATTTCGAACGCTTTCCACTGCGGCTTGAGGAACGCCGCCACCGCCTGCGCGTCGAAACCTGGCTCAGCGGGCGACCGCATGGTGGCAAGAACTTTCGGGTCGGCGACAACCGCGTCGCGAAGATGCAGCAGGAACTCCGATGTCCCGTGGCCATCCTTCGAGATCGTTTCCGCGCGCCAGCTCGCAATCCCTTCGAGCTGCTTCATCGTCAAGGCGCCCCTGGCCAGCATCGACAGCACCGAGAACCCATCGGCGTAGCGCTCCGACGACCGCTTGCGCTCGACGCTCATCTCCATCAACTTCTCGCTCGGCGCGCGAACCATCAAGAGCCGCTCGAAGCGAACGTCCAGCAGGTTGGACTGCACCCGTTCTGGCCGGACCTTGCCGGTGAGTGCCACATCCCGCAAGGCGGCGATCCCCTCGCTGTATTGCGCGCAATGGGCTGCCTCGTGCGCCAGCACGTAGGCGGCCGCAGTTTCGGCGTCGATGCCTGCGGTCTTCATCAGGGATCTGAACTCTGGGACATCGTGGTCCGACACCAGGATCACGCAGCCGGTGCGATCCGGCGACTTGCTGGCATAGGCCCATGCATGTGGAGTGGCGATCTGTGGGGCGATGGTTGCGATGTACGCCCCGGTTCGATCGGTTCCGCCGTTCACCGGTGGCAGCAAGCCTGGCGACCGACTCACGAAGCGCTCTACCTGCCGGCCCAGCTCGGGACCGGACAGCGTCGCGCTGTAGGCGAATGGGAACGCCGAGACCTTCGTGCTTCGAGTGGCCGTGGCGATCTGTTGCGCACCCGCGCGCCGCATCGCCGCCGCGACTGACGCTTCGAATGCGGTTTCTGACCCAGCCGCCGCAGCAGCCACTGGCAAGCCGGCGGACTCGGGTCCGGCTTGCGCATTGCCGAAACTCAGCGCCGCCGCTGCCATGAGGGTGCCCAGCAAGTGCGCGCGCCACTTGCGATCGGAGCCATGGATCTCGACTCGCTCTGGAGCGGCGAGGAGCGCCTCGAGTTCGGCAAGTTCCTTGGGGTTCATACGTGGTGACTCTTATCGCGGCCGAGGCGCTCCACCCAGGAGCGTCTGCATGTCCTCGTCGGTATAGCCGCGCGGGTCTTCGCGCTGCACGCCGCGGGCCTGGCCGCCCGCATCGGACTGTCGGGCTCCGAAGGTCGACGTCTGGCTGATGCGCTCCGCCGGCCGATAGCCCTGATTGGTCCGCTGGCGGTTCTGATCCAGCTCCATCTCGCGCGCCTCGAAGGTCTTCCAGATCGGCTTCAAGAACGCGGCGACGGCTTGGGCGTTGAAGCCGGCCCCGCTGTCCGATTTCATCGCCTCCCGGGCGATCGGATCACGCTGGACCTGGTCCTGCACCCAGCGAACGAAATTGGACGTGTCGTGGCCGCTGCCGGCGGACATGCGCCAGGAACCGATTCCGTTCCACTGTTGGCCGCTCAGCGGCTGCTGAGCGTTCATTGCGAGCGCGGCGAATGCATCTGCATACCGTTCGGCCGAACGCGATGTCTTGTCGACCATTCCCGGTTCGGCAAGCGCGCGCAAGGCGCCGCCCTGAATGGCGCGTTCGGTGCGAACGTCGACCAGGCCGGAATAGGCAGTTCGCTGACGTGCCTGCTCGCCGCGGCCGGTGCCAGCTTCGAGCTGCGCGGCGAGGGTCTCCCCCTGCTGGGCGCAATGCGCGGCTTCATGAAGAACGGCGAAGTCCATCGCCTCCTTCATGGACAGACCAGTCATCTGCGCCATCCGCTGCGCGTAGTCGGCCTTGCCGGCGTGCATCACGATCATGCATCCAGCCGTGTTCGGCGCGGCGCCCATGTACATCACCGCCATGGGGCCTTGACCAGCCTGCTGGGACTGCATGAGCCCGTCACGCACGAACGCCTGACCGCCCGGGCCCGCCGGCACAGCTGCGACAGCACGGCCCGCCGCATCGTTGAACTGGCTGAACTCGCTCTGACCTTGAGCCACGACGACGGGGAACAAGACCGGGCGCAGTGCAGACGTCGATGCGACCGAAGCGACGTCGTTGCGCTCCATCACTGCGGCCAGGTCGTTTGTCGTTTGTGGCAGATCCGAGCGCCCGAAGCCCAGCGCGGAGGAGAGGGACGGTTTGCTGCTGCTCACCGCGCCCGTCCCGGGGCGGGCGGTGACGTTGCGTAGATCCTGGGCATTGGCCGAATCGCCATTGACGGCCTGCTTCACGGTCTTTCCGACCGCGTCGAAGCCACCCTGAACGGTCTGGCGAACTGCGGTTGCCATCGCATTGCTGGCAACGCTGCTCAGCGTGCGCTCGAAGAGATTGGGTGAGTCGGCATGGGCCGACGGCGCGAAGGTCATCGCGGCGGTGGCCATGAGGGCTCCGACCAGGCCGTGCCTCCACGCCGTGTCGTTGCCGTGCAGCTCGATCACCTCTGGGGCCTCGAGCATTGCAGCGAGGGCTGCGCGCTCCTCTGCGGAAAAACGAATCTGGTTTGCCATCTTTCGGGCCTTCTAGTTGAAATTGGAGGTTGTGCGGCCGGGACCGACTGCGGACGGAGAGAACGAATCCGCGGCGCGCGCCTTCATGCCGGTGGCCAGGACGTCCTTGAGGCCAGCGCTGCTCTCGCGACGCGCCTCCAGTTCGGCCTTCTCGAAATCGTTCCATCGCGGACGAAGGAAGGCTGCGATCGCCTGAGCATCAAAGCCCGACTCGCCGGCGGATTGCATGGCAGCAAACGCCACGGAATCCCTGCGCACCTGGTCACGAATGTGGGCAAGAAAGCTGGCCGTGTTGTGGGTCGGCGCGTCGCCGAGACGCCACGCGATCAGCCCCTCGATCTGTTGTCCGTTAATTCGGCTCTGCGCCATCAGCGCCAGCAGGGCGAACCCATCTGCGAAGCGCTCGGCGCTCAGCATGTTCGAGCGACCGGCGAGCAGATTGTTGACGAACAGGTCCGCTTCCTTCCCGCCCGCGATAGTCGCCTCCAGATGGGCGCCGAGCATGCCGGAGGCGACCCGCTGGGGTTGAACGCGTCCGTGCTTCATCACGTCGTAAGCGGCGGCCAGAACTTCGGCCTGCTGCGCACAGTGGGCGCTCTCGTGGATCACCGTGTAGTCGAGCGCGGTCTCAGGGCTCATGCCCGTGGCTCGAGCGAGCGAACCTATTGCCGGGGCGTGCTGGTCACTGATGAGGAAGGTGCAGCCCGCGCGCCCGCTTTCCTTCGCGACATAGCTCCATGACATGGGCGACTGCGTCGTCGGCAGGTCGGCCTCGAGGTTGTTCTGCAGGCGGATGGAGCCGCCCAGCGCCGGCTCCAGGACGGACTTGCCGAACACGAACTGGACGACCTTCTCGTGGATCTCGTCCTCGTTCATACCGGCGCGAAACGGCAGTGGATACACCGTGGGTTTCACGCTCACCGCGGTGGACGCAACTTCTTGCGCGCCGGCGCGGCGCATGAGCGCGGCAACACCGGCCTCGGTATTCGGCACCACTGTCTTCTTCGTGAAGAAGGATGCTGGGGGCGCTTCGATGTGCGAGAGGTGCGAAGGCGCCGTGTCGTCGGCATGGGCGGAGCCGAAGCTCATGCACACCGTGGTCATCACGGCGGCGAAAAGCCCTGCGCGCCAGGCGCGATCGGAGCCGTGGATCTCGACGCACTCCGGCGCATCGAGCATGCCCTGGAGGGCAAGCCGCTCCCTGGCGCTCAGCAGACTATTTGACGACAACACACGCATGCTTCGATGATCGAGGCAGATCTTTATTTCTGCGCAAATGTTTTCGCGCAGATGATTGTTCTCTCCGCGATGCATGCACGGGGCGCCACCTGAATTCATGGGATGTACACGCGAACGAGAACGCCACGGCGCTTGGTCCGTGGCTTGCAATGTGCGAAGGCGAGCGAGTAGCCTGGCTAGGCCCGTTTGCGGAGGGCGAGAACCCCGCCGCCAGTCAGCGCGAAATCGGCACCGGCACCATGTCGTTGATGGTGATCCTGCCCTTTTTTATGTCGCCGGGCCCGTCGAATAGCGCGACGACGACCGAGTTGACCCACTTGGTGCGGAACTTCGGTGCGACGAAGAGCATGGTCCGCGCCGGCGGATGCTGGAAGGTCAGCTCGAGCGCCGAGGCCAGCCAGCGTGCGCCGACCGGCGGCTGCATTCCCGGCTCCGACTTTATGATCAGGCAGGCGGCGTCGCCGCGCTCCATCGTTGCGAAGTCGGTAATGACGAGGTTGTCCTTCGCGCGCGGCTTGTGTGACGGATCGGGAAACCACGAGGCTTGCGGGCTGTTCATTTCTTTGCTTCCTGAGATCAGCGGTTGACAGCGCGCTTGTTGGCGGCGACGAGCTGCGGCATCATTTCCGAGCGGATGGCGGCCTGGGCCGTGTTCGAGTCGATGACAGAGGCGACGATCTGGCGGTCCAGTGCGATGCTCTGGAGCCACGCGTTCATGGCCTGCATCCGCACGTTCTCGCGCGCCAGGTCCGTGTCGGACATAGCGAGCAGACGGAGCTGCCAGTCGGGGTTCATGTAGCGGCGCTGCGTTTCGAGGGCGATCAGCTCGGCCATCGAAATGCCCTTGCTGGACCAATCCGGCGCATTGGTCTGAAGATAGCTCTGGACGAACGGAGCATCTTCCGACTTGAGCATCTGCTGCAGCATCGGGATCAGCTCGGCCTTGGCGGCGATCAAGTTCGCTTGCGCTTCCTGAGGGTACTTCGCAACGCTCATCCGCGCTGCGAAGACATCCTCCAACGCCATGAACTGGCGGCCGGCGTCGGAATTACGTTGGGCCTTGGATAGGTCCTGCAGTTGCACCGGCTGATCGAGATTGCGCATCAGAGCGCGCACCGCAGTGCCGTCGCTTCCCGCCAGGTCGACCGTCAGGCGGCGCTTGACGACGTTGCCGTCAGGGTTCGTCTGTGGACCGTCGAACAGGGTCGACGCCCGAATGTCGGCGTTCGGGTAGCCCGAGCTGTTCGAGGCCGAGAAGCCGGAATCGGCGCAGGCCTGTCCACGAAGGTGCCCACTCGCAAAGGTAGAGCACGCTGCTTTCGCCGACTTTGCTGCCTCGACTTCGGGCAGCCCCGCTGGCGCCCTCTTCTCCGCGACGTTCAACACCGCCTCCATGCCTCCCGAGCCGCCGGGAGCGGGCTTTGGCGCTCCACCGCCGCCCCCTCCCGTTGCGGTTACCCCGCCTCGACTGGCCGACGACGTGCCAATAGTGCTCACGAGCACATTGCAAGGGTCGATGCCGCTAAAGCGCTCTTCGTTGCGGATCGCGGCCTGTTCCGACGCGGTGCGCTGAGCCGATTCCCCGACGGTCTTTGCGGCGCCGCTTGAGGCCTTTGAGGTAGTCTCTGCTGCTCCCGAGATCGCGTTGGCCAGACCCTTCTTCAGGTCATCCAGGTTCCTCGTCAACGTCTCCGTCTGGTCCGAGGTCGAATCCCTAATCGTCTGGGTGATCGTCTGCGTTGCTTGTTGAAGCTGCATCCCAAGTGCGAAGTCAGTCACAGGGATCTGCGCGTGTGCGGCGCCAGCGAAGGCGAACAGGGCCAGAACTAGGGCAAAGCGTAGGCGGAAGATGGGCATGAGTTTCATTCTTTCGGTCCGGCTGCGGTCGTGGTGCTCAGCACTTGCCGCTGATAGAGCAGGAGATCGAGTCCCAGACAGATCCGCTCGTCGCCTGCGCGCCTTGATTCACGCTCGTATTGACGCCGTTTGCGAGGCTGCCCGTTGCGGCACCAACGACGTTCTGGCCGATGTTTCCGATCGTGCCGCCGCCCAGTCCGCTGTTCACGCCGCTATTGAGCCCGTAGAGGCCCTGGTTCACGCCGCTGTTGATCTGTCCCGTCGCCTGGTTCGTCGCTTGGTTGAGTGCCGAACACGCAGCGCTCGTAAGTTGGCTCATGGCGCTGTTCGCCATCTGATCCAGGATGCCACCCGAGCCGCTCGACTGGGCCATCTGCGGGATGACCCGAGCAATCGCGCCGGTGACGGTGTTCTGGCAATTGGCCGCCTGGTTGATCGCGCTCGAAAGATTGGTGTTGGCCCGGTTCTGGCGCTGGATGGCGCGGTCGAGTGCGGCCTGACTTGCCGAGGTCGCCTGCCCGCAGTAGTCGGGCGCGGCCTGGGCGATGCTGAGGTTACCGAGCGCGAGGCATAGAACCAGGATCAGGTTCCTGGCTTTCGGAAACGCCTTCGACCCGTTCCGAGGATCTGCGATTGATGAATTGCTGCGCATAGGTTTCGACTTCTTGAAAAAGGCTCAGCGCCTGGCGCTGTGCGAAGGTGAGGCGGTCCTCCCCGCCTGGGACGAGAGCCTGCGATTGGAGGACTGCGACGATCAGGTCGGTGCACCGGCCCAGGCTGCCTTGCAACCAGGCAGTGCGCAGATCGAGCTTCAGGCCCGCGTGGTTCTCGGTCCCCTGTAGGTGGTCCACCACCTCCGCGATGCAATGGGCTCCGCGAACCGGAGGCACGCCGAGGACGCTCAGGCGGCCGATGGCGGCGGTGATGGAGACGTACAGGCGAGCCTGGGCGGTCTCGACCGTATCCGCAACCGCGTACCCGTCGAAACCGACCCGCCCCGAGATCGCTTCGGCTTCCTGGGCGATCGAGCCAAGCTGCAGCGCCAGCGCCTCGTTGAAGCCCTTGATCTTGTCTGCACTCATTCCGCCTTCCCAGGCCATGCAGAGCGTGTTCGCTGCGGCATCGGTCGCCTGGGCGCGAAGCCAGTCGGGAATCGGCCCGTTCAATACGCAGCGCTGCGCGAGCGCAGTGCCCAGTTCGAGCGCCTGGCGGTGCAGGTCGCGCAGCGTTTCGCTGCGCTCGTGTTCCTCGGCCATAAGCCCGGGCCGAGCCGCGACAGCGCCAAGCAAGCGCGTGAGCAGCTTGACCGTTGAAATGTGCACCTTGGTGGCATCGGAAGCGCGCTGCGACGCGACCGCGCCGGAGAAGCCGCCCGCCGGCGGCGATTTGCTGGCCCCAGACGATGGCGCCGGTGCTGGTGCGGGCCCTTGTGCCGGACCTTGGCTGAAGCCAGCCACGCGGGCGGGTTCAGCTGCCGCAGCGGGTGCAGCAATGGGAGCAGGAGCCGCCGCTGGGACAGACGCCGGCTTCGAGGAAGACGCGCCTACAGCTTGCAATTGTGCCGGCCGAGCGAAGCCAACCGGCCGTGGCGCCGAGATAGGAGCAGGGGCAGCACCTGGGACGGGTGTAGCCGCCTGTTCGGTGTCGTCGGCGGAAAGCTGCGCCGCGCTCGACGGAACGCGAGTGCCATCGACTGGCACCTCAGGCTCGCTCGATGCCGTGCCTGAACCCTTCGTGTGCAGTCGGCCCGTCTTGAGCTGGTGCTTGAGGAACCTGTTGGCGCCGAAGCCGAGCGGCGCGTTCGCAGTTGTGGAAGCGCCGTCGGCGCCGTTTCCTGTGGAGGTAGTCATTCGGCCATTGCGGTCTGGGGTTGATGTGCCTCGACGCGCGCGGCGAGCGCCGCGGTGTAGGACTCAAGGGACTGGCGCTCTTGCTCGTACCCGTCTTCCTTGAAGCGCTTGAAAACGGCCATCAGATCGACGAGCTTCTCCTCGTTCCAGCCGAAGACCCGATCGGCCGCTTGCTGAAAAAGGAGGCCCCGCAGAACCCCGATGTCGTCGCCGAGCGGGCGCACCGTCACGTTGAACTCGAATCCCTCCTCGGCCGGAAACAACTGCGCGCCGACCAGCTCCATGTCGAAGTCGCTCTCGATGCCTTCGCTCAGTGCGCGCGCTATGCGAATCGCTTCCGCGACGACCGCCGGCATGAACGAGAAGTCAAGGGATCCGAACACTTCGGTCGCCCCATACGGAATTCCGGCCGCAGTGAACGAAACGCCGTTCTGGACGGCCAGATTTGTGAGGAGTCGCTCGACGGAGATCATGGAAGGGCGGTATCAGAAGGCCATCGGACGGACGGACTCACCCTCGGGCTCGAAGTCGAGATCGCCCTGGATCATGTGCAGCAGGCTCATGGCCAGCCGGCCGGTGGTGATCGGCTCGTCGCCGCGGGCAATCTCCGCCTCGGTCTGCGGCAGCGCCACGTCGTTGTCGACGATGACGGAGTTCTGGTTGCGGATTCGCTCGAGCGCGCCTTCGGGATCCACGAGGATCGCCTGCTGGACCGAACGCCAGTCCATGTCGGGGGCGCAGATGTTGCAGCATTCTTCGAAGGACAGCACGCCCCCATTGCTCGCAACCCACTCGCGGCTCACCTGAAGCTCCTCGACGGAGACGTTCCTGCTCAGATTGCGCTCGGCAGTGCGCACCTTCTCCAGCAGGACCATGTCCTCGATGCTCGAGCGGATCAGGCTGGCTGCGAGCTTGCGCTCACCTTCAGTCGCGAAGTGGTAAAGCTCGATATCGTCGAGCACGACTGGTTTGTCCCAACCTTCAGACGGCTTGGTCATGGAGAGCTCCGGCCTATGGCTTCGTAGGGGGAAATGGGAAGCGCAGGCGTGGAACCTGCGGCAGGACGAGGCGCGCATGAGGATCGCGCTTCAGTTCGCGCATCAGGCGCGAGTAGGTCTGATCGAACACCGCGCCATCGATCTGGCTCTCGCGGCAAACGGCCGCCTTCGGCGCGCCCCGGACGATGCTCAAGTGAAACATCGTCCGCAGGTCGTCCGGCAACGACTCGATGCGCGCCATCACGCGAGCAAGACGACTCGCCGACCCTTGGCTCACAACGGCCGCATTCATTGCCTCAGCCTCGCGGAGCGTTGCCGCCGTCGGTGTCGTGCGGCGCCTCGGGCATTTGCCGCAACGCGGGCACATTGGCACGCCATTCAGCGCCTGCGGCGAGGAGATCGGTGCGCGCTGGTGCGCCGCCCGCCGCGTATGCGGACAGGACGCTCTTCACGCGCTCGACTGTGACGCCAACGCCATCCGAGATGCGATCGAGGAGGGTGTTGAGCTGGGTGGCCCGCTCCGGCGACGGTGCGATGCCGTTCATCGTCATCGCCACGCCTCCCAAAAGTGCTGTCATTTGATGTGCCCTTGCTTGATGTGAGAGATTCAGGTTCATAGATTGTTCTCCATTTACATTGTGTCGTGATTCTTTCACGGACAAATGAATTTTCGCGTCAGTCACTTCCCTGAGGGAAATGTCGGCAAAACGCCACGCGAGGAAAACGCTTCGGTGAGCAACCTTTTCACCCTTTCGGAGATCTTTTGTTTTAGAAGGTCTGGATTCGCTCGGCCCTCGGCAATGTCCGCGAGCGCGAGCTCCCAGAGAGCCGTCATCGAGACGCTCTTGAGTGACTCCGGCAACTGGCTCAGGAGGTACGAGCCGAATTCGGTAATGTGCAGCTGGTGCTTTTTGCCCTTCTTGACGCGGCGAAGCAGGTCCCGCTCAAGGTGATTTGCGACGATCTTGTCGCGCGTGCGCGAGGTCCCTATGCCCTGGACGCGCTTGAGCATCTCGCGCTCCCGGTCGTTGCGTCCGAACTTATGGGCCGCCATCATGTCGTCCATCAGCTCGTCTTCCGTATACGGGCTGGGCGGGGTCGTGCGCTTCGCTTCGACCTTGGCGCTCACCGCGTACATCACTGCACCGGTCTGGTAGCCGGCGAACTTGTCGGTGGGATCGCTCATCCGCGCATCCTTTGCACTTCACCGCGAACTTCGCCATTGCCGGCCGACCCCTCTTCGGACTCGCCGCTTGTTTCGCCGTCCGCCTCGACTTCCTTCCAGCCCTTGCGGATCTCCTGCTTCTGGCTGGCGCGGAACTCGTCCTGGCCGAACCGCCCGACGAGCGAGTGCTGCTTGTAGACATAGTCCGGGTAGAACTGCGCCATGAACCGCTTCGCGATCGTGCGGAAGACGGCCTTCTCATTCATCCCGACGCTGTTGCTCGGCAGGCCCATTGGGACGATCGCGAAATGCTCGTCGAGCTTCGCATCGTTGAACGCCGCGCCCTTGATTTCCATGTGCGCTCCCTGCGCATGGCCAGGAAACAGCTTGGCGAGCTGCCCCATCACCTTGCGAGCGTCCGCATGCATCGACTCGGGCAGAAACCGGCAGTCGGTTCCGACATACGAGATTGCCTTGCTCTTGTAGAGGTTCTGCGCCGCCTCTGTCACTTCGTCCAAAGTCATGCCGTGCTGGCGAGCGGCCTCGGCCTGCAGCGCGCCGAGGGAGAACGGCAGGGGCGGCTTCTCGCTGTGCTCCTTGGCGGTGGCCTGGACGCAAGTGCCTTTAAGCCCGCCGGTAATTGCGCGGACGATCTGCTTGGCCACCTGTTCGTCGATGATCCGGCCTTCGTGGTCGAAGCCCGGCGTCCCGGCGGCTTCCTCGCGCCTGTGCCATCGCATGACGGTGCCGTCGCGCAGGGTGATCACGGGGATGAAGTAGTCGGTGGGCTTGAAGTTGGCGATCGCCAGGCGCCGGTTCTCAACCATGGCGAGGACCGGCGTCTGCACCCGGCCCACGCCAACGTTCGACTTCTGCAGAATCGCCTGATAGGCCATCGAGGGGTTCAAGCCCCACACCCAGTCCAGGTACTGGCGAACGCGCGCCGCCTCGCCGCGCAAAGCCCACTTCGGCGCTCCGTTGCGATCGAAAGGCTTCTTGAGCGTCTCAGCGATGTCCTCTGCACGGTTGGAGACCAGCTCCACTCGAAAGACGTTCGGGCCCGCGGGGTCAATCCCAAAATGCTCGAGCAGCTCGTCCACGATCAGCTGGCCTTCGCGATCGGTGTCCCCGGCATTCATGACCTTGATGCCGCGGCGCAGGAACTTCTTGGCAACCAGATACGGGCCGAAAGGCTTGCCGGCGCCGGCGCTCTTCCCCTTCCCGCCCTTCTTCTCATCGGTGCGCGGTTGGGTGATGAGCTTCGGCGGCAGGACCGGCAGAAAGTCCTTGTAACGCTCGAAAACGCGCTCTTCCTCGAGCTTCGCCATCTCGGGCGACAGGTACTCAGAGACGCGAGCCGTCGAAAGCAAGTGCCCCGCAAGCGGCAACACGATGTGACCGTTGTCCATCACGAAATAGCCGTCGCGCCCAGCTGCACTCTCGTTCGTGCATCTGACGCCGTAGGCGAGCTTCATGCCCGCGACCAGATCCCAGGCAGCCGAGGGCTTTTCCGCAATCCATACGACCTGCTCACCAGCCATCTCTACTTTGAAACCTTGCGCGCTTTGTTACGTTTGCGGCAATAGTACTGCACGGCGCAATTTAATCGAAGAGAAGTTCTCTCTTTGCGTTGGTTTCTTGTTCAAACAAGGCGCTGTTGCCTTGGCTGGCCTGGCGGACCGGGCCTTGCTAAGTTCGCGCGGGGTTACTACGATCGGGGAGTGTGTGCTTTCCGTCCTCGAGCTGCTTCCGGGGATTCGTATGAGAATAGGAAGACGCCATGTCCGAGACAAGCGCTGAATCCGGCTCCACAGCAGAACAGGATCGCTGGGAGGCTGAGTTCGCACTGAAGCAGCGCGAACAAAAGAGTCGGGAGCAAGATCTCGAGCTACGTCGCCGACAGGCGACGACACTCAGCTGGCACAGCCCTCTCGTCCTAGCCGTCCTTGCCGCCGCGACTGCAGCACTGGGGAACGCAGCTGTAGCGCTCTTAAATGGCCGCCAGCAGGTCGCCTTGGAGACGGCCAGGTCTGAGGGGGCGAGGATGTTAGAAATGATCAAGACGGGCGACCCAAGAACAGCCAAGGTGAATCTTAAGTTTCTCCTCGACGCCGGACTTATCACCGACGAGAAGACAGCGAAAGCACTTGATACGTTCTTGAAGCAAACGCCCGCAGGGTCCTTCCCTTCGCTGCCATCAGCGGCCAACCCTGGTACGGTCTCCTTTGTTCAAACTCCAGAGATGACCCCAGACCTGCAGAAGGCCCTCGACGCGACCATTGCCAAGTTCATTGACTTCATGAAGGGGCTGGGCGGCGATGTTGGTGGCTCGATCGCCGTCCATGTTCTAAAGGACCTCGAAGTTTCGAAGGGAATGTCGGGCTACTACGATCCGGCGAAGGGGGTGTTCATCGACGCAAAGTATGCGAAGGAACAGGACCTCATTCTTCGTGAGCTGTCGCACGCCGTGCTTGCAACCGCAGCGAAGCGTCCGGACATGCCAATTGCCCTTGAATCGGGCCTATCGGCCTATTTCCCAGCGAGCTTCCGAGGCGGCCCAGATTTCGCGTCGGGCATGGCCCGCGACGCTTGGAACCTACGGAACTCAGTGAAAGATACGGGACCTCGAGATCCGAGCTTCCCCGCGGAGACGTTTCGGGGGCTTCTGCTTTGGGGCGGCACCTGCTGGGATCTGCGAGAGGCGATCGGGAAGGAGGCAGCGGACCAGCTGATCCTCGACGCCTGGGCCCTTCTAGGCGCAAGCCCGCCGTCGGTGCCAGATCAAGGCAAGGCCTTCAAGACTGCCTTACTGACCGCCGCGGAACGGAAGGCCCCCGGAAGGTTCAACACTGCGATTGAGGGGGTGTTTGCTAAACGCGGAGTTTAACGGCGGCACGTCGCACGCATCGTCAGCACTGCTCGCATTTCAGGCCTTTCCCGACAGCCCGATCAACGATATCCCTACCAGCAGGATTCGGCAGCCACCACCCCTTCGCGTTGAGCGAACCATTGACGATCTCGGCAGGCCGGACCGGGTGTTTGGTCAGCAGCGGGAGGTCTTCTGCGTAGTTGTCCTCGATCGACGCCAACTCCAGAAATCGATTGGCATCGAATCGGCCCAAGTACTTCACTTGGCCGGCTGCCACTTCGAACTCGATCGGCCGCGAGAACGCCTCTGATCGTTTGATCAAGCGGCCATAGTCCAGGGCCCACCCGGTCACTTGATACTTGCCAGGGGAAAGCTGAAGGGCGAACGTACTGCCCACGCCCTTCGGCAGCTTGGGCAGATTGTTGACGATGGTGGCGCGCCCAGTGTTTCCGCCGCTGGCAACAATGATTCGCTCGTTGTCGGGAGATTGAAGATAGAAGTAGGCTCCATAGGGAACGAACACCGAGCGCTCAAAAACCGTTCCAACGACCACCCCTTTGGATGGGTCCCTCTCCAGCAACGTGTACTTGGCAGAGGTCTCGCGGATCGAGGCGCAACCTGCAAGGAGTGCCGCCATGACGCCGACGGTTGCGAGGCGCCTGAAACGGCCAATGTTCGAGAGTGTGTACAAGATGTCCCTTAAAGGTGGTGGGGCTGGAAGTGATTGATGGCTTGCCGAGCGCGCCGATGTGCTGGGATTGAGCGCGTTCCGACGGTCAAGGATTGGACGCAACGAGCGCGGCCAGATTCTTCTGTTGAATGGCAAGCATGCGGCTCACCGTGCTGCTCGGATGCTTGGCCTCGTACAAGTTCATGGAAACGGGCAGTTGTTTGATGACCGTCATTCCAGTCACACCCAGCAAGACACGTTTAGAGCCGTCTTCCGCCGGGGCATTCGCGAGCAGGCCGATATAGATGGCGGCATCGTCAGTGCCGAGCACCCCCAGGTCTTGGTTGAGCGAGGTCGAGCCGTCTGTCGCAGCACGCAACTTCGCATCGACCTGCTTCAGAGTTTCTTCGCTGATCTTCGTCGCCCAAGTGTTCGCCGCTGCGACAAATGCCTGGCGTGAGGCGAATACTTTCTGGAGCTGGCCTCTCGGCATCGGCACCAGGATCTGCCCGAAGTGGTCAAGTGTTTGTCGGCGGCCCTTCCGGAAGCCCGCGACCTCTTCGCACTTTGCGAACGACATCACAAGGTGGTTGCTGCCTTGGAGCATTCGGCGGGTTTGGCTCAGCAGCTCCGCATCCCTCGGGTTCGAGTCGTTCAGCTCGCAGAAACCCTCAGGAGGCGTCGCCGTGATCGCGGCCCCGTTGACCATCACCGTGCCAGCGTGGGCGCCGAAAGAGGCAAGAAGAGCCACAAGGGCGATAGTGCGAAAGGTGCGTGGGGTGTTCATGGGCGTCTCGTCCAAAAGGGGCGCTCGTTACTGTGGCGGGGCGACTTGCGGGGCGGCCTTGATGACAATGCGCCGCTTGCTCGTGATGATCTCGCCAATGCCAGGATCGACGCTGATGAGCTTTTCACCGCTCGGAAAGCTGTCGCCTACCGCGACACGGCGGCCGCTCTTGAACGTCACGCCTCCTGCCTGCACTTCCGCCAGGCCGGCCTCGTCCTTGGTGACGCGCTCAGTAGGAGCGTTCGTCCCTGCGGCAGGCACCGGAGCGGCAAGCTGCACCAGCGGCTCTCGGCGCACCGGGGCTTCGATCACGGGCTTTGCACGCGCAGCGGCAGCGCGCGCCTCAGCCTGCTCACGTTCGCGATCCTTCTTCAGCTGCGCCTCCTGGGCCGCCTTGGCAAGCTTCTGCTCGCGATCGAGCTTGGCCTGGCGCTCGGCTTTGGCCCTGCGCTCTGCGTCTTCTGCGGCCTGTGCTGCCTTCCGAGCGTCCGCGGCCTTCCGCTCTGCGTCGCTTGGACCACGGGGAGGAGCACCTGGTGGCTGCGCTGCCGCAGCTGGCACCGCTGGAGTCGCAATGGGCGCAGCCTGCTGCGCGGCGAGCGCTGCCTCGGGCGCCGGCGCAGTGACCTTCGCCACCTGTGCCGTTGTCACCTGCTGCGCGAAAACTGGAGCTGGGTCCGGCATCCTTTGCTGGGGCGCGGGGGCGGGTAGCGCGGAGGTCGGTAGTAGAGCGCTTGCGCGCGGCGGCTCCTCCAGGGAAGCCAGTGTCTCGGCGTCCACGCCGGGCTCCACGTGCCTTATCAAGTTCTCGACCTGCTCCAATCGCGCCGCATCGTTCCTGGCGGCCTGAAGTTGGCTCCAGAGCGGGACTCCGGCAGCAAACACGCCGGTCGCCGTCCCCAGAAGGAATGCGGAGGCGAGCCAGGCCCAGGCAGTGAACCGCACTCGGTTGATAACGCTCATCGCCATATCAGCCTGCTCCCGTCCCCAACATCGACTTGATGACGCTCGAGTTCATTTTGGCCCCGAGCGGAATGTTGAAGAGCGGCGCACGTACCACCGCATGGATGTCCGCGCCCTCGCCGATCTGCAAATCCTCGCTCGCAATGAGCAGCGCACTGTCCTTGGCCGCCTTGGCGGGATCGCCCACCTTCCCCGCCACCTTGATTCGCTCAGCCGTCAAGCGCCCTGAGAACTCTGCGCCTGGTGCGATGATGGCTGTCCCCTTCTTGCAGTCGAGCGTACCGCGGAAGGTCCCGTAGATGACCACTCCGCAGTTGAGCTCGAGCGTGCCCTGAAACACGGCCTTCGGGGGAATCACCATCCCAATTCCGTGCTCCTCGATGGAGACGCGTAAGGTGGAGACCGCCGCTTCCGCATCGGGGTGAGCAGAAGCATGTGCGCTAAGGGAAGAACTGTTCATGGCGGTGGAGAGGGTCAGTTGGCGTCTTCGCGCACGAGCACGCTTGCCGTCGGTGTCCGGTAGATCCGGCGCACGGGATCTGTTTGAAGGAGCAGCTCACCGTTGGGCAAGGGCTTGCCGAGCTGGACGCGCAACGGGCGAGCGGCGGCGCCCTCCAGTGCGACGGTCACGCCCTCGGCGTCGACTCGGATCACCTTCCAGGCAGGCAGCGTGGATGTCCTGCGTTGCTCGGTAGCTGAAGAGGTGAGGTAAATCTGAAAAAGCGAACCGAGTGCGAATGCGGCGACCGTGCTGGCGGCTGCGAGCACCACCACCGTTCGCATGCGAATGCGCGATGCCACCGAGTTCGCGTTCAGGGCAGCGGCATCCGGGGAGTCGGGCCCGAAGGTTATCCAAGGTACGCCCTTTGCCGTGATCACAGGCCCCGCGAAGCCGGGCAGTTCGATCACATCCGAACGGAGCAGTGCGCGCGTCCAGTCCGCAGAGGTCACGGCCTGGCCGCGCGATGGAGAGCGCGCACCGTTGCTACGCGCGACGGCAGATGCGGAGGACCGCCCCCCAGGAGATTCCGTCTTCAATGCATTTCCCCAAGATCTGCGCACAACTCGGAGAGACGCGCCTAACTCCGTTTTTTGCGTTTGTGCTGTACTACTTATGCGGGTAATAATATCACCCACCACTCCAATCCAGCAACCCGCGAGGCGTTGTTACTTCACACATGAGTTCAAGGAAGAAACGAGCGCGAGCGAGCCGACCCTTAAACGACCAGACGGAGCTCGCCGCCCTCCTCGAGCAGCCACATCCCGATCTGGCCGCGCCCATGGCGGTCACGTTCACTCTCGACGACGTGTCGGCCGCCGTGCGCTACTGGGGCGATGATCCGGAAGACAGGAAGGGCGCAAAGGTATGCGGAGGGTTCGGTCCCAACGCGTGCCTGGCCATCGAGGTTCTCACCGTCATGACGCTCTCACGCGAGCGGACGGTCGCGTGCCAGGTCGACTCCAGTCTGGCGAAGGTCATCGGCTGTGCGCTCCGCGCGGGCCCGAGCAGACCTCACACTCCAGCCGAATCCGCTACCGATGCGATCACCTGACCCCTTCATTCACCTCGAGCCCACAGCCGCGCCGGCTCTTGCGGAATCGGTCACTCGACGCGCGGCGCTTCGCGGCCTGGGCGGTCTCGGGCTCGGCTCAGTGCTCCTTCTTCAGGAGCCAGGCGTCGCGATCGCCCAAGCGAATGCCGCTTCGGCGGGCGCATTGCCCCCGGCGGCCCAGCGCGACGAGTTTTGGACCCGGGATCGCACCATCTGGGTTCGACGCACTTCCACGGGCGAGGTCATCAAGAGCACCTATTGGCGACAAGGCCAGCTTATCCAGGGCGAGTACGAGCGCCTCTGCTGGTTCGCACGGGATACGACGCTGGAGCGGCGGATGCGCGACAACAGCCCGCACATCCGCCGCGCTTTGGACTCGGGGCGCTTCACGCCACAGCAGGTGTCTCAGTGGACGATGATGAACCCGATCATCTTCGACGTGCACTACGCCATCACGAGCTGGCTCGGGTGGTTCAACATGGCGAGGCCTATCGACTGGACAAGTGCCTTCAGGCATCCGATCACGAATTCGATCGTCGAGGGGTCGGCACGCGACAGCTGGCACATGCGCGGTGGAGCGATCGATGCACGTATCCCCGGTGTGCCGATCGAGCAGTTCGGCCGCTTCGCGCAATGGCTCGGCGCCGGCGGTGTCGGAGTTTACGTAGGCAAGTCCTTCACCCACACGGATTCGGGTCGCGTGCGGAGCTGGCGCTCTTGAAGTCCCTCGTTAGCGGCCGGGTCGACGGCGCAGTGTTCGTTTTTGGCTCGAACACCGCTGGGCGCCACGGCAAGGGCGCCGCCCTCTTCGCGCGCCAGCAGCGCGGCGCGATCTATGGCCAAGGCGAGGGCCTCCAGGGCAACTCGTATGCGATCCCAACGAAGGACCAGCTGCCAGATCGAACGCTGGTGCCACTGTCCCTTCCCGAGATCCAGAGGCACGTCCAGCGCTTCCTGGCCTTCGCCGCCAGCCGGCCGGACCTCCAGTTCGAGGTGACGCCGATCGGCTGCGGCCTGTCAGGCTACAAGCCCGCGGAGATCGGGCCGATGTTCGCCGGCGCGCCGAGCAACTGCGCGCTACCCTCCAGGTTCCTCGAGGTTCTGAGGGTTGAGTCGTCGTCGAGACCAGCGATCAAGTTCCCTTGAGCGATACAGCGTACTTAAGCGGCGGCAGGTTGCATCGCCGGCTGCTGTCCACCTAGCGAGATATACCGTTCGACAAATGGCGCTGGGCGCCGAGCACCGACATATTTCGTCTTGGGCGGGTGTCCTTGACGAGGAGTCGAATGATGGCAACCAAGAAGAAGGCGCCGCAGGCCAAGCTGTACCCCATCATCTACGTGCGGGGCTTCGCCTTCACGGCAGACGAGCGGGACCAAACAACTGCGGACCCCTACTGCGGTTTCAACATCGGATCAACCGTCTATCGCGCTACCGCCGACCGGGAGCGGCCGAAGTCGTACTTCTTCGAGTCGCCCTTGGTTCGGCTCGCATCCGACTACGGGTACCGGGTCTTGTACAGGGACGGCCTGGAGATCCTTGATCCGGCCTATCGGATGGGGCCCGATGGCGAGCTAAGGTTGACCGAAGGCATCCCACTTGCGTCGATCGTAATTCATCGCTTCTACGACGCCGGATCAAGATTGAAGGGGGACGGCAAACCTGAGTCCATCGAGCACTATGCGGCGGAGCTCGCGCAGCTCATCGCGCAGGTGCGTGACCTCGTGCAGGTACAGGCCAAGAAGGCTGACCCGAGCTACACAGACGAGGACTTCAAGTGCTATCTCGTCGCGCATTCCATGGGAGGGTTGGTTGTACGCGCGTTCCTTCAGAATGCCGCGCTCGAGAGGCCGATGATCGATGACAAGCCCGTAGCTTCCGTTCGCGGGTGCGTTGCGAAGGTGTTTACCTATGCGACTCCGCACAATGGGATCGAAGTTG
This sequence comes from Variovorax sp. LjRoot290, assembly GCF_964253985.1. Lineage (NCBI taxonomy): Bacteria > Pseudomonadati > Pseudomonadota > Betaproteobacteria > Burkholderiales > Comamonadaceae > Variovorax > Variovorax sp. LjRoot290. The sequence continues at coordinate 512,331 of NZ_CAXURW020000003.1, read as the reverse complement.
GAGGAATCAACGTCCCCGGATTCCTCGGCGATGCAAGCAACTTCAACCGGGACGTGATGCGGAAGTACCTGGCGCTCGAAGCGGATCACGAGGTGAACTTCCTTCCTCAATCAATCTCACCTACGCCTGAAAACTGGTTCTGCATGATAGGGACCAATCGCCTCGACTACGAGACCGCGGCGGGCCTGTCGCGCACCTTTGTCGGACGTGGAAGCGACGGGCTCGTTCGCATCGAGAACGCGAGCCTTTGGTACAGGGAGCGCACCGACGCCGGAGCGGTCATCGAGAAGCCGGTGGCCTGCGCATACACTTACCGAGCTCATTCGGGCGCCTTTGGGATAGTCAACTCCGAAGAGGCGTATCAGAACCTCACTCGTTTCTTGTTCGGGAATTTCCGAATCGACCTTTGGCTTGACATCGCGGACGTCACCTTGCCGGCGGACGTACTCGCTGAAGAGAAGAAGGGCCGCAAGATTGACGCCGTCTATCAGACAGAGCTCGTCGTGGCCACGCGCGGCAAGACCTGGGCGCTCAGCCGACGCAAATCAGAGGAAGACTCTCCCGCTTGCCGTACCTACCAGCAGATAAAGAATCGAACATCGAAGGTCGAGTCGGTGCACCTCTCCACGGTTTTCTTGTCGAAGCTTGCCAAGGTAAACGCCAAGCGCCCAGGGATCTCTTACTCGGTCACGCTGGGAATTCGCGCCCCAGACTACGAGGTGAACAAGGCCTTCTGGGCCGACGGCCACTACGAGGGCGTGACGCTGTTCCGAGACTCCCTTGTCGTGACCATCTTCGAGCCCGCCGAGAGCCAAACGGACGATCCCGGCAAGAAAGCTGAGCTCAAAGGACTTCCGGGCATCTGGAAGGTCCACTACGAGTGGCTGAAGATCGCCGAGGACACCGATATTCCGGAGCGCGAACGCAAGTGGACGCAAGAGTTTGCGCCCGAGGACTTTGATGGCAAGGCGCTCACCGTGGAAGTCCAGCTGCACAAGGACGGCGCGACAGCCAAGACCGGTGCAGTCGCGGCGAAGCTGCGCATGGTGGCGCAGGCTTGGAGTTGAAATGATCCTGGCCTCGGCTTCAGAAAACATCCGGCAGAATCCGGGCGTTCGGACCTAGCATTGCGCGATTGCACCCGCGCGCGCGCGCGGGATGCATTGACCATGCGAGGCTCCATGACCAAACCTGACTCCCCTGAATTCGCCATCGTCCGCCTGGGCGAGGGCGACGAAGCCCAGTTCGCCATCGGCGCCCTGCCCCGCGTCGGCCGCCTGCCATTCAGCAAGGTGGAGCTGCACGCCACCCATCTGTCCGTGACGGGTCAAGATGGAACCGCCGAGGAGCTCGGATCCGAGGCCGAACCGCTCAGCCCTGAGGTCATCGAGCAGCTGCTATCCGACGAAGGGCTGGTCTTTGCCGAGCTCGACGAGGACACCGGCGCGCCCGTGGCCACCGACCGCATGAAGGGTTGAGACCGGTCGTGACGGAAGTAGAACTCCAAGGCGGCGCAGCGACGCCAGTCGATGTCGAGGTCCGGGGCAAGAGCGCCAAGCTGTTCAAAGCCGCGGCAATGTTCGCGTCAGGTCTCGCGGCGACCGCGGCAATGATGGGACCGGGCGCCCACAAGATCGCTGACGTGATCGGGAACATGCAGGCCCGCGGCGACCAGGCCAAGCAGGTCGCGCTGGCGGCGAAGGCTCCCGCGGCCACTCGGTCGGTTGCGATCGCGTCCGCATCGGTAGCGCCGCCAGCGACTGCGCCTGCCATGAACGAGACGGACCGCGCCCGCATCCAGATTCTCAGCCGGCCGCTTCCATCGGACACGAATGCGGCGGCCGAGATGAGCCGGGCCATGCCGCTCCCGAAAGACACGAAGGTCGAGATGCCGTCGGCCGAACAGACCGCCGTGCTGAGCTATGGCCAGTTCGCCCCGATCGCCGCCCGCGTCTTCAACAACGCCTCGAAGCAGAAGGAAACTCACTGGACGCTCCACCCCTGGGACGTGGCACGCCTGGCCGACCAGGCATCTGCGGAGCTGTACCAGGAGCGCCGCATCCGCGTGGAGCCGCGCCTCATCGCTGGCGCCTATTTCACCGAGAGCAGCGGGGTTATGCAGGTCGGGTTCGATCGCAAGGGCGTCGAGCTGCTCAACAAGGGCAAGAGCATCGAGGACGTGGTCAAGAGCGGAGCCAAGGCCAGCTTCGGCCTCTTCCAGATCGACCAGCAGCACGCCGGTGCCAGCGACCCGGATCCGCTGCGCGGCGCCAAGCGGGCCGCCGAGTTCCTGGCGGAAGGTCAAGAGAACATGAGGCGGCATCCGCAGCTGGGCATGCTCGCGGTATCCGCCACGTACAACGCGAGCAGCAATCTGCGCGCGAAGATCTTCACCGGCGCCGAGATGGACGAGCGCGAGCTCGAATCCTTCGAGGGCGTTCGCAGTCACGCTGCGAGCATGTCCTACGGCGCGGCACTCTACGACCTTGCGCATCGCACGTATCAGCAACACCTGGCGCAGTCCCACAAGATGGGCGTGCCGGTCGCCGTCGCGGCGGCCACCGTGAAGCGCGCTGATCCGCTGAAGAACGAACGCGTCGACGCGGTTTTCGCGTTGACTAGTCGCAAGCTCCCGCCGGCCGACCAGGTGGTGGCAGCAACGCCCGCGCCGCCGGCGGCAGCGACACCATCGGTACCGACCGCCCTGGTGGTTTCCGCGGTGAGTACGCCAGCTCCGACGCCGGCGCCGGTCGCCGCTGCGAACCGAGCGCCCGTGGCCACGGTGGCAGCCTCTCCGGCTGCGCACGACGTCAGCGCCAAGACCGCGGCTCCGGCCAAACCGTCGCTCCGTGATTCCATCAAGGCTGCTCCTGCTGCGCCTAATTACCAGAAGACTGCTCGCGCAGCGCCGTCCAATACCCGCGCCGGCGCGCCGGCCCCGTCGTCGCGAGGCGCCAACACCGCTCTGGACGTCGATCGGTTCATCCTCGGCACCTCCCCGCGGCCGGACGCCCCCATGGCGGCGCCGGAACGCGCCATAGTCGTCCTGTCCCATGGGCCGTCCGCCGAGAGGGCCAAGGATGCCCTCGACGCCTCGGTGAGCGAATGGAAGAACGGCGCGGCATCCATGCTCGGCCGGGTCGCCGCGTTCCACGAGCAGAGGACCCGTGAGATGGCGGGGCAACGCGAGGTTCCGTAGATCGGAGGCGTTGCGAAGTCCAGGGCTTCGAGGCCGCCAACGATCCTCTGGACAGATCGGGGAACGGCTCTACCATGAGACCCCGCACTATCAAGGAGCGGCATAGTGGTAGAAGCAAAACATCGGCCAGCCGAGCCAAAAGCAGATGCGCTAAAGCGCACCACCCGAAAACGGGAACTGTCATCTCGCGAGCCGCCTAAGGAGTGGGAGGCTATCAACGCAGACCTTTACGCCGAAGTGAAGGAATCTAAAGGACAGACTGATGCCGCAGCGACGGCTCTCGTACCCCTGTTTTTACTCTGCCTATTGTGGGCCTGGATTGCCCTGGATCTCTTCAAGCCACCGACATTTCATGTCATCGGCGCCACCCTTCTTGCAGTTGCCTCGGTCGTCGGGATCTCGTTGATGGGAGGGCGTCATAAGAGAATTTATCTCGAAGTAGAGGCCGAGATCGAGAAGATAAAACTCGCTATCGAAAAACCTCTGAATCTGCCAGCATCCGTCACCGTCACCGGCCGCGGAATCATTCAGGTGTTCCCTGTTCGGAGCATTGGAACTGTCAATGGCAACCAAAACTCCCAGGACGCAGTAGTGGCACTGTGCGTCGACGGGTCGACGTGGCTTCTTGAGATGACGGGCGAAGAGCCACAATGGAAGAAGCTGCCGGAGATTCCGAGCTCCTGAGTGACAGGCTCCGCTCAACAAGTCTCAGATTTTGGCTTCCTGCCAGGACGGCCAGGACGCCTTGTTGCGGTCTTTGCTTCGGAGCGACGCAAACGGCGAAGCAATCCTGCTAACTCCTCGGCTAACCTGACACGCGAACCAGCTTGAACTGTGGCGACTGCTCGCCACGCACGGAGGTCTGAATGGCAGCCACCTTCCCCGGAACCACGGCACCCAGCACCTCCTTGTCGATGCGCATCTTGCGCACGGTGCCGTCGAAGTAGAGCGAGTCCAGGCCGAGCAGAATTTTTGTGCCAGTGTTCGCCAGGAAGTCTTCGGAGAAGTGCGTGGGGCTCTGGCTCGCAGCGATCAGCGCGATTCCGAACTTGCGTGCCTCTTTCGAGATCTTGTCGAGCACGTTGGTGTCCTTGTCGGCAAAGAAGTTGTGCGCTTCGTCCACCACGATGAGATCACGCACTTCAGCCGCGCCCTTTACGATGCCCTTTTCGCGCGCCGCCTCGAAGATCTCTGTCAACCGGGTCCAGACAAACATTTTCTGTTCGGTGCCCGAGAGTGCGGTGAGGTTGTAGCGCCACACAGGCGCCGCGTCATCGAAGGGTGGCTCCGCACTGCGATAGATCCCGCTCGCGACGATGGTCTCCAGGCGATTCACGATCGAGCGCATCGTGTCGAGCGTGTCGTAGCGAATGAGCGCGTCGAGCTCCCTGCCGGTCGCGATCCCGGTCACGTAGTCGGTGAAGGTCTCGATGACGCCCTCCATCCCGTGCTCGACTTCCTTCTTGGCCTCTTCAACGTCCTCGCCGTTGGCCAGGCCGGCGCCCAGCTTGCGCGCCTTCGCCTGCCAAGCCACGACCTTCTTGTGGTGCTCCTCGAGCAGCCGCGTCGCCTTCGTCCCGCCGCCAGTGGTCAACGAGCGGAGACGTGTCTTGGCGAACGCAGCTGCGTCCGCGAGGGATGGATAGTGCTTGCCGAAACGCTTCTGCGGGTATCGCTCCAGCGGGCCTTCGTGGCGATCGGTCCACCAGCACTTCGCGTCTCGGTCGAACTGGAACGTTATCCCAGCGGCGCGCGCAGCATCCTTTGCGCCGTCCTTTGACTCGAACGGCACGTCTAGGAAAATCCTGCCCTCGCCATGCGCAGGAGCTTCACCCGGCTCTTCGTGCCAGGTCGAAGCGTCGTCGGCGCGAAAGCCGTGCTGCGCGTAGAGATCCTGCAGCAAGTTGCGCAATGAAGCGATCTGACGATCGCCCATCGGCGTGCGGCTGGCGTCGTTCACCATCTCGATGAATGCCTGGATTCTCTTTCGGACGCCTCCGTAATGCGGGTTGGACGATAGCTTGAGTGGGTTGATCCCATAGGGGGTCGACTCCGAGAAGATCACCGTCGACGTGTCATCCAGTTCGAGGTCGCCGTGCACGTCCATCAGGTGAATGCGGACGCCCCGCTGCGCGCGCGTGACCTGGCGGACGATGCGTCGAAGGGTGAAGGTCTTGCCGCTGCCGGACTTCCCGGCGAGAAGCATGTGGCCGTTGACAGCGTCGGCCTCCGACCAGGCGACGGGGACCTGCTGGCCACGTTGGAGCATCGGGTCATCGAAACCGAAGATGATGCGCATGAGGGCCGGCGTCGCGACAGCGTGTGCAGCCTGCGCCGTCTGGGTCAGCGGCGTCGTCGTGAGTTCGACATCGGAGATGGCCACGGCGGTCGCGTATCCTAGAATTTCGACGTGAGCCCCGTGCTGACTTCAGGGGTCACGAAGTGTCGATCACTGCGAGCAGCGTCCAGCATGCGCGAGAGCTGGATGCGTGTCTGTGCCATCGATAGCCCGAGGTTCGGGTCGGTGACGAGCAAACGCTGAGTCAACTCAGCGTCGCCAGCGAAGAACTCCGCGCGGTCGTCAAGCACGACGATTTCCTCGATCGTCAGCTCCGAAACGTTGGCCTCGCGTCGCGTTTCGTTGATCCATTCGAGAGCCTGGCGGATGAAGTCAGGCGCCGGAGCATCCAGGTCCACGAAGTACGACGGCGCCTGAATGACTCGATCCTGCAGATCTCCGAGCAAGTGGGCCAGCGTTCCTTGATCGAACTTGCGCCGCCAGGTTGAGTGCACGAGGATGCCGACCTCCGGGCGGGCGGCGAGAACGTCGCTCAGCTCGTTGAGCCATACCAGCCGCCTTTGGGCCTTCAGCTGCACCGCCAGTAGCGGCCCGCTCGCTGGGCGATCGGAGATGTGAATCGCATCCGATGCACGATGGAGAACGCCGTCGAAGTCCAGGCAGAGGATCGTTTGGCAGTATGTCTGGAGCGGCGGCATGAGCATATTTAATTGTTCGCGGCATTCTACGGAAACGGACGTATTGTCATCTGTAACGATCAACGACAAGGAAGTTTTTGAGTTGATCGCGATTCGAGCGGCCGCCCAACGAGGCTTCCCGAAGGAGCCCCTTGCTCCAAGGTCGTTCCCAAACTATCCTGTGGACGGGGAGCAGGTCCCTTTCATGCTTGCCCAGCAGAGCCCAGTGCGGGAGCACTAGCTGGGAGGATCGGCTGGGGTACATGCAGACTGAAGGTACACGGTGGGCAACTCGACCTCTACTACGACAAACCCGGACGCACCAGCCAACCCCGACACTGGCACATCGCCCAGTAACGAGTTTGCAGCCTTTCTGGAAGGCGTCGAGGAACATCTGATCGCGCTCCAAACAGACTTTCTGGCGGAGGGAACGCGCAAGGATCAGCGAGTCCTACTTGCAATCGCCACCTTGCTTCTTCTCCTCACCGCCGGCGTCGTATCTGTGCCGCAAGGCGCCGTGAGCATAGAAACCCCCGTAGCGAAATTCACCGCCGACTTTGGCGGCCGTTTGATTCTTGTTGGAGTAGCAGTCTGCAGCTTCTTCGAGCTGACGTTTCTGGTACGGGTCTATTCGGACCTCACCGCCTTCGGCATCGGCCGCGCTCTTGCCGATGCAAAACTCAAGGTCGCTTCCGATCGGATTCTGAAGGATCTAGGGACGACTAAGCTGAAGCGGTTCGAGGAGACCAGGGAAGCACTAAGCCTCAAACTCAGGGCCCGCTACTACGAGCAGCCAGACTCGGAGCAACTATACGACGAGGCCGAGGCAGCGCATAACGCCCAGATTCTTCGCTTCTTGGAGAGAAGCAACTGGCTTAAGACAAAACTTTCTCAGGTCGGGGCAAGCCGACGCCTTCGCATGTGGATGGAGGTTCTCTTCCCTCTCTTGTTCGGGGCTGCCGCGATCATTTTTGCTTCTGCTGCGCGCCACTGATTGCCAGGGGGCCGCCTTCCGGCTCGGGCATTTCAAACTCTGTTCCGTTGCGGGACAGTCCTCGAAACATTGCACGCAACAATGCCTCATTTTCGTAGCATGGCCTCTTTCACGGATGGAGAGGACGCCTGACCCCGGCGACATGCACATGGATCTGACCCGAATCACCGACCCGCACAAGCGAGAGCTTGCGCTCCACATCGGCATTGCCGGCGACACGGGTATTTCGATCGGGCAGTTGATGGAGAAGTGTGCCTTGGTACAGGACGCCACCACGGGAATCGAACGCACCGCCGTGTGGCGCCGTCTGAAGCAGCTCGCCCAGGAAGGCCTGGTGCAGCTGATCGACCCAGGTAGCCGACGCAACGCCTACTACATCCCGACGGACGTGTTGCGCCGCGCCGCGCTGCACATGCACCTCACGTCACAGGTGTCGGGTCGCGAGCGCGTGGCCTACGACAACGGGCTACTGGACGGCTACGTCCCCAATGAAACTCGTTACCTCCGATCGAACGAGCTGGCCGGCCTGCACGTTGCCTGCGCACCGGGCACCTGGGAGCGCGGCGCGCGGCAGGACCGCGAGATGCGCCGGTTCATGAGCGACCTCTCCTACGCTTCGAGCCGCCTGGAGGGTGTCGACTACGGCCACCTGGCCACGAAGAACTTCTTCGAAGAGGATTCGCCGATTTCGAATCTGGCGCCCCGGGACCGCAAGGTGCTGATGAACCACTTCCAGGCGGCCAAGTTCATTGTGGAAGGGATCAATCATCCGCCTCGCGAGGAGGACGTGGGCATCACCGAGCATGACATCCGCAGCGTCCACGCCATCCTCTCGAGCGGCTTGCTCACGAACCCAATGCGCCAAGGCGCCATGCGCGCGACCCAGGTGCGGATCGCGGGCAGCAGCTACATCCCGCCGACGATCCCAATGGAGATCAAGCGCCTATTCAGCCTTGTCGTGCAGAAGGCCGCGCAGATCGTCGATCCCTACGAGCAGTCCCTTTTCCTCCTGGTGCATCTGCCCTATCTACAACCGTTCGACGACTGCAACAAGCGCGTCGCGCGGCTCTGCACCAACGTACCACTCCTGCGCAACGGCATCCTGCCGATCAGCTGGCTCGACGTGAACAAGGACGAGATGGAACTCGGCCTTGCCGCCGTCTACGAGCAACAGGATCCGCGGATTCTGGCCGAGGTCTATGTGCAGGCCTGTCACCGGTCATTCGAGAGCTTCTCGATCACGCAGTCCGAGCGCGATCCGCACGAGATTGACTTGCGCTACGACAGCGAGCTACGCCAAGCCGTTCGTGAGCGGATCCTCGAAGGTGCCGAGGTGAATGTACCGTCCAGCGTCGACCCAGCCGATTCGGCCGAGTTCGTCGACCGGGTCGCCCAGATCGTGAGCGCCTGCATCGACAACCCGTTCGTTGGCGCACCGTATGGGCTGCGGCTGCCGGATATTGAGCGGTTCTCCCAGCGGGCAGACTCCGGCGTCGAGCACTCGGGCAGAGGAATGCGGCCGCTTCCATAAGGCGGCAGCCACCGAAGCCAACCAATCTCGCCCGGTTGCATGCCTTCGAGGGCTCCGCAATCTCCCGCTCGGTGAACCGCGACCCGATCAGCTTGCCGGCGCCGAGCTAGCCAGCCGGCTGTTTCAGCGCTGACTGTCTGAGATCTTGATCACGCCGCCGGCCGCTACGGCCAGGGCAAAAGCAGCCACAAACCACACGTTCCGACCGAGGTAGTAGCCAGCGCGAAACATGAGGTCGCCCGCCACTTGTTCCGTATCCTTGAGCGCCAAGAAGACCCCTGCGCCGGCGGTGGCAACAACGATGAGCGCGACGAAGATCGCGAGGTTGAGGGCAGCTTTGTTCACCGTGTCGCTTCTGAGTACAGGTGCGCGGATGTTACCTGTCTAGAAGTTCGACAGGTCCTGGCCCGAAGCTGAAGGCTCTGATGTCACGAGACACCTGTTCAATGCGACGGATATTGCTTCAACCAGGCATTTAGCACCGCCGAGATCGTGTTCCCTGGAGTGCCCGCGAGGGAGCTTCCGCATTCCAGTCAGCGGGCCCGACGAGGTAACCACGCCAGGTCGCAAAGGGCGGCGCCTCATAAATGGCGAGACCGTCGTCCTGGGCGTCCGCCCGGAGAGGGTGGGAAGCGCGCCATTGGCGCAGGCTATCGGGAGGAAGGGGAAAAGTTTTCATGTGGGAGATGTAATGCACGCTCCTCCCCCGCGACGGTGCCTCTTTTCCCGGTCCACATGCGCGTGGATTTACTCGTGAAGAAGGCGAAACTATTCGCGGCGCGTGCCGCGAGGGACGACTCATTCCAGCACGCGCCCAACCGGCGCCAGGTCGCCACCAATGGGCGACTTGGCGTGCAGCACGTACTGGCCGCAATTGAGCCGGTACTCCACATTCACCCTCGTGGCACGTCGAGCTGACGTGGCGCCGCGGCGATCGCTGCCTCGACCGCCTCGAACGCGCCCTGCGGGCCGAGCCGGGCGACCAGGAACTGCACCTGGGCATCTACGCCATCGTTCTTGACGTCGGAGCCCTTCATCGAGATCAGATCACGATCCTCGTCGCGCACCTGCGTCGGTACACTGAGGTCGGCGGCAGCATGCACCGCCTCGTCCAGCGCTTCGGCACCGAGCTGCGCATCGCTCATCACGGCGTTGAGGAAGCCGACGATCTCGTCGTTGCTGACGTAGGTCCAGGCCTGAACGTAGGCGCCCTGCGCGGGAAGCTCGGGATCGTCCTGGGAGATGTTCACCTGGGCGTTCTCGTCGACCTCGAGCTCGCCTTCGCGTTGGCCGCTGCGTGCGTATTCACGGAACACATCGCGCGGTAGATCGCCCTGGCTGGCAAGCGGGCGCGCGACGGAGATGAATCCGGTTTCCGAGGCCTTCCTCAGGGCGAAGGTCTCGATGTCGTCGTAGTAGCTGGCTCCGGGCTCCTGACCAGCGGCCAGCCTGCGAGCGAAGTCCGCCTGGAACTCGCCTGCCCAGGCCGCGTAGAGCCCGTAGCGATCGCGCGAATCAGTCGGCACCGCCAGTTCAGCACGGGCGACGGTCTCGGCGATGTCGATCAAAGGCTCAACCAGCGCCGTGGGAATCGTGTCTTTCGGCGTCGCAGCGGCAACACCCTTCGCAAAGGCCTTGCGAACAACGTCGCGCCACTGGCCCAGAGACGGGGTCGGGCCAGAGAGGGCTTTCAGGAGTTCGTCACACTCGGCGTTGGACAGTTCGATTGTTTGGACAGTCATGGTTTCCTCGATGATGATTTGGGGTTGGTTTGGGCCGCGGCGATCGACTTGAGGCGGTGATTCCTTCACGCCGCTGCGCGCTCTGCGTTGGGCTCGTCGTTGGCGGCTGGTGCTTCGGCCTCCGCATGTCCTTCGGTCGGCTCAGCCTGGTGGGCAGACTCGACGGGGGCATCCGCCGCAGCGGCGGAGATCGCCTGGCGAACTTGGTCGCGACGCTGCGCGGTCTCGGCGCGAATTTGCGCAAAGTACTCGCGGCCCACTTCCTTCGCGAGAGCGCGCTGCTGCATGCCCTTGGCATAGATCTCCAGGCCGGTGCCGTGCACAAGAAGGCTCAGCGCGCGGTCCAGCAGAGCCGGCTTCGTTGGGTCGAATCCGAGCTTCACCGCGACATAGCCCTGAGGAATGCCTGCAGAGGAAGATGTCGTTGCCTCGTCGCCGACATCCGCCCGGCCGTTCAGGCCAATTGCGGCGCGGCCCGTGCCGAGCCGGCCGTTGCGCGACAGGACGCCGAGGGTCACGTTCAGCGGGTCGCGCGCCGCCGTGGCCCGATCGCCCAGGGCCTCCTTGCGCATCTTCACCTGCTCACCGCGCATCAAGCGCAGCGCGCGTCGTGCATCCTTGGACTTGGTCAAGAGAAGCAGACCCTTGTCGTTGATCAGAATGCCGTAGGGCTTGTTCGACGCCATGAACTCGGTTTCGAGCATGAGGCCGTTTGCGCCTTGCGCTTCCACCAGGCGCTTCACGAAGGGCTTGATCTGCCCTCCCCACACCCGCATGGGCATGAACTGCGCTCCGACGTGGCTCATCGTCGCCGGCAGCAACACGCCGCGCTGGCGCATGCCCTTGTCATCCGTGTAGATGATCGAGCGACCGACGCGCGACTTCACCGACCAGTCGTAAGCCATGTACATGTTGCCGCCCAGCACATAGCCGGATCGGCGATGTTGGCCAACCGGCGCCAGGTCGAACTCGTCGCGGGTCCAACCCACGCGGGGCTCGTTGCCGAAGACGCTGGTGAAGCGCCAGCCCGTTTCGTTGGGCCGCTGGAACTGGGCAGGGCGAAGGCGGGAGTAGGCGTTGGTCATCAGGGTGCCCGCGACCTCGCCTTTGCGCACATCGCCGCGCACTTCCGAGAGCAGTGCCCGCAGCGAATACTCGATGGGACGCTCTTCGCCCGGGAACACCACTGCGATCTTCCACTTATGCGGCAGGATCAGCTCGCGCGCTTCGGCGGGCAGCTTCATGTTGACGATCACGCCGGTTTTCGCGCGCTCGATCACGACACCGTTGCCGTCGACCTTGGCATCCTCGACGAAGAGCCCGCCGGGCACCAGGCCTTCGATGTGGTCCTTCAGCCATTCGGCGCGCAGGTGGGCACGCTGCGCCGGCGGGTTTGTGAGCACCGCCTCTTCCGAGTTCGTCATGCCGGCCGCGACAGCCGCCATGCTGACGATGGCCTTCATGCCGGCGTTCAGCTTCGCCACAATCTCCGGCTTCCAGGAAGCCCGGCCCTCCTCGTTGAGCTGGAAGTGTCCGCCCTCCGCGGCGAGCATCTCGCCGCTTACCGAGGCCGCAGCCACGCAGGCCGTCCACGACATCGGCTTCAAGTCGACGTTGAAGGCGATCTTCCGGATGTAGACCGGTCGATCGAAGGCGGAGAGCAAATCGTCCTGCTCGGTCGCGCTCCCGTCTTGCTGGCCGCCGGCGGCGAGGTCACTCACCTCCATGGTCGCGGCTGCAGTTGGCGCCGGCGCCGCGTCGGCGGCAGCGGGGGCAGGTTGCGCCGCGCCGGCCTCGGCGGTCGTGAGGGCGTCGTTGATCAGGGCCTCGGCCATGTTCTCCCGTTCGCCCGACGTATCGCCGAAGAACACGCCCGAGAACTCCTCCTTCGCGCGCCAGTCGTACTCACGCGTCTTGAGCGGGTTGGTACCGAGGAGCTCGTGACGGTTGAAGCTCTCGTCGAAGCGGTTGAACAGCTGCTCGTACACCTGGCGCTGCTCGGCCACTTTCAGCAGCGGCAGCCGCATCAGGAACATGTTCACGCCGGCGACGCCCGGGATCTCCAGGAAGTTGTCCGGCAACGCCAGCTTCTTCGCAACCAGGGGCTCGTCCTGGACATAACTGCGCACCGCCTCCAGGCCTATCGAGTTGAAGAGGTCGGGCACGTCCTTGATGAGCATCGCGTTCTCGCGGCTCGACCGGACGTTGGCGCTCATCTTCTCCAGCTTCCGGTTCTGCATCATCACGTAGCGCAGCTCGCCGTAGATGCCCGTCGTGCAGGTTTCCACCAGCGGGAAGGTGACCTGGTCGTAACGGTTCACGCGGCCGATCAGCTGGATGCGGTCGGTCACGTTTTCCGGAATCTGGTGCTCCAGCAGCACGCGGCGCGAGCGATCCAGGAACTGGGGCGACGCGTGCATCGAGGCTCCCGTGGCAGCCGACCGATTGATCAGCAGCGTTTGGATCTCGCCGTTATTGAAGGCACGCTTGACGGCGTTGACCGCGCGCTTGCTGCGCAGGCGCGGCACGACCTTCCACATCTTGCTGTCCGAGCCCGGCTCGTAGGTCGGGACCGTCGAGTTGGCCACGTTCCCGGCATGGAGCCCGAGCATCCGTCCGCGGTCGCCCGGCTCGGGGTTCGCAGGCGTTGCGGGCGACGACTGCACCAGTGGGATCGGCAGCCGCTCCAGCGAGAAGGACCGGCCGGTGATCTCGCCCACGGTGATGCCCGCGTCGCGCAGCTTCTGCTCGATCACGTCGAAGGCCGACACCGGTAGCTCAGGGATGGCATTGATCAGGCGCTCGAGCTCAGAAACTCCGTTCTGGAAGTGCTGGCGATCTGCCTCCGTCATGCCGGGCAGATCCATGATCGGCACAGTGCGGCGTGCCGAGATGACCTTCTTGTTACGCGCGCTGGCCTCCTCGACTTCCGGTGCGGCGGCGGCGATTGCCTCGTCCAGGTTCACGGCCTCGGCGTCGTCGGCAGCGACGGCTTCGCCGTCGGCTTGGCGCTGCAGGCTGCGCAGGAGGCGGGTCTCGCGCTGGGCCTCTGCCATCTCTGCAGTAGGTGTGGCCTCGCCCTCCTCACCTTCGGCATTCAGTTCGGCCGCGGCGCGAGCGGCAGCGTCCGCCACGGCCGAAGCGCCCTCCTCGGGCTCGTCCGGAATGTCCTCTTCCGTGATCTCGCGCTGGACGACGGTGGTCAGGCGGGGCATCAGCACCGCACGCACCGCGTCGCGGATCGTCGGCATCTTGATCATCGAGGGCAGGCCGCCCGCGGTGCGAGGGGCAGCGCCCTCCCCTAGGGCTTCCGTCTGCGCCATCAGCATGCGCGTGAGCGCCTCGTTCGTGGCTTCCGAGACGATCACCGGCTTCAGGCCCGCGCGGATGTGCTCGATCGCACGATCGGCAACCTGGTCGGCGTTCAGGGCGCCCTGAACGGCCTTCATCACCTGGTAGAGGACCGAGCCCGTGCCGAAGCTCGAACTCATGATGTTCGCTCGGGCAACCGGCGTCTGGGCTGCCGCGTTAGTCTGATCCACCATCGCAGAACGGGCTTCCTTGGCCTTGCGCAGCACGCTGACTGCCTCGCGGTTGCCGCGCATGAAGATCTGCGACATGTCGCCGGCCAGGTAGGTTGCAGCGCCCAGTGCTTCGGCAACCGCGTCGCTCACGCGTTCGTTGTGCGTGCGGCGCTCCTCGACCGTGTACACGCTCACGTCCAGCTTCGAGAGGTCGTGCTCGCGACGGATGAGCGCGCCTTCGGCCGCCAGCATCGAGCTCAGCACTTCCGAGAACGACTCGCCACCCTTCTTGATCGCAGCAGCCAGCGAGGCCACGTTCACGCTGTCCGGGAGCGCCCGCTGGTAGATGTGCAGGTTGTCTTCCGTCTTGCTCCAGGTCGCGGACGCGTACTGCACGCCCTTGGCGAGCCGCGCCATCTCGGAGATGTGGCTGGCAATCTGGCTGTCGGAGCCCGCGGCCACGTGGGCCTCATCGAAGATGATGAGCGCGTTGCCGAGCTGGTTCTTCACCCACTGGGCCTTGTCGCTCTCGGCGCCGGCGATCTGCGAGTAGGTCAGGAAGCAGGTGTTGAGCCCGGCCTCCTCCAGCTTCATGCCCCCTTCGACCATCGCCTTCGTGCGCGCGGCGGCAAAGCCCTCGGCCAGCACCACCGGCTGCTCGCCCGGGCCAGGCTCCCATGTGATCTCGCCATCGGTGTTCATCACCATCGGACGGACACGATCCCATTCGCCGATGGCCTTCAGGTCGCGCGCCAGGTCGGAGAAGAGGTTCGCTTTGTCGGTGACGAAGAAGACGGGCTGGTTGCGGCGCAGCGCCCAGGCCATCATCGCGGCGAGCTGGCGGCCCTTGCCGATACCGGTCTCGTCGGCCAGGATGCTGGCGTAGCCTTCAAGCTGGCGCACGATCATCATGGAGATGCCGTCGACCTGCTCGGGCGACAGTCGCTTGGCCAAGGCGCTTTCGCCCCAGCCGAGTTCGCGCGTCACGAGCTCGTCGACCTGGCCGTAGAGCGACTCGATACGGGTCATCGTCGCCTGCAGCGGTGCCTGCATGTTCGAAGGCACCATGGTGCGGGCTTCGCCCACGCGGGAGAACGCAATGTACGGACGCTGGACACGGCCTTCCAGCGCGGCGCGCTCGACGTCCACGCCCTGTGCCTGGGCGTCCAGGACCTCGGCGCGCGCCATCGCCTCATCGACGGTGGTCTTCAGGTCGTCCCACGAAGAGATGACCGGCAGGTTCGTGATCTGGGCAGGCAGATCTACCCGGCGGTTGACCACCGAGAGGATGCGAAGGCCCGGGTTGTTCTCCGTGACGCCGGCCTTGCGCGACAGGATCGGGGCGGTCTCGAATGCGCTCTGGATCTGGTAGCGCTCGTTGACCATCTGCAGGAAGGTGCGCGACGCCACCGACAGCTCGCCCGGCACCGCATCGGCGGCAAGGACGATCACGGCGCGGCCGCCTTCCTTGAGCGATCGCAGCGAGTTGATCGCGAGCATGTAGTCCGTGCGTCGGCCATCGGCGCCGAGCACGGGGTCCGCATTGATGAACATCGCGTCCGCGCCGACTTCACGGCCAGGCGAGAACTCGCCTTCCTGCCATTCGGTGCTGGCGCGCAGGTTGACGACGCTCGAGAGCGCGGACATGTCCTTTGTGCCGCGGTACGCGCGGACCTTCGTGCCCTCCGGCAGGAAGGCGAAGCTCGCGCCATCGAAGGCGTTCGGCACGAGGACCGTGAGGCCATCGGTGTCGCCCAGCAGGCGCTGGCTTGCCACCGAGATCGGTGCCGGCATCGTGCCGGTACCGCGCAGGTGTCCACGGAACGGGGGCAGCATGTCCGTCAGCCGCGCGGATTCACCGTAGGCATCCTGGGCGACCTCGAAGCCATCGCGCAGGTAGCGCAGCAGCGAGGTCTCGATAGCTGCGTGCACTTCGTCGTGCTGCTCGATCGTGAAGCTCGGAGCCTGCTCCCCGTTGACGGTGCCGTGCAGGGCCTGGAGGAAGCGGTCCTGATCTTCACTGTGCTGGACTTCGCCAAGCACCATCGAGCGCACGAAGCCGTCGGCACACTGGACCATCGACAGGGTGCGGAACTCGTGGTTCCCGTCTTTCGGGAGGCGCAGGAAAACGTGGGGCTGGCTCGCGTCGGATTCATCCACCCGAATCTCGGCGCCCTGGCCCGTGACCTTGATCACATAGCGGGAGCCTGCGGCTTCGAACACACGTTCGCCGTCGGAGTTGCGGCCCAGCAGGACCGCGTTGTTGATGTCGATCGCCGCGGCGCGCTCTTCCTTGCTGGCAGGGCGCTCGTCGGGCTTGCGCGCCGTTTGCAGGTTGAGCATGTAGCTCTCCGGGGTCATCTCGCGGACAGCTGCATTCGGGAACACGGGGCGGAAGTCCGAGGGCTTCGGACGCTCGCCCGGCTTCACGCGCCGGACGAGGTACTTGCGTGCACCGCCTGGATGGAAGCCGAGCTGAGCGATCGACTTGTTCCAGGCAGGGTTGAGGTAGGACAGGCCCGTGACGAACAGGTGCAGATGCGGATCGCCACCCACCTCGATCGTTGCAATCTTCAGACGCGCACCGGACGCATCGTTGAGGTCAATCCACTTTGGCATCGCGCCCTACTCTCAGAAAAAAGTGCGCACCCTCTGGGATGCCCGGGGATCCGGGGCCCAGGGGTGCGGCTTGTTCAGGGAAGAATCAAGGAGAAACTGGATTCGTTCGGAATCCGAAGGGGCCTGGCGGTCCCGTCAACCCGCCAGGCTCCTTCCCGGCCTTTCAGCCGCGGGGGGTAGCTGCGGCAGCGGCTTCGGCCGGGTCGATGCTGTCGCTGTGCTGGTCGCCGTCGTCGGGAGCTTGGCTGGACGAGTGGGCTTGGGTGTCCTTGTCCTTGTAGTAGCTCTCCAGGCCCGCAGCCGTGTACACGGCGATGTTGTTGATGTCCTCCCAGTCGAGCTGGTCCTTGCCCTGGAAGCGAACGGTCTTCGCCTTCGGCAGGCCTGCCGGCTTGCCTTCGCCGTCCAGCAGGATCTGGCCGTCTTCGCCGGCATAGATCGGGCTGAACTTGGCGGACGTGGCGGCGCCGGCCGGCTTCACGCTGATGAACGACTTGTCGCGATCGAACGGCTCGCCATTGCCGATCTTTTCACCGGCGCGCACCTGGCTCACATAGATGTCGATCGGACCGTCGCCGTGCGACAGCGCGTTCGCTGCCAGCAGGCCGATCACGTTGCGGCCGAGCTGCTGGTCCAGGCGGACCTTCACGCTCTCACCGTCGGTCAGGCGCACGGTGGCGATCGGATATTCGATCGGCTGCGCGCCGGGAGCGGTGTACGAGTCGGTGCCCACCTTCACGCTCACGACGTTGCCGGTGAGCTGGCGGGCCAGTTCGTGTTGGCCCTGCTCGTTCTTGTAGAGGAAACCAGCGAACTTCAGATCGGGGTTGCGTTCGACTTCGGCGGCCGACAGGTGCTTGTTGGTGCGCTCGACCAGCGAGATGAAGATCAGGTTCTTGCGCTCGGTGGTGTTCTTGGTGATAGCCATTTGTTCAACTCCTAAAAATGAGAACAAAGATGAGACCGCACACGTTTTGAATGTTCGCGAGGCTTGTGCGGCCTCATCTTTGGCCACGCGAACACGTTTGGGGATGGAGCGCGCCTATCCGCGCGGCGCCTCCGCCATCGGTTCCTCCGCGAATTCGTCCGCGGCTGGCGATTCGGGGTCTGCCTGCGGCAGTGCGACGAGTGGGAAATGGGTGTCGACGTAGCGCTCCATCTCTTCCTTGAGCGGCTTGTCGATTCGGAAGACGTGCTGCTCGGCCATGTAGGCGTCGAGGTCGATGCCGAACTCGTCGGCATGCTCGGCCAGCTTGTCTGAATCGATCTTGTCGGCCTTGAACTGCTTCAGGTCGACGCCCAGCGACTTCAAGTGAGCGGCCATGCGCTTCTCGTCGTAGCCATCCTTCTTCACGACCTTGGCGACCTGTTCAGGAGTGAGGTCGGCCTGGATCTTTTCCGCATCGATCTTCAAATTCGCGGTAAGCGCACCGGCGCCGGGCAGGACGATCTTGTGACCGTCGAGCTTGCGGCCGTCGAGGCCCAGGATGAGCTCGGCGCGCAGTTCCTTCGCGCGGTCATCGGCAGCCTTGGCCAGCGCTGACACGTTTGCCATGCGCTCAGCCAACTCGACGTGCTTCGCTACGAAGCCCTCCGAGTCGGCGAGAACTGGCGTGCGGACGTACGGTGGCACCACCTTGTGCATCACGCAGTCCCATGCCCAGTTGCCGGCGTTGCGCACGAGTTGCTTCAGCTCCGCGCTCACTTCGACCACGTCGTCCTTCAGACGCCAGTTCGCCCAGTCGAATTGGCTCAGCATCAGGCCGTGCAGCTCGACACCCTGCTCTTCGCAGAGGATCGCGCCTTGGGCGAGCTGGCAGCCGTACTGGAAGTGAATCTCGGAGTCGTCTTCGACCCTGCTCGGCGCCTTGTAGTCGATGAGCCACCGCGACATCGCTCGCTCGGCGGCCATCGGCCGGGTCGCGGCCAGCATGCGCGAGGGCAGCTGCGCCACTTCATCGGGGCTGTAGCGCATCCACGGAAGCGACCCTTGGGCCGCCTTCAGCGTTTCGAATGCGGGCAGGTCACGATGGGCGCCGTACTTCCTGTAGAACATGGAAGCGTGCCGGTCCTCGTTCTCGTGACCGCGAGTCATATGCTCGTTGGTCTCGTCGGGAACCTTGCGCATCAGCTTGCCCAGGACGATGTCGTGTGCGCTGGCCATATGGTCGGCGCGGACGCCGTGCTGATTGCGCACCAGGACGCCGATCTCCGAACCGCCGAAGCCGTTCAGGCGAATCGCGTGCCAGATGGCTTGCTCGCCATGAAGTTCGACCACGCGGCTGATCCACTGACGAGCGTCCGATTCCTCGATTAGATCGCGTTGCGGAAGAGCGTTCACGAGCGTCCACACCTTGGCAGCGACTGCTGCCTTTTCGTCGGCGCTCAGCTGGCGGTCCAGTTCTTCCATGTCGTTCGTACGTCCTCGATCCGTTGCACTCCCGACTCCAACGCTTCGTTGCTGCCGGTCATTTAATTGTTTGTGAGCATAGCTTGACGCGGGGAAGTTTCTTTTTTTGTTTTTGGTTCATGGCTGCGTTGCAGCGCTGCAACCATGAGGGCCCGGTACGAATGAAGTGTTCACGGCTGGCAGCCCTCGGACTCGTACGCTGGCGCGCCCAGGCGACGACCAGTCGATTCCCTGGGCGACGAGTCGGCCGCCGCTCGGGCGAGAAAAGTCACAGATCGGGGATTTTGTTGAGGCTGAGTTCGGTCCGTCGCTGTAGGTTGCGTCTTACCATCGAGGGCTACCCCCAATTGCGTACTCATGTGACCGCCTCAATCTTCGGCGTCTGTGACCCAGACGTCGACGCTGAAGGGCCCAGCCTACTCAAGCCATGTACCAGGGCCAATGAGACAAGGCGCCCTTCCCAAGTGCGACAGATAATCGCGCATGCGTCTATCTCAAGGACTGCCTCATCGACTTCGACGGAGCGCAGCGCCGCGGACGAACGGTGGACCTACGTCCAGCGTCATCTGATCCAGAGATACATCGACCCAGCCCAGCGTCGCAAGCCCGTCGCTACCTTTCTCGCGTTTGCCGTGGTGTGCATCTGCTGGACCGTCGCACCGGTGGCGCAGCTCATCTGCTGGTTCACTGCAGTTCTATGCTTCAACACGCTGGGACTCGCCGCCGAGGCGGCCTACAGGCGGCAGTACCGCGACTCCGATCTCCGAGCGCAGACGAAGTACATGCGTCACTTGGCGATCCTGTACGTCATCCTCGGCGCGATCTGGGGCTCATCCGTACTGCTCTTCTTCGACCAAGGGCCAGCCGCGGGACAGTTCGGGTGCTGGATCATCGTAGGAGCTATGTTGTACGTGCCGCTGAACAGGCTGTCGCTCGTGCCCATGCTCCTGCGCTCCTACACCAACACCTTCCTCCTGGCGGTCCTCGTCTGTTCTGTCTATTCGGCTTGGCAACTGCCTGAGCCGCAGCAGCATTTCGATGGATGGATCCTCGCGTTCGTTCTCTTCCAGGCGTGGCTCATCAACCGAATGAGCTCGGACACCCAGAAGAGCGCAGAAGATCAGTTGGGGTTGCAGTACGACCTCGAGGCCCAGCGCCGAGAAGCCCTTGAGGCAGTGAAGACCAAGGACCGATTCCTGGCAGCGGCAACGCACGACATGCGACAGCCGGTGATTGCACTTTCCCTCTACGCAGAGTACCTGGAAGCATATCCAGAGTCACACCTCGAGCTCGCGCCCAAGATCACGGGTGCAAGCAACGCGGTCAACAGCCTCTTCAACTCGCTTTTCGATCTGTCCAAGTTTGACGCCGGAGAGATTCACCTTGCGGTTGAGCCTGTGAGGATTGCTCAGGTCTTCGTCGGGCTGCAGGCGTCCTTCGAACCGCTGGCAAGGGCAAAGGGTCTCGAGCTGCGTGTGCGGGTCGCAGATGCCGTGATTCAGACCGACTCCGCGCGCCTGAAGCGCATGATCGGGAACGTGATTTCCAACGCGATCAAGTACAGCCGGCCCGGCCGAAAGGTGCTTCTCGCTGCTCGGATCCACGGCCCACGGTTGCGTGTAGAAGTCTGGGACCAGGGGATCGGGATACCCGCCGGCCAGATCGACGAAGTGTTCGCGGAGTTTTATCGGGTTGAGGCGGCCGCCAAACTTGCGCCTGACGGAATGGGCATCGGCCTATCGCTTGTCGCCCGCCTGGCCAAGGCTTTGAACACGCGTCTGGCGATCGCGTCCATTGAAGGCCGGGGCACGCGCGTGACGATGGAGATCGGGGACATCGATCCGGACCCGGAGAAGCGCAAGCTGGCGCTGGAATGCGGCTGAGGTTGCCCCCTGGGGGAGGCCCATATGGTCAGGCCGGCCGCGAGCGCGGCGAAGCACCGTAGCCTACCTGTCGGAGACTGGAGCTAGGTGCACGGTAACCCTGTCGCACGTGGTTTCGAAAGCGACGCCTCGGACCTCGTGCACATCGATCTGGTTCTGAACCAGGCCAAGCGCAACCTGCCGCCTGGTGGCTCGCTCCTGCGTCGACCAGCCATAAGGAGAGGACGACCTATCGGTTTCCCCGGGTGGCGGCTCCTGGATCCAAATTTGTGGTTGATAGCGATGGCCGGGTCCATCCTCTTCCATCTCCCAGAGAGACGCGGACCGAGAAAGGTACCCTCCTCCCCACTGCCGAACTCGCGACGCCCTCGGAAAGAGCACGACGTTCTCTCCAGCTATGTTGCCTCCGTGGCCACTGGATTGCGTCGAAGGGTAGAGGATGCCATCGACATCAGCGCGCGGATGCGTAGCCAAATAGTCCGCGATCACTTGAGTGATCAGGTAGTCCCGATCCTGAAGGTCAGGCATCACGGGCGCGACCATGAGGCGCGACAGGACCCGGAGGAAGTCGCGCCTTTGTGCGTTTGCGACACTTCGAGGATCGAAAAGACTCAACGCAGCGTCGCGCTGAACCCTGGCGAGGCTGCGGAGGTCGAGGAGCCTCAATGGCCTGAGAACATCGAACGCTGCCACCGCAACTCGGCTGCCTACCGGTGGCCGGACTTCGGCGATCGCAGTCCCACGCTCGGTGGCGCCGTAGAAGGCCGGCTGGCCTTTGGCATTCATTCTCCCCGCCATACCAATTCCAGCGGCCGGTGTGCCGAGAAGCCTTTCCGGATCCTTAAGCGCTTCTTCCAATGCCGCATCGGTTTGAAACACCCGGGCGCGGTAAAGACTGCTGAAAGCCGTACCCGGGCCAGCTGGCACGATGACTGGATCACCCTCTGCAGTGCAATCGTCGGCGACGCTGCCCAAGACCTCGTCAAGCACTCGCTGTGCATCCGGGTTGAGGTATCTGGCCTCCTCGCGCAAGCTCGCTTCCATGCCCTTCCATGTGCTGCTAACAGGCTCGCTCATGTCAGCCTTGGGCGTAAAAAAGGGTTCGTCATCACCGTGTTTGCTTTCCCCCGTATCTCGATCAAACCAGAGGGACTGAAGGCACGCGTTCAGTTCCTCGAGCGCATCGTCAGGCACGACCTGTAAGCCAACCAGCGTGTCATCAAGATTGGCACCCACCGGATCGCGCCCATATAGGACCACCGCGTTTGCATCGTGAGTGGATTCAAAGTGTTCGTCGATGACCCGGTCGCATTCCGCCGCTATGTCGAACAAGGGCACGCCAGGCAATGCGTCGTAACAGTAGTCGCAGGGCGACTTCGCAGAAACCTTTCCGGCCAGGTGCTCACGGAGAAAGGGATCCTTGAGGCAACTTATGCAGATATTGGTCATTGCGGGTGCCGGCGATTTCGTGACGATGCCGATGATTCTCCTCCAGTGCCCCGACCGGCCCGCGTTCAGACTCTTGTGGCCGGGCCCCCTTCGTGAGCCGGCCTTCGCGAGAAAAGCGGCCCCCGACCGAAGTCGGAGGCCAAAGCGTTCCTTCGGCCGGAAGCCGGATTTACGCTGAGGGGAGAACTTGCAGGGATACCGCGGGAGCGCTACGGGAGCTACTTCTTGCCCCAACGGCGAAAATCGATGTCGGACAGCTGCTGGTCGAAGGTGAAGCGCTGCCGATAGAAGCGAGGCCTGGCCGCAATGACGCCCGAGCGCATCTTGCTGCGCATGCGCCTCACGGCCCAGAGGATGGTTCGGTTCTTGTACGCGGCATAGCCGAACACGGCGCACACCCCGATCGCGATCGCGAGCGTCCACCACGAGAAGTGGAAGAGCGCGAGGACCATCGGTGCGCCGGCCTGCGGCGGCAGCGGGGTACCCGGGATTCGGTAGGACTTCCCGGTGCGGGGCCAGTAGTTGCTCATGCGGGCTCCGCCTCGGCCGTTGCCGCCACGTTCGTGCTGCCGTCAGCACCAGCGGGCGCGATCGGCGCTAATGTGGGGAGGGACGTCACCACTGCGGCGCCCGGATTGAAGCCCCGATGCGCGCAGTATTCGTTGGCTTCGCGCAGCGTCATCGAAGACACCTCGACGAAGCTCTCGAAGCTGATGAGGCCCTCAGCCAGTGCCGCGAAGGATTTGGATTCGAAGTCGTTGCCACGTTCGGTCACCAGCTTGCGAACGGCCAGGCCCCATTGGTGAGTCGGCAGTTCCTCCATGCTTCGCTTGACCTCGCGGTCGAAGACGCACCAGGAGCGGAACGCGATCACCTTGCCGTCGTTGCGGCGCGCGAGCTTCTGCGCGATGACCAGCCGAGTCTGCTCGATGAATTCGTTGGCGACGCGGGCGTGCTCCACCGGAGGGAAAAGCTGCAGCGTGCGTGAAAGAGCACGGTCAGGCGTCTCGGTGTGCATTGTGGCGTACGCGGCGTGGCCGGTCGCGCCCAGCTCAAAGCCGGCGCGCGCGCTGTCCATGTCGCGGATTTCGCCCATCTGGATGACCTGGCCCTTCCGGCGCATCGCGTTCGGGCCCACCATGTCCATGGAGCGCAGCTGCGCACCCACTCCGACCTCGGTCTGCGTCGGCTCGGGCATGAAGCCGCCAGCGTAGCCCTTGAGCAGGTACTCCACCGGTTGCTCGTAGGTGAGGATGTGGACCGGGTCGTGCCGGCGCTCCTCGAGGCGGTACCGATGCGCAGCTGCCAGCAGAGTGGACTTGCCCGAACCAGTGGTACCGACGATGAGGACCATCCCGTAGCGCGGGAACAGGTTCTGCATGAGCTCGGGCTCCAGGCCCAGCTGTGCGCATGTGGGGATCTGCTGCGGCATCGCGCGCAGCGTGATATTGACGCCAGAAGGCGTGTTGCCCACCGAGCATCCCGTGGCGTTCAAGCGGAAGGCGAGCACCTTGTCGCGGGAGATGACGGCGTCGACCCGCGAGTCGATCGCGTTGGCCGCGCCAATCTCGGTCTGGCCGCTCTCGTTGAAGAGCAGAGCAAGGATGGTGTTCACCTCAGAGTCGTCCAGGCGGCGATCGGTGACCGGATGCCAGAGACGGTTCACCTCGGCCCACACGTAGTCGGTCGAGGAAAACTTGATGTCCGAAACGCCCAGGTCGTAGACCTTGGCGAGGAACTCGTTCAGGTCCGCGCGCCGGATGTTGCCGATCGGCAGCGCGAAGCGAGGGACGGTGGATTCGGCGGCATCGAGCACAACTCGGTCGCCTATTCCAGAGGCTTCCAGCGGCTCGAATCCTCGAAGCCGGCCTGGCGGGTGATGCGGAACATCGTATTGCCCACCGAGATGGTGTTCGGGCTATCGTGATCGACCATCGTCTGCGCGCTCGCGACGACGGGGATCGTCACCATGCCGCGCTTCCACAGATCGTAGAAGAGACGCATGCCGAAGTAGGTCTTCTCGAGATTGGCGACGTTCAGCTCGAAGATCTGCTGCGCCTGAGCGCGGCCGGTGGCCACCGCCTGGGCAACTTCCTTCTTCCAGAAGGCTTGCTCGACGCTGTCGCGCGGAAGCAGGCTTTTCACCGTCGACATGTCCGCCGCGTCTTCATTGGGCAAGCCCAGCAGCAGCCAATCGCGCCAGGTGGGGGCGATGGCCACGAACCGGGCTGGTTCGTCGATCCTGTAGATCGCGCCGGACACGCGCATGGTCGTGGCTTCCAGCGAGATGGCGTCCTTGCTTTCCATGATGACAGGTGGCAGCACTCCCGGCCCCATCATCAGGCCGCCGAAATCGAAGCGCTTGTCGAGCTCGCGGTCGCGCTTCGCCACCTCGGCAGCGATCTCGCGCGAGCGCTCAAGCAGACCCAGCCGCGTGCCCAGGCCGAATGCGGTCTCGCGCAGCGCTGTTTCACGGACGAGGCTCAACCGGCTTTGGGACTCGCTCGCCCCCTGCGCGTTCATGAGGGATTCGATCGAAAGGGGCTGGGTCTGAGCCGAAGCAACTTGCGCCGCGGCAACTGCCATGGCTGCAATGGCCAAGCGCCTGGCCGCGCTGATGAAAGGGGTCCTGCTCATGTGGGATCAGAAGGCGCGGTAGCGAATCTCGATGCCCGAAGGCAGGAGCACCAGGTCCGCACGCTGGCCAAGCTGATAGCCGATGTCGCGCATGACCTCGTCGACCGGAACGCCGAGCGCGTGCACCTGGACGTAGAGGGGAAGCCGCGGCGTCGGGCCGGCGACGGTCACCTTCTGGCCCGTGACCGGCTCGAGGTTCTTCAGGAGGTCGTTCGCGTCGCCGCGCCAGGTCACCCATAGCTTGCCGTCCGCCATACGGGGAGCCGGCGCCTTCGCATCGGCACTGCCTGTGAATGCTGGTTGCCCAGCGGACTTTTGGAAGAGGCGGTCGAGCTGCGCGGCAGCCGGATCCGTCGAGGCGACGGGGGCCGGCGGAGTGGTGCAGGCGGCAAGTGCGAGAAGCGCTGCAGAAACTGCGCCAGCGCCGAAGATCCGCGAGAAGTGGGTCATTGTGGACGGGCCCCGGGACGGGGTAATGTCAAAACGAGGACGAGAACTAGGCATCCGCCTTTAATTCGTGCCGATACTATCTCACGGTGAATAGACCAGCAAGACAGACGCCGCTTTCCGCATGCATTGCGTAACGGGCCTGTCGAGCTTTTGATAC
Organism: Variovorax sp. LjRoot290; assembly: GCF_964253985.1. Taxonomy (NCBI): domain Bacteria; kingdom Pseudomonadati; phylum Pseudomonadota; class Betaproteobacteria; order Burkholderiales; family Comamonadaceae; genus Variovorax; species Variovorax sp. LjRoot290. Next base: position 486,760 of record NZ_CAXURW020000003.1, on the reverse strand, counting down.
GGACCCAACCGCACGACGCCCGCTCGTGCGTTACCAACACCCGCAACACATCTCGCTGCGGCGCACCCTCCGTCCCGGAGTCAGATGGTCATCCTCGGCGCCCGGTGTTCGATGTCCACCGCCTTTGGCCACAGGCCGCGGGCTTCCCGCACCTTGGCCATCTCGCCACTGCGAAGCGCCTCGAACATCGATTCGGTCGTGGGCGCCTTTTTGCCCGACACGCGCTCGGCGAGCCAGCGGCCGCAGTCCTTGAGTACGGACCAGACCTCCTGGAACATTCCCTTCGGTACCGACTCGGTGATCTCCATTTCGCCCGTGCTCCAGAGTGCGAATGCATGGGCCGCGCACTCCTCGGGATGGGCGCACTGGCGCGCGGCATCGAGCTCGCCAAGGTTGATCAGGGTCTGCTGAGTCCGGCGCGCGAGCATCTTGTGCGGGGCGAACTCACGCTGCATCGCGACTCGCTCGTCGACGGTCAGCATGTTCTCGGTGGCGAAGTGCCAGGCCTCGTGGCGTGCCGCGCGGTCGAGGTTCTGGGCGTGCAGGTTCAAAAGGATGCCGTTGTTGATGTACTTGCCGGCGACTTGGCGCTGGGTCGCGATGTCGTAGAGCGCGTCCATCAGCTTCACGTGGCGGGTCGTACCCATCATGAGCTCGCACTCGGCCAGGACACGGTTCACTTCGGCCTGGCCGTTGCGCGCGCCCTTCCAGACCGGGGACAAGCTGTAGAGAGGCATGGGCCCGCGAAGCGCTTCTTTGACCGCTGGCGTCATCTCGAACTGCGGAACCTGGTGGGTCACCCCATTGAGGTCAACCTGTCCCATCGTCACCTTGACGCCGAGTGGCTTCAGAAGCTTGTCGGCCAGCTTGGGCAGGATGTTCTTGTAGAAGTCGTCCAGGCTTGCGCCACCGCCGGCGCGGCCGCCGTTGCGCATGGATTGGGTGATCCAGGCGAATTGATTGACCTGCGGGATCGCGGCGGCCCGCTGCATCAGCCGGCGCAGGATCAGGCCTGACCATTCCTCGGTGCTTGTGACGAAGGGCGCCGCCGGCGTCCGGCCAGTCCATCCCTTTCGGCGGCCCTCTTCCGCCGCGGCGCTCAGCTCGGGGTCCTTCGGGTCGTACTTAACCCCGCGAAGTTCGACGGTGGCTTTCGCCTTGATCGCACCGATGAGCAGTTCCCGCTCCGAAATCGGAAGGTGGGCAACCCCAAGTTTCTGAGCCAGTAAGGCGATTACCGCCTCGCGTGCGGCGGCCCGACTCGCCTTCCCTCCGGCCTGCGCCCAGTCACTCTGGATCTCCTCGACGAAGAATAGTGACCCACGCTCCGTGAAGCGCGCGTGCGCCATGATGTTCTTGTCGACCGAACCGTCGAGCGCCTCCTGGAAGTGGGGGGCCGCATAGTCCCAAGCCTTCGGCAGCAGCTCGCGCAGCGCCTTCATCTGAGCTTGCATCCTGGCCGGCAGCTCCGGATCATCCATCAAGGACTCCAGGCTGAAGGCTAGATCTGCGGCGTCGTACTGCATCGCCTCGAGCCGGTACTCCAGTTCGCTCAGTTCGTCCTGCACGTTGTCGCGCTGGGAATTGAGGACGAAGAGAAGCTCCTTGTAGACGCCGCCGGAATGGCGCCAACTCGCGTAGCGCGGGGTCGCGAGCTCCAGCTCTTTTACGGTCGGCAGGCCCGACAGCACCAGGCTGGCAACCTGCTCCTTCGTGAGCGACTTCGCGTCGGAGGCCTCCAGCTGCTCGAGAACCTTGCTGTCCTCAAGCTCGGAGCGCTTCACGCCCTTCGTCTGAAGCGCCTTGATCATCGAAACCCATTGCTTGGGCGGAGCCTTGCCCTGGGTACCGTTGATCAGCAGCTGGTGCAGTTTGGAGAAGAAGCCGGCGTCGCCGGCGGCACCCACGGTCTCCAACGTGTGGCGCGCGTTCAGATAGCAGTAGCGATCACCTTTGGAATTAATCATTCGTGTTTGCCTATTGACGCGAAATAGAAAGTTCACTGCAAGTATAGGTTTCACGCTCGCAACAGCCGCGAAAACTTTCGGTTGTGCCGTTCCACTACTCGTGATGCGGCATCGAAGCTGCGGGCCGACTCAAAGTGCTCGCGAGGAGGAAGATCCGTGCCGATGGGATAGAGAAAGCCGTTGCACCTACCAAGTCACGTTTGGTATGGAGAAAGCCAACAGATCTACCAGGGGACAGGCTCCAAGCAGTGCAGCCGATCGGGCCCGCGGCCATTGGTAGACCTGTCGGCTTTCTCTGGTAGATCGAACCACCAATCGAAATTCCTCACGTCTCGGTCGCCCGATGGTCAGGCCGATGCAACGGCTTTCTCTAGGTCGTCTCTGGGATGCGTCTGGCGGACCACTTCCCTAGCCGTTGCAACGGCTTTCGTTGCGCCGTCTTTCGAACAACGCTCTGCCACGTCAATTCCATTTGTTTTTTCGCAACCTTGACGGATCGGTTTTAGGCGTGCCATTCTTGTTTGCAGCGTACTATCAGCACAAACGTAAAGGATCCCGCACACATGAGCAACGCAGCAGTAGACACACCCGTCGTGTTGGCCATTGATCTGGGCTACGGCCTCACCAAGTTCACGAAGCACAACCGCCAGACTGGCGGAGCGGCTGTTGTCGAATACGACCTTTTCCCCTCCGTCGCCTTTGGCGTCGATCGCCGTCGCTACGAGCTCGAGGAACGTCGGAGCGAGGACGTGAAGGTCGTGACGTACAACGGCGAGTCGTTCGTCGTCGGGCCGGACGTCATGAGCCGGGCCGCTTCCAGCTCGGACTTTGGTCGCCATCTGGACGACAAGTACTACGACAGCGCGCCGTACCACGCCCTGATGCGAGGCGCACTCTCCTATATGGAAGAGACCCACATCGATGTGCTCGTCCTGGGCCTGCCCGTCAGCCACTTCCGTGACCCCGGCAAACCCGCGGCCCTAAAGAAGGCCTACACCGGCCGGATCGACCTGGACGGCGAGCGCAGCGTGCAGATCGACAAGGTGGTCGTGCGCCCGCAACCCATGGGCGGCTTCTACAGCCTGGATCGCCACATTGACGGCATCAACAAGACCATTGCCCGCTTCCCCCAATCGGGCCTGAAGCCCTTGGCGGATTGGAACCAGCTGGTCGACACTCTGACGATCGTCACCGTCGATCCGGGCGAGTACACGCTGGACTGGCTGCTCGTGAACCGCGGCAAGCCGAACACCGACGTGTCGGGCGCCGCCGGCGACGCGGGCCGCCACCGCGTCATGACCACGGTCAAGGAGCACCTGGAAGCGAAGATCGGCCGCGCCATCGCCCCGTCGAACCTGAGCCGCCTGAACCATTCGCTGCGCACCGGCGCTGTCTTCAAGCTCGACGGCCGAGCGATCGACATGGCTGACCCGGAGATTCTGGCCGCTGCGCGCCGCGCCGTCCGCGATCCGGTGGGCATCATGATGAACGGGATCAAGGGCGCCTGGGACATCATCGACATGGTGGTGATGGTCGGCGGCCACCCGGCGCACTACGCTGAAGAGATCGCAGAACGCATGCCCGACATGCCGATCTATGTGCCCAAGCACTCGGTCTTCAGCAACGTCGAAGGCCTGCAGCTGATCGGCGAAGGCATCGCGCAAGCTGAAGCATTGGCCTCTGCCGACGCGGCTTGAAGGTCGATTCGCGATGAAGAAGTACGGCGAGCAGGCCACAAACGACGACGTCCTCGACATCCGGATCCGCTTCCTCCGGCGCGAGAGCCCGATGCTTTTCCGCGCCATCGAGCAGTTCAGCGGACGCCCCGGCGACCGCGCTCGGAACGGCTTCATCCGCCAACTGATGGAAATGGGCCTGGTTGTGCAGGAGGAGCGGATGCGCCGCATGGACGGCCTCTCGACCCGGATCTCCGGCGGCCTTGTCGACGAGGTGATGGGGGCGGTGTCGATCGTCCAGCGGCCCGCGGCGCCAAGCCAGGTTGAAGCCCAGCCACCGCACGGCCACGTGAATACTGAGGGCCAGGCGTCGGTTACCGCATCCGCACCTGGCGCGCCTCGGCCTGCCGTACCGGAAACGCCGTCGAGCATGGCGGCGCCTGGTTCCGGCCAACCAGCAGAGATGACCGGTTTTCTGCGATCGGTTACGCCGACGCCGAAGAATCCGGAGTCAAGCAGCCCGACGCGCGACGACGACCGCCCTCCCCCGCGCGTGCCCGGCTTCACGGGTCGCCGCATGCTGGCCGGCGAGTCCCTCGAATGACCTTTGGTCCGAGTGCATGGAAGGCGCCTGCTAGTTACGCGGTTAACTAGCAGTCGAGTGGCAATGGGAGGGGCGGCTGTCCATCTTTCGATCAAACCAACTGCTAATTACCCCGGTAAGCAGCAGTTGGCTGGCGCTTTCGCCTCCGAGCGCGCGTGCGCACCACTGCTAGTTACCGGCTTAACTAGCAGTCTGCTGGCAGCGCGAGCAACCGGCTCTCTTCGGCACGGCGCCCGGACCGGCGAGCCGATTCACCGACATCATGGCAGGCGACTGCTGCTTACCGGGGTAATTAGCAGTTGGTGGGCAATCGGAGGATTTCCCCGCCCGACTCCTAGTTTCGGCCGTCTGGCGCTGATTTCGGGCCCGCGTGGCAGGCAACTGTGGCTTATCAAGTTAACTAGCACTTGCCCGCGCGCGGCTAAACAGCCGCCTCCTCGGTCTACAAAGGCCCGAAACGGAACGCGACTGCTAGTTACCTCGGTAAGCAGCAGTTGGCCGCAGGGGTGGATTTCGGGTCCTTTTCCCGAATTGTTTCCAAAACCGCTATCAGTTATTAGCCATTTCTGGGAAATCCGGGCCGGACGTGGTCCTCGCGGGGTGCAGTTCAGGCAGGCACCAGGCCCCACCCGGCAGAGAGTCCCACCGCCCACTTAGCCCACCGATGGTCTAAGTCCACTCCAGAGCCCTGCCACCCCAGAACACAAACCCCAGAAGGCTCCAGCTCCACCAACCTGCGCCCAGAAACAAGCACCAATGCAAAACAATCAAGACCGAAACCAGACTTCAGAGGCGGACCAGGATCTCCGCTTAATCCATCCCGACACCCTCCAGACCGCGCGCAATCACGGCTCCGGCCCGAACCCCGATCGATCGCAGACTGGGCAGCCCGTCGAACCGCTGAGCAACTGGTATGAGTCCGCCGTACAGCCGGTCAACGAAGACACCGCGGTCTTCTACCGGAAGCGCTACTTCATGATGGTGGACCGCGTGGCGCTGGCGCTCAACAAGGATCCGGACTTCGTTTCGATTGAGGATCTCATCGAAAACCTGGCCGCAGATCCAGCCCTGGCGCCTGGCACCAAGACGACCTACCGCGCTGCCATCGTTTGGGCCTTGAACCAGCCCGACATGGACTTCTCGGCCGAGATCCGCGAGAAAGGCCTCGCGCTCGCTCGTGAGTACAACCCACGGCTGGGCAGTGCCCAAGCGATCCAGATGCGGCGATCGCGCGCCTCCGCCCGGGCCATTCCCGAGCAGGATCTCGGCCCGCTTCTGAACGGGCTCCTGGCGGCCAGACCCTCTCTCCAGAACTGGGGCGCCAAGACCACCGCGTGGCTGAACGCCGGGATCGCAACGGGCGCACGGCCGGGCGAATGGGAGACCGCCTTCTGGCTCGACCGCGATCGGAACATCCTTCGCCTTCCGAACCTGAAACTCAAAAAGCAGCCGTTTTTCAACTGGCGCCACATCCCCGAGAGACTGCTCAATCGCGCCGATGCCGATCTGGCTGCGATGGCCGGCGCCGACCAGGCCAACGTGTCAGCCGTCCTGGAAGCAGCCGAGCGCCATGCCGAGCTGGTCTCGAGGAACCTGGCCTTCTTCGATCAGGCCGAAGCCATGGTCGACGTCAACAACGAAGTGGCAATCGAAAACCTTAGACGCCTGCGCGCCTGGGAGCTGCGCAACGCGGGGCTCGCCTGGCGCGACGTCGAAGTGCCGTATCGATGGGTCGGCGCCGTGGACGCCCACCTCAGCAGTTTGCAGCAGTACCTGGCCAGTGGGGACGAGCACACCTTCGAGCGCTATTTCAACGGCTGTCGCACGGCGCTGTACGCCGCTTGCAACCGCGCCTTCCCCGACGGACGGAAATACTCTTTGTATGACACCCGCTCGACGGCGGCCGCGAACATGAAGGCTACGGTCGGGCCGGAAGTGGCCGCGATGGTCATGGGCCATTACATGAAGCGCAAGCGAACGATCGCTGGCCACTACGCAGGATCTGATCGGGCGTTTCGTCGGGCCGGTCGATTCGCGCCAGGCTTGGCCGACACCCAGAACCAACGCGACCAGGCCGCGGACCGAGCTGCAGAACAACAGTCAGCGGCGGACACGCTCGGAACGGGCGAAGCTCGCGCGGCTGCCGCGCCGGACGCGCCGACGATCGAATGAGCTTCGTTTCGCTCATTGATTCGCGGCGCAACAAGGAGCGAAACAAAGCCGCTTCTCACAACGGCCTCCCTGGTTATGCGGGCTGCTCACGAATCCGAATGCGGGGGGAACTTGGCCGCCCTGATCGGCCCCAACTTCAATCGCTCGACCACCGACCTCTTGCGCCCTTGCCGTCATTGGCCGGGGCGTTCTTTCGGAGCAGACAGGCCGCCGTGCGCGTCATCCCCGCGCCGATGCCGCTGCTGCAGCAGCTGTTGCCGCCTGCACACGACGACGCCCCCTCCGCCGAGCGCGCACAGCAGCACGCACACAACAACACACCGCGCGACCCCAAGGCCGATCTTGCCGCGCCAAGCCCGACGCCGACTTGCGCATCTTTGATGTCGCCTGCCCTTGCCGACTGCGACAACATTGCCCGCTCGGGCTCCGATCTGCGTCACTTTTTCTGGTTCGACCTGGATCATTGAGGTCTACGCTCAGACCGGCATCGAGCGTCTGCTTTCCGGCACCATCAACATCCGCTGACAGGCAGGAGTGGGCCCATCACAGTCTTTCGGCTTCGTCCCAAGCATGTCCGCAATGCGAGCTGAACCGGCCGTTGCAATCCCTCGGGCGCGGGACCTTCTTCGGGACACTGCCGGCGAAGATGGAAGTGCTCCCCGAGCCTCTTTCTCCGACTTGAAGCGGCATTATCTCGCTGATGCACTGGAGGCGTCCCGGGCGCTCTGCCACGCTCGGGACATGCCGAAGAACCGCGACTACACCCTCGCACAGGACATCGCGCGACGCCAGCGCTCGCCCAATCCGCACGATTCGCGGCGGCGTTGAGTATGATCCTATCGTGCAGCGCGCCGCCGCGATCATCGGTTCCGCGATCTTCCTGGTCATCGCTCCGGGCACGCTCGCCGTGTACGTCCCTTGGTACCTCACGCACTGGCACTTCGCGCCTCCGCTATTCCCGATCGCGCGCGTGCTCGGCGCCGCCCTGATCGTCGCCGGGTTGCCCATCTTGCTCGATTCGTTCGCTCGCTTCGCGTTGCAGGGCCTCGGCACACCGGCGCCCGTGATGCCTCCCAAGCGCCTCGTCGTCACCGGGCTCTATCGCTACGTCCGCAATCCGATGTACGTCGCAGTCACGGCGTTGATCGCCGGCCAGGGCCTCCTGTTCGGGAGCGTCACGGTGCTGGAGTACAGCGCGATCGTGTGGGCCGGATTCTTCTTGTTCGTTGTCGCCTACGAAGAGCCTGCGCTGGGCGAGCAGTTCGGCGACGAGTACAAGCGCTACCGGGCGAACGTGAGGCGATGGTTACCGCGCATCACCCCATGGCGCGGGTAGGTGGTAAGAACGCTGCGTGCGCGTCGTCGTCCAACATCGCAGCCGCTACCACTATCCGAGACCGGCGCCGCTAGGCCCGCAGCTGATCCGGTTGCGGCCGGCCGATCACACGCGAGCGCGGATCGAGAGCTATCAGCTGCTGGTCGAGCCGGAGCATCGCCTGCACTGGCTGCGCGATCCGCACGGCAATCGCGTCGCGCGCGTCACGTTCAAGGCCGGGCAAGCGGTCTCCGAGCTCGACGTGCTGGTCGAGTTCGCGGTCGAGATCAACGCGATCAATCCGTTCGATTTCTTCATCGACGATCGCGCGCGCAAGGTGCCGTTCGTCTATCCCGACGGGCAGGGTCGGCATCGCGCCATCTGACACTGTTCTGACCGACCTCGGGAAACCCGGCCTCGATGAGGCGGGTCAGGAGCTCTTGCCTCGATTCGGTAGTGAGCTGCGGCGTCAGGGGCGTCAGCGCGTGCACAAGGGAGCATCCAATCAAGAACGCGATGCCGGCCACGCGCCTGGCAGCAACTCGCTCTGTCCGATGAACCTCGGCGTAGCCTCCGTGACCTCGGTCTCCTCCCGAGGCGTCGCGGCGTCCTCGCCGTCGGTACGACGCGGAAGCCCCATTTCACCATCCGGGAAATAGAGCATAGTGTCGCAACGGCTCAACTACTGTGTCGCACGACAATCGTGTCGTGCGACACCAAAGGCCGATCTGCCGCGCTAAGCACGACGCGGACTTGCGCATCTTTGATGTCGCATGCTCTTGCCGGTTGCGACACCATTCCTCGTTCACGCTCCGATTTGCGTCACCTTTTCTGGTCCCAAAGCGGCGGTACGCACTTCTCCAAAGCCGACGCTCATCTCTACGCGGCAGTGTCATCCCGTAAGCGATAGCGTCCTGGGCTCGTCCCAGTTGCGCGCTTGAACGCAGAGTTGAATGCGGCGTCCGAGCCATAACCCACGCTCTCGGCGATGTCGGAAAGGCTCCTGTTTCCCGCTCTCAATGCGCTGCCAGCGACGGCCATGCGCCAGGCAATGAGGTAGCTGAGCGGAGGCACCCCGACGAGAGCCTTGAATTGCTCGGTAAAAGTCGTGCGCGACATCGCAACTGCTGATGCGAGTTCGTCGACCTTCCATTGCCTTGCGATGTCGCCGTGCATCAAGGCGAGCGCTGATCCAATCCGCGGATCGGCAAGAGCGCCGAGCCAACCGGGCATGCGGCGTTCAGATGCCAGATGGGCGCGCAGGATTTGCATCAGCACGATGTTCGCAAGACCAGCGGCAACGACCGGGGCACCTGGGCGAGTTGCTTCCGACTCAAGCCGCAGCAGCTCAAGCACCGCGCGTAGCGGCGCTGCACTTTCAGAGGCTGCGGGGATGTGGACAAGCGGCGGCAGCAATGGCAGCAACAAGTCGCATGTGTGGTCGTCAAAGACGAAGCGGCCGCCCGCGGCGCTCATTCTTTCGCCCTCAGTGCCGTAGCGCACAACGCCATCCGCGCAAAGGTGCGTCTCAAGGATCTCGCGGCCGTCAACAGTCTCAAGTGCGGGATCGCTACCCGTGGAATAGGGCTGTCCCCGTGTCAGCAGGTAGAAATCCCCGGCCTCGAGCTTGGTGGGTTCCTGGGCGCCGTCGCCCCACAGCCAGAACGACCCATCGAGGACCCCTCCAAATTTGATGTGTTGATAGGCAGAGAACCGCATGGCCCAGGGACCACGCACTTCCAAGCGCGCCGAAAGCACGCTCTCGACCCTTAGCAACAAAAAAATGTCTGAAAGCGGGTCCACACAACTCCGTACGATCGATGAACAAATTCGACGAATTGATTATGGATCGAACGGGCCGAACGCGCGACCATGCAGCACGCGATCGGCGCCGCCAAAAGGACACAACCAGCCCTTCATATCGCAAAGTCTTCAAAGGAAATCTCATGTCAGGAATCAAGGACAAGGTCGTGGTGATTACGGGCGCCAGTAGCGGAATCGGTGAGGCCACCGCGCTCCTGCTTGCCGAGCGCGGCGCCAAAGTCGTGCTCGGCGCGCGCGGGTCTGAACGCCTTGAGGCGCTGGTTACCCGCCTCGCGAAAGCAGGAGGTGAAGCCGCCTACGCCCGGACGGACGTGAGGCAACGCGACGCTGTGGCCGGGCTCGTGCGGCTAGCTTGCGATCGATTCGGAAAGCTCGACGTGCTGGTCAACAACGCCGGGATTGGACCGATCTCTCCGATGGACGAGCTTCGCGTCGAAGACTGGGAGGACATGATCGACATCAACATCAAAGGCGTGCTGTACGGCATCGCCGCCGCGTTGCCAGTATTTCGCGCTCAGGGATTCGGCCACTTCGTGAACACAGCTTCGACAGCGGCGCATCTCGTCAAGCCGAACATGGCCGTCTACGCCGGCACAAAGATCGCCGTACGCGCGATCTCCGAAGGCTTGCGCCAGGAAGCTGGTGACAAGCTTCGCGTGACAGTTGTCTCACCCGGCTTCACTCGCACGAACTTCGCGGAGTCCATGACAGATTCGAAAGTGAAGGCCCAGATCGTTGCCTCGATGGAGGGCTTCGCCATGCCGCCTGATGCCGTCGCTCGAGCAATCGGATTTGCGATCGAGCAACCCGCAGATGTCGATGTGGGCGAAATCATTATTCGTCCCACAGCCCAGGGCGGATGACGTTCTGACGTCGCCGCAACGGCCCTCTCGTCGCGGTAGCCGCCATAGTGAACGCGAATTGATTGAGGGCCGGGAGCCAGGGTCCGCTTCTTCTGGCCGATTTCGGCTGTCGGCCGCATTCTGCCCCGCCGTGCCCTGCTCTGCCCTTCCCAGTGCCTGCGCCTGTGCGGGCCTGGCGCCGATCCGCCGATCCCCTCGCCCTGGCGTCGCGCCAGCGGGCCAGCCGTAGATGGTCCCGGCGCCCCAGACGGGCGCGATTTGGCGGGCGATAGGTTTGACCACCGCTCCAGTTCTGCAGCCGCCGACCCTCATCGCGCTCCCCCGACTCCTAAGCTACGCGCTCAACTGGCCTCCTACGTCACCGCGGCGAGATCCGACTGGCACGACAAGTCAAGGTCGAGTTCGCGCGGCGCTAACTGCATGGCGGGGCGAGGCGTCTTGGAGGTGACCTACCAACTTTGGTAGGGGACGTGACGCTTGACCTGCGGCCCTCCTGTGGTCTGCAGCGAAGTTCAGAGCGAGCTGAGAACTGGCACCGGTTCTGCCCTTTCGATCCACCCCATTTCACCATCCGAGAACTGGAGAACAAACAGTGTCGCATCGGCTCAACTACTGTGTCGCACGACAATCGACCACCGACCTCCGTTGGCAAATCAGAAAGCGGATGTTTCACGGTTTTACTGGGTCGCAGCTTATCTTGTTACGCGACAACAAGTTAGCCGATTTTTCTTCCGCTCGCGGCGAATTGTTTCACGGAAACAACGTATCTGAAGGTCGATTCGAGGAACATCGGCCAAGTCAGTCGCATAATTCAGTTACTCAGTAACCAAACCTACTGCCATGGCTGAAGCCCCAGTGAGCCTCCTCCCCTCGGTGCCGCCAAGCGGTGACCCCGGCGGCGTTCAGTCCGTGGCAGCGCCGGCTACGGCTACCGCCCAGGGCTGGCCGCCTTTCTGCACTCTGGCTGAACTCGCCAGGGTGCTGACGATGATGCATGGCCACCAGGCGCCGACCGAGTCTTCTTTGAAAAAGTGGAGCGCTGCTGGCGAGTTCACCAACTGCATTGCCCCAGAGTCGACTGCTCTCGAAATGTCGCAGGCCCCCTCCTCTTTCACCCGCGAGGCTTTGCTGCGCCGCCAGCGCGGTGGCAGGCCAGGTCTGCGACTGAACACCCCCTTGGCCATCAACAGGGTCTACGAGCTTTGGCCCCACCTGACGGAAACTGGCTCGCAAGCGGTGCTCGAGCTGGCCGTGGCCCGCGCAGCGGATAGTCTCGAGTCTCGCCTCACTCGCCTGGTCGCGCCAGCGCAGGCGCAGTCCCCGCCGCCACCTGCGGCGGCGGCCGCCGACCCGGTTCCCTCGAACGAGCTCCTTCAGGAGCTGCTCCGGCAGATGTCCTCGCTCCGCCAGGAGATGGTTGAGGTGAAGCGTGAGGTGGCGCAGTTCTCGGCGATGCGCAACAACCTGATCACGAAACTGGACGAAGCTGTCGTCCGCGCTCAGGAGGCGATCGGGTCAGGTGGAGCTCGGGCGGCAGGCGGATCGGATCCTTTGGTGGAAGCCCGGCGCGATCGGGACATAGGCGTGATGAAGTCGATGCTCAGCGAAATTTTGGAGTCGCTGGGGAAGCGGTAGTCGCTCCTGAGCGGATTCCCACCCGATCTCACAATCCCAAGGGCTCGTGGCGATCGGGGGCGACCCGAGAGCCAGCGAGTGATTAACCGTTAATCACCGCGAGAGCACGGCCGGCGACGGCAGTGATTAACGGTTAATCACCCTCGCCTGCCTTCTGGTCACTCGGCAGACGTAAGAAAAAAGCGCCCACGAGGGCGCTTTCAAGCGTTTCGACCTAACTTCTATTTCCCAAGCATGCGCCTTAGGGCGCCCTCGAATTCGGTTCGCTCATGCGGCGTCAGTTGTCGATCGAACTTGACCGTCATTCGCCCTTTGCGGTCGAGGCTAATCACCGCCCTACCCCCAGGCCCGGCAATCTCAACGTCTGTCGCCGAACCCTGAACCTCACGCGAGGTGTCAACAAGCGCATTGAACACTTGGGCCGCTGTGAGCTTTACGCCGTTGCCGCGCAGCCGCCGTGCCCGCTCCAGTAGCGCGTCAGGATCTCGCTGCTGGGCGTCGCTGAGCGGCTTCGCCCAGCGAAATTGAATCTCAACCGGAGACGGGAACGCATCGACCACTGCTTGAGGCAACCCCGCTAGCGCGCAGGCTCGACTGACAACGGAGATATTGGCGCCGAGCGCTTCCCCCATCTGACGCATGGAGGGATAGAGCCCTTCCTTCAGCGCATGCAGATACATGGCGCCTTGTTCATACGGAGACAGATCGGCGCGCTCCCGGTTCTCACGCTCCATGTCTTCGAACAGCTCGCGATCCGTTCGAGCCTGGATCACCGCGTTCACCGGAAGGCCCAACTCAAGACAGGCCGCATGCCGACGATGGCCGTAGACGATCTCGTAGAGGGTCCCGGCCGCGACCTCCTCCGGCGTGAGGCTATCTGGCGAAACGGGCCGCACCTTGATCGGCTGGATGTTGCCGCCCGCATTGCGAACCTCGTCGCGCAGGTCGGCGAAGTCTTGCGTGTCGAACGAACTGGTGTGCCGATTGGCCCAGCGTGAACGCCGGATCGTCTGCGGGTCCAAGGCCCGAACCGGATCAGCCCCGTCGAAGCGTGCATGCTCGACCTTGAGTGCCTCCAGTTCAGTCACCACCAACGACTCTTCCCGCATGAAAGCGGCCATGCCGCCAATTGCAGTCCTGGGCGGCCGCGGCGGTCGAGCTGGCGCCTGATCCGGGTTGCCGTTTACAGTGGATGGGCCGGTGATGGTCCCACCCGTTGGCGCATGCTCTTCACGCTTCTGCTCCGATGGCAAAACAATCGAGTTGCCCTTTTCCAAGAATTTACGCGTTGCCATGGATCACGCTCCTTCCATTGCGACGCTGGTCTGGCCGGATGCCTGCTTGCGCTTGATGTCTCGCTGCCAGACGGCCCGGACCACGCCTTCCATGTACTGCACCAGGTTGTCGTAAGCGTCGCGAGCGCGCTTGTACGTTCGCGCATTGCCGTCGTAGCGCGAGATGTCGTAGACGGTGTTGAACTCTGCACTCGCTGCAGAAGTTACTACCGTCCGCGGGATCTCCGCCGGGAGCACCTTGTCGCCGTAGGTCTGAATGATCCACTTGCGCACCATGGTGCTGGCGTCGTCGTTATCCACCCTCGACAGCAACACGTTGATGAAATCGAACGTCTTCTCGACACCTGCGGCACCGATTAAGTTCTCGGTCAGATCGGTGAAAAGCGTCCAGAACTGGGCACCCGAAGCGAAGTCGAGGGCGTTCGGCGGCAGGGGCATGATGATCCCGTTGGCGGCGTACAAAGCGTTCACCGTGCCATATGAAAGGGCGGGGGCGGTATCGATCAGGATGACGTCGTAGTCTTGCCGCACATCATCGATCCCCAGGTTCAAGACGTTCCAGAACTCGAAGCCATCGCGACTCTCTTTGACCTGGCGAGCCGGCAGGGAGAACTCGATACCGAAGAGGAGGGGAGCGGCAGCGACGATGTCCAGGCCATCCCAGTACGTCGGTCGAATCGCATAGCGGATCGATTCCTCCTCGCCCAGGCAAAGAGGCAAGAAGGTGTCCTCTTCTTGGACATCGATATCGGGAACAAGACCGGTAAGCGTCGAGAGAGACCCTTGTGGGTCGGCATCGATGATCAGCACTCGATGGCCCAGGAGCGACAGGCCTTGGGCCATCGTCATGGTCGTCGTTGACTTGCCGACGCCACCTTTGAAGTTGGCCACCGCGATCACCACCGCCTCACCGCCAGCGGGCCGCAGGCGATCCTTCCGAAACTCCTTGACCCACGTTCGTGTCTCCGCAAGACTGAACTCACGCCGTCGGCTCTTCGCATCCCAGTGACCGGCCGGCAGAGGAGGGAGGTCTGCGTTCTTCATGCGATAAGTGAATTGGCCGGGCTCCAGCCCACACGCCTCGGCGACTTCCTTCTGGATAAAGACTGGGCTCGTCTTCGATGCCGAGGGCGCGAGCATCTTGGCGCGGATCTCCTCGACCATTACGCTTGCGCGCTGGGCCTGCGCCTTGATATCAGCCATGGTCGACGGCTGGAGAAAGATCTCGGACGGGATGGTGATTTCAAGTTCCTTCATGGCGCTCCTTCGGTCCAACTGATGTCGTACAAAACAGTTTGTGCGATTTGCGTGGATTGTCCCCGATCACACAGAATCTGCAAAGCGAACTCCTGTAGAAGCTCATGTGTGGGCCCGAGCTGGCTTGAGCACATGCCTTAGAAAACCCATACGGGTTTGATTTATCTAATACCCTTTGAAATCTCTAATACCTTTAAGAGCGAATTTCCCATTAAAAATCAACAACTTACATTGTTTTTGCGAGAGGGTACAGGAGAAACCCGAGCTTCGTCGGGAACTCAACCGTGTCGATGCGGGACGGCATATGAGCTCTGTCAGGAGCTTGGCAGGGTGAACACGGGAGTCGCCTGAATGCCTTGGAAAAGCGGTTTCGCGGCATCTGGTCTCGACTTGGAGCGCTCCGGCTGGGGCGTCACATGAGCTCCAGCAGGATTCCGGGCCGCCTCCAGCAGCGCGCGCTTGTCCTTCACATGAGCTCCGACAGGATTTCGAGCGCCTACCGACCGAAAATCGCCGCGGCTTATCACGTGAGAGGGCGTTCCAACTGCCCCAAAAGGGGCCAGCTCATACATGAATTTGCGCTTTCATCTGAGCAGAATCGGGGTTACATTGGCGCGCAACAAAAGGAACAGGTTTGCAGCAGGCGTCGGTGTCCCTCAGGTCGTCAGAAGACATCCAGGTTCAGGATCGGGGGGACGGCGACCGTCTCTTCAAGAAGCCGGTCAGTACGCTCGCGATGTCAGCGCGGTCGCATCCGATTACCGTGCTGGGCCGCAAGACCTACAACGTCCTCCTATGCCTGGCGCAAGAGGAACTGA
This sequence comes from Variovorax sp. LjRoot290, assembly GCF_964253985.1. Taxonomy (NCBI): domain Bacteria; kingdom Pseudomonadati; phylum Pseudomonadota; class Betaproteobacteria; order Burkholderiales; family Comamonadaceae; genus Variovorax; species Variovorax sp. LjRoot290. Next base: position 471,334 of record NZ_CAXURW020000003.1, on the reverse strand, counting down.
GGAAGGGCAAGGACGTCGAGGTCCATCGTGCGCCGCTGAGCGAGGTTGTGCACCTCCTCGAGTACGACTCCAACGATCTGGAGCTGATCAAGAAGCACTTCCGGGCGATGCTGACCACCACAGTCGAATGGCAATCGCCGACGACAGGGGAGGGCGATTCGTGGATCGGCTGCAGCCTGCTCGCACAGGCTTCCATTGAGAAGGTCCGCGGGCAGGTGTGGATTTCTTGGGCGTTCGCACCGGCCCTTCGACACGAGCTTCTAAATCCGCGCGTCTTCGCTCGAATGAACCTGGCGATGATTGCGCAGCTTCGCACCTACGCGGCCGTGTGCCTATATGAAGTGGCGAACCGCTACAAGAACGTTGGGCAGAGCCCCCGCAAGGAATGGCGCTGGTGGCACGACCCCATCACCGGCCGGCTGCCAGACGCCGCACGCCTGGAGAAGCTGGACTACTCATTCTTCAAGCGCGACGTGTTGAAACCTGCAATCGCAGAGGTCAATGCGGTCACCGATCTGCAGCTCGAATTGAAGGAACACAAGCAAGGCCGCTTCATCCACGAGATTCAGTTTCTCATTCGACCCAATGAGCAGCGCCAGCTGGCCCTCGAGCAAGCCCCGGAGAAAGCAGATCTGGAATCGGTGCGTCAGGCGAGGGACCTTGGCATCAGCGATGCTCGCGTAGAGAAGATCGTCGACACGTACGGGGCCGAGGCCTTGGCCACAGCGCTTCCAGATCTCCGGCGACGAATCGAGACTCCCTTTCCGGAACCGGTTCGTGATCCTGAGCGGTACCTGTTGTCCCTGATGCCAGGCCACGCACAACGGGCGACGTCGCGCGCTGTGGCGGTGGAGGCGCGAAAAGATCCGGGAAGTCGAGAATCGCAGGAGCTCCAGTCTCGGCGCCGAGAGGCCTATGAAACGGCCTGGAAGGCGGCAAGGTTGAAGGCGGTGGAAGATGACTTCCGCAAGCTCTCGGCAACGGAGCAGGCGCAGATCGCCGGCGAGATCCTCCGCACGATGGAGCAGCTCATGCTGAAAGGCCCCGGCCCGATCCATCCTCAGATGATCAAGCGCTTGAAGACAGACGGGTGGACACACGACCTGGTCAAGCGGCGTTTCCTCTCGATGTATGCGGAAGCGACCGTCGGCAAGGACTGGAACGTGCCCACCGATCAGGACCTGCTGACGGTAGCCGCGCAGCTCGGGGACGCGGGCGTGCACTGAGACTTGGCACGTACCAGATCGGGATGGCGCATTGTTGCGATCATCGTTTCGCGGCGAACTATTCCCCGCAGCAAAAATTCGCCACGAACAGAGGATTGCTGTATCAGCGCATCGTTGCGCCGCGAACCCAATTGGCGAGACAAATCGGCACGCGCGCCGCCGGGACGCTTCTCAGGCGCTGGGTCGGGCAAGGACGATAGAGCATGCGCCGAGGGTCAGGGCGATCAAGGACCACGCCCGGAATTGCTTTGTCTTGGAGGGGAGGGATCCCTAGGGAATCAATACTTCGGGAATCGGTTCGGAGGGCAGATCCCAGCTGGATCCTCCTTCCAGGTCCGAACGGCCCTTGCGGGCGGCCGGCGGCGAACGAGAATGACGGCACCACGGGCCTCGCAGCACGCATCGGACCATCATGACCACATCGCCTCGCTATCTGGACAGCGCGCGTCCCGGAGACTGCATGCTGAAGCACGTCGGCTCGTCGTTGCCGGACCTCATGATCCAGGTTCAGTACGACGACGCTGCGCGGACGGTCACGCTCTCATCCGACGCCTTCGACAGCACCCTGGTAAGTGAGTTCGCCATTGAGCATCTGCCACAGGCCGGGATCATCGTCTTTGCGGACGAGACAGGCGGGCCGCGAGTGCCAGGCGCGCGCTGGCAGCTCATGTTCTCGCTCGCCGGCGTTCTATATGAGTGCGAGATCGCGCTGCAGGCCAGCTCAGACGGTGCTCGTAAGGCAACGGCCAGGCTGAGTCCGAGGTGATCCGTCGGCAGACAAGCAAACAAGGAGGCGGACGGAATTGCTTTGTCTTAGATGAGGGATCCCAAGGGAGCCAGTTCGGCCAAAAAAAATCCAAATGAGTTCGTTCAAAGTTAGACCCGATTCCCATCAAATTTATGCCCTAACTTTGACGACGGCGCGCGCAAGTCGTTGATTCGATGAAGAATCGGCCCGCCGCGCTGCTTGAACGCCCCGTCCTGAGCGACGGCAAAGGGCGGGGGTAGGGCAGGGCGGTGCGACGGCGCGATCGCGTTGAAGCGCATGCGCACTGACTACTCGCGATCAACAATGGGCGCCAGTCGCTTCCAGGCCAGGAGCGGGCAGTCATCGTCGGGCCACTTCCGACCGCTTCAGGCGCTGACTGCGGTCGCTCGACTTCAAGCCGCGAATAGCGGGGTCGGCAAGAACCGACCACTCCGGCGCCCCACACTAGGGAAAGAGCACGTGAGCCGGCCGGTTGCCGAGATGGCGACGACTGTCATCCAGCTGGGACGTGTCCAGCGCGTAGGTCCGCAGCAGCCACCTCGACTGCCCGCCGATTTCACCCCCAACTTCCCCGCGGCCGTGCAGGCAAAGTCGGTTGCTCACGAGCAGCAGGTCGCCGGGCTGGATGGCCACGGCCTGGGCTACTTCGCTGCAGGCCTTCGCAAAATTCTCAGCTGCTTTTTCTGCAGCGCCGCCAGGCTCAGTTGGCGAAACGCTGGAATGGCTGAATCGAACAATCGTGCCGATGGCTGCATCTTTGAGCACCGGCTCGTCGATGGCGGTATGGACATCCCCGAGGATGTCGCGCATGCCTTCGAGGAAGGTCGCTTGCGACTCGATTGAAAACTGCGCCTGCTTCAGTTCGTGAATGTCTTCCGGGGACAGCTTGCCCAAGGCCTCCTGGAGCACCATCACTGTCGTCGGCACGGACTTCGGATTCCGCAGGCCGACCAGGGTCACCACATCGGGCGACGGCGCGATTCGCGCATTGGACGCGTCGGTCTCGCCGTTGAACGGAAAGCTCACGCCGTCCGTGTGCCCGCGCAGTCCTCCCTGAGACTTGCGCGCGAACTTACCGTCACCAGGAATCGCCGTCAGGCTGACGAACAGTTCTCCGCTGTTCTCGGACCCGTACGACACGGTTTCCATGCCGAGGAAAGCCTGGGCAGCGATGGCCGCAGCGCGGCCCGCGTAGGTGCCGGTGGCGTCCGGAACAGGCGTGAACCAGTCCGGCGTGTCGGGCAATTGGGTGGGCTCGAACACGTTGGTCAACACTACGAACGGCGCCGACAGGACTTCTTGACGGACCGCTGCCAGGTCTTCGCCAGCCGCAATGAGCGCTTCTTCCACGCCGCTGGCCAGCTCGCCACCAAGCTTTCCAGGGTCAGCCAGTGCGTCCACTCGTTGCACAAATGAGGTCTCCAGCTCCCAGGCTGCAACGGCGGTCCTGATGGCCGCAGCCAGCTTCGGCGCAGTCATAACATCTCCATGGGGGTTGATACATTATTGATATACATCTACACTGCGTCAAGGGGCTCGCGTGCCCCGCAGCTATGGAGGGCGTCAATGCAAACCACGCTTAAACCGGTAGACCTTGACCAAGCTCAAGCGCTCTTGTCCCGGCTCCCAGATACATTTTCTAGCATTCTTCGGACAGCCCGATTGCAGGCGACGCCTGAGGGACATATTTCCGTTTCCTATGACATGCAAGGCTCTTCGAAGCGCGAAGTGACGGCTACTTCGCCGAATGAAGCGATTCGGCTGGCTCTCGTTGACGTTGCCACCTATGTGACGTCGTCCGCACAACAACACGAAGCGATTCAAATGAGTTCCTGTGCTACCGGCGCCGAATTGGCAACGGAGGCGTCTTCTCCAGAACGCACGCTTTCCAAGGCGAAGCAACAGACGCTTGGCGCTTCGTTGCCTTCTCGCCTGAAGGAACATCTCGAGGAGTTGGCCGCCACCGAGGCGACGAGCTTCGCCGACGTGTGCCGGCGATTCGTTGTCTTCGGATTTGAAGACTTCGTTGCGAGGTCGCTCTACGCGAGCCCCACCTCGCTATTCGATGTGCTTGCCAACGAGTTGCACGAATGGGATGACTCCAACACCGAGCAGGTAATGGTGCGTTTGGACCCAGGCCACGCCGTGCGGCTACGGTCGACCGCGAAGGAGTACGAGAAGTCTGTCTCTGAGTTGACCGTGCTGTGCGTGGCCCATGGTATTGCGATGCAAAGGCTGCTCGAGCCCCTCGAATCTCGGGTTTCGAAGTGCAAGGGTGCGGCAGTTAGAAGTCTGGTTTCGAAGCTTGGACTTCAGCCTTTTGCCGTTCCTCTCGTCTCGGGCATCCTGGCAGGAAGCGTACGCGCACCAAGGAAATTGCTTCCCAAACTCGCCTTAGCCTTGGATGCGCCTGAGTCTCTGCTGACCACCGTGTTTCGAGGCAGTTTTGACCGGAGGCTGGTACCCGCATTCAAAGCGGAGGGCGGAAAGCCTGTGCTCTCTACGGCGCCTGCAACTTGGACCACCGCGGTGAAGGCGTTGAGCCTTTCCCCAGAAGACGCGAAAGCTCTTCTTGAACTGGGAGTCTGATACGCATGAATCCCTTCCAGCGCGCTCGAAATGAAGCACATGCAACCAGAGCGAAACTGGAGCCCTTACATGCGCACACCCCGCTAGCGGCCAAAGACCTGCTGCAAAAGGTCGAGTCGGTCCTGAACATTGCGATTGAGTCTGTGCCGCCGACCTATCCCGACCTTGGGGGCGGGACGGCCGTGCTCCAGCGGGAGCAAATGTTCATCTATGTGAGTACGGAGGTCGACAAATGGAATGCCGAGTTCTGTGGTCTTGTCGCCCATGAACTCGGGCACTTCTTACTTGATGCGACGAAGCCGGCCACAACCGTTGCGCACTTGAGCACTTTGTTGGGCAGCGCTGGCAGCCCAGCCGTTCTCAAGGTGGAAGCCTATGGCGCGCGAGAGCGACAGGAACTCCAAGCGAACGTCTTCGCCCGCGAGTTGCTGCTACCAAGAGATGTCGCCCGCCAATTCGCATTGGCCGGAAAGGGCCCTTCAGATGCGGCCACCGAGCTCGGCATTCCACTGGAATTCGTCAGGCAGCAAATGCTCGATGGTCTCCTCCTTCCGGATTCAACCGAGACGACCAGCCCGCTAAGTAAACCGAGCCCCGACCAGTTGGCGGCGGCGAGAGCCGAAGAACGCGCGGCGAACGTGGTCGCAGGACCGGGTACAGGCAAGACCACGACGCTCATCCATCGAGTCAAGTACCTGGTGGAAGAGAAGCATGTGCATCCGAGCCAAATTCTGGTCCTCACGTTTACCAACAAAGCGGCGCTGGAACTGGTCGAACGCCTGCGAAGCGCCGGAATTGCCGATGCTTCCGATATCTGGGCGGGCACATTCCACTCGTTCGGACTGGAGTTCCTGCGGAAGTACCACCAGCACTTCGAACTGGACTCGGACCTTCACGTGTCGGACTTGATGGGCTCGATGACCAATCTGGTCAAGGCGCTGCCGCGCGTCAAGCTCGAGCACTTCCTGCGTGTGGAAGACCCGTACGACTGGCTTGGGGCCGTCGGCGACGGCATCAAGAGGCTCAAGGAGGAGATGGTCTCCCCGGCTGCCTACAAGAGCTTTGTAGAGAGCAACGAGGTCAAAGATGAGGAGCTTCAGCAAAAGCGCCTCGATGTGGCCACCCTCTTCGAGCTGCATGAGACCTTGCTCAAGGAGCGCCGGACTGTCGACTTCGTGGACCTCATCTCGAAACCGGCGATTGCGCTCAAACACGATAGGACGCCATTCGTCGAGTTGGCCGACCGCTTTCAATACGTCCTGGTGGACGAATACCAGGACGTCACGCAGGCCATGGTCGAACTGCTTCGTCAGCTGGCGTACAAGAAGCGTATTTGGGTGGTCGGCGATGTTCGCCAAGCTATTCACCATTGGCGGGGCGCTTCGCTGAAAAGCCTCCAGAAGTTCGACGTCGAGTTCAAGGCGCATGCCGCTGGGACTTCAATCCAGCGCTATCCGTTGACCTTCAACCGAAGAAGTTCGCAGGAGGTCGTCGACCTCACGCAGCAGATTGGCCGCGACCACGCTCTCGAGAGCACGTTGAGGCTCGATGAGGTCGTCGCGACCAATGGCGCATCGGGCGTAAAGCCTGTGGTTGTCACCTGCCGCGACGGCGATGCCCTTCTCGGGGCGATTTTTGAACACATCAGCGAATTGCAGGCCAGCGGGGTGCCCTTTAGTCACCAGGCAGTGCTTTGCCGCAAGTCGAGCGACGTAGAGCGCGCCGCCGAGCTTCTGGAGCAGGCGGGGGTTCCCATCATCTACATCGGAGACCTCACTGCGCGGGTCGAGGTCAAGCACATCCTCTGCCTCATCCAGCTCCTCGTTGAGCGTCGCCCGAAGGCACTGGTCGGCCTGTCGGGGATTTCTGCCCTCAACATGCCGCTGGCAGACGTAGACGTGCTGTTAAAGGCCGCCGAGCGCGATGTGGCCTTCCAGAGAGGTCGCTGGATTCACGCGCCGCCGCCGGGCCTCAGCCCTCGCGGACTGGAGGTGACGGCCAGTCTCCGAGACCTCATCGGGCGGTTTCAGCATGGCTCCAATCCCTGGGCCTTCATCTGCCATCTCCTGCTGGACAGGCGCTTCGGCCTCCCGCCTACCGCTGACACCAGCGTTCGAGCCTGGGTAAGTCGCGTTGCCCTCTGGCAGTTCGCCTACAGCGTGCGAAACGGCGACGGCGAAGTGAAGGAGGCGCGGCTGTCACGGTACCTGCTGCGACAACGGTTGCGGCAGCGAATCGGCGATGCCCAAGGTCAGCGCGAGCTTCCGCCGGAAGCAGCCGTACTCGACGGCGTTCGCGTGATGACCGTTCACGGCAGTAAGGGGCTGGAGTTCGATGCCGTGCATTTGGGCTTCGTGAGCGTGGACAGCTACGGAAGCCGAGAGCCCAGTTGGCGGCCTGAAGGAATTCTTGACATCGTGCCGCCCGAGGCCCTCGGTAGCAGCACGGAAGAATACAAATTTGAGGAATCGGTCGAACGGAACAACCTGCTTTACGTGGCTGTCTCGAGAGCGAAACGGCATCTGTATCTCTATCAAGACACCAAGTTCAAGAACTCGACCGCACCCCAGCTGGACCACTACCCCAGGAAGTACCTGTCAAAGACATACAGCGGGACTTCGCTGACCATGGCGAAGGCGGTCACGAGTGGGGCGTTTGTTGCGCCGACGGCGTTGCCCTTTGAAGATTTCTACAGCTACGCAACTTGTTCGCTCCGCTACTGGTACAGCCACGTCCTGGAGATGCAAAGCGAGTCGGATATCGACGTATCGGTGCGCGCCCGATGGGCAGTGATGGATGCGCTCAAGGCGTTCTCTTCCGGCGCGTCGGGCTCGGCACAGGGGGCGCTGGGTGCGGCCTGGACGAACCGAAAATTGCCCACCGCGGTCGAAGACCCCTCCCTGTGGGCCGACGCGCTCTATGCGCTTGACCGAGGTGAACGCCAGGTGAAGACCTTGCGGGAGCGAGGCGGCCGATTCGAGCAGGCCTCGGCTACCATCGGCGGACTAAAGCTGCAGATGCCTTGGGGTTTTCGCATCGATGGGACCTACGGCGGAACCGAGTACGCAATCCTGAGGTTCTCTCGCCGCGGAATCAGCGACTTCAAGACCATAATGAATCCGGTGCTTCGTGGGCTGGGCTTACCGGGACCTACGTCGATGTCCCTTCACCATGTGCTTTCGGAGAAGACCGACCAAGTAGAGGGCTCGAAGGCAATTGAAATGACCAAGGCCTACAAGGCGGCACAGCGTTTCGGCACCGGCGACAACACGCCGGCCATCGGTCACCACTGCACCCGTTGTGACTTCTGCACAATCTGTCCGTCTGCCCCTCGGTAGGTCCCGGCTCACGAGCTCTGGAGTTCTACACGCTCCCGGGAAACCACTTGGAACGGGCCGTTCGCCCAAGTCACGGAAAAGGACATCACTGCTGGTTCGCTCACAGTACAAGGCCGGCAGTCACCGCCGAAAGGCAGCAAACGGCACAGCTGTTGTTGAGGTTCGCAGGGCAAGGGACGGCAGCGGGCCCTAACCGGGCTTACAGCGGACGGCAATGGAGCCCGCAAGCGGCGGCACGCAAGCGCAGCGCGAGAGCACCAAGGCCGCATGAGATGAAACGGGGATCGATCGGGCGATGCGACGCGAGCACGATTGGGTAACCCTTGAAGCTTCTACAAGGGCACCGCAAGGTTGATCTCCGGCAATAGAGCGAGGCAGGCCCACGACGGACAGATGGAATGCTGGTACCCAATCCGCGGATATGAGTCTGATCCATCGTCGCTGCTACGCTCGCGCCGCATCACCCGATCGATTCCCATGCGCCATCGCGCGATTGACAGCGGCGACCATATGAGAAGCTTGTCTGAGCACCGACTCGGACCTCCAACAGTCCCCGACCTTGGATCACGATGGATGTCGCACCCCGCCGGCACTTCCATAGGCCGCTACGAACAGGTCCCGCCATGACCGTCATGCCTTGACAAACCAGTCCTCATAGAAGCAGTCAATCCGTAAAGGCCTGACCGCAGCTCCGTTCGAGGTGCGTCGCGTGCGGACTTACCGAACGGCCTTCGCGATGTGCGCGAGCGGCATCGGGTTCCCCATCATCGCGATGCGCACGCGCTTGGTCGGGTAGGCGAGAGCGCCGCCGATCACGTTCGGCACCGGCCACTCCCTGGAGGCCTCGGCGGGGCCGGTGTATGGCATGAGATGAAAGAACGAGAATTTCATCGCCGGGTCGGAAACTTTCTATGATCAGGTCCGCGCTAGCCTTGTTTGCAGTCCTGCTGTTGGCGGGTTGTGCAAGTGCGCCGGCCGAGCGCCCTGGGGCTTCTGAAATTCCTATATACGTCGTCGCCCACGGCTGGCACACGGGCCTCGCCATGGGGGCCGCCGACATCGACTTCGCGCGCTGGCGCCCCCTGCCGCACCCTGCCAGCGCCAAGTACCTCGAGGTAGGCTGGGGCGACCGCGATTACTACCCGGCGCCGGGGTTCAACCTCTGGTACGGCTTCAAGGCGCTCGCCTGGCCGACGCCGAGCGTGCTGCACGTCACCGGCTTCAACGAGCCGCCAGCGCGCGAGTTCCCGGCGAGCGAGGTGGTCGAGCTGCGCCTCTCGCGCGCCGGCTTCGAGCGCCTGCTCGCCTACATCACGGCGAGCTTCGAGGCCGACTCGGCGCCGATCGCGCCCAGCCTGTACGCAAGCGGCGCGTTCTATCCCTCGCGCGAGAAGTTTCATCTCTTCAAGACCTGCAACGTCTGGGTGGCGCGAGCTCTGCGCGAGGCTGGAATCGAGGTGCGCTCCTCGATCACTACCGGAGGCCTGATGTCGCAGCTGCGCCCGCTTCGAAGTCGATGAAGGCGGAGCTTGGCTGCGCGCGCGCCACACCGATCCAGCCAGTTTTGCCTCAGCGCTTACGGCGCTCGATGTCAACCACGATCTGGTCGAGCGCGCTCCCTTCGGCCGAGGGCGTCGCCGTAGGGCGCTACTTCTGGGTGCCTAGCGTCCAGGCATGGTTCGTCGTCTGCGTTGGCGCCCCCGGGGGCCAAGCAAACCGCCATGCCGCAGTGCACCGCTGCGGTTCAGGTTCCGCAGCAAGCTGCGGCGGGGGCGCGCTCGGCCTGCGAAGGCGTTGCCCGGGTTGCCCGAGAGGCTTCTATCGCCAGACGCCTACGACGTGACGACGGCCAGGTCGGATGCCGGGAAGCTGCCCGTGGCTAGCGACGGCAGGTGGCCGTTCTGCAGACCAAGATTCCATCAAGATTAAGGTCCAATTCTGAAGGCAGCGCGCGCAAGTGGTTGATTCGAATGAGGAAACGGCCGCCGCGAGATCCCGAGCCCTGTTTGGAGACCAGCACAAAGAGGTTGGGGCAGGGCAGGGCGGTCGCCATCGAAAGGGGTGGACCCATGGTCGCCCGGCTGGAAACCGGATCTCGAAAAGAGGGGCGAGCTCGGCCGGGCTGACCTCCGCCCTCTGCGGAATGGCTGACGTGGTCGTTACCTGCGCGTGAGGACCGTGCCGTTCAAATTTCCCGCCACTACGCCTCAAATTTCCCGCAGGATTTCCCGCGGCAAGGCTGCTGGCCCTGCGAGAAAGGGAAGACGCTGAGGGGCGATCTGGGCACCATTGCGCTCACCTCAGCAACAAACTCTCGGCAGCCATGAACACCCTTCCGCTCAGCCACCACGCCACCGTCCGCTCGCAACAGCGCTCGATTCCGCCCCTCGTCGCTGACCTGCTTGACCTCTACGGGGCGCGCCAGCCGGCTGGTCGCGGCGCGGAAATCGTCTACATGGACAAGGCGGCGTGGCGCCGAGTGCGCCAGGTCCTTGGCAGGGCCGCGGTCGCGGCGTTGCGGCCGCTGTTGTCGGCGTACCTCATCGAGGCCGAGGGCGGGCAGGTCATCACGGCGGGCTGGCGCTGCACCCGGGTGCGGCGGGACCGCTCTGTGCGTCGCGGCCGCTGAAGGAGGCACTTTCCATGAACACTCCGAAGAACCCGGCGGACAGAGCCTCCGGTTTGGAGGCTGTGCAACTGATGGCTCGGGTGCGCGCGGCGACCACGCGCCGAGCCGGCGACGAGCGGCGCTTCACCAAGGCGCTGACGCGGCAGCGCCCCAACCACCTGTCCGCGGACGAGGCGGTCCAGCTTGCCAGGAACATGGGTGCCATTCTGGAAAAGCGCAAGGCTCAAATCGGCCGTCGACCGGGCGAACTCTGCAGGGAGGCGTTCAAAAAAGCGACATCCTCGCGGGAGCTTTACCGACTGCGACTCGCAGAGGGTGAAGACCCAGACAAGAAGCAACTGCGGCGCTCGTTCGAACGGTATAAGGACCTCGCGGAGGCGGTCGCGACCATGACTGGTGAGCCCCAGACCAAGGCGCTGCGTGAGCTCGTGGCAGGGACTCGATTCGACCAACTCCAAGCCAAGATGGCCGAGTGGGATCGCATCGACGCTGTGGCCGACTTGCTGCAAGACCTCGTTGACCGCCTCAATGAGGAATTCGGCTGGAGTGCCCTGTACCGTCGCACCGTCGACGTTCGCCTGGCGTCCGGAGGGACGCTGACGTGGCCTCTTGAGCCTAACAAATATCACGAAGCGTCGCCGTTTGAAGTCGCGGCAGGGGAGACCGAGTCCTTCGAACGCAAACTGCGAGCCTCGGTAGATCCAGCCAGCATGTACTATGCGCCCCGGTCGGAGATTGCCGCCGCCTCGAGCATCACAAGGCAGTACTTCGACAATGATCAACTCCAGGACGAGCGCTTTTTCTTCGTGCCCCACGCGAGAGTGGGCTACCTGGCCGCCTGGGACCTTCCCAAAAGGTCGGAGGAGCCGCTGCGCTACCACGTCATGCGCGCTGAAGCGATTGCCTGGGAGCGCCAGGAACCCGATGGGATGAAAGAGCCCGAGATCGGCTGGGATGCAGAGCGCCAGGAGCCGAAGGGCCATGTGGATGGAGGAGCGCGCATCTACTGCGGGTCCACGACGCAGAGCTACGCTTGGCTCATCGCTTACCCGTCACCCCTGAACCACGGAACGATAGTGCCGGCGCTGTATAGGCCTGGCGAAGACACCGGCGCCTGGCTCATGCCGCTCGACCGCTCTACTTTGGCAGCCGTCGAAGACGGCATCTGGCTTGACCGGGAAAGCGACAGCACATTGCTCGAGCGTCTGGAGGTTCTGCTCGGGGCCGATCAAACCGACGGCATGTGCCCGCTTGAACGGGACCTGCGCCTCACGGGATCTTGGCTGGCATTCAACCCCGTGTTGACTTGGGAATCCCGTCAACGAGAGCGGCACCGGAACATGCTGGACCGGGCGCGCAGCTGACCGCGTGGTCGTGACCGCAACCACCACTACACAGAGGAAACGCTGCCATGTTGACCCCAGCCAAGTACTGGCGTATTCCGTGCTCGTTGAACTCCGTTACGGACGCGCCTTCCTCCGAGTTCACGCTGCCGCCCGAGATTGCCAACCAGGCGTCTCCACCCAGCCGCGGTCACGGCATCACCATCGCCGCCTATGACGACGCCGCTCAGACCGGGCTGCTGCGATGGCTCGGAGTTTTCACTGGCGGCATCGGCACGACCCGCACCGTCGACTGGCAGCCCACGACGGCCCTGATCGGGGTCGACACCGGCACCGGCCGGGGCTTCTGGAGGTCTGGTCCTTTCGCATTCGCGTCGAAAAAAATCTGTGATTACGGCCTGCACGAGCTTTGGCAGCAGCACTTCGACGGCCTGGAACTGCGCGATCACGCCACGATGGCGACGCGGCCCAAAGGAGCGGCGAAGACCAGATCGAGCCGGATCGCACCCGAGCGGCTGAACCCTGTCGAGGTCATCGGCCAGCCGACTTCCGGCGCGCTGGCTGGCGTCGTCTACGTGCTGAAGTCGGCCTACGGATACAAGATCGGTCGGACGCGGAGCGTGCCCGACCGTATGCGGACCTTCGGCGTGCGGTTGCCGTTTATTTACACGATCCCTTTCTGCGTCTGGTTCGACGACTGCCACGCCGCGGAACGCCGCTACCACGACGCCTTCGCGAGAAAGCGGATCAACGGGGAGTGGTTCGATCTCGAGGAAACCGACATCGAGCTGATGAGGAAGGCCGCTTAAGGATTGGCCTCCATGCCGGCAGTCCAGCCGGCGACGGCCCGCCCGGCCACCGACTTCGTCGGGCTCGTTCATAGTTAGACCAAGATTCCATCAAGATTAAGGTCTAACTTTGAAGGCGGCGCGCGCAAGTAGTTGATTCAAATGAGAACATCGGCTTCATCGGCAACCATGAGCATGAGCAAAAAACGATCGGCACGCTTCAGATGATTGCGGCCATGTTGATATCGGGAACGATCGGCTGGTTCGTCGTCTACTCCGGGCAGCCCATTAACCAGCTCCTGTTCTGGCGCTGCGTCTTCGGGGCGGCGACGCTGTTGTCGGTCTGCGCCATCACAGGGTCGCTGCGCGGAACGCTCACGCTAAGGCAAGTCGGCTGGGCCGCCCTTGGCGGCGTGGCCATCGTCCTCAACTGGCTTCTGATCTTCGCGTCCTTCTCGCGGGCGTCGATCTCAGTCGCCATCGCCGTCTACAACACGCAGCCCTTCATGCTGGTCGGCCTCGGCGCGATCTTGTTCTCCGAGCGCATCACCGCTGCCAAGCTCACGTGGCTTGGCATCGCGTTCGCGGGCGTGCTGCTCATCGTGCAGGCCAGGCCGTCCGCGGCGGCCTACGCCGGTCCGGACACGGCCTACATCGCCGGCGTCCTGATGGCCCTCGGTGCGGCCTTCTTCTACGCCATCGCGGCGATCGTCACCAAGAAGCTCGGCGATACGCCGCCGAACCTCATCGCTCTGATCCATGTCTGCGTCGGCACTCTCATGATCGCGCCCTTCGCCGACTTGACCAGTCTTCCGACCGACCTGCGCACCTGGCGTGACTTCGTCGTGATGGGCGCCACCAAGGAGCCGACTTGCATTCTTCTCGCTTCCTAGCTGTTGCCATGATGGCGGCTGCTTCTGCGTCCGCTTTCGCGCAACCTGCTGAATGGTGGGGGCGCAGTACCCACGGGTTTCGCTCAGCTGCGACCGCCGCCAAGGTGGCTCGCGGCTAGTCAACGACCCGATCTCCTCGCGGTAGAGTTCGGTCCGACTTCGCTGCAGTATCCGCGAACCGACCGCTTCTGGCCGGCCGGGCTCGCGCTCACTCAGGGACCGGCCTCCTCGATTTCTGAAAACTCCACCCGAGGGTCATCCCGGCAGCAGCGACAAGGATTGCAGCCGATCCGACGAGCTGCAGCAGCTTGAGCCTGTGATCGAAGGCAACGAAGTCCACCACCATGGCGAAGATGGGGTAGAGGAAGGGAGATGGGAATCTCGAGTGGACAAATCGCATGCGCATGCTGAACGTCCAGCATGAACACCGACTGGCTTTCACCGAGCGGCTGTGGCGGTTCAGCAGCGAGTGGGCTCCATCCAATGCTGGCTGGATCTTGAGATCCGCCTTTCATGCCGCCCCCTGATGATGCTTGTAGGGGTACCACTGTTCGCTGCCTTCGGTGCCGTTGGCTGGGTCTTTGAGTAGCTATCCGCGCCAATACCGATCGACGAGTGGCTGAAACGGATTCGGGAGGCCGAGGTGGAGACCGAGCAGTCTTCCCGACTGCGCAAACTGACGCTGTTAAGTCAGGGCAAGTCCGTATGGTCGCAGCACCAACCCAGCGAATCGCAGTAGTTTCTGCAACATCGGGCTAGGCGCTCAACCCGATGCCACGTACGCCAGCGAGATCTCCTTTGAACGCGCACCATGGTGCCGAGCCCGTTCGCTGGCCTTGCGACTTCAGGCGTGGTTCCTGAGAATGGATCTTGACCGCCGCCAATTCTCCCTGTTACGGCGACCCAAAGAGTGACTTAATACCGCTTCTTCGCCGCCCGTTGCCAGCTTCTCATGGTCGTCACAGGCCTGTTGCCGGTCAAGATTCGCGGGCACAAGAAAGAGCAGAAATGGCCACCGGAAGGAAACGCGCTACGAGCCAAGGCGAAGACCTTGTTGATTTGTTAAAAGTAAAGTATGACGTCAAAACCGATAGCGCCTTGGCCAAGTGCTTGGGCCTGACCCCTGCGGGCTTGAATGTCTGGAGACGATGGCGGGAGCTGACACCCAAGCAAATCGTGAGCGTTATCAGTCGTGCTGAGCAGGCCGCGCGAAAAGAGGTGTTCAAGCAGGCGATTCGCCCGGTGGTGGAGTTCTTTCCAATAGAAAAGAAGCTCTCCAAGGGAGAGGCGAAGTGGGAGATCTTCGACGCCTCGCGTACGCACCCCTATCTGCGTGGGTTGTTCGAAGAGCTAAACCGCCATCATGGCGTCTACGTGTTCTTCGACAGTCGCGGCCATGCAATCTATGCGGGGAAGGCACGCAAACAGCGGCTCTGGAGGGAGATAAATCTCGCCTTCAATCGTGAGCGGGGTGATGTTCAGGCAGTGAAGAGAGTGGACCATCCGTCCCGAAAACAGGTCTACAGGACACATGATGAGAAGCAGCGACGCATCTATCGCCGCGAGGTTCCTCTGTATGAGATGGCGAGTTACGTGAGCGCCTACAGCGTGCTGGACGAAATGGTTGACTCGTTAGAAGCCATGCTGGTACGTAGCTTTGCAAATGACTTGCTGAACGTTCGGATGGAGAAATTCGTCAATGGGGCATAGGCGGGAACTGGAAAGAGAAAAGGTCTCGACTGTTGCACAGCTGAACCCTGAGTTGGGGTTGCGGCGTGGCGAGGCGCTGGGCTTCGATGCGAAGCGACTTCTGTTCGAAGGCTCGAACGGCGACTACATGCCTGTGGGCTCGCAGTTGGGGATTTTGCTCGCGCTCAGCTTCCGCGACGACTCTGGGCATCACACGACCGGCTCGGCAGCGTTGGTTGGACCTGGGATCGCCATTTGTGCAACGCACGTGCTCGAAGATCAGGGATTCCTGAAGAAGCTCACAAACGGCGGCGCAACGCTAGTTGCGCAGGCTCCTTTGCCTGGGGGCATGCTGCTTTGGACAGTGACGCACGTTGCGACTGTGCCGGACAGCGACCTCGCAGTGTTATCCATGACCCTCAGTTCGGATTTCCCGTTAGACCGGCGCTTTGCCGTTGCCTCGATCACGACGCGAATGCCGGCAGTCGGCGAGGAGCTCACGCTCACAGGGCTCTCAGCGGTACGGCAGACAGAAGAAATTTCCAGGGCGATGAACATCGAGTTGTTGCCTGGGTGCATTAAAGGACGCGTGCTCGAGGTCTATCCAGAGGGCCGAGACCGCTTGCTTCCCAGTGCTTGCCTTGCGGTCGGATGCGAGGCAAGAGGAGGCATGAGCGGAGGCCCCGTCTTCGACAGCAGAGGTTTCCTGGTGGGCGCGGTGACTTCTGCCTACCCTGGCGCCAATGTATCGTTCGTGTCGCACGTCTGGCCGGCGCTTGTTCGTGCACAAGCGTGCCCCGTCTGGCCGGTTGACCCTTACCCCCGCCCCCCAGCCGGAACCATTTTGCAGTTGGGATTCAAGTTTGGCATTTCGATTGAGCGACCAGACGCGTTCGAGTTCTGTATCCACAACAACGAGCCCTCGCTTCGCTACCACGCTTGGCAGTAGCACAATGCGGCGCACGTACCGCTGCGGCCGAGCTCAGGCAACTTTCCAATGGCATCTCTCTGCCATGTCAGAAGCCGCTTTGGGCCCAAAGCCCCTTTCCGTTGGCACATACGGGAACTCTACTGACGCTCCGACGAGCTGCAGCAGCTTGAGCCTGTTCATCGCCCAATAGCACTGCCAGCCGAAGGGCGGACGTCGCGTCCAAGCCAACGCTTCCCATCGCCCGCATGTGGCGAATTTGAGGACTGAGGCAAACAACCGGATCGGCGGACCCGTGCCCTCGGGGCCGGATCCTTCGGCCATCTGCGCCCACATGAAGCTCTTGCTCTGAGCGGCCTTGCCGGCCTCCTTCAGGACCTGGATGTGGGTCTCATCGCCGTAGATCAGCGGCGCCTCCAGCACCAGGTCGCGCAGCAGTTTGATCACCGGCTGCACGGCTTGGCCCACACGCACGACACTTGCGGCCATCGTGTTGCGCGAGATGTCGCTGCCACCGAAGCGCGCCAGCAGCGCAGCCTGGCGATAGAGAGGCAGGCCATCCAGGTACTTGGAGGTGATCACCCAGGCCAGCAGAAGTTCGCTGAACAGACCCTTGGGAATCACCTGCTCGGGTTTGGCCGCCAGGCGAAGCCCGGCGTCGCAGCACGGGCACGCGTACTTCACGCGCTCGTGGCGGACGACGCGCACCTGCTGGGGGATGATGTCGAGCTGCTCGCTGGCCTCGACACCGATCTCCTGCAGCGCGGCACCGTCGTGCGGACACACGCGCTCGGCTTCGGGCAGTTCGTGACGCACCACCTCGCGCGGCAGCGCGGGATCCAACGGCTTGCGACCGCGCTTGGCACGCTTGTGGGCGGGAACAGTGACGGTGTCATCGTCTTCGCGCTCTTCTTGCGCCGGCTGGGCATCCACGCCCAGGTCCTCGGCCTCGTTGAAGAACATGTCCTTCTGATTGACGACCTAAGTTATGCAGCGTTGCCAGCGCTGTATACCCACCGAGGAGTGCCACGCTCGATGCGCTCGAAGGATGCAATCCCCAAGGGAGACGGGGCAGGGTCGCTGCGATCAATCCTGTGAAAGGCTTCGCGCAGCTTTTCGCTGACGTGATAGTTGTTCTGCGGCGAGCTGCAGTGGAGGCACAGGTTGCAGTGGGGCCAATGTGTGCGCTTGCCCTGGATGATTTGCTGCGTCCCAACCTCGTTCAGGCCTATCGCCCGTAGTTCCCCGGGCAGAACGGCCAGGTGCACCCCGCCGAGCGTCTGGGATAGCGCAGCCACGCTAGTGGGTCGGTACCACCAATGGGTGTCGTCGCTGCTGGTCATACCGCACACTTGTTTGACCGGCTTCTGGCACGCCCAACAGACGTCGCCCATGTACTCCACGTAGAGCGTCCGGGTGAACTGGGGCTCCTCCCAAGTCACGCGCTTCGACAGCAGGGCGGTCACAAACTCGGGCAGGTTTGCAGGAAAACCCTTTACGGGCGGTGGTGCCCCTACGTTGACGGCCTCCAGGACGAAAGAAGGGGTCTCCTTGTCAGTGTGCACCGTGTAGTCGCCCTTGCGAGGGGCATGAAACCAAGCGCCGCGCACGCCGGAGTCGCGATAGCGCCGTTGACGCCTAAGGGTCTCATCATGCGTTTGCGGCGACATCTGCACCTCGAAGGCAATCTTGGCGTTGCCTCGCTCGCAGAACACGTCCGCAATCCATTCTTCGCCTTGCGGGCACGACCCCGGGCGCTCGGTGAGGACCGTCCAGCCCGCAGCCTGGGCCGCCTGCGCGATGAGTTGCTTGCAGTACAGGTGCTGAGCCGTCTCGGGCGCGGTCTTGCATGGGCCTTTGCGAGAGTGCGCAAAGAAGTAGTTTCCCAAGGCGCTGGTTTTGGGTATCGCTCCGCGGCCGCAGCAAGGCATTGCCAGGCCGTGAGCGCGATAGCTCGATTTCAGCGCCGCCCATTGGTCCTCGTCGAAGTCGAACGCGTGGACGTTCGTATCGCCAGAGGTCGCGCGCAAGGGCATTTGAGCGTTGGTAGATGCTTCAGCAGGGAGCCCAATGATAGTTGCGAGCGAGGGATGTTTGAACCGCGTAACCTGGCCTCAGAGCAGTCCGCACCCTCTACTAGGGCAGAATGCGCGCGGCGGACCGCGGAGTGAGGATGAACGATCCAGAACTGCAAATACTACAGACGACAGTGCATCAGAGGCTTGGGCGCTTCATGCTTCGCGTACAGCGATATGAGATGCTGCTGAAGGCCTTGATCATCGACAGCGTCGCTTTCGGGACGGTCGAGACGGCGCCGCTCAATCAGCAGCGGCGCAAGGAGCTGTTCGCCTCCAAGCCGATGGGCTATCTCTTCGACGAAATCAACCGGTCGTACCTTCGGGAGCTAGGCAAGCCGACACCGGACGACGACGAGCCAGAGGTCGCTTCCGACAGGCCTGTCTTCCGCACGCGCTTTGCCCTCGAGATGCCTGCGGAGGAGCTGGAGCAAACGAAGGCGAGGCTTGAGGCATTCAAAACGCTGCGCAATCGCATCGTCCACCACTTCCTTGAGGACCACGAGTTGCTCACGCAGACCGGATGCGAACGAGCCATCGCCGTGCTTGAAGAGGGCCTTGCCACCGCACAGTCCTCCTATGAAGAAATCCACCGATGGGCCAAGACGGCGATGGAGGCCCAGCAGCACTTCGCGGCCTTCGTGCAGAGCGCTCACTTCGACGAATTCCTCCACGGCATCTTGCCGGATGGCACGGTCGACTGGCCGAACTGCACAGCCGTCATGCTGCTTCGTCGACAGGAAGAGCAAACAGCTCCAGGGCAGATGACCCGGCTGGATACCGCGCTCGAGGCGATACGGGCCTCCCACCCCGAGCACCGGCCACGGAAGTACAGCTGTCAGAACTGGAGAGAGCTCCTCAAAAGGTCGGGCCAGTTCTACATCCGCAAGGAAAAAGGAACCGCGGAGCAGCAGGGCATCACCTGGTACCGGAGCCTGGGTAACAGCGCGAGCTGAGCGTTGTCGTAGGTGCAGAGGCGCCGCGCCGGGATCAACAGGAATACGGCGGCGAGCGCCCGGGAGGGCATGAGAGCCGGCCGCGCAAATCTGAACACGTCGCAAAGTGGATAGGCTGCTCCCATGGGTGAGGACAGAGCCCGGTATGACAGGAGCAGACGACATGAGCAGAAGACCCCGCCGCAACCACTCAGCGGCGTTCAAGGCCAAGGTGGCGATTGAGGCCTTGGCCGATGGCAAGACGATTGCCGAGATCGCACAGAAGCACGACGTGCACCCGAACCAGGTGACGGAGTGGCGCAGACAACTGCTGGAACGCGCCGCAGGCGTGTTCGGCGCTGCGGCGACAGCGCAGGAGCCGGCGGTAGACCTCAAGGCGTTGCACGCCAAGATTGGGCAGCTGACGCTGGAGAACGATTTTTTAGAGGGTGCGCTCACCAAGGCGGGATTGCTGAGCGCAAAGCGATGATCGACCGTGATGCCGATCTGTCGATCAAGCGCCAGGCCCTATTGCTGGGCATCAGCCGAGGCTCGGTGTACTACCACCCCGAGCCGATTGCCGAGAGCGAGCTGGCGTTGATGCGTCGCATTGACGAGTTGCACCTGGAGCATCCGTTCGCAGGCAGCCGCATGCTGCGGGACTTGCTGGGGCTGCTGGGCATCGAGGTCGGACGGCGGCACGTGGGCACGCTGATGCGGCGGATGGGCATTCAGGCGCTGTACCGCAAGCCCAACACGAGCAAGCGGCACCCAGCGCATCCGGTGTTCCCGTACGCGCTGCGCGGGCTGGCCGTCGAGCGGGCCAACCAGGTCTGGGCGCTGGACATCACCTACATCCCGATGGCGCGCGGCTGGGTGTACTTGGTGGCGGTGCTGGACTGGCGAAGCCGCCGGGTGCTGGCGCATCGAGTGTCGATCACGATGGAGGCGGACTTCTGCGTGGAGGCCTTGCGCGATGCGGCGGCGCGTTGGGGTGCGCCGGAGATCGTGAACACGGATCAAGGCAGCCAGTTCAGCAGCGCCGAGTTCATCGCCGAGGTGCAGCGCATCGGTGCACGCCAAAGCATGGACGGCAAAGGCTGCTGGCGCGACAACGTCTTCGTCGAGCGGCTGTGGCGCAGCGTGAAGTACGAGGACGTCTACCTGAAGGCCTACGACGGCGTCAGCGCCGCTCGGCTGAGCCTGGCCGCGTACTTCGAGTTCTACAACGCGCGCCGGCCACATCAGTCGCACGACGGGCGCACGCCAGACATGGTCTACTTCGCCACGCTGCCCGCGATGAAGGAGGCTGCCTGATGGGTTGAACCATGAGTACATGGCTCAACCGGGGCGCCTCCGGCGGCCTGGCAGGGGCCTGAAGATTGAAAGATCAAACCCGCAGCCAATCCACTTATCTCAGGTCAAAGCGTGTTCAGACGAGCGGAGCCGGCTCTCATGTGGCTCGCAATCCTCTCCCGAGTTGACTGCAGAAGTTTTGACGCTGGGCGGGCGGGGTGCTGTCAATCTTTCGAATTTCTGCGATCCAATCCTCGCATGTTTCTTTGCGGCCCCGTCCTCGTTGGGGGATCGGTCCTGGAGGAGTTGGCGTGCTTGCTTCCTCCAGGCTTCCATCAGCGGCGGCGGTGTCGATGATTTCCTCGCAGAAGAAGCAGCTGCAGGTGCCGCTGACCTTGCCCACCGCTTCGCCGCCGGTCTGACGCACGATGTTGGTAACCCAGTTGGTCTGCTGGCGGCATTGGTCCATCGACTTGAGCACGCCTCGACGGACAGCCTCCTTCCCCAAAAGAAGGCCCGCTTGGTAGTTCTGGCTTACTTGGCAGGCGGCCTCTATCGCGGGGATGCCTTCCCGGCACGCTCGTTCTGCGGCCAGACAAGCTTCGTATTGCCTCGGATCATGGCGCCCCAGGATGCTCGGAACGGTGTTTTTGCAGTCGCGCTCGCAGAGCTCCGCAGCGCAGACACCCTCAGCGGATGCGATTTCGGAGAAGGCCCCGAGCAGGCAAAGCGCTGCCAGAACCCTGAAGACCCGCAAGGCGTGGACCATGGGCATCTCCTTCAAGCATGAGACTCGACGAACATCTCCCTGCGCCCGCAATTGAAGGGCTGCTCCAGGACTCCGTCAACCCCAGGCAGGAGGAGGTTCAGAGCAGATGGCCCCCTGCTCGGCTGGGTGCCAGTGGCGTGGGCGCAGCATCGCGCACAGGGCGCGGCCGCATAAAAGTCGACATCCGGAAGCACAAGGACGGACGTCGCCTCCTCGTGTCGCCGTCTTCCTGGTCGCGCTTGCGAAGAACAGCCCGGTGCCGAAAGGGCCAATTTCGAGCGGTGGGGGCAACTCGAGCCGGAGTTCACTCTGGGTGATGTACTGCTCGCGGAAGACCTCGTCGAAGAAGTGCCAGCTGGACGGAGCGTATCGATTGCACATGGCCGCAGCGTCCCCGAATCCGCGCGCGGTCGATCCTCGCTGCACCTGTGCGCCCGCGGAACTGTGAAAAAGTGAAGGGCGCAACTTTGAAAACGGCGCGCTCGTAAGCTGTTGATTTTCCAGGGTTGGCAGGTGCGACAACCTTGGAGGAACTCACCAAAATGGAAGAAATCCAGCCCGGATCAGGCTTCCAGGTGCGAACGGCCCCGGCGGACAAACTTCCGCGTCGTGAACGAGTGGTCGGCGCCTCGATGCGCTTCACGACAAGCGGAACGCTCGAGCGGATCGTTTCGATCATTGTTGCGCCACGAAATGGAAGCCGCAACAAAGACCAGCGATTGATCGTGGCCGTGCCGAGGCCAGGTTCTACGGCAAGCGGAACTTTGCGCGGTGCCCGGGCGGGAGCGGCGCGGCGGTAGGCCTAGACCCTGGAGCGTCCAGGGTCCAAGATCATCAGGTCGCGATGGCGGCGAGCAGGTCGAGCGCGCCAACGGCCGCGGCGGACTTGGACGCCTGTTTGCTCGCGCCGCCAGCGCGAAACTCTATCGAGTCGCCCGGCCGCGCCAGGTGCACGCGGCACTCGAACGAACTCGGGGTCTTCGAGATCTCGACGAACTCGTAGACGGGTGGTGCCAGGCGCGCCTTCTGCGCGTACTCCTGCAGCAACTGGATCGCCCGACCAGGATTGACCACCTCCGGTACCGATCCGGCGTGGGCCGCCTGGTCGCTGGCCGGGACTTCGCCAGCTCCGCCAACCGGCGACGTCGGCGCAGAGTCTTGGTTCTCATTGCTGGCCGCGCGCACGAGCTGCTCGAGCAGCGCCTGGGCTGCAAGGGCTTCAGCCTGTCTCTTCGTCGAGGACTCGCGCGATCTGGCGCTCGCGCGTCCACCATTCACTGCGAGGTCGACCACGCATACAAAGGAAGGCGCGTTCGATGGTCCCGTCGACGAGCTGATGAATGTCGGCGTGCCAAGTTTGTTCTTCTGGCAGAACTCGAGAAGGGCGCCCTTGGCGTTCGGGAGCTGGGGACTGCCGACCGCCGCGGAAATGGTGGCCGGAGAGGGCGACGTTGCCTCGGTGTTGACGGCGCGCACCACCGGACGCGCGACATTCATGAAGTCGCACAGCGTCTGGAGCGCAGCGGCCTGCTCGGCCGACTTCTTCCTCACATCGGTGGCCACCGCGGTGTAGGTCGCCCCACGTTCGGCATCGCGCATGGTGGCGGTCGCGCGAAAGGATGGGCCCGCGGCGCCTGGTACGGAAACCTCCGTGAACTGAACATCGAAAGAGGTGATGGCGTTGATCGCCCGAGCATGGTTCACGAAGGACATTGCGCTCGCTGGCTTGGCCCTCACCATCGCGATGAACCCATCGGCCAGCGCCTGCGGCAAGGAACTACGGCCCTCGATGAAGCGGACCGAAACCTTGTCGGCCAAGATCCCGGCGCTCATCCGGCGCCGCAATTCGTCAACCAGCGCTGGCGCGAAGGTACCGGCCAGGCCAACCTTCACCGCCTGGCCAAGCTCGTTGTCCGCCAGGCCGCGCAGCGCGTGCTGTGCGTTCGACTCGATCGCGGATAGCGCCTTCGAAAGCACTGGAGCCTTGAAGAATTCAGAGGTCGCTTCCACGTTCGCCTCGGAGGCCTCGAACAGGTCGTTGCCGATCTCAGTCAGATCGTCTTGGGAATAGGGTAGGGCAGTGCCATGGATGAGCGCGACGAGTTGGCGCTGGGCGACCAGGTCAGCGTAGCGTCTCAGGGGCGAGGTGATGTGGGCGTAGGCGGGCACGTTCAGGCCGTAGTGACCGGTGAGCGTGCTTGTGTAGCGTGCCTTCTGGGTGATGAGGTTCAGTCGCTCGGCGGCCGCCGCAGACGATGCGTGTCCGCCGGCGATCCAGGCCTCGAGCGACTCCGGCGCGGCTGTGCCGCGGGGCGCCGAGATCCGGGGCTCGTGGCATCTATATAGAAAGGGCACATCCTTCCGGGCCGCGAGCTCTGCCACCGCCGCGTTGGCCGCGATCATCATCTCCTGGACCAGGATGTGGCCGACCATCTCGCTGGCGTCGTAGTACCGAATGCGACCCTCCTCGTCGGTGAGCAGACTCTGCTGCTGGTCGAAGATGGCAAGGGCGCCGCGCGCGCGACGCTGCTTCAGGAAACCTCTCGCGATCGCGATCGCATCCACCATCGGCAGGTGAAGCTCGTGCGCCTGGTCGCCGGCGATCGCCGGGACATCTCGATAGGCGAGGCGCTGCGCGACAGTGATTTCGCCGAGCGAGAGGTGGGCGCCGGACAGCCGTCCGGCCAGGTCGAGCTCGAGGTCGATGAGCATGGCGGACCGAAGCTCGCCAGCGGTAAGTGTGGCCTGCAGTTCCGAAATGGAGCGCGGCAGCATCGGCTGGGTGGCCTGGCGCCCGCGATAGATCGTCGCTCCCTGTTGGCGGGCGGCCTGGTCTTCCGCGCTGCCCTTCGCAACCACTGCCGACGGATTCGCGATCGCGACGCGAACGATCCACCCGGTCTTTGACCTCGCGACGCCAATCGCGTCGTCCAGGTCACGGGAATGCGGTTCGTCGATGGTGAACAGGGGGATATCGTTGTGCATAAAACATTGTGCCCAGGAAGGCTGGGCTTCCGTCAAGGCTTCGAGCCTGCCGGCGGGCCCAAAAAAAAGCCGTGATCTCGACTGTTTCGAGTATTGTTGCGCCACCAAATTACAGCGCGCCAACAGTCCGATGCAAACAAAAGAAATTGTGTGCATCTTCCTGCATCGCGCACACTGACCACCATGGCGATTCTTCCCCCACCCCCCGGATCCGCAAGGCCTGGCATCCGCACGCAGCCTCCAGAGCAAGGGGCGGGCGGTGGATTGTCTTCTCTCGAACGAGCCCGTTCACTGCGCACCCAGTTCGAGCAGACGGCGCGCGCACATGCTTTCTCGTTCAGTACTGCGCGGGTGGCTGCGGAGGCTGCCGCCGTGACGACGCCTCGGCCGACGTCGGGTGGCAAGGCCGAGGTCAAGTACGACGAGAACCAGCAGCAGCTGATCGACGCCAAGGACCACATCGTCATCGGCGAGGCCGTGGCCGGTTCGGGCAAGACGACCACCGCGGTTGGCTACGCCGCGGCGCGACCGCGCGAAAAGATGATCTACCTGTGCTTCGGCCGCGCGAATGCCGACGAGGCCCGGCAGCGGTTCCCATCGAACGTCGACGTGTTCAACGTGCACAGCCTCGCCTTCAACGCCATCGGCCACAAGTTCAAGGACCGCCTGGTCAAGTCCTGGCGCCCGCGCGACATCGCCGAGCAGCTCGGAGTGGAAAACCGCATCGCCGGCTGCATCGGGAAGACGCTCGCCTCGTTCTATTCCAGCGTGGACTCCGAGATCAACGAATCGCACCTGGCGGTCGTGGCCGATTGGGGTCTGACGCCACTGGAGGAGGAGCTCGTGCTCGGCCACGCCCGCAGCGCCTGGCAGAAGATCATCGCCCCCGGCTCCACCATGCCGGTGACGCACGACACGTACCTGAAGCTCTGGACGATGTCGGGCCCGCGTCTCAACTACGACTGCATGATCCTGGACGAGGCGCAGGACACGAACCCGCTCACCGAGCAGTTGGTCATGGCGCAGCTGGATCGCTGCCGGCTCCTGGCCATCGGCGACCGTCACCAGTCGATCTTCGGCTTCCGTGGCGCCACGAATGCCATGCAGAACCTTCGAGCGATCGAAGGCAGCCGCGTCGTCACGATGCCTCGCACCTGGCGCTTCGGGCCAAGGACGGCGGACGTGGCCAACAAGATCCTGCAGAACCTGAAGGGCGAGTCGATCGTGATCCAGGGCATGGGCAAAGACACTGGCTGGGGCCGGCAGTCCACGCTCCTGACACGCACGAATGCAGGCCTTTTCGACGAGGCCGTGTCCCGCCAGGGCCGCGGCGTGCACTGGCTCGGCGGCGTCGGCAACTACAACCTGGATGTGATCCGGGATGCGTACAACATCTGGGCCCGCTCACTCCATGCCGTCCGGGCCCCGTTCATGAAGCGATTCCGCTCGTGGAACGAGTTTGTCGACTACTCGGAATCGTCGCGCGACGCCGAGACCCGCATGCTTATCAAGGTGGTGGAACGCCACGAGCACAAGATTCCCTACCTGATCGACCAGGTGATCAAGAACGAGGTCCGGGACCCGGCGGCTGCCGAGCTTACTCTGACCACGCTCCACAAGGCGAAGGGCATGGAGTGGGACTGCGTTCGGATTGGGAACGACTTCGAGTTCCTGTTCGAGGCAGAGAAGGAAATCTGCGAGACGGGCGAGCTTTCCCAGGCGACCCAGCAGGAGGTCAACCTGCTGTACGTCGGCATCACCCGGGCCCGCGGCATGTGCCGCCTGAACGATGAAACCGAGCAGTGGCTCAAGGAGCTTCCGATGCTCCAAGTGGAGCGCGCGCGCGCCCTCGAGCTCATGAGCGACGCCGGCGCGCGCCCCGCGGCCTGAATCCCATGACCAGCACCACCGACTCCATCACTCTCGCCGACGGCAAATACACCGTCGAGCTCGGCACCCAGAACGGCCGCTTTTCCTTCACTGCACTGAGGAACGGTCTACCGTGGCGGGACATGTCCGCCGACGGCGATGGAATGATGCTGGCCATGTTCCAAAAGCTGCTCGAGCAACAGGATCGCATCGCCCAGCTCGAGCGCGCAGCCCAGGCGCCGATTCAGCGCACCCTGCAACGCTGGGACGTGGAGGACGGCACCACCGAGCCTGTCGAGGCAGAACCGACCTACACCATGACCATGGACCCGCATCGAGGCCTGCTCGAGATTCGCCCCGCCGGATTGAGCGACGACCAGCTCGTCGGCTTGCCGCAGATGCTCGCGTACGTCGAAATCATGAATGGCCTCCCAAGGCTGATCGTCCAGACGGACATCATCAGCGGCGAAGTGGAGGCCCAGTTCATCTCGCTTCCGGACGGGCGTCTCGTGGACCGGCTCTACGCGATGCCCGACATCCAGGCCATCGGCGAGCAAATCCGTGCGCGCGGCACGGCCCGGTCCGAATCCACAGAGTCCCACCAGGCGCCCCGCGCCTGAACCAACTTTCAGTCAGCAACACGGCATCTCCCAAGAGCCATTCACCAGGAGCGACAGCATCATGACGAACCCAGCAACCCAAGCCGCCGGCACCAAGCCGCCCATTCGATTCAGTTTCGGCCGCTCCGCCGCGTTCGCGCCAACGCCAGCCACGGCACCCGCCGCGGCCCCAGCTGCTCCCGCATCGTCTGCCGTGGCGTCGACGCCAGTCGCAGCTGAAGCGGTGCTGACGACTGCGTCCGAGCATCCGGGCACCACCGCAAACGTTGCACCTGGTCAGCCGGCCGCCGACGCCGCTAGCCAGGCCGACGGCGCGGCTGCGGCCCCGGCGACCGAGCAGATCACCATCATGCTGCCGAGCGGCGGTCGCGAAGGTCAGGTTTTCGGCGGCGTCTTCGGTCGCATGGAAGATGGCAAATTCCGCACCGACCCGCTGTTGAAGCCGATCTACCTGCTCCAGCTCGTCGACGGCGCCGAGCCGGGCGCGGGCATGGACCAGCAGCGTCGCGACCTGATGTCGGCGATTGGCGGTCTGCCGGAAACGGTCACCATCTCGGTACCGACCGCTCTTGTCGCTCCTCTGAAGGCAACCCTCGCGCATCTGAGTGGTGCGCGCTGGGAACAGCTCTACGCGAGCGTCGGCCTGGCAGCCAACCCCATGGCAAAGTTCGCGTTGGCCAACGAGGCACGCATGGCGCGCGATGCGGTTGCCCAGATCACTCGAGTCGGCGGCGAGCTCTTCACGGTGCAGATCGCGGCGCCGAAGGAGCTGCGCTTCATGGAGGGCGGCGGCGACGACGAGTACGACGACTACGGGAGCGGGCTTACCGGTGTGCCGCAACCCGTTGCCGGCCAGCCTGTGACCACTGCCGTGGCCGGCGAGGTCGCATTGAATGCTGCCGGGCACGAGACGCTCGCCAGCGCCTGCAACGGCCGCCATGAAGGCGACACCGTGACCTACACGCACGTGGAGTCGTTCCCTGTCCTGGCTGACAGCGCGGAGAACGCAGAGAGGGTGCTGGCGTTGGTGCCGCAATCGCTCAAGGTGCGCACCTCCATCGCGGCCAGCGACGTGATGGTGAACGGCCAGCCGTACATCCTGGCGGCCCCGGTGCTCAACGACGAAGGCCCGGCGGCCGACGCCCCTCGCTGAGCTCTCGGCGACACGCGGCGTCGCGAACTGACATCTTTTGGTTTACGACGCCGCGCGAGTAGTCTGATACAAACGTAAAAACGTGCCAAAACATTGCGCAGGATTCGTGCGTGGAGCGACAATGATGCGAACAGACACTCCCTCGGGGCTGCTCTGTGTCAGATCGAGGCGGGCTGCTACACATCCGGTGACAGGCCGCCAGCACGATGGCGATCGCTGCTTCGGCACGCACGCGCCATTTGCATCACGGGGTTGAGAGTGCGCCTGCCATCAGGCGAGTGATGAATCGGAAAGGCAAAAAAAAGCGAGCACCGGATAAATCCAGAATGCTCGCTGCGGGTGACCAAGTCACCGATCAAGGCTGAAACGAAGTCCGAAGATCCTCGCGTTCAAACTCAACCGCTGCCTCAGTACCGAGGAAGATGCCTTTCAAGGCAGTTCTCAGTACCGGGTAGCAGGATTGAGGGACACAGAGCTGCATCACCACCGAATCGCGCCACCCAGAGTGTGAAAAGCACCAAAGGGCAAAACGTTGGCGCGATTATGGTAGATGCATCTACCAAGTGTCAACGCGACGACCTCTTCTGAAGCTCGTTCGACGCCGTGCTCGCGTGCCTTGTGGTCGTTGCGCAGCGCGATCCAGCACTACATCTACCAGACTTCTACCATCTCTCTACCAAGTGGAGATTCGGCAGCCTGTTTTGGCCGACAACATAACCTGTACCAGTCAGGGGATATTCGGCGCGGTAGTTGAACGTTGAGCGTGGTCCTCAGGGCCGCGGCATTCTCGAAATTGGCCTGCGCGGCCACCGGAGCTCGTTCGTTTGCGACGAGCAGTGCAAGACAGCGGCCTACTTTTTGAAGACGAGGACCTGGACAGCGGGGGCGGCGGCGAGCCGTCCACGTTGTCGCAGTTGGCCTATGGGGGTGTGCTCGAGACTTCGCGCGCGCTCGGCGTCGATGGCTATTCGTCTGAGCAGCTTTCCCGCAGCGGCTTCTTCACGATCTTGAACCTGGGGCCCGGCGTCGCGAAGCCCCAACGGAGCTACCACCTTAGCCAGCTGAACGAGGTGATCGCAGCTGCAGAGAAGATGCGCCTCCCGGATTTCTATGTGGGCAACGCGCTGTATGCGAGCAAGAGGTCGCGCCAGATCTCCAACGTCAAGTCGCTCCAGGTCGCTTGGGTGGACCTTGACTGCTACAACGAAGGCATTGACCCCACCCCGGAGTTCGTCGAGAAGCTCATTGCAAGAGCGCGTTTCGCTGGGATCCCCGCTCCGAGCCACGTCGTCTCCTCGGGCCGCGGTCTCTATCTGAAGTGGCTCCTCGACAAGCCGGTTCCTGACAGCCTGCTGCCGGCCTGGAATCAGGTCCAGCGCGCCCTCAGCCAGCTCTATGTGGATCTCGGCGCCGACATCAAGGCTACCGATGCAGCGCGCGTGCTCCGCGTCGTGAACACAATGAACGGCAAGGTGATGGCCGAACAGAAGCGCGCGGGCAGTGGCCTGGTCGGCGTCGTCTGGGATGGCGGCCAGCGCCACTCGTTCGAAACGCTGTGGCAAACCGTCAACCTGCTGGACCTGGAGACCACGAAGGCGATCAAGAAGGCGGGCGCAAAGGTAGCGCATCTGGCTGGCCGCAACGGATTGATCCCGGACTTCATTCTGCCGCCGGGCGCGCGCGGCGACCTCGGCCTCCTCGAAGAGTTCGGAACCACGCGTCTCCCTCGCCTCGACCTCGAGGCCAAGGCCAGGGCCGAAGGGAAGGGCAATGGCTTCTCCGGTGTCTCGCTGGCCTGGAATCGCTTCCTCGACCTGCGCGACCTCATGCAGCGGCGCGCTGAGGCGACTGGCGGTACCGGTGTTCAAGAGGGATCGCGCGATCTGACCATGCTCTGGATGGTCAACTTCCTGGCTCAAGCTCGGGTCGTGAACTCGAAGAACGTCTATCGCGAGATCGATGGACTGATGCGGGCGTTCGACGGCGCCGACCTGCCTGGGCCTCGTGGGTTCGAGCATCCTGAGAAGTCCGGCTCGCTGCACACCTTGGTCCGTCGAATCAAGGCGAGTGAGGCCGGCCACAAGGTCCGTCACGCGGGCGGCCTGTGGGATCCGAAATACACGCCTTCGAACGACTACCTCATCAACGTCTTCGGCATCACAGGCGACGAGATGCGGGATATGCGAACGCTTATCGATCAGAACGAGAAGCGCGCGAGGGCCGATCGCCAGGTGGTAGGCCGCGCCGAGCGCCGCGCGGTTCGCCACTCGTGGAACGACCAGGCGCTGCGAATGCGCGACGAGCGTGTCGCGGCGCTGAAGGGTGGAGATACCTCAATGCCGGAGCAGAAGTTGTGCGCCTGGATTGCTCACGAGTTGAAGCTCGGGACCGACCAGGTCCGCAAGTTCTTCAAGCGTCACGACGACAAGGTCCGCCTTGCCGAAGCCCGCAAACGAGGCGAGGCTCCGGCAAGGGCCTATCGCAAAGCAGCAGAGCTGACCCCCGACGAGCTGGAGGCTCGGAATCGCCTGAACGCGAAGAGGAAGCAAGCGCGCTTCCTCAAGGGGCTCCGCGGCAACGGATACACCGGGGACGGTAGCGCGGAGGACGTGCGGGCCTGGCTCGACGCGAAGACCGAGGCGTTCAAACAGGACAACGAGCGCGCCACCGCGGCCGCCGTCGATCAAGCGCTGCAAACGCAGGCGGAGAAACGCCGCGGGATGAACGCAGTGTTGGATCGGTTGCTGCGTAAGACAGGTGATCGCGCCGGCGCGCCCGATGCTCCGGACGTCCTCCCGCCGGCGGGGCCGGCGTGCGTGGTCGACACGATAGGCGGCGGCACGGCGAGCGGAGGAGATCGGGAGGAGGGCGCCGATTCGATCCTTACATCCGAGTCGGAAAGAGTTGCAAAAACATTACTCCGTTCTATTAGTCAGATGCGGGACAATCCGGCAAACCAGGCGCCTACCATGAATCCGCTTCCTTCCGAACATCCGAGCCCAGACGAACCTGCATCCGTCTCCATTGTGGGAGCGGGGAAAAAGGCGTCGAAGCGTTCACTCTTGAACAAGGCCCGCAAGGCCCAGAACAAGGATCCGCTTCTGGTGAGTGCGAACGATCCCGTGATCGAGTCTGCGTCTACGACACCTACCGCTCCGCTGGAGGCAGAGGCCGCGTCAGGTACGCCGCAGGATGTCGCGCGGATCGCAACCGGCGTCATTCCTCCCGATCTCATCGAGTCCTGGGGCGAATCTTCTCCGGATGACTCGGAGCAAGCTGGCATGCCGGACCTGGACGACGGCTACCTCGATTCATTCACCGAAGCGGAAGCGCCTGGCGCCTCCTCGCCGCGGGTGACCAAGGCGGAGCAACCGTCCGACGAGGCGGGTGGTCCTGGCGCATCGGTCTCCTCGGTCTCATCTGCTGCCGTATTTGCCTCTGCACGGCCAGCGCCAGTCCTGGCATTCGCGCGCGGAGCCAACGCGCGCGCTCCGATCGCGCCAGGTGTCGGACGTGGCTTCGGGTTCAACCGCCCCACGTCGCTGGGGCCGGCACGCAGCAGCCCAGTTCCCGCATCGGTCGATCCGGCAGCATCGGGAGAAGTAGGGTTCGCCCCCGTGCGCAGAGCCGTCTCCGCACCCACCCAGCCCCTTGGCTTTGGCGGGCCGCCCCGGTTGTCGCCTGACCAAGCGCGCGCGAACGGCCAACACCAGGACTTCGCCAAGCTCTTCGAGGAACCGCGCTACGAAGCCGACGGCATTCCGGTCACTTACCCGAAGGCCGATGTCTGGCCGCACGAGGACCTCCCTGCCGGCAGCCGCTACACCCGCGAGGAGTGGGCCAAGGCGCGTGAGCCCGACGCAGAACTCGCGACCGGCCACGTGGTCGTCGAACTGCAGGTTGGCAATCCCATCACCTCCGCGCTGATCAAGGTGCCCCGCAAGGCGCCCGCCGTGGGAGGTCCTGCACTGGTCGCCCGCACCCGTGTAGTCGACGGCAAGGTCGTCAAGGCAGAACCTTGGAAAGGCATCGACGACGCGATGGCCGACGCGATCGCCGACACAATTGTTGTTTCCCGGAAGTCGCCCCTTGCGGCCGAGGTGCGCGGTGCGGTCGAGGGCGGGCTCGAGATCGTTCGCGGCGGGGTGAGCGCCTATTTCCGCTTCATCCGCCCGAAGAGCCACTTCACGGATCCGGACAAGTTCATTTACATCAACTCAAAGCTTCAGATGACCGGTTCCTTGGGCGACGTGGGTGCGCGCGCGGCGGCTCCTGTCGAAGAGACACCACCGGCGGACGCAGTTGAGCAGGTAGAACTCGAAACAGCGGAGGCCCCCCGTGGTTGACGACAAGGCTCGCCGGGCGATCGACTACGGCACTCGCCAATGGACGCCCGAGGACGATCTTGCCTCGGCGCGTATGGGGCTACAGCGTCGGCTCGATAGCCAACGTGCGCGTCGACATGCGCACCAGGGCGCGGGCGAACGCACTCCGGCGGCCCGGCCGGTGCCCGACAACAGGCAGCCGATCGCTCAGGTCACGCTCAGCTACGCCGAGCTCCTCAGAGCGCTGTCCCTTGCTGCGGCCGACCAGCGCGGCGTCACTCTGACGCGCACCGCGCACAACGTCTATCTCAAGCTGGCGAATCCGAGCGACGAGGGTTCGGCGGCAGATGGCATCGCAGCACTCATCGAGCTTGAGCTGGCTGTTCGCGATCGCCTCGAGGCGTCTGTCGCTCGCAGGTACCTCGGACTCAACGGTCTCGACCACGAGCTCGGCAGCGAGGCCGAGAGTGAACCGGCTGATCATTCGACTGAGCGGATGGGTTGATGATGAGCGCCCTCCTGGATCAAGAGAACGAGTTGCCCGGCGGCAACTGGGCGCGCGTCGCCACGATAGAAGGGTTTCTGGAGCGCGTCCAATACATGCCGGATGTCGAGGCGGAGCAAGAGCTTCTCGCCAGAAAGAATCTGCAAGCTGCCGAGACTGCTCGGTTGCAGATGGAGCTCCGACGGCTCGACTCCGCTCGGGGAGTCAAGTGCAAGGAATCACGCGACATTGGATATCGCCTCCAAGCGATGACATCCGACAACGCGCGACTGGCCTCGACGCTGAAGGAGCTGCGTATCCGGATGGAGCGGTCCAACTGGTCGAACGCAGTACGTGCCGTTTTCGGAAGTGAAGGTTGGGCGCAATGTCGGGAATGGATGGCCGCCGAGCAGGCTGCGTCTTCTGCGCAGTTCATCTTGCCTGGGCCAACGCTGCCCACGCGCGACGAATCAGAGGAAGAAGAGGTAGAAAGGCCGCGCGGCTGATCGCCTGCTTCCAGCGATCAGCGCACTGAGCCTCGAAGGTCCGCCGACGCCGCTCTCTAGATCCTTGTCGCCGGACTTTCCGCTGGCTGCTCTCCTTCTCCGGCCAGCGTGCCGGCCGACAGACCTCCCGCGCCGCCCAACCGAGTGCCCATTAGCGAAGTGCGCCTACTGCCAGGCTGGTACATACGACGCGATGCTCCCTGCTACCGCGTGACCAACAGGAAGGTGCGCGAGATGCTGAACTTCGAACGGTGAGACCTTACCGAACCCCACGCTCCCTGGTACCTTGTTTTGGACATCACCATCAGGTCCCACGAGGAACATCATGAGCAAGCGCCTTCTTGGCTCCGAGATGATAGCCATCAGGTCGACAGCTTTCTACGGAGAGCGCATCCGTGCACTGCGAACCGCGAAGCGATGGACCCAAGTGGATCTAGCGCGTCGAGCCAACGTGTCGCAGTCCACCGTCGTTGCGGTGGAACGCGGCGATTCCACGAACCGACGCATGATCACCCATCTGGCAGGTGTTCTTGGCGCGGACTTCGCGTGCATGCCTGGGCGCGTACCTAGGCCCACGACGATGTTGAACTTCACGCCAGACCGCCGGGAACTGCTCTTGGAGCACCCGGCTGCGTTCGCGCACGCGTACGCCGCAATCATGAAGGCCATGGGTCCCGTTTCAAGGTGAGCACGCAAGCGCCTCACCTCATGAACGGGGCCGATACAGTATCCAACGAGCCTCGAAGAGGCTGCCGCGCGCGCCGTACCCAGCGAATGCATGGTGCTGGTCACCATGCGCTCGGAGGAGGGTCGCGTTCGGCTCCACCGACTTCATGTGAGCTGGGCGAAAAGGCGTGCTGCGCCTCAGGCGGACGGTGCCATCTTCTACGGTCCGACACAGGGAACGGGGTAGCCAAAGACTCCAGCGTGGAACTGATCCACCACCTATCGCAAACCCATGGTCGACTGATATCTTGAACTGGAGAGCTATTTCCAGACACAAACTCCACCACCGCCCAAACAGCACTATGACGGCTTCGACCCCGGCAACAATATCGATCCGCTTGGCGGACGCTCTAACGCGAACCGACGCGAAGAACAGGGCAGTCGCTGCCGCGTGGATCCGCGAGGACGCACGGTCGGCACGTGACAGCGACTCGGATGCAGGCCTCCGCCCCAATCTCGCGCTGGCCGAACTGCTCGATGAGATCGCCAACAACCTGGATGGCTACCCTTGCCTGTCCGAAGGCGAGGTTCTGCGTCTTGTCGAGCGGACGGCACTGGATGCATCCGTCGCTGAGCTCGAGGCACTGAATGCGCGAGCGACCGCAGAGCCGCTGTATCCATCAGAAGGGGAATCGCTCGCACTGGTGCTGCATGAACTGAAGCGCCTTCGTTCGCCCTTTCCAGTAGTAGCGAAGGTCGTCAACAAACTGGGTGCTCGCACACTCCAATGGACGCATGCCGCCGAAGGCTTGCCCGATGGCACATGCCTCTATGCCGGCCCCGCCAGCTCTACCGTTCTGGCAGAGGAGCTGGCGCCCGCCGAGTCCGGAGTTTTGTCGCACAACCCGCAGGCTCCTGATCCCGCGGTGGTTACTCAGGAGGACCTGGAGGCACTCCTCTACGTCGAGGACATGGTTCGAAGCAGCGGCTTCGGCGACAAGGCCGACCGCCTGACGCACCTTCATGACGTGCTGCTGCGCGTGGCACAAGGACGCGAGGCTTCGCATTACAAGGAATCGCTCGACCGCGCCGTGCAGCGGCTGGTGCTGATGCGCGAGCTCATCCCCGCAGAAGCCCTTCGCACATTCGAGGTCGAGTGGCGTACGCGAAAGCGTGAGCCTCTGGCCGACGCCGATGCGCTCAACTTGCCGGAGACCGTGCGCAGCGAGTTGCGAGGCATGGCCAGCCATTGCGGCGCCGTGGCGTACTCACCAGCTCCGATGCGCGCTGTGCGCGGTGTGAGCCTGACGTTCGAGCAGTTGGAGGCTTTTGCACTGCTCGTATCCGGCGCAGTGTGGCCAGTACCGACGGAGGTGCATCGATGAGCGGAGATCTGGACGCTTGGCTCAAGGCGGGGAAGCACCTGCCGCCCCCCATGCGCGACTTCCACGATCAGAAGGACGTGTTTGGCGCGATGCACACGCTCCAGGGCACGGGCGACCCGGGTGGTGCGCAGAATCGGGTCGAGCAGCTCTTCGAGGTTACGCCGGTGGCGGGGCACGCTTACGTGGTGGACCGTTTCCTCACCTTCCTCGCTCGACGCGGCTGGACCTTGCAGCGCAGCAGGGCTGACCTCCCCTTCGGAGATCTGGACGCCGATGTGAAAAGAGTGGCCGCAGCGCGCAGAGCGCAGTTCCAGGCGCTCGTCCTCGGAATTCCCCGGCCTGTTGGCGGAAACCCTGAAAGCGAAGGAGGACGTCTGACCCCCACCGCCGGTGGCGAAGAGCCCCTGGACGAACCTGTCAGCGAGAACCCCTGGCGGGACCTGGTCTGGAAGTTGGCGGTCGAGCTCAACTGCCTCCCGAGCTCGGCCGCGAGCGGCAACGACCATCTGGTCGCCGCGGCACGCAGGCTCTCTGCCCAGGCGCGGTCGCCCGGAGCGCCACTGACTGATGAGCAGATCCTTGAGTGCGAGAACTTCGCCTCGAGGTCTGCCCGGACCACCCGCGACCTGACGCTGCGAACCGTTCGCCTGGCCTCAGCTATTGAAGCGAATCCCATGACGGTGGCGGCGGCGGCGCGCGCGCTGGGGAAGCCGTACTTTGATCGCAAGCCAGGCTACGCGGGCGAGCCAGTGCCGACGACCTGGATGGAACGCTTTCGCGAGGCTTTGGCGGTCATGTGCGGCGGCAAGATGCCACCGCTGGATATGTGCGAGCAGTGGGTGCGCAACGAACAGATCGACGGCGCCGATCCTCTGCAAGCCTGGGTGGTGGATCACGCCCAGGTAGCCTGGCACACAGGCATCGGCACCATTGAGGCGGCGCAGGTCTGGGCCGACACCCCGGAGGAGGGCGTCGACCACGAGGACCGTGAGGACGCCTATCCGCGGGACCCTCCCTCAGAGGGGGAGCAGCCGGTATGAAGGCGCAGGACATCGTGGCCACGGCGACCCACTTCTACGTGGCCAACCTCAGTCACGGCATCAAGGAGCACCGATACATCGCCTTCTGGCGCCCTAACGATGCGAGTTATGCCTACCCCTTGTCGTGGGCCGGTCGCTACGACCGCGCAACGGTCCTCGCACACCTAGACTACTACAACAGCGGCGATAACATCGCGGTGCCCTGCGAGATCGTCGAGCAGCTCGCCATCGCGCCGGCGCCCGGAATGATCGATGGAGACGCAGGCCCTGTCGTCCCGAGCAACGCCGAGTGCTGGGACGTGCTCATCGCCTACAAGATCGCCGAGACGAAGTACGAGCCGAAGCCGAAGTTTCGGCGCGCTCCGCGGGCGGCCCGTAGTTTCCGCTCTCACGATAATTCCACCACTACTTCCTAGACCAGCTGGATTCCTGATGCGAACCAAAATGATGGCGGCGATGACCGCAATGCTTGCCCTTTGCGCCCAGGGCACGGCCGCCCATACGCAACAGTGGTATGCCGAACATATCGCCGAAGCGAAGGCGATGGAGGCAAGCTGCCTGAAGCGGTTGAAAGCGAACGAGCAGCTCACCTCGGAGGAGATGGCCGAATGCCGGCGGGCGGGCAGTGCGATTGCGAGATCCGGCAAGTATGAGGTCAAGACGCCGGCCAGGACATGGTGGTGAAGGTTCGACCAGTGCGCGGATGGTGCTTCACCTCGAGAACGAGCTCTGGTCGGCCGGCGCCATCGGCTACTCTTGACTCGGCATTTGCCTACTCCAAGGAGTCAGCTTGACCTCCGATAGCCCAAAGGCCGAAACCTACAAGTCATTGATCACCCTTTCGGTGGAGGGTTTCAAGTTCGCGGCGTTGACCAATGGCGGCGCGGCGGTCGCGCTCTTGTCTTATCTCGGGAACATAGCGTCAAAGGGCGCCGCGGCGCCCGATATGCGCATGCCTATGGGTTTCTTTCTCGCGGGACTTGTCTGTTGCGGAATCGCGATGTTCTACGCGTATCTAACCCAGCTTACTCTCTTCAACGAGATGCATGTCGGGACCTCGAAGCACGCTTTCTACTTGCGAGCTTCGATGGTCCTTCTTGCAACCAGCTTAGGATGTTTCGCAGTCGGATCTTGGACTGCAGTTCAGCGGTTCAGCTAGCCCCGGGGCCCGCCTACCCTTTCCGCAGGTCGTCGGGCGCAAAGTTCAATGCCGCGCGTCGCCGTCGAGTAATACTGGCGAGCTACCGGCCTCGATGTATCGAATCGGGTCCACTGCCGCGCCGCCGCGTCGCACCTCGAAGTGCAGCTTCACGCGGTCTGCGTCGGTGCTCCCCATCCGGGCGATCACCTGGCCACGCTGTACGTTCTGGCCTTCCTTGACCAGCAGTTGGCTGTTGTGCGCGTAGGCCGTCATGTAGGCCCCGTCGTGCTTGATCATGACCAGCTGACCGTATCCGCGCGGGCCCTGCGCCGCGAACGCGACCTGCCCAGCACGCGCCGCGTACACAGGATCGCCCTTTGCTCCGGCGAAGTCCACGCCCTTGCTGGCCCGTCCGTCGAATCGTGTCAGTACTGCGCCGGCGGCGGGCCTGAGAAAGCGGCGCTCGGACGAGCCCACGGGGGCATCGCCACTCAGACTGTTCTGAGGCTTCTGCGCCGCGGTGTCGGCGCGCTCTGCGCCTCGTGGCTTGGTGCGAGTCGCCTTCTTCGCCGACCTGATCGCCGATCGTGTTTTTGACACGCTTGACGACTGTGCCACGCGCGCGGTCGCGTCGGGTGACGGTGACTTGGCGCCGACAACGGAGGAAAGCGCAGGACCTGTCGGGCCGGGTTGGGTCGCACAGCCAACCATGATGAACAGCGCGCCAACCGCAATGCCACTGGCGAGTGACGCCGGGACGGTTGGCCGCCTCGCCGCGGGAAGTGGATTTTCATTGCTCATGGGCATCACTGTATGTCGAAAGAGGTACTCAAACGCAGGCTCAAGCGCTGGGAGGACACGAATAAATCCCGGAACAACATTGCGCTATTTCGTTTCGTACGAGTACTCTAGTGCGGAGCAAATAAGGCAACGCATCATGAACCAGCCCAAAGAGATCACCAAGGCTCCCATCCACCCGATCGCGATCGGCCAGATTTGGGCACAGGCCGATCCGCGGATCGAGGTCGTAGAGATGAGCGCGCCGCGCAAGCATCTATTCGCCCGCAACAAGGTTGCAGTCGTCCAGGACATCGGCATCAAGAACATCGCCACCGGGCGCGTCTCGCACGCACGGAGTGATCGCTTCAACGGCAAGAAGGACGGCTACGTCTTCGTGCGTGAGGCGCCGAAGTTGTGAGCGAACGACCCCGCGCCGCCACTGCAAGCCGGCATTCAACCAACTCCCGACGCCCTGACTTCCCATGACCATCTCCAACGCGATCATTTACCGAGTCACCATCGATCCCGCCCTCCACACCGCCGCGTTGATCGACGAGGCCCTGCAGAAACTTCCCTTCGTCGAGTGCAGCCCGACCCAGGAACAGTCGTCCGGCTGGACGCCGCCGCGCGGCGAGGTCCATGGTCCGATGCTTGAGTCTGTGGGCGGCCAGTGGATCGCCAAACTCGTGACCGAGACAAGGTCGGTACCGGCGGCCGCCGTGAAGCGCGCAGTCGACCAGCGCGTCAAGCAGATCGAGGAGACAACCGGCCGCAAGCCTGGACGCAAGGAGAAGAAGGAGCTGAAGGAGGACGTGGTGCACGAGCTGCTGCCGCTCGCCTTCCCAAAGCAGGGCGCTATCACCGTCTGGATCGACCCGACAAAGGGGCTGATGTTGCTCGACACCGCAAGCATGAGCCGCTCTGACAGCGTGGTCACCGCACTGGTGAAGGCTGTGGAAGGGCTGGCGTTCACGGTCCTCAACACGGCGACGACTCCTTCCAGCGCCATGGCCACCTGGCTCACCGCCCAGGAGCCGCCGCAGGGCTTCACCGTCGATCGCGAGGTCGAGCTGCGCTCGACCGATGAATCCAAGGCCGTGGTGCGGTACGCCAAGCACCCGCTGGACATCGACGAGGTGCGCCAGCACGTCCAGGACGGGAAGATGCCCACACGTCTCGCCTTGACCTGGAATGACCGCGTATCGATACAACTTACCGAAGGCTTCGCCATCCGCAAGATCAAGTTCTTGGAGGGCGTGAACGAGAAAACCGGTCCCAAGGAAGACGATTTCGACGCAGACGTGGCCATCGCCACCGGCGAGCTTTCGGGCCTGATCGCCGACCTGGTCGACGCGCTCGGCGGCGAGATGGCCCTTGGCCAGCCCAAAGCGGCGGCGGACGCGTCGGAGCAGGGCGCTGGCGCGGCCGGCAACGACGACCTCTACGAGAAAGCTGTGCTGGTCGTCCGGGCGCAGAACCGCGCCAGCGTCTCCCTAATCCAGCGCAACCTCAAGCTCGGCTACAAGCAGGCGGCCCGGCTGCTGGAGGAACTCGAGTCTCGCCAGGTTGTTTCCCCGATGGCCGGCGACGGCTCCCGCAAGGTTCTCAAGGAGGCCTAACCCATGGCGAGGCCCCTCATCCTCATGCCCTGCTCGGGCACGAAGCTCGACCATCCCGCTCCGGCCCTCGATTTCTACCAGGGCGTGATGTGGCAGTCGTTGCGCGCCAACGCGGACCCGAACAGGATGCCGCACATTGTCGTCCTCTCGGCCCTCTATGGATTCGTGGAGGGTTCAGCCGTCATCGAGCCCTACGACAGAAAGTTGACGGAGGCCCGCGCGCGGGAGCTGTACTGCGACCTGGATCAGTTCGTGAAGGGGGTTCCCTGGCCGAAGGACGCGACAAGGATCCTGATCGCAGGAGGTGGCCACTATCGCCACATGATGCGGGCGATGGTCGGAGCGCTGATCCACAACGGCAAGCTGGCTCGACATCTCCAGATCTCCGAGGTGTCGGGTGGGATCGGGACGCAGCGCTCCCAGCTCGGCCAGTTCGCGCGCGACCCGTCTTCGTTGCCGAGTCCCTACGCCGGCTATCACCAGAACGGCACCCCCTGTCTGAGGGAAGCATGGGGCCTTCGAGTTGGCGACCGTGTCCGCACGACCGGAAGGTATGTGGGTAAGGCAGGGCCCAAATTCGCGCGCATCGAAGAACTCTTCGTCGGGCCGGGGGGGCCGACGGTCAGCGTCGAGTTCGAGGACGACCGGCCGCCACTTGCGAACGGAAAGCAGCGGCCGGCGCAGGCCTACCGCGCCGCGTGGATCGGTGTCGAAAATCTCGAGCGAGCTGGATGCGTGCAATCGGCGGTGGCCGAGTCCGAGCACTATCTCGATCCCGATGAGATCTGGCAGCCCAACCCCGGGCTCAGACAAATGACGGGCGGTGGTGACGCGCCGCTGGATCTTCTGATGGAGGAGGAGGGCGAGAGCGAATCGTTGGCGCCGAGGAGCTGACCAGTCCGGCAAGGACGCCCAGAAGCCGTTTGAAAACACGATCGCGCCCCTCGCGTGCGGCGTAAGTGCTACGTTCAACACAACCTCGACGAGCACTTGGTGCGCGGGCGCTTGCCGCAATGCAGCGTCGCGCGCAGAATCCGCCCTCAGCAATGGCAATTGCGGCCGCAAGGCCAATCGAAAAAAGGGCGCGAGCGCTGAGATGCAGAAAGGCACCAGCGACTCGCCCACCCGCCGCGAGACGAGGCGCTTGCAGCACCAGGAGGACAGGCGATGGATCTGACAGCCATTCGCGTCGAGCTGGCCTCGGCTCTGGTCGTCGCGATCGTGTCCGGGGTCAGCTTCATCGCTAAGCAAATCTACGATTGGATCAAAGCGCTGGCTGCAGAGCGACGGGCGAGAGAAGCCCGGCTCTTGACCCTTCTTTCCCTGTTGCTGGTCGGCAGATCTGTTTTCAAGGTCCAGGCGGACGTTCGCAATCGGCTGCACCAGTCCATCGAGTTGCGTGACCCGAATCTCGCCGGCAGCCAGGAAGGCTATGAGGCAGTGTTCACACGCGCCTTCAACTCGCTCTCTGACGACGAACGCGACCTGCACGCCGTCATTCGCGGCTACACGGTTCAGGGCTTGAAGCCGATCAACGAGGCGGTGCTTGCATGGCTGCGCGAGGACACCGATTTCAAGATTACCAGTGCCAAGGATCCAATGCTGCAGAAGCTCGGCGAGCAATTGCGCGCCCTGGAGGCTCATCTACACCTTTGGCTCGCCAAGTTTGCGGTCTGGTCCAGCGAACCCCAACACGCCCTGGTCTATCTGGACGACGAAGTGAAGCACGGCGTGCCGTTCCCTTCGGGCATCGAAGTCACCGTGCTGGCGGTTGCTCGCTCGATCGGCCGGCGCCACGCGTAGACCAGCACCCGGCTCGGTCGAAAACCGGCCGCACAACCTTGCGCACTCGGCGTCTGTGCCGATATTCTTGTGCGAAAGAATCAAGATTCGCCGTGTGCCGCGGCGCGCACATGGCCTCCACCCCGACCTTCCTGACACGTCTCAAGCTTGCCGATCCCGACCTGGCGCTCCTTTGCGTGCCGGCCGCGTACATCGACTGTAGGAACTCGATCACCGATCTCGACGAGGCTGATCACACAGGCAAGACGTCTCATCTGCTGAGTCTCGTGGTCACGGACCGCCTCAAGGCGGTCAACAAGGACAAGTCGTCGGTGAGCTGGGGCGGCAGGGTCATCACCTCGATGGCGGAGCTGCAGGAGAAGCAGTACCCGTTTTGGAAGACCATCGGTCGTGTTCAGATTGAGGTTGCCGACGAGACCGGGCGCATCGCCTACCTAAACTCCTTCGCACCCTGGGGCTGGCGCTCGACCGAAGTGGGGTCGAAGGTCCACTTCCTGGGCACCGTGAAGCGATTCGGCGACAACCTCTACGTCGAGCCCGGCGCGGAGCAGCCGCACAGCGGCGCGATCGGCGGCATCTGGGCGCGATACCTGGGCATGCCAGGTCGAGTGACGGGCGAGGCGGTCACCGGCGCCGTGCACGCGGTCGTCAGCAAGGAGGCGGCATACCTGAAGTGCGAGCGGCACATCGTCTCCGCGATGCAACTAGACGAAGCGGGCGTGCTCGCCTGCGTGCAGTACGACCAGGCCGATCTGCCGGACGGCGTCCCGACTTTCGCGAACCTGCGGGAGCTGCTCCTTGCCTTGCATCGACCTGCGTCAGTCGAAGCAGGTGAGCGTGCCCTGCAGCTCGCGCAGCGCATCGACGCGGCTTCGATTCGGACGGCGGCCCGCACCCAGAGCAAGCGCCAGCCTCATCGAGACGCGCCCCTCATCGTTCCTGACCAGCAGGTGCTCGACCTGGCTGCCAAGCAGTCCGAGACCCTGACCGACGATCAGCGCGCGGCAATCCTGGGAATCGCCAGCGCGCTGCGTTCTCCGGTTCCCATGAACGGACTGATCCCTGGCGATGTGGGCACAGGAAAGACGCTCACGTTCCTTCTGCCGGCGGTCGTGGCCCACCAAAACGGCGCGAGCGTGGCGATCATGGCGCCCACCATCATCCTGGCCAACCAGATCGCCAAACAGATCACTCGCCGTTTCGCCGGCGAGATCCGCGGCGTCGAGCGCGTGGAGGCCGGCAAGAAGATCCGGAACAAGGATCACATCCTGGTCGGCACGAGTGGCCTGACGAGCGCATGCGCCAAGGCGGGCATCGTGCCCAACGTCCTGGTGATGGACGAGCAGCACAAGCTCTCGGTGCAGACGCGCGGCGCGCTGGTTGGTCCGGCCACCCATGTCATCGAGGCGACGGCGACACCGATTCCGCGATCCCTCGCGACGGTTTTCTTCGACGGTATGCAGGTGTTCACGCTGCGCCAGGCGCCGGTGGAGCGCTCGATCACGAGCCACATCGTCGATGTTGGCAGTCGCGGCGTCGTGACCCGGTCGATTCGCGACACGATCGCGGCGGGCCGGCGCGTGCTGGTGATCTATCCGCGGGTCGACAGCGTCGAGGTCACGAAGAAGGCCAAGGCCTCGAAGGAGGGCGCGCAGCTCGACTTGGGAGCGGTCACGGAAGACACGACTCGCACGGCGCAGGGCGTCGTCGCCGCGGCGGAGACGTTCGAGCAAGCGTTCCCTGGAAAGGTCGTGGCACTCCATGGTCTGCTTTCCGACGACGAGAAGGAGAGCGCGATCCAGCAGATCCACAGCCTCGAGAAGCCACTCGCGGTGGCATCCGTGGTGGTGGAGACCGGCATCGACATTCCGGACATCGGCCTGGTCGTCATCCGGGATGCCGATCGGCTGGGTCTGTCGCAGCTTCATCAGCTGCGTGGGCGCCTGGTGCGCAACGGCGGCGCTGCCGACTTCTTCATGATGGTCGAGTCGATCGAGGCGCTGGAAGACCCGGCCCTCGAGCGGCTGATGGCCTGCAAGCTCACCACGAATGGTTTCCGCCTGGCCGAGATCGACATGAAGCAGCGGGGCTTCGGTTCGTACGTGGATGACAGCCAGACCGGCTCCTCACAAGGCGTGTTCCGGCTCACCAAGATTGCGCCAGTGGACTTCCTTGGCATCGCGACCGCGACGGCTGCCGCCGTCGAGCCAGGGGCCGCCGACGTGGAGGATGCCAACGAGGCAGACGTGTTGATGCGACGCGTGCGCAAGGAAGTTGAGAAGCTGCGCCAGGCCGTGGCGGCCGGCGAGCGCACGGTCACGGCGGCCACTCCATTGGCACCTTCCAAACTGCCCGCGCCTCCCGGATCGTTCAAGCCGCGATCGCCGGCCGCGGCACCAGCGTCAGCACCTGTGGCAGGTCCTGCTCGCCATCCACAAGCTGGGGCACCGAGCCAGCAGTTGGGCTTCCGCGTGTTGCCGGCACGGCCTGTTGTCCGTCCGCCGGCCAACGTGCCGCCAGTTGTCGCTCGGTTCCCTGCGGCGGTGGCTCGCACACCAGCCACCCCGCCACCGCTTCCGCCCGGTGCGATCGAGCGCATGCAGGCAGGCTTTGACTTTTCCTCGGCTGAGCCTCGGCCAGCGCCTGCAGCCAAGCTCGATCCTGCGGCTGTGCCGGGCTTCCCTCCTCGAAGATCGTTCCCACCACGCGGATAGAACACCCCGGCCCGCTGAGGCGGGTTCAATCCAACACTGCCTTTCATGCACAACCTCTTCTACAGCTCCTGCCCCATGGTGCGCCGCTCCAGTGAGACCTTCGTGGAGTGGTCCACCATCGGCGGCGAGCGCCGTCGCTTCGAGTTCGAACGCGAGATCCTTTGGCTGCAGGAGTCGGAAGCCGTCCTTCGATTCGTTCATGGCGGCGAAGAGTTGATGCATGAGTCGACCCACAACGACTACTACGGCTACCTCACCGCGGCCGAGGGACTCGACGACGATGCCCGGCACGCAGCCGCGGCGTACAGCGTGACCGCAGAGAGCTCGCTCGAGATCGAGATCCTTTCCCGCGTGTACCAGCGTCCCGTGGTCGAGACCGAGGAGGCCCGGAAGCACAACCTCACGAAGCCC
The DNA here is from genome assembly GCF_964253985.1 of Variovorax sp. LjRoot290. Lineage (NCBI taxonomy): Bacteria > Pseudomonadati > Pseudomonadota > Betaproteobacteria > Burkholderiales > Comamonadaceae > Variovorax > Variovorax sp. LjRoot290. The sequence continues at coordinate 426,566 of NZ_CAXURW020000003.1, read as the reverse complement.
CAGAGCCACAAGTGCCAATGGGCGGACGTTCCTGATGAGTGGCGCCGAGAGGAGAAGGTAGACGGCGAAACGCTGTTCCCGCGGCTCGCGCGCGTCGAGCTCGGCGAGGAGGTGGTCTGGTCGAGCAAACTCTCGCAGGAAAAAAACGCCGCCCGGCTCGCAGCGTTCAAAGCACGGTGGCCCGCAACGCAGGCGGCCCAAGACTCTGCGGTGCTCGAGGTGACGGTCTGATTGCGCAAGGACTGCCGATCTCTCGCGCGCAACCACAAAAGCGCAGGATCGCGACACTTAATTCATCCGGCGCGATCTGAGCCCCGCTGGATATCTTGAATCGGCACAACGACCGATTCGAGATGAACGAAACAGCCAAGCAGCCAGCGCCGACCACTTCGCCGATTGAGGAACGCTTCGCCGCGATCGGGGAGTTTCATCCGCTGGCCGCCGAGGCCATGCGAGTGATTGACGGCCTGATGGATTCGGGGTCACCTGCGGTGATGGGGTGGAGCTCAGGAAAGGACTCCTCCGTGCTGGTGAGCCTGGTGCTGACCGTCGCAGTCGCGCGAAGGAAAGCTGGCCTGCCAGTCCCGCCCATGCTGGTCGTTCACACCGACACCGGTGTCGAATCTCCGGCCGTGAGGCTGCTGGCCGACGGTGAGCTCGCGAAGATGGCTGACTTTGCACGCGCCAACGACTTGCCGCTGCAGATCCGCGTCGGCAAGCCGAGCCTCTACACGTCGTGGCCTGTTCGAGTGATCGGCGGGCGCGCGCTGCCTTCCTTCCCGACCGGAGCGGCAGACTGCTCGAAGGATTGGAAGGTCGACACTGGCAATCGGCTGATGGACGAGGTGTTTGCGGACCTACGCAAGGATCGAACGGCCGCCCAACCAGTGGTGATGACCGGCGTGCGCCTGGACGAATCTGCGACCCGCGAAGCGAATATCCGCGCGCGCGGCGAGAGCGCTTCCGAGATCTGGACGAACGCGAAGGGACGCCTCGGCCTGAGCCCGATCATTCACTGGTCTGCCGACGATGTGTTCGAGTACCTTGGCTACGCGTCCGCCGGCATGATCGAAACGTACTCGGATTTCTCGGAGACGCTGCAGTTCTATCGGGACGCCGGCGGCTCGAGCTGCGCGGTCGTGGGCGACATGCGCATGACGGAGGCGGCCGCAAAGCAGAAAAGTGGATGCGGTGCCCGGTCGGGCTGCTGGACGTGCGTAAGAGTCGGAAAGGACCAGAGCGCGGAAGCGATGATCGAAGCCGACCCCGATCGTTACGGCTTTATGCGACCCCTCAACCTTCTCAGGAACTTCATTTCGAACACGCAGTACGACTGGGATTCCCGGAACTACCTCGGCAGGACCATTGACGCAGATGGCAACGTGGCGGTCGGCGCCGACGTTTACAGCCCGACGATGCTCGACCGCCTGCTACGTTATACGCTCACCGCGCAGGTAAGGGAACAGGCAGCCGCGCGCCAGCTCGGGATTCCGCCGCGCTTCACGATCATGGGGTTTCGCGAGCTCGTCGCTATCGATGCCCAGTGGAGCATGTACGGCATTCACAAGCCGTTCCACGCGCTCAAGATCTTCTTCGAGGTCATGGACGGCAAGCTCAGCGATCCGCCGATCACTGGCCCGATGCCGCGCACCCCGGTCCCCAAGTATGGAAAGGTCCATGTGGGCCGCGCCTGGGAGGACGACCGGCGCACGGGCGATCCTAAGCGCGATCGCATGCTGTCCGGCGGCATTCGCTCGCACGCGCATGAGATGTTCCACGAGTCCTGCGGTTTCGAGACGAAGCAGCTTTCCAGCGGCGAGTTCACGACTGCCTGGGACACCGAGGATTCGTTCGACGTCGACGAGGAGGGCGCTGCCGACTTTGTCGTGCTGATGGGCGAAGAGTACATCGATCGGTACCACAACGACGAGACGGATCGCACGCAGGCCATGAGCACCTATCTGAGCATGGGCATCGTGGCGCCGGCGCACGCTAGCATTGGTCGCTGGCACGCGATCGCCCAACGTACGCAGTGGATGCAGCGCCAGGGCCTGGTCGGCGAGGTGCAGCGCGAGCGGCTGCTGGAGATCCTCGAGGATCAGCGGAGCCATGGAATGGGGCAATCTGTTCCCGCATCGGCTCAGGTTGCACTCTTCGACGAGGGTGAGCTGGTGCAGCTGGACGACGGGACGGAATACGCCTACGAGGAAGAGGATGAGGGGGATCGCGCGCCTGCGCCGATGGGCTGAGGGCCGCGCTGGGCGATCTGCCGTACCTGGGGCAACAGGTCAGAACCTGCGACCTGTGAAGCAATCGAGCAGCCAACGTGGTGGGTAGTCGGTAAGCAGTGCGACCAGATGCGCGCCGCGATCTGCCGCCGGGCTAGACGGCATGTAGCGCTGGAGATCAGCAGGGCTCAGACTCGCATAGAAGCGCACTCGTAGCCGGATCTTCCTTTCTGCTCGAAGCGTGGCTCGCCCCCCTTCGGATAAAGACGCGCAGTGGGTGATCGTCCGAGCGTCAACCAGCGTCGCGGGAAAATCGGTCGCAATCGCCTGCATGCTCTTCACTGCTCGTCTGGCGAGTACTCGCAATAGCTGTCGACGCTTTTCAACTTGCTTCTGGATTCGGATCGTGACCGAGTAAGTTACGACTGCGGCGACCACAACGGACACAAGCTGTACCAGCGCCAATGGATCAGGTACTTCGAGGTACCAATCTGATTTCGGTGGCACGCGGCTCATGTAGAGCTTGCGGCACATCTCGATCACGGAGACCAGGAGGAGGGTGAGCCAAACGCCGATGGTCGTGGAGTAGATCAAGGCGACAGCTTTTCTGTGGTCGACCTTCCATCGCACGCCGAAGGCGCGAAGGGTGAGCCACGCACGCGGGCGGTGAGCGAAGGCGCCATCTGGAAGGCCAATGATCCGCTCGATAGCGGCCGCTCGCCCGACGAGCTCGTCGTAGAGCTGATCGTTTCGGCTGTTGTAGGTAGCCAAGCCAACCGTCGCGAGCAGTCCGAAAGACGCAAGCACGATGTTGACCGGCCCTGATTGAGAGCTTCCGAAAGCTGCTGTAGCACCCGCAGAAAGCGGCAATAGCATCAGAAGCCTGAAGCGAATGTCAGTCAATGCGCGAAAGTTTGCGGAGGCCTCTCCATATTCCTTGAGTAGTGCTTCGCGACGCAGGTCCGGGCTCGTGGTGGCACTGGTTGGGGTCGCCGCGTCTTTCGGGCGTCGCAGGAGTCTCGCGAGCGGAGCCAGAAACTGCTTCATCGGGATAGTTTGGGCATTTTCTGGCTCATTGCAAGTCGTGAGATACCTCCTTGAGGGGAGCCGTCGCGCGCCTACGGACTGCCATCCTGTGCATTTTTCATGGTATCGACCTTACGAACTGAGCGTCGATGCTGTACCTTGCTCGGAGAAGACGAATCAGACCAAGCTGAAATGACCGCTGCCACCAAGTACAGAACGCGCAAACTCTTCCAGGTCCGCATACACCGCCCCGACCACACCTTTGGCGTGCAAGTCGGCCACAAGTGCCGCCTGCTGCCTCGGACTCCCGCGGCTCGCGTGGCCCGCCGTTTGCGTGAGGCTGGTCTCACCGTAACGATCGATCCCATCGTCATCAAGCTCACCCGCGAGCAAGCCTCCTACCTAGCCAATCGCTACCCGCTTTCGATGTGAGCGCGGCGATGGCAGAGCAATCTACGCAGCAGCGTCTGCACCAATGGTTCACGCCAGCTTGGGCAGCGGAAGGCATCGTCGAGGAAGCCTTCGGGTGGCTCCAGCCCGGCCACCGCGTTGTCGAGCCTTCCTGCGGCGACGGTGCGTTCCTCTGTGCACTGCCGGGCTCGCTGGATGTCGTCGGTATCGAGATCGATCCCATCCAGGCCGAGCGCGCGCGCCGCGCGTCCGGGCGCCAGGTGATCATTGGTGACTTCCTTGAGGTGCCCGCCCAGGACCTTGGCCGTGTGCAGGCGATCATCGGCAACCCGCCTTTCCAATCCGATACGGTCGCCGCGTTCCTGCGCAAATCGCACGAGATCCTCGAGGACGGCGGCCAGGCCGGCTTTATCCTGCCCGCCTACATCATGCAAACGAGCAGGCGCGTGGAGCATCTCCACACGTTGTTCAGCATCAAGCAGTCCTTGATTCCGCGCAACTTGTTCCCGGGCCTGTCCTTGCCGTTGTGCTTCGCTACCTTCACCAAGGAGCGCGAGCGCCGGCTGTTTGGCTTCATGCTGTACCGCGAGGCGCAGGAAATCGCCGCGATCGACAAGCGCTGGAAGCAGGCGGTGGCCACGGGTCGCGACAGCCGGGGCGTCTGGTTCCCTGTGGTGCGCGAGATTCTTCGCGCGCTCGGCGGATCGGCGGAGCTCGACCAGATCTACGATTCGATCCAGTCGATGCGGCCGACCTCGAATCCTCACTGGCGCGCCAAAGTGCGCCAGGTGCTCCAGCGTCACGCAGGCGCGTTCGAGCGCACCGCTCCAGGGCAGTATCAACTTCGGGAAGCTGTCGCCGCCTGAGCCGCGACGGAACGAACACCATGAGCAGAAAACAACCATCTCAGAAGAAGCTTCAGATCGAGGTCGACTCGTTCAACGCCAAGGTGCCCCTCGGCGGAGCCGTCGACTACTTCAGCTACGAGGGTGCGCCGCTCGAGCGATTCAAGACCCGCACCGAAGCGCAGATCCTGAGCGGCCATACGGCTGTGGTCTGGCTTGAGGGCAAGGCGGGTTGCGTCTGCGTGAGTCATTGCCTCCCGGTCGTTGGCGAAGCCGCTAATGGGGCGGCTCAATGAGGCTGTTCGCGGGTTCCTTCGCCCCCTCGCGGCACCAACCGAAACACCCGACAATCCCGGTGATGGAACAGCAGCCTTCGAACGATCCAACAGCCGGCGGTGGCGACTGGCGCGCGGCTGCCCAGGCGGCCATCGCCTTTCTGCAGGACAAAGGCGTGCCGGCGAACGTGGCCTCCGCGTTGCGCTCGTTGGCGGGCGCCCTGGCCGCGCCGGGGGAGATCCCAGACGAGGCCTGGCCAGCGCTCACGGAAAAGGCCCAGGTGCACGGCACTGTGTTCGAGCCAGGCACGTCGACGAAGGCCGTGGTCGAGGAAGCCGTGCGCTACTACCTATTCGAGCAGCAGCCGCCCCGCGTCGCGAGCCGGGCCAAAGTGCTGGATAGGTTCGGCGCGCAGGTTGGAGCGTTGGTGAACAGCAAGGCGGAAGCCAACGATTGAAGACCCGTCGGCCGCCGCATTGCGTGCTCAGTGACCTACGCCGATCTTCATCAGGCCATCGCCGACCGAGAAGCCGGCTGGCAGGTCCTTTGAGACAGCCCTGACAGCCTCGTTCAAGGCGCCTCCAAGCTGTTTGCGAGCGCCTTGATCGCGAACATTGTTGATCGCCTGGTTGACCACCACCAGCGTCCTAATGTCCTCGATCGCACGGCGCCAGGGATCCGGATCGGGATCTGGAGGAGGCCATTTGAGGATCTCCACGTAGATCGGAATGCAAATGGTCTTCTTCCCGTCGGGGTACGTGAACTTCAGCCCGTCACACATCGTAGTTCTCCTTCTGTGCCCGTGCATCTTCGAAAGTTCGGCTGGGGCTGCACGTCGAATCCAGTCGGACGATTGGCGAGTGTGCGCGGCGGCAAGCCGTGCATCTGTGCTCCCGTTGTCGAATTTCCTTCAATCGGTGAACTCAGTCATCCCTCTCTCTAGGGATGCGGCACCTGATACGTCCGCGTGCGGCCGAAAGGAGTTGAAGTTCGTGCCCCAAGCCCCAACAACCTAGCGGAGGTCGCGTTCGCCCCTGTATCGTTGTGCGAACTGGATCTCCGCGATGACCTATCTCAACAAACGTAATTCTTTCGGTTTCGCAGCAAGGCTTGCGGGCGCTGTGCTCGTGGCCTTGGCGTCTCACGCGGCCTGCGCCTGGAACCTCGGCGCCGTGGCCGAGCATGCCGTCACCGGCGCTGTCGCAAAGCACGCCAAAAGCGCGTTCACCGACAACGCAGCCGCCCCGGTTGCGCTGCCCGGCGGCCGCAACTTTAGTTCGTGCGCCAGCCTCTTCCCGCGGCAGGTCCCGCTGAATGTCGCCTCGGTCAATGCGGAGTGGAGGCCGGTCGCCCTCTGCTCGACCCATTTCGCCGTGCTGTATTCCGGCCTCAGCAAGACGCCGCTGGTTGTCGTCGAACGGCTGAGCCGCTCACAGATCGATGACGCAAAGGACGAACAGCGCACCGAGCAGTTCTTTCCTGATCCGCGGCTTCCCGCCGGCGCTCGGGCCGAGCTGTCCGACTACGTGGGCTCCGGCCTAGACCGGGGGCACATGGCGCCAGCGGGCGATCAACCGGATCGGCAGTCCATGGCGCAGTCGTTCGCCTTGTCGAACATGATCCCCCAGGACCCAAACAACAATCGGAAGATCTGGTCGAAGGTGGAGAAGGACGTGCGGAAGTTCGCGCGCCGCGCGCAGGGCGCCGTCTATGTCTTCTCGGGACCGATGTTCAACGGAGCTCGCCGCACGATCGGCGCGAACCGGGTGTGGGTGCCTTCGGCAATGTTCAAGCTGGTCTATGACGAGGCCTCGGGCCGCTCGTGGGCGTACATCCTGCCGAACACGGCCGACGCGCGAATCGAGGCTCCGATGGACTACGAGTCGTTCTTGAAGGCCACGGGCTGGAACCTCCTGAGCGCGGTGCAGGCACGTGGGGCGAACTTCTGATGGCACACACCTGTCATTGGCCCGGCTGCCAAAAGCATGCGGCGCCAAAGATCTGGGGTTGCTGAAGCGCGATGGGATACCCGCACATTGTCAAGAAGTGCGCCGACTGCTGTCAGGTGAAGCCCGTAGTCGAGTTCTATGCCTCCAGAGGTCGGCCCGGCGGCGGCAGAGACGGCTTCTGCAAGGAGTGCCGTCGTGTCCGCGATCGATTGCGGCAAGCCAATCGCAACAAGCAGGTCGCCGCCAACCTCGCGAAGGACCCACTCCACTACAGGCGCAAGAAGCTGGTAAGGATGTACGGCATCACGGTGGAGGATTTCGATGCCATGCTGGCCCGACAGGGCGGTGTCTGCGCCATCTGCCGACAGCCCGAGAGCAGGGTGCTCTACGGCCAACTGGCCGCACTGGTCGTAGATCACAACCACCAGACGGGAAAGGTGCGCGACCTCCTCTGTCACCGCTGCAATACTGCGCTCGGCGCCGTTGAAGACGCCGAGTTCCTCGCCAAGGCGCTTGCTTATCTGGAGTTTCATGCATGACAAACAACGCTGCCTACGTCCTATCGCAGGGGCGAGCGCGGCCCCATGAGCGGGGGTTGACGTCATGACCTCCGAAATCGAACCCGGGCGCTGCTGCTTTGGTGTGTCTCCATGAACGCGCGGGCGAGGGAACGGCGGGGTGGGGGCCCTGTTTCTAGTTCAATGCCAGGCTCGGGGTGCCAACCTCGGGCAGGCAGTTCCAGTTGCTACCGCTGGATCATGGCTTTGGCGAGCTTGCATCTGATGTAGCCGGCTAGATCGACTTGCATGACATAGGCGTCAATGCTCAGGCCTGCAAGCCGATCCTCGTCGACAAAGACACGTTGCTTGTTGTGCTCGAACACCACAACCTCGCGCGCGTAGATCGCCAGTTCCGGCAGCGAGGCGACCGCACGCGAGAGCTTCTCAGCCTCGGCATTCTGGGGATAGTCCTCCCACCGATCTGGCGCAAGGATGGCGTTGATCGCAGTTTGGGCCTTCTTGAGGTCCATGCGCAGCTCGTACACCGCATACAGGGGTCGCGCCCGTAACGCGCTGCGCATCTGAACGGCGCGTGGACGGGTGTCCTTCTCCGACATGAGGCGAGCCGCGGCGGCGCGCTCGGCCTTTAGGTAGCGCTCTTCTTCCGGCGGGATGTTGGGCAGCACCTTGTCAGCCTCATCAAGCTGTGAGGCAACTTCCACAATCGACGGATCGTCGTGGTGCTGGCACAGCGTTTTGGCAGCCTGAAGTTGCTCCGGCGTCGCAGCAATAGCCGAGCAAGCGAGCAACGCGCAGCAAGTGAACACGGCAGTTTTCATGGTCTCCTCGTCTCGTTTGCCCCCCGACTGTGCCACTGTTGTCGGACGAGGCGGTTCTGTCTATCCAGTGGGCGGATCGTTCGGATCGGAGAGGCGGAGGCCCCGGCCGGCGGCGGCGGTGCCTGTTATTGTCACTCTCCCTTCGCATGGGCGAGCCTGGCCGATACAGTTCAGAGACGTTCCGCAATTGCCTGGCAGGGGCCACGGTGCCTCCGATCTGAGGCGGGCAGGGCAGAATGCCGCCACAGCCGGTAACGGCCAAGACCGGAAGTTCGTCACGACCCTCCAGTTTGAAGCAACTGCTGTTCGCGGGTTCTCGTTCACCGCAAAGGAGCACTCCATGTTCGGTTTGACACCACTCGGCACCGTCCACACCGCCATCAGCCTGGTCGCGCTTGCGGCCGGCGTCATAGCGCTCTTCCGCTATCGCGAGATTCCTCCAAGTGCAGCGCTCGGCCAGACCTACATCTGGGCCACCGTACTCACCTGCCTCACCGGCTTCGGCATCTTCCAGCACGGCGGCTTTGGCGCGCCGCACGCGCTCGGCATCATCACGCTGATCGTGCTCGCCATCGCCGCGGTGGCCGGTCGCACGCAGGTCTTCGGTCGGGCGTCGCGCTACGTCGAGACCCTGGCCTACTCGACCACGCTGTTCTTCCATATGATCCCGGGCCTCACCGAGACCTTCACGCGCCTGCCCACCGGCGCGCCGCTCTTCAGCAGCCCGGAAGACCCGGCCCTGCAGAAGGCGGTGGGCGTATGCTTCTTGCTGCTGGTCATCGGCTGCGTACTGCAGGTCCGGCGGCTTCGCGCGGGCCATCCAGTCTGGAATGCCAGAAGGAGCCACCAATGAGCGTACCCACCATCGTCGCCGGCGAGACCGGCTTGTTGCTGGTCGACCCCTACAACGACTTCCTCGGCGAGAACGGCAAGCTGCAAAGCCGCGCCAAGGCGGTGATGGATGAGGTCGGCACCATCGCCCATATGCGCGAGGCCGTGGCCGCCTGCCGCGCGGCCGGCATCACGGTGTTCTACGTGCCGCACAACCGGGCCAAGCCATCGGACTTCAGCCTCTGGGCGCACCCCACACCCTACCAGCTCGGCGGCCATCGCATCCAGCTCTTTGCCGAAGGCACCTGGGGCGCGGAATGGCATCCGGACTTCCAGCCCCGCCCCGAGGACGTGATGATCAAGGAGCACCGCGGCTCCAGCGGCTTTGCCAACACCGACCTCGACATCCAGTTGCGCCAGCACGGCGTGCGCCGGGTCGTGCTCATCGGCATGCTGGCCAACACCTGCCTGGAGACCACGGGCAAGTTCGCCGTCGAACTGGGCTACCACGTCACGCTGGTGCGCGACGCCACCGCCGCCTTCACGACGGAGGCGATGAAGGTCGCGCACGAGATCAACGGACCCACCTACGCCCACGCGATCGTCACTACGAGTGAACTGGTGGCGATGCTGTCCACTTCCGGGAGCACACCATGACCACTGCCGTCCGACCAGTTCGTTGAGGTCGAAGGCCGCCGCCTGGCCTACCGCTCGATCGGCAAGGGGAAACCCATCGTCCTTTGCACGCGCTTCCGCGGCAACATGGATGTGTGGGACCCGGCGTTTCTCGATGCGCTGGCTGCGCAGGGCTTCCGCGTCATTACGTTCGACTACAGCGGCCTTGGCCTCTCGACGGGCGAGCGCGACTACAGCCCCGTGGCCTTGGCCAAGGATGCGCGCGACCTCATCGAGGCGCTGGACCTCGAAGGCGTGGCGATCTGCGGATGGTCCCTCGGCGGCCTCGCGGCGCAAGTGGTGCTGGCCCTGTACAGCGACCGCCTGAGCCATTGCGTGCTGCTGGGCACCTCGCCGCCCGGCACCCTCGTCAAGGTGGCCGAGCAGTTGTTCTACGACACCGCCGTGATCCCCGAGAACAGCTTTGACGACGAGGTGATCCTGTTCTTCGAGCCACGCTCGCCCGCGAGCCGCGCGGCGGCCAAAGCCTCACACGACCGCATCGCGCAACGCAAGGAGGGCCGAAGCCCACCGGTCCCCTGGAAATGGGCTGCCGACACCATTGGCAATGCGCCCAAGCCGGTTGGCCAGCAGGCTCAACACGTCGGCCACCGCCTCCATCTCGTCCACGCGCTTGGCTCGGTCATCCACCGGAATCCGAGAGCTTCGCAGGTACCTGCTGGTGGTCGAAAAGGGTGCGGCCACGGCCATACATGGGGCGCAGCGAAGCGATCTCCGGGCCGTCGATGCCCAGTTCGTTGCCCAGGTGCCGCCACAGTGCCGGTGGCACGACCCGCACTGCGTCCAGCAGGCGGCCACTCATGCGCAGGAATCCGATATGCAGCGCCAAGCCCAGCTTGAGCGAGTGAGCGAGTCGCCTCGCCGTGTCTGGATCAGCTCATGCTCGGCGCGGCTGAAGGTGAAGAACGCCTGCAACTCGAAGGCGCTGAGATCGTGCGGCAACTCGCGCATGCCCAGGAATGTTGTCTGCCAGCCTTGCATCGCGCGCCTCCATCGGTGGGGGACGCACGATACGCCTGACGAAAGTGAACAGCAATCGCAGCCAAATCAAGGACTTACGGACCCACACCCGCGCCGATGTTGGCGCTGCGCACCGTCACTCTGTGCACCCAAAACGAGTCGACCCCGCCTTCGGCGTCGGCTGAACTCCTTCGTGAGCCCTCGATAGACCGCTTGGGGCCACGGCGGCTGTACAGCTTTCTACAAAGCGGGCGCTCAAGGTCGTCCGCATGAGGGGTCCTTGGTACTACTGCCCTAAGCTGGTCAGTGCGACTCCCGGCGGGCAGCCGGAATCCACTGACGTGGATGGCCTCCAACCGACGGGGCTACAGGGCTGGATCGATGCGGGACGCGATCGGCAACTGGACGCTCCCCGTTCGAGCATTAATTAGCTCCTGCTCGCCCCTGATCCTGCGCGGGCGGGGCGTCGTTTGGGAATTTGCATCGCCTGCCTAGGCTCAAGGAGGCCTGGTGTGGCCCGAACCGCCTGGATCGCTTTTTGTGGATTTATTGGCCCGGAACACGCCGATTTGTTCTAGGTAATTACATTCCCAAACAAGGCATTAAATCCCCAAACAGCGTCAATAGATCCCCAAACAGGCACTCGAGGCTGGAAGCACTGTCGACAGGCTTCCGGGCATGGAAGGAGGGCGGCGGGAAGAGCAGTGGGGAGCTGCGTCGTGGCGTCGTAGACGGAGCACATCAACCCGCCCCCGAGCGGAGACGAACAGCCGTTTAGGGCCGAGGCTGCATTGATCGGGGCCCGCAGCCCGGCAGGCATTTTTTCGCCCAGCCAACCGCTCGAGCAGAAACCGTGATGGACGAGCGTCGACTCAGTTCACGCCGTTCAGAAACTCCCGCACCAGCTTGACGGTTGCCTCCGGATTCTCTTCCATGATCCAGTGGCCCGATGCGGGCACGATGCCCTCGGTCACTTTGTCTGCACCCGCGCGCATGACAGCTGCCATGGTCAGTCCGAACGACTTCTCGCCGCCCAGGGCCAACACCGGAACGGTGAGCTTGCCCTTAGCCAGGAACGCCTTGTTGTCGATTGCGTCCTGATCGAAGGCAGCAAACTGCGCGAAGCCCGAGCGCATGGCACCGGGCCGTGCATAGAGCTTCGCGTAGTGGCGGCGCGAGGCTTCATCGAACTTCTTCGGGTCGGCGGAGAACTCGTTCCAGAACCGGTCCAGATAGATCCGCTCGCGGCCTGCGACGAGGCGCTCCATGTCCGGGCCGCCGAAGCGGAAGTGCCACAGCAATGGGTTCTTCAAGATCTCTTCCCAGGGGCCGATACCGGGGACTGGCGCATCGATCAGTACGAATCGCCCGACCCGATCGCGGTACTGCGCAGCGAAGGCATAGCCGACCATGTTGCCGATGTCGTGGGTGACGAGATCGGTCTTGTCGATCTTGAGCGCGTCAAGCACCTGCGCGATGTCGACACCCTGGTTCTTCTTGTCGAAGCCTCCGGCAGGATGCGCCGAGAGGCCCATTCCGCGCAGGTCTGGTACGACGACTGTGTGGTCCTTCATCAAATCGGCGGCCATCGGAGCCCACATGTCGCCGGTCTCGCCGTACCCGTGAATCAGCGTGACCGCCGGCCCCTTGCCGCCCACGCGGACGTGCAGCTTGGTGCCGTTTACGGCGAGTTCCTGCGTCTTGAAGCCGGGTGGATAGGGCGGAACCTGCGCGTGCGCCGCGCCGGCAACAAGGGCAATCGCGAGCCATCGGAACAGGAACTTGGGCATGGGCTTGTCCTCGCGTCGTGATCAGGTTCGCTTGCTGCGCCGTGGAGGCAGTCCTCTCTCAAGTGGCGAGGCGGCGCAATCGGTTGGCGAGCCAGTGTATGGGCATCAGCGTCGCGGCCGCAACTGATGTTGCTGTACATCGCCTCTAGCCCGGGCAGCACCGTCCTGTCGATGGCGCCAAGCGAAGCCGCAACCGTGCCGGCAGGATCTTCTGCGTGATCGCACGAAGCCTGGCGCGCAGCAAGGACATTGCCTTGGGTGGCTTCTACAGGCGCATGGCCGCACGTCGCGGCGGCTTGGTCGCGAACATCGCGCTGGCACGCAAGCTCGCCGCTCTGTTCTGGCGCGTCATGGTCAAGGGCATGCACTACGTCGAACAAGGCCTGCAGCAATATGAAGCCAAGGTTCTCCAGACCAAACAGCGATCCCTGCGCGCCGACTCGCCCGCGAACTCGGTCAGCAGCTCGTGCCAATGTCCACCCAAGCGCGAACCACGAACCCATCTGCAAACAACGCCAACTCATGAACTGTGACGTCGTCATTCAGGATCATGGAAAGGACTACCCGAGTCACCCCCGTTTAGTTGGAACGGGATTTCCAACCTCTGGGCACCACTTCCACAAGCCGCTTGACCTTTTAGTGCGCGCCGGCCAGTGGTGCCAAGTTGCCTAGCAGCGTGGGAATCAGCTCGCTAACTGTCGGATGGATGTGCACGCAGCGCCGGATGACGTGATAGGGCGCATCGGCCGCCATCACGTCCAGCAGGGAGTGCACGATCTCGTCGCCCTCGATGCACAGCAAGGCGGCGCCGAGGATGCGCTCGGTCTGCGCATCGACCAGCACCTTCATGAAGCCCTGCGTCTCGCCGCGCTCTTTGGCGCGGCCCACACGGCTCATCGGCATCACCCCGACCAGAGCTGGGCGGCCCGACGCACGCACCTGCGCCTCTGTCATGCCGATACGGCCGAGCGGCGGATCAGTGAAGAGCGCGTAGGCCGGGATGCGCTTGCTGATGCGGCGTTCCTCGCCGTCGAGCAGGTTGGCCGCGACGATCTCGTGGTCGTTGTACGAGGTGTGGGTGAAGGCGCCTTGCCCGTTGACGTCACCCAGCGCCCACACGCCGGGGACGTTGGTTCGCAGCTGGTCGTCGACGGTGATGAAGCCGCGCGCATCAGTAGCGATGCCGGCGCGGCCCAGATCGAGCCCGTCGCTGTTCGGCCGGCGCCCGACCGCGGCCAGCAGGTGGCTGCCCTGGATCTTGTGCGCCATGCCACCGGCATTCAATGCGATGCGAACGTCCTTGCCATCAGCCCCTTTCGACACGCGCGCGTCGCGCACGCCGAGCACGAAGCGCACCCCTTCGCGCTCGAGGATCGCCCGTACCTCCTGCGAGACCTCCGCATCCTCGCGCGCGATGAGGCGATCGGCATATTCGAGCACCGTCACCTGCGCGCCGAAGCGGCGATAGACCTGGGCGAATTCGAGTCCGATGTAGCTGCCGCCGACCACGACCAGGTGGCCCGGCAGCTCGTCGAGCGCCATCATCGAGGTGTTGGTCAGGACGGGCACTTGATCGACTCCCGGCCAGTCAGGCAGCACCGGCCGGCCGCCGACGTTGATGAAAATCTTCGGCGCTTCCAGCGTCTCGCCGCTGACCTCCACCGCATGCGGCGCAACGAAGCGCGCATGGCCGCGCAGCACACGCAGGCCCTGCATGCCGCCCAGCCACTGCGTGAGGCCCTTGATCGCGTCGTCGACGACCGCGTCCATACGCGCCTTCACCGCCTTCATGTCGACGCTGACCGCGCCGCCCAGGGTCACGCCATAGTCGCTCGCGCGGCGCGCCAGGTGGGCGACGCGCGCGCTGGCGACCAGCGTCTTGGTCGGCATGCAGCCGTCGTTGACGCAGGTACCGCCGAGGTGCTCGCGCTCGACCAATGCGACCTGCATGCCGGCGGCTACCAGGCGGGCCGCAAGAAAGGGCCCCGCCTGGCCGCTGCCGATGATCAGCGCGTCATAGTGCGTGCTCATGGGGCTGCCCCTTTCCTGAGTCGTTGCGTGCCGTCCTAGTCCGCGCGCACGGTCGAGGTGATCGACGCCACCACGCCCGAGGCCGTCGCGAACTGCTGCTGCCGGTCGGCAATGCCGTGCCGGCGCGCGATCCAGGCGAAGTCGGTGTAGGCCGCCCAGACGGCACCCGTCTCGTCCTGCAGGACCAGCAGGCGCACCGGCCAGTCCAGTCCCGAGAACGGATTCGAGGTGAGAAACTGCACGCCCAACGGCGGATTGCCGAACACCAGCAGCGTAGAGGGCCGCACGCGGATGCCGGCGTCGGCCGCGAGCTTCGACTGGTCGACCGCCATGAAGAACACGATGCCCTTGTCGGCGATGTCCTTCTTGATGCGCTCGACCGTCTCTTCCACCGAGTAGGCGCTCCTGACCTTTATCAGGCCGTCGGCACCCGGCGCCCCACTTTGCGCCGGCGACTGCGTCGCAACCAGCGCAAGGCCCAGGCAGGCAGCCGACAGGAGTTTGGAAACGCGAATAAACATGTGTGCTCCTCATGTCACATCTCGTGCGGGTCCATCTTCATTTCGGTGGGGAACAGGTCGACCGAAATCAGGACGGCGGGCTTGCTGCCCGTGTTCTTCCACCAGTGCGAGGTGCCGTTCTTCTCCGGCGCCACGTCGCCCGCCTTGTGCGTGATGGGCACCGCGCAGCTGCTCGCGTACTCGACCACCTCGCCCGAGACGATGTAGATCATGGCGGGACGTTCGTTGTGGCTGTGCCAAGGCACGATGCCGCCGGGCTTCATCTCGAGCTGGCGCAAGCGGAACAGGCGCCCCTGCAGTGCCAGCGGCTCCTTGGACAGATCGGTGCTGTAGCGCACGACGTCGGTCACGTCCTTCGGCATGGTGGGGCCCGGCTTCTGGCCCTGGCCGTCGGCCACGACCTTGTCGGCGGGGCATTCGCCCGCATGGACGGCCGGTGCGAGCGCGGCGAAGGCGCCGGCGATGAGCGCGGCGGCCGCCGCATGGCGCCGGATCGAGCGGCGTTGGGGATTGGCATTGTGCATGGCGTGAAACTCCTGAAAGTGGGGTTGAGGTGGGACGGATCGCCCAGCGGCGCTCCGGAATCCACTTTGGTCCCCGCGTTTCACGGCCCGGTCAACGAATCTTCACGCTTTGATCACGCATTGCCATCGACCGCGAAACGGGCGCAAAGTGCGGCCTGCATGCAGTCAATCTGGAGAGGAGGCTATGACCCCCGACGTCGAATCCTTCGACCTGCCCGCGGCCGGCGGCGAGCCACTGTCCGCGCCGGCGGCGGCGGGCCGCATGCCCTTGCCCCTGGTGCTGGCGTTCGGCATCGAGCTCGCGTCGAAGCTGGCGGAGTTGCATCGCGATGGCATGGTCCACAACGGCGTGCGCCCCGACGCGGTGCGGTGCGACGCCGCCACCGGGCGCGCCTGGCTGGTCGACTTCGGCGACGTGAGCGGTGGCATGTCGCTGCGCGCTGCGCCGTCGACGGGCTCGATGTCTGCCGCGCACCTGGTCTACGCCTCGCCCGAACAGACCGGCCGCATGGAGCGCGTGCCGGACCATCGCAGTGACTTGTACGCATTGGGCGTCGTTCTCTACGAGCTCCTCACCGGCGCGCCACCGTTCCGCTCCGGGGATGCGCTCGAGCTGATCCACGCGCACATCGCGCGCACGCCGGTCGCCCCGATCGACATCGACGCCGGCCTGCCACTGCCGGTGTCGCAGATCGTGATGAGGCTCCTGGCCAAAACGCCCGAGGAGCGCTACCAGAGCGCCGCCGGACTTGTCGACGATCTCGCCACCTGCCGGCGCGAATGGGCCGCGCACCGGCACATCGACGCGTTTCCGCTGGGCCGGCGCGACATCCGCGCGCGCTTGTCGATCCTGCCCCGGCTCTACGGCCGCGAGCGGGAGGTCGACGTGCTGCGGGCCGCCTTCGAGCGCACACGCAACGCCGGCGCCGGAGCGCCATCGATGCTGCTTGTTTCAGGCTATCCAGGCATCGGCAAGACCGCGCTCATCCACGAGCTCTACAGGCCCATCGTCCGCCAGCAGGCCTACTTCGTTTCCGGCAAGTTCGACCAGGTGGCGCGCAGCGTTCCCTTCAGCGCGCTGATCCAGGCCTTTCGGGGCCTGGTGCGGCAGATGCTCACCGAGAGCGAGGCCCGGCTGGGCGACTGGCGCAGCACCCTGGCTCGCGCGCTGGGCGTCAACGGCGGCGTGCTCGCCGAGGTGGTCCCGGAGATCGAGTTCATCATCGGCAAGCAGTCGCCACCGGTCGCGCTCGGGGCGGCAGAAGCGCTCAACCGCTTCCAGCGCGTGTTCCAGAGCTTCGTCGCCGCCGTCGCGCAGCCGGCCCATCCGCTGGTGATCTTTCTCGATGACCTGCAATGGGCCGACGCGGCCACGCTGAGCCTGCTCGAACCGCTGCTCACCAGCCTCGAAATCCGCGGCCTACTGCTCGTCGGCGCTTGCCGAGACAACGAGCTCGACGGTGCGCACCGCCTGACGCGCGCGCTCGACAAGCTCGAAGCGACTGGTGTCGAAGTGCAGCGCTTGGCGCTGGGGTCGCTCCGGCTCCCCGACCTGGGCGCGCTGATCCGCGACACGCTGCACGGCGAACTCGCCGATGCTCAGCCCCTCGCGCAACTCATGCACGAGAAGACCGGAGGCAATCCCTTCTTCGTGATCCAGTTCCTAAAGACGCTGGAGCGCGATGGCCATGTCCGTTTCGATGAAGCGCTCGGCCGCTGGACCTACCGGATCGAGGCGATCGCGCTGGCGCCGCTGGGCGACGACGTGGTCGACCTGATGACGCGCAACATCCAGCGCCTGTCGAGCAGGTCGCAGTACGCACTGACGTTGGCCGCCTGCATCGGCAACAGCTTCGATCAGCGCACCCTGGCGATCATCTGCGAACAGTCGCCGGTGGCCGTGGCCGAGGATCTTGCACAGGCGGCGGCCGAGGGCCTGATCGTTCCCGCGGCGCGCAGCGACCACGACGCGGAACCGGCCCACGCCTTCCTGCACGACCGCGTGCAGCAGGCGGCCTACGCGATGATTCCCGACGAGCGCAAGCCGATGCTGCACCTGCGCATCGGCCGTCTCCTGCGGTCGCGTGCGACGCCGCAGCAGATGGAGCAAGGGCTGTTCGACATCGTGCATCACCTCAACCGCGGCCGCAGCCTGATCGGCACCGTGCGCGAGCGGCTCGAGGTCGCTCAACTCGACCTGAACGCCGGGCGCAGGGCCAAATCGTCGACCGCGCACGATGCGGCACTGGACTTCTTCCTTGCCGGGCTCGGGCTGCTCGACGACAACCATTGGCAATCGGACTACGCGCTGTGCTTCGCACTGCACCTGGAAGCCGCAGAGAGCCAGTACCTGTGCGGCCACTTCGACGCGGCGCACCAGCTGTACGAGCTGCTTCTGCGACACGCCGCGACCAACATCGACCGTGCGCGGGTCCATCGCCTGCGCAGCGTGCAGTACGAGCACACCTCGCGCTATGCCGATGCGCTGGGGAACACGCGCGCCGGCCTCGCGTTGTTCGACGTCTCGCTGCCCGAGGCGGCCGCCGACAAGGAGCGCGCACTCGGCCGCGAGATGGACCTCATCGCGTCGCTGCTGGGCGATCGGGACATCGCCTCGCTGATCGACCTGCCGGTGATGGACGATCCGAAGATCCTCATCGTCATGAGCATGCTGACAGACATCTGGGCCTCGGCCTTCATCCTCGGCGATCCGACGCTGGCGCGGCTGATCTCGGCGACGATGGTGCGGCTGTCGCTGCTGCACGGCAACATCGAAGAGTCCGCCTACGGCTACGTGACCCACGCCATCACGGTCGGCCCGGTGCGCGGCGACTACCAGGGCGCCTACGCGTTCGGCACGCTGGCGCTCGCCGTGAACCACCGCTTCCAGGACTCTCGGCGGCGCGCCAAGATCTACCAGCAGTTCCATGCGCACGTAAACTTCTGGCGCCAGCCGTGGGCGACCTGCATCCCCTATGCGCGCGAGGCCTGCCGCAGCGGGCTCGAAAGCGGCGACTTCCTCTACGCGGCCTACGGCGCCGGCACCGAGCTCTGGTCGGCGATCCTGTCCACGGAGGACCTGGCCCAGTTCGTGCGCGAGTACACGCCGAGCGTGGCACTGATCCAGAAGCTCAAGAATCAAGGCTTTGCCGATTCGGTGAAGATCATTCTCAACTGGGCCCGCGCGCTGCAGGGCCTGACCCGGGGGGCGCTGTCGCTGTCGGACGATGCGATCGACGAGGAAGAGTACCTGCGCAACTACCGCGGCAATCCCTTCTTCGTTACCTTCCACGCCGTGGCGAAGCTGCACGTCAGCTGCCTGCTCGGCACGCCGGCGCAGGCCCTCGAGGCCGCTCGCGTGGCGGGTGCCACAGTGCACCACGTGGCCGGCACGGTCTGGCCGGTGACCTACGAATTCTGGAATGCGCTGGCGCTGACCGCGAGCCATGCCGATGCGGGCGAGGAAGAACGCCGGGCCTCGTTGACGAAGATCGCCGAAGCCCAGGCATCGTTCGAACTGCTGGCCGCGAATTGCGCCGAGAACTTCCGCTGCCCCGCGCTGCTGCTCGCCGCCGAGCTCGATCGCATCGAGGGCCGCGACCGCGAAGCGATCGAGCACTATGAGCGGGCGATCGAATATGCGGGCGGCCGGCCCGGGTTGCTGCAGCAGCTTGCGTTGGCCAGCGAGCTCCATGCGCGCTTCCGCCTCGCGCGCGGCGACACGAAGCTCGCGGCCCTGTTCATGGCCGATGCGCGCGCTTGCTATGCGCGCTGGGGCGCGGCTGCCAAAGTAGAGCAGCTCGAGCGCAGGTACCCCGAGCTGCTGCACATCGAAACAGCGGCGCCGCGCGATCCGCCGGTACCGATCGAGCCCGCCGCGACCGCGGTACCGGACCGTCCCGACGCCGGCGGCCTGGACCTGGACAGCGTGATGAAGGCGGCCCACGCGATCGCCGGCGAGGTCGAACTGGACCGGTTGCTCGCGCGCCTCATGCGCCTCGCGATCGAGAACGCCGGCGCCGAGCGCGGCTGCCTGGTCCTCGAGCGGGACGGCGAATCGCTGGTCTACGCCGCCGACGCGCTGCAGGCGCCCGGGCAGGCAATGGCTCCCGGCACGCCGCTGGCCGCGTCGCGCAGCCTACCGGCGAGCATCGTCAACTTTGTGCGGCGCACCGCCGAGAGCGTCGTGCTGGCCGACGCCGCAGCGGACGACCGCTACGGCGGCGACCCCTACGTCGTGCGCCACAAGCTGCGGTCGGTGTTGTGCGTGGCGGTGCAGAAGCAGGGACAGCTGGTCGGCGTGCTGTACCTCGAGAACAGCGTGCTCGCCGGCGCCTTCACATCCGAGCGCATCCGGGTCGTGCGCATGCTGGCGACCCAGGCCGCCATCGCGCTGGAGAACGCACGGCTGTTCGAAGGCCTCCGACGCGAGGTCCGCGAACATCGCGAGGCGCGCCAGCGACTGAGCGACGCGCTGGCGCAGGTCGAGCGGCTCAAGGAAGACCTGGAGGCGGAGAACGTCTACCTGCGCAGCGAGCTGATCGCCAACGTTTCGCACGATCTGCGCACGCCGCTCGTCTCGCTGCGCGGCTACCTGGAGCTCCTGGCGCTCAAAGGCGGCGAGCTGCCGGCCGCGACGCAGCAAAGCTACGTCGAGATCGCGCTGCGTCAGAGCGAGTACCTCGCGACCTTGATCGACGAGCTGTTCGAGCTCGCCAAGCTCGACTTCAAGGGCCTGCAACTCACCCGCGAGACCTTCCAGCTGCCGGAGCTTGCCGTCGACGTGCTGCAGAAGTTCCAGCTCGCGGCCGATCGCAAGGAGGTGACGTTGCGGATCGAGGCCCCGGACGCGCTGCCACCGGTCGATGCCGACCTGGGCCTGGTCGAACGCGTGCTCGACAACCTGATCGGCAACGCCCTGCAGCACACGCCCGGCGGCGGTTCGGTGAGCGTGGTCCTGCGGGCCGAGGGCGAGCGCGTGATCGCATGCGTCGCCGACACCGGCAGCGGCATCCCGGAGGCCGAGCTGCCCTTCATCTTCGACCGCTTCTATCGTGTCGACGAAAGCCGCAACCGCGCCTCGGGCGGCGCCGGGCTGGGGCTGGCGATCGCCAGGCGCATCGTCGAGCTGCACGGCTGCCAGATCGCGGTGAAGAGTCGCGCGGGCGAGGGCTGCCGCTTTTCGTTCGGCCTGCCGGTGGCACGGCCCGCGGCGCGTCAGGAGGCCGGTACGCCGGGTGGCGACGCTTCTGCGCGAAGCCGGGCCAGCGCCTGAATCCGTTCGAGTTCGGCGGCCGCGCGCGCGAGGAAGATGCGGTAGACCGAATCGACCAGCATCTCGTCGCCGAGCGGCGTGCGATGGCGGAAAGCCAGGTGGCCGAGCGTGCGGCCATCGCTCGCGATGATCGGCATGCCGAGATAGGCCTCCCAGCCGGCTTCGCGGGGAAACAACTGCGCGAGGCCGCTGCGATGAAAACAGGCGCTTGCGCCCTGCACGACGGCTTCGCAAGGCGTGCCGGCCAGCGCGAACTCGAAGTTGTCGCGCAGGCTGCCTTCCGCCCAGTAGGCCAGCGTGCGCACCCGGGTCGCCGGCTGGTCGGCGCATTCGGCGACGAAGGCGCAATCGAGCCCCAGCGCGCGCGCGAAGTGCCGGACCATCGCCGGGAAGAAGGCTTCGCCCACGGCGCCCGCGGTACCGTCGGCCACCGCCTGGAGCACGTGAAGCACGTGCCGCATCGGCGTCACGTCGGTGTCCTGGCCCACCACGCGGTAAGGGGCCCCGCCGGCGCGCCGCAGCGCGATGCCGCGCGACAGCACCCAGCGCACGCTGCCATCCTTGTGCAGGAGGCGCATCTCGTGCTCGAAGCGCGCATCGTCGGGTGCCGTGGCGGGCACGAGCCGTTGCGCCAGCGCCTGCTCGAGCGCGGGCTGGTCGTCGGGGTGCACGCGCGATCGCCAGCCCGGCAGGTCGTCGGCGAGCTCGTGTGCCTCGAAGCCCAGCATGCTCTTCCAGCGCGGCGAGAGCTGGACCCGGCCGGAGGCGATGTCCCAGTCCCACATGCCGTCCTGGCTGCCGCGCAGCGCCGCGACGTAGCGCTCTTCGCTCGCGCGCAGCTCGGCCTCGGCAGCGGCACGCGACATCTCCGCCCGACCGGTGGCCGCACGTTGCTCGGCGAGGCGCCGTTCGACCTGCACCAGCCGCTCGCCCGATGCAGCGCGCTGCCTGCCGGCTCGCCGGGCGGTCGACCAGGCCAGCCATCCGACGAAGACCAGCGCCGCTGCCATGACGAACAGGAGCGTGAGCGCCATCGTGTGCGTGATCATGAAGACATCCTCTCGGTGCAGCGGTCCACCGGCGCAGCCGGCCTCGGCGCGGCCAGCGGCAGGTCGAAGGCGAAGCAGCTGCCGGCGCCCGCGATGCTGGCGACCGACAACTCGCCGCCGTGCAGGCGCACGATGCGCTGCGCGATCGCAAGTCCGAGGCCGCCCTGCGCACCGGGCACGGAACGGTCGGCGCGGTCGTAGCGGTCGAAGATGCCCGCCAGCTCGGCAGGCGGGATGCCGCAGCCGCTATCGCGCACGGCCATCCGGGCGCGCTGCGCGTCGCCGCCGAACTCGATCGTCACGCTGCCGCCGGGCGGCGTATGCCGCAGGGCGTTGTCGACCAGGTTTTCGAGCACCCGTTCGACCATGCCGATGTCGGCCTGCGCACGGATCGCGGCGCTGCCCTCGCCGCCGGCGGCGCGCAGGTCCACCTTGCGCGCCCGCGCGTCGAGCGCGAACTTCTGCGCCACGTCCTGCGCCAGCTCGGCCAGCGAGAACGCCTCCGGCTGCGGCAACGCTTCCGCGGCCTCCAGCCGGGTGAGCTCGAACAGGTCGCCCACCAGGCGTCCCAGGCGCTCGCCGTGGCGCACCGCCGTCTCCAGGTAGTTGCGTTCCTCCGCCGGCGGCAGGCTGCCGTGGCGCAGCAGCAGCAGCTCGAGATAGCCCTGCATCGAGGCCAGCGGCGTGCGCAGGTCGTGCGACACGTTGGCGAGCAGCTCGCGGCGCCGGTCCACGCCGCGCTCGATCTCGGCAAACTGTTTGCCGATGCGGGCGGACATCTGCTCCACGTGCGCGGCGAGCCGGTCGATCTCGTCGCCGCCGGCGTCGGCACCCGCCACGTGCAGGGGTTCGGTACAGCCGCCCCGGGCGAAGGCATCGACGGCGTCGGCCAGACGCTTCAGGCGTCGCGAGGCGCGCCATGAAACGTAAAGGGCGGCGATGGCGCCGGAGGCGAGGGCGACCATCGCCATGTCGAAGGGGTTCACGGCACGGTCCGATCCTCAGGGGCGCGGGTCGCCGAACTTGTAGCCCACGCCCCACACGGTCTGGATGTAGTCGGGGTTTCCGGGATCGCGCTCGATCTTGTTGCGCAGGCGGTTGATGTGCGAGTTGACAGTGTGCTCGTAGCCGCTGTGGCTGTAGCCCCAGACCTGGTCGAGCAGCTGCGTCCGGGTATGGACGCGCCCGGGGCTGCGCGCGAAGTAGACCAGCAGCTCGAACTCCTTGGCGGTCAGCTCGACCGGCTTGCCGTCCAGCAGCGCCTCGTGGCGTTGCAGGTCGATGCGCAGGCCTCCGGCCTCGATCAGCTGTTCCTGGCTGGCGGCCGTCTGTGCCGCGGCCTGCTGGTGATCGGCGCGCCGGAATACCGCCTTCACGCGGGCGGCGAGTTCGAGCATGCTGAAGGGCTTGGTCAGGTAGTCGTCGGCGCCCAGCTCCAGGCCCAGCACGCGGTCGAGCTCCGAGGACTTGGCGGTGAGCATCAGGATCGGCGTGTAGCGCGCATGAGTGCGAAGGCGCCGGCAGATCTGCAGGCCGTCCATGCGCGGCAGCATGAGGTCGAGGATCACGAGGTCGTAGTTGCCGGCCTCGCATTCGGCGAGCCCGGTCACGCCGTCGGCGATCAGCCGGCCTTCGCAGTCGAGCTCGCCGAGCTGCAGCATCACGAGGCGGCCGATGTCAGGGTCGTCTTCGACCACCAGGACGCGGCGGGTCATGCCGACACCTCCGTGAAAAGCCCGCGTCCCAGATGGCGCGCGAGCACCGCCATGAGGTCGAAGGCCGGGTCGGCATCGAGCGCGCGCCGGGTCGCGTCGGCCAGGCTGGCCTCGTCGGCCAATGCGCAGAGCCAGCGGCTTTCGGCAAGGCTCAGGAGCCTGAACTCGATCTCCAGCGCGTGCTGCACGACCAACAGGTTCACGCCGCCTTCGTCGAGCGAGATCGTCGATCCGTCATCGAGCGCCTCCGGCTGGTTCGCCTGCCAGATCCGCAGCACCGGATAGCGCGACGCGACGAAGCGCGCGCTGGGCTGCAGGCGAAGGCGCAGCCCGGCCTGCTCGGCCGCCGGCACCTGCGCCAGCCGTTCCAGCGCGAGGGCTGGCAGTTCGGCCTCGTGGTAGGCGCGGTGCAAGGCCCATTCGAGCGCTGCCACGTCCGGCAGGTAGGGCAGGTCCGCGGCCGGCGGATAGGCGCGCAGGAAGCCGGGAAACTCGCCGCCGAAGTCCTGCAGGTTGCTCGAGCGCGAGGGATGCGCGCTGATGCAGGCCTTGGTCGCGTGGCGGAAGAAACCGGTGCCGACGAGGCGCGCGACCACCGGGTAGACGGCGCCCAGCGCGGCGATCAGGCTCTCGAACATGTTGTTGCGGTAGACCTGCAGGCGCTGCCGTGCTGACAGCGGCTCCGTCGGCCGCACCAGCGCAGTCGCGGCCGCACCGCCGCGCAGCAGCAGCGCGTCCATCACGCGGGCCTGGATGTCAGGCAGCGCAAGCATGGCGCAACTCCATCATCGCTTCGGCCTTCGCGGCCTCGGCTACCAGCGCCGCCAGGGCAGGCATGTCGGCGTCCCACTCAACCAGCGTCGGCACCGGGCCGAAGCGCTCCAGCGCAGCCGCATAGAGCGCCCACACCGCATCGGCAACTGGCGCACTGTGCGTGTCGATCAGGATCTCGGCGCCGCCGCCGACGAGGTTGCGCGTGAAACCGGCCAGGTGGATTTCCTCCACCGCCTGGCGGGGAATGGCCTGCAGGTAGTGCCTCGCGTCGAAGCCGTGGTTGTGGGCGCTGACGAAGATGTTGTTGACGTCCAGCAGGATGCCGCAGCCGCTGCGCCGCGCGACCTCGGCGAGGAACTCCCACTCGGGAATCGCCGACGCGACGAACTCGAGGTAGCTCGACACGTTCTCGAGCAGGATGCGGCGCCGCAGGCGCTCCTGCACCTGCTGCACGCGTACGACGACGTGCGAGAGCGCCTCCTCGGTAAAGGGCAGCGGCAGCAGGTCGTTGGCATGGATGCCGCCCACGGAGCTCCAGCACAGGTGGTCGGACACCAGCGCGGGGTCCAGCATGTCGATGAGTTCGCGCAGGCGCGCGAGGTGCGGCTCGCTCAAGGGGTCGACGGAGCCGATCGACAGGCCCACGCCATGCAGGCTTAGTGGATGGCTCTGGCGCGCGAGCTTCAGGAAATGCAGCGGCTTGCCGCCCCGGCCGAAATAATTCTCGCTGTGCGCCTCGATGAAACCCACGGACGGACGCGATTCGATGAACTCGACATAGTGCTCGGGCCGCAGGCCGATGCCGGCGCACCCTGTCAGCGATCTCAAGGACTGGTTCATCATCACCTCCTCGGTCACGAGAATTCTAGGCAGCCGCCCGCGCGCTGCGGGACGCGTGATGAAAATGTGAACATTGGCCACCGCCGCTTCAGCGCGGCCGCGTCCACACCTTGCGCGCCAGCAGCGCCGCGACGATCGAGGCGCACATCGCGAGGAAGGCCACCCAGGCATAGGGCCACAACAACGGCATCCCGACCAGGATCAGGCCGTCGTTGCCGCCGGGGATCAGCAGGCTGCCCCAGCCCATGAGCACGCCGCCCGCCAGGCAGCGCAGCAGCTGCGCGGCCGTGACGCGCGTGCTGCGAAAGCGGCCGGCCGTCCAGCCGCCCCAGACCGCGCCGAGCAGCAGCGCCAGCAGCAGCAGGCAGCGCGCGCTGAGGCTGGCGGCCATGCCGCGCGCCAGTTCGGCCAGCACGTCGGTGTAGGCCCAGGCGCCTACCAGCAACAGCATGAGCACGAAGGCGATGCCGATCACCGTGGTGGCGGCATGCGGCGACCAGATGCGCGCAGCCAGCGCGTCGCGCACCCGCAGCCCGCCCCTGAGCGGCCGCACCAGGCGCCAGGCCACGAAAAGCAGGAACAGCAGTGCCACCCACGCGGGCGCCTGCAGCACCGGCGAGCCGTCGACGAGCTCGCGGTGCGTGCCCGCCGCGAAGAGGGGCCCGACGCTCAGGCAGCCCAGGTAGAAGCCGAGCGGCGTGGCCAGGTAGGCCCACTCGCCCGAGCCGAAACGCGCAATGGCGCCGAACACGCAGGCCTGGTTGACGAAGGCGCCGAAGCCCAGCAGCGCGCCGCCCAGCACTGTCCAGCGGTTCAGCGGGTAGCCCGGCGGCATGGCCGGCAGGAGATGCAGGGCCTGTGCGACGAGCAGGCCGCCGGCCACCCACAGCGAGGCCTCGCCAAGGCTCAGCAGGCGGCGCGAAGTGCGCTTGTTGACGATCTCCTCCATGGCGGCGACGGTGCAGGTGGCGCCGCGCTGGATCGCGAAGCCCATCACTGCAGCGCAGAAGGCAGCGACCGCGAACGCGAGGCTGGCGAGCGCGATGTCCATCAGCGCACCCCGACGGCGTTGTGGAACTTGCAGACCTCGTGCATCGCCTCGTCGTTGTCGATCGCGCCGGTCTGCGGAAGGATGTGACCGCTGTTCAGGTCGAACACCCATCCGTGGATACTCGGTCTGCGGGTGTTCTCCCAGGCTTGCTGGACGATGCTGGTCTTGCCCAGGTTGTAGACCTGCTCGATCACGTTGAGCTCGACCAGGCGCCGGAAGCGTGCCTCTTCGTCCAGCGGCGCCAGCTGTCGCGCGAAGTACTGCTGCGTGTCCTTCAGCGTGCGCAGCCAGTTGTCGATGAGCCCGTGCGAGGCATGGCCCATCGCGGCCTTCACGCCGCCGCAGCCGTAGTGGCCGCAGACGATGATGTGCCCGATCTGCAGCACATCGACGGCATATTGCAGCACCGACAGCAGGTTCATGTCAGTCTGCACCACCAGGTTGGCGATGTTGCGATGCACGAACATGTCGCCGGGCTGGGTCCCGGTGATGCGGTCGGGCGGCACGCGGCTGTCAGAGCATCCGATCCAGAGGAAGCCCGGATGCTGCCCTTCGGCCAGCTTGTCGAAGTAGGCGGGGTCGATGCGCAATTGCTCCTCAACGAAGCGCCCGTTGTTGCGCAGCAGCTGCCCGATGCGATCGATCATGCGGTCCCCCTTTTCTTCCAGGCTCAGCGGTGCTCGATCACGCCCTCGATGGGATCGGCCGCAGCCTGTTCCCAGGGCGTGCGTCCGATCATGCGCAGCGTGTCGGCGTAGCCCGCCTGCCGGCGCGTGCGGATGCCCGTCGGCGTGAAGTCGATGTCCTTGGTGTGGTCCTCGCCCTCCACGCGCGGCGCGACCAGGTGCACCACGTGCATCGTCGTCCCGCAGCCCCAGGAGGCCAGCTCGCGCACCTTCGGGTTGGCCTGCTTCGCGGCCGGGATTTGCTTGTGCAGCTCGCGGATCACGTGGCGCAGCCGGTGAATCTGCTTCTGGCGCGCGATATGGCTGTCGGCGCGGCTGGCGAACTGGATATCCTTGTGGCGCGCCATCACCTCCCAGATCGACCCGGGCTCCGGCGCGGTCTGGTGCCATACGTTGACGGCGAAGATCACCGCGTCCCGGCGCGGCTTGTCGTCGAGCACGGCCTCGATCGGCGTGTTGGAGTAGATGCCGCCGTCCCAGTAAGGTTGGCCGTCGATGCGCACCGCGGGAAAGGCCGGGGGCAGGGCGCCCGAGGCCATCACGTGGTCGACGCCGAGCGGCTCGCGACTGGTGTCGAAGTAGCGCATCTCGCCGCTGCAGGCGTTCACGGCACCGACGGTCATGCGCGTGTGGCACTGGCACAGGTACTCGAAATCCACCAGCGACTGCAGCGTCCCGCGCAGCGGCGCCGTGCTGTAGTAGGAGGCCGCCTCGACCCCGAGTGGCGCGGCCGAGCCGCGCAGCGCATGCAGGTTGGGCGTGAAGAAGTCCGGAATGCCGCGCATCACGGTCGCCATGTTCGACACCATGTTGCCCAGGCCCATCCAATCGGGGACGCGAGTGGTGGGCGTCGACGCCTGCATCAGGTCCCAGAAGGCGTTCAGGCGATCGAGGCGGTGCTCCGGGCTGTTGCCGGCGATCAGCGACGCGTTGATGGCGCCGATGGAGGTGCCGATGACCCAGTCGGGCTCGATGCCGGCTTCGTGCATCGCCTGGTAGACGCCGACCTGGTAGGCGCCGAGCGCGCCGCCGCCCTGCAGCACCAGAACGACCTGGCCGGGAAGTTCGCCGTTGCGGCCGCGGTTGCCGGCCGCGGCGCGCGGCTTGCGTGAGTTCGTCATGGTCTTCTTCCTCTGTTCAGTGCAGCGTCCAGCCGCCGTCCATGGCCAGCGCGGTGCCAGTCATCGAGGCGGCCGCGTCGGACGCCAGGAACACGGCCAGCGCCGCCAGCTCCTCGACCTGGATGAACTCCTTGCGCGCCTGGTGAGACAACATCACATTGCGCACCACCTCCTCGGGCGAGATGCCGTGGGCCTTGGCCTGGTCGGCGATCTGCTTCTCGACCAGCGGCGTCTTCACGTAGCCGGGGCAGATGGTGTTGGAGGTGACGCCGAACTCGGCGAGCTCGACCGCCACCGTCTTGGACAGGCCGATGAGCCCATGCTTGGCCGCGACATAGGCCGACTTGAAGGGCGACGCGGTCAGCCCGTGCGCCGAGGCGACGTTGATGATGCGGCCGAAGCGGCGCGCCTTCATGCCTGGCGCGACGGCCTTGATGACGTGGAAGGCCGAGGAGAGGTTGATCGCCATCACCGCATCCCACTTGTCGTCGGCGAACTCCTCGATCGGCGCGACATGCTGGATGCCGGCGTTGTTGACCACGATGTCGACCTTGCCGAACTCGGCCTGGGCGAACTCGACCATCGCACGCACCTGCTCGGGCCGGCTCATGTCGGCGCCCGAATAGCGCACCTTGATGCCGAACTGGCGCTGCAGCTCGGCGCGCGTGAACTCGATTTCCTGCGCGTCGCCGAAGCCGTTGAGCAGGATGTCGGCGCCGTTCTGGGCCAGCGCGCGGGCGATGCCCAGTCCGATGCCACTGGTGGAGCCGGTGACGATGGCGGATTTCTGCTTGAGCATGGAAGGCTCCTAGGGTTGGGGTTGGGGTTGGGGTTGGGACGGCTGAACGGTTTCGGCGACGGGCCGTGCCACGTCCACGTCGGCCTCGCTGGTTCGCGTAAAACGCAGGTGCGTGATGTCGGCCGCGAAGAACATGCTCCACGTCCATTCGAGCCAGATGCGGACCCTGCGGCCCGCCGTAGGCATCAGGAGCAGGTAGTAGGCGCGCCATAGCAGCCAGGCCGGCAGTCCGCGCAGGCGCAGGCCGAACACGCTGGCCACGCCTTTCAGGTGGCCAGTGGTCGCCATCATTCCCTTCGATGCGTGGCTGAAGGGTTGCGTCGCACGGCCCTCGATGGCGGCGACGATGTTGCGCGCCAGCGCGCGCGCCTGCGCCACGGCGAACTGCGCGGTCGGCGGCGCGAACTGCTGCGTCACGCCATTGCGCACCAGTGCGCAGTCGCCAAGGGCCCACAGCCCCGCTGCCCCCGGGATCGACATGTCGGGCGCGGTCTCGATCCGCCCGCGCTGCTTGGGGACTGGCAGGCCCCCGACCAGCGGATTGGGCCGGGTGCCGATGGTGCAGATCACGGTCGCGCCGGCGATGGTCTCTCCGCTCGCCAGCCTCACGCCATCGGCACTCACTTCGGCGGCGCGCGCGTTGAGCCGGACGTCGATGTGCCGCGCGCGCATCGAGCGCGCAGCGGCCAGTCCCAGCGATTCGGGCAGCTCGAGCAGCAACCGATCGGCGTTCTCGATCACCGTCACCTTGAGTTCCTCCGCCTTGACCCGCGGGTAGTAGCGGCCGGTGCCGCGCAGGAAGTCGGCCAGCGCGCCGGCCACCTCGACGCCCGAAAAGCCGCCGCCGATGACGATGAAGTGGCCGAGCCGCCGCCGCACCGCCGGGTCGGCTTCGAGCTCGATGCGCGCGATGCGCTGCAGCACGCGGTTGCGGATGAACATCGCGTCGCCGACCAGCTTGAGCGGCAGCGCATGCTCGGCCAGCCCGGGCACCAGGTCCAGATTGGCGCGCGTGCCGAAGGCGAGCACCAGGTGCTCGTAGGCGATGTCCTGGAACCCGGCGAGCGTGCCGGCACGCACGCAGCGGCGATCGGGGTCGATGCCGGTGACGCGTCCCATGACGAACTGGCTGCGCGTGCCTGCGCGCAGCATCTGACGGATCGGCGCCACCACGTGCTCGGGGAAGACCGAGGCGCCCACTACCTCGGCCAGCATCGGATTGAAGGTGGTGTAGCTCTCCTCGCTGACCAGCACGACGCGCCATCCCTGCGGCAGCCGCGGCTCCAGCGAGCGCGCCAGTGTCGTGCCGGCGAAGCCGCCGCCGACGATGACGATGTTCTTCTCAGTGGACATGGCGCGCTCCCGGGGTCATGACGCGCGCAAGCGCCGTGCGACCAGATAGTCGAGCGACAGCTTGCCCGGCCCGTGCAGCAGGGTGACCAGCAGCAGCATGCCCCAGGTCTGGTGATCGCGCAGCCCCACATCGCCGAGGTCAGGATAGGAGACGACGGCAATGATGTTGAACACGAAGAGAACGAAGGCCGAGAAGCGCGTGCCCAGTCCGATCACCAGCAGCACCGGGAAGAGCAGCTCGACGCCGGTGCCCAGGAAAGCTGCGACCTCCGGCGGCAACAAGGGCACCGCGTACTCGTTCTCGAACAGCGAGATCGTCGATGACCAGGTGGCGATCTTCGTCAGTCCCGACTTGAAGAACACGCTGGCAACGAAGAGCCGCACGGCGAGATCGACCGCCGGCGAGAGCGCCTGGAGGCCGCGGCTGGCGGCGCGGAGCCGCGCGATCGCGCGTGAGCGCAGGTCGGCACGGGCGGCGTGCCTGGAAGGCATGGGGCCTGCGTAGTGCACGGCGGACTCCTCAGCCCTTCTTCGCGGCGGCGGCGCCGCCGTGCACGTTCTCGGGCTTGTTGGTCACGGTGCCGCCGGCGATCCGCGCGCAGGTGCCCTTGGCGACGTAGATCCAGGCTTCCGGGTCGCGGTCCGCCGTCGAGGTGCCGGCGCACGAGCTCTTGCTCGTGCCGCAGTCGTTGCTGCCGGCCTTGACGATGCCGGCGCATTTCTCGGTTGCGACCTTCTGCGCGAAGGCCCCGGTGCTGGCCGCGCCGAGGCCCAGCGCGAGCAGGCTGGCGATGGCGCCGTGGACCAGTTGATGGTTTGCGTTCATTTGAAACTCCTGTGGACGGTTGAGGTGGAAGACTTGGCGGATCGGCTCGACGCTGAATCGCATCGGGTACCGCTCCGGAAGCAAGTCTGGCCACCGCGTCTCACGCGGCCATCAATGAAAGCTCACGATTCGGTCACATGCTGCCCGCGGCCGCGACTCGCTGCGCCGGCAGGGCTGCCGGCGCAGCCCTGTCGCGACAGGAGAGTGCCCCTCGCTTGCGGCGCGCCTCGTGCATTCCGTGCTATGGCACAGTTCGGCCAGCAGCGGAAGTTCGTCACGGCCCTCCAGTTTTCCTGAGGAGGCGTGTTTTTGGCACTTCCAGCCTTCTGTGCAGTGGACGGCAAGCATCCGTTCAACTTCGTCCCCCAGCTCCAAGCTATGACGCCTGAAGAAAGCAAAGCCAATCAAGGGATTCTCGAGGGTGTTGAGGCGCTCGGTGGCGGCTACGGCCAGAAGCGGTCCTTTGCAGCGACCGTTCAACAGGGCGAACGCCTCCATACTGCGCCTCGTTCCACCATGACTGAAGTCAGCCGGCTATCATCAGCCAGGCGCCGTGAGCTACTTGAAATCGAGGTTATGACTCAATCGGCTGAACAGTGGCATTGGGATCGGCTGAATGCCCCGCCAGCCGACAGCGAATTTGCACGCCCAGCCAAAGGCTCCGCCGCGTCGGAGCCGTCACTGTTCTGGCCGACTCCTTGAGTGGACTTCCGTGGGTACGCGCCAGACCTCAGGCGTCGAGTCGCCTGTGTGCAGGGCAGGGCCCGCGTTGCGCTGTTCCAGAAGTGAACAAGGTTTCTGGGCCAGTGGCGCCGCGCATCCGCTTGCACTTAGCGCGCGACCTCTAACAACGCCATCATCGGTACTGAGCCGCGGTGATGAACTGGCCGAACGATTCGCACCAGACGATGACCGTGTTGTAGGCCGTCGGATCGGCCGATGCCGGCATCGGCACGATGAAGTTCTCGAAGGTCTTCACGTCGCCTACGCGCAGCATCTTCGGCTTCAGCCGCAGGAAATCGGCCTCGGTCTGAACGAACTCCGGCGCGAGGTAGAGCTTGTAGTCGGGCCCGGGCGCAACCCTGCCTTGCAGTGACACCGCGCTGCGACTCACCGCCACCGTGCCTTCACCCCAGTGCAGGGCGTCGCTGTCTGTAAGGTCGCGCCTGAACCGGCCGGTGAACTGTGCTTGGGCGGCCAGTGCAGTGACCTCGGCCTGCACGGGTGCCGGCGGCGCTGTAATGATGGGCAAGGCATAGATGCCCGCGCCGAAGCTCAGGGCCGCCACGACCGCGTGCGAAACGATCAGGAGGAGAATCTTCTTCATGCGTTGATCGCGCTACTGCAGGGTGCCGGTGGCGCCCACCAGCACAGGTTCAGCGCGATAGCGTTCGGGGAACACGCGCTTCAGGTTGCCGACCTTGGGCAGGTCGTTGATTACGATGTAGGGTTGCCGCGGGTTGCGCGTCATGTAGTCTTGGTGATACGCCTCCGCCGGGTAGAAAGTCTTCGCCGGCTCGACGGTGGTGGCGATCGACTTGCCGAACACCTTGGCTTTGTCGAGCTGCGCAATGTAGGTCTTGGCCACTCGCGCCTGCTCGGCATTCTCCGGAAAAATCGCCGAGCGGTACTGCGTCCCGCTGTCCGGCCCCTGGCGGTTCAGCTCGGTCGGGTTGTGCGCCACCGAAAAGTAGATCTGCAGCAGTTGTCCAAAGCTGATCTGTCGCGGATCGTAGGTGATACGAACGGCCTCGGCGTGGCCAGTCCGGCCGGAACCGATTGCCCCGTACTTGGCCGTGGCTGCGTCGCCGCCGGCATAGCCCGACACGGCGCTGGTCACGCCCTTCACGTGCTGGAAGACACCCTGCACGCCCCAGAAGCAGCCGCCGGCGATCACGGCCGTCTCCGATGCCGCGCCTGGCGCGACGGCCAGATCCTCCACAGCTGCTGGAATGACCACGGCTGCCTCCGCTGCGAGCGAGGGCATGGCATGCCACACCGCCATGCCGCTGAGGAGCGCGAGCGCGGCAAGTGCGAGACGCCGCGGCGAACTGGGGTTCGATGGACTCTTCATATCGGCTTTGCTTCCTTGCGTGCTTCTTCCAGGAGTTGCTGGATAACCTGCTCCGATTTTTCATATTCGCCTTCGCCGAAGCGATGAAAGCGGATGCGACCCTTGGCGTCGACGAAGTAGTGCGCCGGCCAGTAGCTGTTGCCGAAGGCGCGCCAGATGGTGAAGTTGTTGTCGATCGCCACCGGAAACGCGACCTCGAGCCTGTCCACCGCGCGCTTCACATTGTTGATGTTTTTCTCGAAGGCGAACTCGGGTGAATGCACGCCGACCACGACCAGGCCCTGGTCTTTGTACTTGCGGTGCCAGTCGCGCACGTGAGGCAGCGCATTCAGGCAGTTGATGCACGAGTAGGTCCAGAAGTCGACCAACACCACCTTGCCGCGAAGCGCTTCGGCGGTGAGCGGCGGCGAGTTGAGCCATTCGACGGCACCGGTGAGCGGCGGCATCGCCCCCTCAATCGGAAGCGTTGGGAGCCGAGCGCTGGACGCATTGTCCTGGACGGTCATGAATCCTCTTCGCACGGGCGCCGCCGGGCGCAGCGCCGCAGCCGGCGCGTGTTCCATGGAGGGCGGGCGAAGTCTCTGGGACAGGCTCATCCCGATCGACGCGCCGCCACTGCCCGACGACCGCTGCGCGAGCAGGCCGGTGTCGGTGCCGAGCGCGACCGCCGTGACGCCGGCCAGAAGGATGAACAGGATCACGATGGATCTCCGTCGGAGCGCTGTGGCGGCTACTTCTTCATCTCGTCCTTCTTCATCTCGTCCTTCTTCATGCTGTCCTTGGCCATCCCGTCCTTCTTCATGCCGTCCTTCTTCATGCCATCTTTCGCCATGCTGTCTTTCTTCATGCCGTCCTTGGCCATTGAATCCTTGGCCACGCCGTCCTTGGCCATGCCATCCTTCTTCATCTCGTCCGCGGCAAAGGCCGAGACGGAGCCGGCGGCCATGCAGGCGGCCAACAGTGTTGCGGTGAGCTTGTTCATTTCAGTGTCCTCTAGGGTCAGGTTTTAAATGGCACGGTTCAAGAGAACACGGCCGCGCGTTTCAACAACGCCGGGTCCGCCATGGACTCAGCTGCCGCCGAACCAGTTGTAGCCCTGGTCTTCCCAATAGCCGCCAGGGTAGGTGTTGGTGACGAAGATCGCCTTGATGTGCTTCGGATTCTTGTAGCCAAGCTTGGTAGGCATGCGCAGCTTCATCGGGAAGCCGTACTTGGGCGGAAGCGGCTGGCCGTCGTAGCTCAGCGTGAGGAGGGTCTGCGCATGCAGCGCCGTGGGCATGTCGATGCTGGTGAAGTAGTCGTCGGCACACTTGAAGCCGACGTACTTCGCGCTCGTGTCGGCGCCGACCCTGCGCAGGAACTCGGCAAAGGGCACGCCGCCCCACTTGCCGATCGCGCTCCAGCCTTCCACGCAGATGTGCCGCGTGACCTGGTCCTGCTGCGGCAAGGCGCGCAGGTCGGCCAGGGCCCAGTTGCGCTTGTCGGCGACTAGGCCGGTGACTTCGAGCCTGTAGCTCGCCTCGTCGACCTCGCGAACCTCGTCCTCGCCGTAGTATGCGTTGAACGGAAACGGCCGCGTGATCATCGAGTCGGGATAGGTTGGCGCGAGCTGGTTCGGGTCGAAGATCCAGGCTTGCGCGGCGTCGTTGAAGCGCGAGATGCGCATGAGGGCCGCTTCGACCGTGCTGTTGTCGCTGATGCTGCACCCGCTGAGCAGCGAGAGTCCACCCAGCGTCAGCGAGCGCTGCAGGAAGGCGCGGCGCTCGGGCGCTTCGATGCGGCGGCCGATCAGCTTTCTCGCTTCGGCAAGCGCTGCCTCGCCGTCGACACCGACCAGGGCCGGACGCTTGAAGACCTTCATTGCTTCTCTCCCCCGTGGGCGCTCAGCATCGTCAGCAAGGTGCGCGGAACCAGCGCGACCATCACCAGGTGCACGGCTACGAAGGCGACCAGCGCAGCCATCGCGAAGAAGTGGATCCGGCGGGCGAATTCGTAGCCGCCCAGCAGCTCGCGCAAGAACGCGAACTGGACAGATTTCCAGAGCACCAGGCCCGACAGGACCAGCAGCGCGATGTCGAGCATCACGAACAGGTAGGCGAAGCGCTGGACACTGTTGTACCGGTGGGGATCGGCGTGCGAGAGCTTGCCCTTCAGCGCGGCGAGTGCATCGCGCCAGATGCCGGCCGGCGAGAGGGGGAAGAATTTGCGGAACAACCGCCCGCTCGCAACGTTCAGCGCCAGGTAGACGAGGCCGTTCGCCGCCAGCAGCCACATCGCGGCAAAGTGCCACTGCAGCGCGCCGGCGAGCCAGCCGCCGAGAGTGATCGATGATGGGAACGAAAAGGGAAACAACGGCGAGGCGTTGTAGATCTGCCAACCGCTGGTGACCAGGATCAGCACCGCGAATGCGTTGAGCCAATGCGTGATTCGCATCCAGATCGGGTGGATCGAAGCGTTGGGGCGGTGCATGGCGTCGCGGTTCATGGGCGCATTGTTGGGCGCACCAGGTGGCCGATTCATCACGAAGAGTTCAATTAATCGTGATAACCGCACCGGCGATATCGCGGGACAATCCGCGGGGATGGAATCCGCCAAACGCATCCTGATCGTCGAAGACGATGCCCACATCGCAGAGCTGCTGCGCATGCACCTGCTCGACGAGGGCTATGCGGTGGAACACGCCGCTGACGGGCATGCGGGCCTGCGCGAGCTCGAGCGCGGGAGCTGGGACGCACTGATCCTTGACCTCATGCTGCCGGGCGTCGACGGTCTCGAGATCTGCCGCAGGGCGCGCGCGATGACACGCTACACGCCGATCATCATCACCAGCGCGCGCTCCAGCGAGGTCCACCGCATCCTGGGTCTGGAGCTCGGTGCGGATGACTATCTCGCCAAGCCCTTTTCGGTGCTGGAGCTGGTGGCACGGGTGCGGGCGCTGCTGCGGCGCACCGACGCGCTGGCGCGCAATGCCCGCATGGAATCGGGCCGGCTCGATCTCGGCAACCTGCGCATCGACCCGGTCGCACGCGAGGCCGAGGTCGACGGCAAGCCGGTCGAGCTGACGCCGCGCGAGTTCGACCTGCTGCACTTCTTCGCACGCCACCCGGGCAAGGTGTTCTCGCGCCTGGAT
The DNA here is from genome assembly GCF_964253985.1 of Variovorax sp. LjRoot290. Classification (NCBI taxonomy): domain Bacteria; kingdom Pseudomonadati; phylum Pseudomonadota; class Betaproteobacteria; order Burkholderiales; family Comamonadaceae; genus Variovorax; species Variovorax sp. LjRoot290. The sequence continues at coordinate 390,446 of NZ_CAXURW020000003.1, read as the reverse complement.
CTGCTCAACCAGGTGTGGGGCTACCAGCACGACGGCTATGAGCACACCGTCAACACGCACATCAACCGGCTGCGCATGAAGATCGAGGCCGACCCTGCGCAGCCGCGTCGCATCCTCACCGTGTGGGGACGCGGCTACAAGTTGTCCGCTTCCGAGGCGGAAGAGAGAGACGCATGAGTGTTCGGGCCAACCTGTCGCAGCGGCTGTCGGTGGTGTTCGCGGTGCTGCTGCTCGCCTGCTGTGGCGCCTCGGCATGGCTGCAGATGGAAGCCAACGTGCGTCACGAACAGGAAGTGACGCAGCGCCTCTCCAGCGGCCTCGCCGCGCACATCGCCAGCAACTCGACCTTGATGGGGCGCGGCGGACTCAACGAGGCCGCGGTGCGCGACCTCTTCGACAAGCTGATGGCGGTCAATCCGAGCGTGGAGGTCTACCTGCTTGCACCGGACGGCCGTATCGAGGCGCAGGCAGCTCCGCCGGGACACCTGAAGCGCAACCAGGTGGACATCGCGCCGATCCGGCGCCTGCTGGCCGGCGAGCCGCTGCCCATCCTGGGCGACGACCCGCGCAGCGACGCTGTTCGGAAGGTGTTCAGCGCTGCACCATTGCGCGTCGACGGCCGTGACGCCGGCTATGTCTACGTGGTGCTGTTCGGCGAGGAGCGCGACGCGCTGGCCGCCAACGTCGCCGCCAGCAGCGTGCTGCGCACCACGCTGTGGTCGATGGGCTTGGTGGCGCTGCTTGGCCTGCTCGCGGGGTTGGCCGCCTTCCACTTGATCACCCGCCCCCTGCGCGAGCTGACGGCCGCGGTGCGCAGGTTCGAAACGGATGGCGTCGACGCGTTGAAGAGTTCCGTGCCAGCGCCCGGACTGGCGCGCCAAGGCAGCGACGAGATCGCGATGCTCGGCCAGGCTTTTGCGCAGATGACGCAGCGCATCGCCGAGCAGTGGCGCGAGCTGACCCTGCAGGACCAGCAGCGGCGCGAGCTGTTCGCCAACATCTCGCACGACCTGCGTACGCCGCTCACCTCGCTGCACGGCTACCTGGAGACCCTGCTGGTCAAAGCTGATTCGCTGAACACCGCCGACAGCCGCCGCTACCTCGAGATCGCTCTGGCACAGAGCCGCAAGGTCGCGCGGCTGGCTCAAGAGCTGTTCGAACTGGCACGCCTCGAGTACGGCGTCGTCAAGCCCGAGAAGGAGAGCTTCGCGCTGGCCGACCTCGTGCAGGACGTGTTCCAGAAGTTCGAGCTGGCGGCGGAGGCGCGGCGCCAGCGTCTGGTGCCGGACATCGCGCCGGGACTGCCGGTGGTGACCGCCGATCTGGGAATGATCGAGCGCGTGCTGACCAACCTGCTGGACAACGCGATCCGGCACACGCCGGAAGGAGGCGAAATCGTGGTCCAGTTGCGGCAGCAGAAGGAGGGTGTGCAGGTCGAGATCAGCGACACCGGTCCGGGCATTCCCAGCGAGCTGCGAACAGTGCTCTTCACGCGTCCCGCATTCTCTTCGGGCGGAGGCCGCGGCGGCGGCCTCGGGCTCGTGATCGTGCAACGCATCCTGCAACTGCATGGCAGCGACATCCGGCTGCTTCCGCGGCCCGACAAGGGCGCGGTGTTTTCCTTCCGTCTAACCTAGGAGAAGGCGGCGGCGAAGCGCACGAAAGCCTGCGGCCCAATTTCATTGGTGCAACTGGCAATCACGCCGCTCAGGATCTGTAGGGCCGCGCGCCAAGCAAGGCAGCACTACGCGAGCGGGCGCTCCGGAGCGGACGTCTCTTCGCTGGCCTCTGGCTGCGACGCCGTCACAACCGGCGCCGGCGAGCCTATCGCGCCACCCACCATGTGCTCGGCCAGCGATTCATAGAGGGGCCGGCTGATCATCCGCGAGACCAGGCTGGCCAGCATGGCTGAAGCCATCAGACTCAAAACCATCGAATGGCCATCGACCATCTCCATCACGATGATGAAAGCGGTGAGCGGCGCCTGCGTCACGGCGGCGAGAAATCCGGCCATGCCCATGGCGATCAATGCAGGTCCGAGCCCGGGGCCGGCAAGCTGGGAGATCCCGTTGCCGATCCCGGCTCCGATCGACAACGCGGGCGCGAAGATGCCGCCCGGCACGCCACACCAGGCGGTGAGCCAGGTTGCGATGAACTTGAGCAGCGTATAGAGCGGCGAGAGTTCGTCGTGCCCGGCCAGCATCCGTTTCACGGCTTCGGACCCGGCGCCGAAAGTGACACCACCGGTCACCAGGCCGATCACCGCCACCGTGAGGCCGCCAACCGCAGCGAAGCGCACCGGCCAGCGCGCGCGGACGCGATTCAGCCGCTCGGGCGCGCCGGTGAGCGAAGCGATCAGCAGCCGCGCGAACAAGCCGCCTGCCACTCCCGCCGCCATCGCCACCAGCAGGCCCGGCCCCAGTGCGTCCCAGCTGATGTGGGGAACCCTGATGACGCCGAAGTAGCTGAGGTTGCCGAAGGCCGACACCGCAACCAGGCCGGCCAGCACAATCGCCGTGATGATGAGGCCGCTCGCGCGCGCCTCGAGCCGGCCCGACAACTCCTCGATCGCGAACACGATGCCCGCGAGCGGTGCATTGAAAGCGGCGGCGATGCCGGCCGCACCGCCTGCGACCAGCAGGGCGCGCGCGTCGATCGACGTACCGGGCGAGAGCCAGCGCCTTGCATGTTGCATCACGCCGGCCGCGACCTGCACTGAAGGGCCTTCACGGCCGATCGACAGGCCCGCGGAGAGCCCTGCCACCGCGAGCCCGATCTTCGCGACCGTCAGTCGCAGCGACACCAGCAGGTTGCGTCGTTCAGGCGGCAGCGCCGGATGCAGCGCGGCCTTGACCTGGGGGATGCCCGAGCCGGCAGCGCCCGGGAACCAGCGTCTCGTTGTCCAGACGATCGCCGCCGTGGCGAGCGGCGTCCAGAGCAGGATTGCCCAGGGTTGGGAGCGGTGCAGGCTGTGGAATAGCCCGAAGACCCAGTCGCTCGCGATCGTGAACGCCACCACGAACAGGCCCGCGGCCACCGCGTAGCCAAGAACGATAGCGCGGTCGAGCCAGACGCGGCCGCTGGAGAGCTCGGCGCGTAGGTTCTGCAGGAAATCGGGTTCGCGGTTCATCGACGTTCTTCTACACGATCGCCTGGAGTCGGACTGCACCGCGGCCGGGCCTCGTTGGTCCATGCACGACAATTCCGTTGGCGTTTCATAGGGGCTCGTGACTGTGACTCGGGAACAGGATTAGCTACTTTGCGGCGCAAAAATCCGGACGCCGTTGACGGCGAGGACGCGTGGCGCTGAGACCGCGATTTCTGCATGGGTGAGCAGCTCGCTGGGAATTTTGGCGCATGGCCCTCTTGAGGGTGGGCACTGTTGCTGGCTTGGCACGCGTAGGTCTGCGAACTATTGACAGGTCGCAGTCGCTTGGTTACCTTAACCTATATGAGGGGTAAGGTTCGCTTGATCGAAGAGCTTGAGCAGGCCGCACAGTCCATGGTGCAGGGCTCCCTGTCCGAAGTCACCCGGCAGTGCGGCGATCCGTCGTGCGCCTGCGCAACGGATCCGGCTCGTCGTCACGGGCCGCACCTGTACCTGAAGTTCACGGCCGACGGCAAGGCGAGTTCGGTCTACGTGCCCCCGAGGCAAGCGCAGTCGCTCAAGGACGCGCACGGCGCGTGGGTGCGATTCCAGGAGGTCGCCACCGAACTGGCGACGGACAACCGCGAGCAGTTCTTGCGTGCGTTGGCACGCGAGAAGGACAAGAGCCGGGCGCGCCGGGCCAAGGTACCCAAGAAGGCCTGACGTGATCGAACGGCATCGTCGCCCGCTCAGCACCGCCGATGACTGGATCGCTGAGCAGGCCGACGGGCTGTGGGAAGACTGGATGCGCCACGTCGACCAGGTGCTTGCCGACGCGCAGCTCGTGCAGCTGGTCTACGAGGTGCTGGCGCGCCGCTGGACGCACAGCCTCACGCGCGGGCGCAAGGGCACGCCCGCGGAGGTGGTGCTGCGACTGCTGCTGCTCAAGCACATGCGCAACTGGAGTTACGCCGTCCTCGAGCGCGAGGTGCGGGCCAATCTCGTGTACCGCCACTTCACCCGGGTTGGTGCGGGCAAGGTCCCTGACGCGAAGACCTTGGGCAAGCTGGGCTTGGCCCTGGGGCCGGACGTGGTCGAGCAGATCCATCGGCGCGTGGTGACCATCGCCCAGGAGCACAAGATTGTCCAGGGCCGGCGCATGCGCGTGGACACCACCGTCGTGGAGACCAATATCCACTACCCGACCGACGCCTCGCTGCTGGGCGACGGCGTACGCGTGCTCACGCGCACCATGAAGAAGATCGAACAGCTGACCGCGGCGGGCGCGAAGCTGCGCGATCGCATGAGGAGCACTCAGCGCTGTCTGGTGCACATCGGCCGCGCCAGCCGCAGCTTCCGCACCGATCAGGGCAAGGAGCGGCTACGCCAGTGCTACGGACGGCTGCTGACCATCACCAGCCGGGCGGTCGGCCAGGCCAAGCGCTTCGTGCGCGAGGTGCAAAACGGCATCAAGGCCGGCACGTGCGTTATCACGCAGGCGGCCATCGAAGCGCACAGCGACGATCTCCAGACAATGATCCCGCGGGTGCAGCAGGTCATGCGCCAAACGAGGGAACGCCTGTTCCAGGGCAACACGCATTCGCCCGGCAAGCTCGTCAGCCTGTTCGAGCCCCACACGGAGATCATCCGCAAGGGCAAGGCCTCCAAGCCCACCGAGTTCGGCAAGATGGTGAAGATCCAGGAGGCCGAACAGCAGATCGTCACGCATTACGAGGTTTACGACGAACGGCCCAGCGACACCGACTTGCTGGTCCCGGCGATCGACGTGCACCAGCAGCAGTTCGGCCGGCCGCCGCGATTGGTCACCGCCGACGCCGGCTTCTTCTCGCTGCGCAATGAGGTTGTCGCGCGCGAGCGCGGCGTCAAGCGCGTGGCGATCCCCAACCTCGGCACCAAGAGCGCCGAGCGCCGCAAGCTGCACAAGAAGCGCTGGTTCCGCAGCGCGCAGAAGTGGCGCACCGGCTGCGAGGGTCGCATCAGCCTGCTCAAGCGCCGCCACGGCTTGAACCGATGTCGCTACAAGGGGGCCGCCGGCATCAAGCGATGGGTCGGACTCGGCGTCATCGCCGACAACCTGATCAACATCGGCATCGCCCTGGCATCGCCGGCCGCGCCATAGACGGCGTCATCGCACCGCCCCCCAAACAATCCCGACTCCCGATGCAGCCCTCAGATGGCTGCCTTCACCTGCGCCCGCTCACCCCCTCAGCGCCCGCTCGGATTTTTGCGCCGCAAAGTAGCTAAGCTAGCAAACTCCAGGCCGCATCAGGTCTACGTCTGGCATGTTCGTGAAATCAAGCTTGATGATCGTCCCGCTGGGATTGACCGTCGCTGCGTTCGCGCGACCGATCGGGCAGATAGGCGAATCCGATTGCAAGGTCGAAGAGGCCGCTCTCGAGCGGAACATCGATCTCGCGCGCTCCAAAGGTCAGCTGCTCGGGCGACGGCAACTTGCCGAAGTGTTGAGCGCGCTGCGGGCCCGCTGCCAGACCCTCGCTCCGCCGCAGACCCGCGCGGCCGGCGTCGAGAAGCTGGAGCAGGAGATCCGTGACCTGCGGCTCGAACTCGATCGCGCAGAGGAATTGCTGCGCAAGCTGAAGGCGCAGGGGCCGTGACGGCTCGCTTCGCCGTCGGGCAGAACTCCGCCAGACGGAGCCGCTGGTTTCTCAACGTCGTTAAACTGCCCATGGGTGTCCGCATGGGGTGGTCGGACAGGTTCAGCGCTGGTCGGGCCGCCGCGCGGCCGTTCTACGCCTGAGAACCGATGCCTCAACACACGATTGAGCTGATTGCCGCCGGCCTCTTTGCAGTCGCGCTCATCCACACCTTCGCAGCCAAGCAGTTCGAGAAGCTGTCGCACAGCTTCCCCCGCCATGCAGGCGTTTTCCATCTCTTGGGCGAGGTGGAGGTTGTCTTTGGCTTCTGGGCTACCGTCCTGGTGCTGGCCATTGCCGTCATCAGTGGCGGCGACCAGGCATTGGCGTATGCCGAATCGCGACAGTACACGGAGCCCTTGTTCGTCTTCGTGGTGATGGTGGTTGCGGCCTCTCGGCCGATCCTGCAGGCTGTGGTGAGCGCCGTAGACCTCGCCGCTCGCCGTCTGCCGGTGCGCACATCAGTGGCCACAGCCTGGCTCGGGCTGGCCGCCGTCCCTCTGCTGGGGTCCGCTATCACGGAGCCGGCGGCCATGACCATTGCAGCGCTGATGCTCGCCCCGCAGGTTTTCAGGCCCGACGTCCCCGAGCACGTCAAGTACCTTGCCTTGGGGGTGCTGTTCGTGAACGTATCGATCGGCGGCACGCTAACGTCCTTCGCAGCGCCGCCGGTGCTGATGGTCGCTTCGACCTGGGATTGGGACTCCTCCTTCATGCTGGTCACCTTCGGCTGGAAGGCGGCCATTGCCGTTGTTGTGAACGCGAGCGTCGCGACGGTGGCGCTTCGCCGCCACCTTGATGCCAAACTGGCGCCGCCCAATCAATCCAAGCAGGAAGCGATTCCGATGGCAGTGGTTGCCGTACACCTGGGTTTTCTTGTCGCTGTCGTGGCGCTGGCTCACCATCCAGTCGCGTTCCTGGGACTGTTTCTGTTGTTCCTCGGCTTTACCCAAGCCTACGAGCGTCATCAGAATCCGCTCATCATCAAGGAAGCGCTTTTGGTGGCTTTTTTCCTCGCAGGTCTGGTGGTGCTCGGCGGAATGCAGCAGTGGTGGCTTCAGCCTCTCGTGTCGAGCATGTCGCCCCAGGTGCTCTTCTTCGGAGCGACCGCTCTCACCGCGGTGACCGACAACGCGGCATTGACGTACCTTGGCTCTCTCATCACGGGAATCCCCGAGGAGGCGAAGTACAGCCTGGTGGCTGGCGCGGTAGCCGGAGGCGGATTGACCATGATTGCGAATGCGCCAAACCCCGCCGGGGTGGCGCTCCTGAAGCGAGGGTTTTCCGACGAGACGATTGGCGCGGGCGGGCTATTTCTGGGAGCTTTGCTTCCGACGCTGGTCGCAGTGGCTGCGCTTATCCTCCTGTGATCCGGCAGAACTGGCATGGCCTTGTCGAATCATTGCCGCAGTCGCTCAGGGCGGAGCATGTCGCAATTCCTCATGGCTGCAGTTCTCACGCTGGCGGCCGCGGGCTCGGCGCATCCGCAGTCGCGCAAGGAAGTGCGAGACGGTTGGCAGCTGTCGTCGCCGAGCGAGCAGGGACTCGACGTTGAGCATCTGAACGAGCTGGTGCGTGGGCTCGAATCGAAAGAAAAAGCTATCAGGAGCGTGGTCATCGTGCGTCACGGTCGGCTTGCCTTTGAATACTACCGAGCCGGCCTGGGACCCTCGAGCTTGCATGACATGCGCTCCGGGACCACGAGCGTGGTGTCAATGCTGGTGGGCGTCGCACTTCAGAAGGGGTTCATCAGAAGCGTCGACCAGCCTATTGCTGACTTTCTGCCGGAAGCGCTCGACGAAGGCGTCGACGTCAGGGTGCGGACGATGACCCTTGCGCACATTCTGACCATGACAGCCGGGTTCGACCCTGCGATCAAGCAAGTCGGCAAGTGGGCTTTTCCTGTGGATTTCGCTCTTCAACGACCTTTGGTCAGCGACCCCGGTACCACGTTCAGCTTCAACGCGGGCACGGCTCATTTGGCGGCAAGGGTGTTGGTCAGCGCAACGAGGACGAGCGTTTCGCAATTCGCGCGGAAGGAGCTCTTCGGACCGCTTCGGATCCAGCGCTACTTGTGGCGAATCGATCGGCCAGGCGGCGAACTCGGCTACAGCGGTCTGGAGCTCACTGCGCGCGATATGGCGAAGCTCGGCCAGTTGCAACTGCAGATGGGTTCTTGGGAGGGCGCGACACTGATGGCACCCGATTATGCCGAGGCAGCTACCCGCAAACAGTCCAACGGGGGGCCGCCGATCAACTGGGGTTACGGCTATGCATGGCGGGTCGCGCCTACGCTCAGCCTCCCGGCGCCGTACATGGCGGGAGCAGACGACGGCCAGCGGATCTACGTGAATCCGGGCATGAGACTGGTAGTCGTCGTGACGTCAGATTCGACGGAGCAGCGTGGAAAGAGCCAAGGTCAAGCCGATGACGCCATCACCGACATTGTTCTTCGTGCGGTCAAACGGTGAGCGCCCGTTCAGGTCCGATGCTTCTCGAATGGAGATCCCGATCAGGCGCCGGCCCCGACGGTTGCAGAGACAGCAGCGAATGCCTCGCGCAGCTCACTCGCGACGATCGACGCGTGAACTCGGCGGGGCAGACTGTACGCCTGGGCTTGCAGGTCTCCGAAGACATGTGGCCGCCGCCGCACCACGCGGATCGCTGACGCTTGCACTCAAGGCCGAGAACTTGCGTATCGGCTACGACCTGCCGCTCTCGAAGGCGCGGGAATGGGGCCTGTACATCAGCACCTCGCGCGGCACGACGTCCATCGGGATTGAGGAGCCTGCGCTTTTCGCCGAGCCTGGCGTCTTCATCGTGCGAGCCGACGGGACGCTGTATTACGCTTCGGTCCAGACCATGCCCTTTGCGCGCCCCGCATTTCGACGACTTGCTCGGCGCGCTCGACTTCGCGCTTGCGAAGAACTACCCGGCTCGCGGCGAGTACGTCGGCGCCGTCTGACCGCGCAGCAGCATCGAACGGTGATGCCTATGGTGTCGTGGCCGCCGCGCCCAGGCCCGACAAGGCCTTGGTCAGGCCCTCGACCGACGGGCAGGCGTCCGCCCCATGCCGTCGGGCGAGCCAGGCAGGGTCGTTGTAGCCGAACCAGGTCTGCTGGTTCGCGTCCTGCCAGATCAAGGCCTTGAGCGGGAGGTCGATCCCCACTGTTTGCTGGCACGCCATGAATGGCGTACCTGCCTGGGCGCTGCCGAAGATGAACACCTCGGTCGGGCGCAGCGTCTTTCCAACCGCTGATGCACCTGTGGCGTGATCGATACGCGCAAACACGGTCAGTCCTCGTTGCTTGATCGCAGCCTCGAAGCGCGACGCGGTTTCTGCGGGCGAGTGCGGGCTCTTGATGGCGATCAGGCCCTCTGCAGCCAAGGCGGCGAAGGCGCAGAGCGCACACGCGGCAGCGGCGGTGATACGAGCGAGCTTCATGTTTTCCCCTGCTTATGGGCCAATTTCCGGCTCGCCGAGTGCGCGCAGCACGCTGCGCGACAACCCCTCGAACCCGTCCTCCACGAAGTCGTAGTCCATGTTCGGATGCGGGTCCGGCGGTCCTTCGGGTCCCCATTCATCGGGTCGTCTCACGAAAGCGGTTCGATAGCCCGCCGCGTGGGCGGCGTTGAGGTCGAAGTTGTGGCACGCCACCATGAGAATCTCGGAAGGCGGAAGGGCCAGCCATCGCGCGGCGGTTTCATACGCCTGCGCATGCGGCTTGTAGACGCCGATCATTTCGCACGAGATCACCGCATCCCAGCTCAGGGCGTTCCTGCGAGAAACATCGATCACCAAGGACGTGGGCAACATCGTGAACGACACGACGGGCAGGACCTCGCGCAATGTCGCCATGGCAGCGGGAAGGTCGGGCCAGGCGTCCAGTTCATGCCACGCACGCCAGACGTCGTGTCGCTGCGCCGGTGTCAGCGCCTGCAGGCCGAAGTGAGTCAATGACTCGTCGAGGGTCCGGCGATGTACGTCGTCCATATTGAAAGTCGGCCGGTTGAGCCCGACGATCGCGGCCATGGTGCGTCTGCGCCAGTCGTTGGCAATGGCATGCCAATCGGCTTGCGAACCCTGTTGGGGAGCGACCCGGCGGAGAGCTCGCACGACACCGCTGTGCCAATCGAGCACAGTTCCACCGGTGTCGAAGGTGATGGCACGAAGTTTCATATGGGCTCGGTGTCCTTGAAGGTTCGCACGGCCGCTGCGATCTTGCTTGTCGGATCCGTAAGCGCGCTGCCGAGTTTCTTACAGATACGCAGCCCATGCCGTAAGAACGGCCATGCGCACCGTCAGAGCTGCCCCCCGCGCAGTTCAGGATCTGTTGGACGGCGCGCCGAGAAAGCCAGCAGCACTATGCAAGTGGGCGCTTAGGCGGCGAGCGCTCGACGTGAACTTGCTCGGCCACGATGTCTTCGGAGGCGCATGGTATTCCCGCGCCGCGCTTAGCGAACTTGATCGCGTCGGTTCAGCTACTCCAAGACATGGATCACACAGCGCCGACATACTCGCCGCGCGCCGGGTAGTCGTTCTTGATGATGAAATCCAAGGCCTGCACCATCTCGGCAAAGTTCGGGCGTACGAATGGCATCGACTGCACGGACAGGTAGTAGATGGTGCGATCGGGTCGGATTAGGAAAACACCAGGTTCAGAAAACAGGGCCGGTTCCTCGATGCCAATGGACGTCTTGCCGCGGGATGCGGAAATGTAGAGACCCCATTTCCTCGCATCGGCAAGAGCGAGGCCGTATCCAATGCGCAGATCCTTGGCGCCCACCTTTTCCGCCATCGCCCGTGCGCGCGCTTCATCGTCTGAACTGATCGCGATCGTCGTGACCCCGCGCTCCGCAAACGCAGCCGTCTGCCGCTCCAGTTCCTTCAGATAGTTGGCACAAATCGGGCAATGCAGCCCTCTGTAGAAGCAGACGAGCGTCATGAGGCCTGGGCGTTCTTCCGCCAGATCGAAACGTCCGTGCTCGAGCGTGTCGAGCGCCAGCGCGGGGGCTTGTTGTCTGGGTATGAGCATCAGTTTTCCCTTCAGTGCCTGGTCGCAGAAGTTGCAACCGAACCCATAAGATCCCATACTTTGGGAAACGAATGTTCCTTGATTCATGATCCAAAGTCCGAATTCGCTCCGAAAAGTTGACCGACTAACGGCCTTCGTCCAGACGTTCAAGCTGGCGGCCGCGGTCGTCCCGCTGCCGACGGTGGTGAAAGGGCCGACGCTCATCGTCGCCGGCACTGCGGACGGGCTCGCGGGCCAGGTGGTCTTCCGCTCCGTAGGGTTCGACCGGTATCCGCAGGACGTGCTGGTCGCGGCGCAGGTCGAATTCGATAACGACACGAATCCGTTGATGATTGCGATGCCCGAGGAACTGTCGATCCAGTTGGATGAGGTGCCTGCGCTTCGGGCCACCGTGGCTGCTTTCCTGGCTGAAGCGTTCGACCGCCGGTGCGGACGTACCGCCGCCCTGGACCGTCTGGCCGAGGTCATCGTGCTGATGGTGCTGCGAAAGGCGATCGACGCCGGCACAGCCGAATCGGGCCTGCTTGCCGCGCTCGCCCATCCAGCACTGCATCGAGCGCTCGTCTCGATCCACGATATGCCGTCGCGCGCCTGGAGGGTGGACGATCTCGCCATGCGGGCCGGAATGTCCCGCAGTCACTTCATGGCGCTCTTCCGTGCAGTCGTTGGCACAACCCCGATGGCCTACCTATCTGCTTGGCGCCTGACCTTGGCACGTCGATATCTGCAGTCCGGCGACACCGTCAAGTCGGTGGCCCGGCGCACGGGCTTCGGTAGCGCGGCTGCGTTTTCACGCGCGTACTCTCGAACGTATGGGTCTGCGCCCGCAGCGGTGAGATCGAGCGAAGTACCAGGAAAACGAGGTGATGCGCGCAGCACATCGGCACGGGTCCAGCCTGCATCTTCTTAGGCTCCCGCGATGACCAGGACGGCGACCTGCGCGATGGTGGTCTCGGCCGACGGGTACACGCCAAGCACCACAACCCAGAAACAAACGTCCCATGCATCTGCATCCCACGATCGAAATGACAACGATTTCTCGGTCATCAGATCGACATTCGGTAGCGGCCGGGAACCGGTCAATTGGCAACTCGCGAGAATGCCTCCCAGTATTCTGAGAACCTACGAGCCTCAGCCGGCCCAATAGATTTGATCGAGAATTGAACTTTGCCGGCTCGGGCCCCTCAATCTCCCGCCACCTATGTTTGCCAGTTCAGTCACCGCCCACCCGCTCGTCAGCGCATCTCGCGCTGACGATGCGTTGCCGCTGGTTTGCCGGGCTGCTCTGGAGGCGCGTCCATGAAGCGCCGATGGCTGCATAGGGTAGGTCGCGCGCTGATCGGCGTGCTTCTCTTTGCGCAAATGGCCATTGCGGCCTACGCCTGCCCCGGACTCCTGCCGGGCACTTCGACCGAGATGCAGATGCTTTCGGGCAACGCGGCGACGCTCGAGGTCAGCAACACCGCCATGTCCACGGCGGCTTCTCAGGCCACCAGTCCCTGCGCCGACATGGCCGGGGCGACGGACCCGTCCCCCAATCTCTGCGCCGAGCATTGCCGCTATGGCCAGCAGAGCGACCATGCCCCGACGCTGACGGTGCCCGTCGTACTGCTTACAACCCTCTTCATCACCCCGTACGCGACGGATGTCGCGATGCGGCCGCGCCCTGCGGCAGCTGCGTCGAGTGCATTGGCTTCGGTGGATCCGCCGCACGCCATCCTGCACTGCTGCTTGCGAACTTGATCTCTCAGACGACGCTGCGCTGACGACCCTCAACGGGGTCGGCTCGGCGCATCGGTCGTGTCCGTCTGCGCCGGTGAGTTCCTGCTCGCCCTGGCGCAGCGGGCGCTACACGAAGCCATTGTTTCGTTGTCTGGAGATTTCATGTTCATCGTTTCATTCCTAGCTGCGCCACGGGGAAGGCGACCTCGCCTGTCGATCGCGACAGCCGCGTTGTGTCTGACCCTCACAACCCTGAGCGCGTACGCGGAGCCCGCGCTGACGCTAGCCCGGGCACTCGAGCTGGCGCAACAACGCTCGCGCCAGCTCACTGCACAGGATGCCGCCGCGTCAGCCTCGCGCGAGATGGCAGTCGCCGCCGGGCAGTTGCCAGATCCAACGCTCAAGGCCGGAATCAACAACCTGCCCGTCAACGGTTCCGACCGATTCAGCTTGACGCGCGACTTCATGACCATGCGCTCGATCGGCGTGATGCAGGAGTTCACGCGCGGTGACAAGCGCCAGGCCAGGTCGACCCGCTTCGAGCGGGAGGCGGAGGCGGCCGAGGCAGGACGCGCCGTCGCACTCGCCAGTCTGCAGCGGGACACTGCAGCCGCCTGGCTGGAACGCCACTACCAGGAACGTGTGCGTGCCATTCTGGTCGCTCAGCGTGACGAAGCCGGCCTTCAGATCGAGGCTGCCGACGCCGCCTACCGGGTGGGCCGCGGCTCGCAGGCCGATGCGTTCGCCGCGCGTTCGGCCGTCGCACAGATCGACGACCGCATCCGGCAAGCCGACAGGCAGATCGCGACGGCCAAAACGAAGCTTGCGCGCTGGGTCGGCGACGACGCCAACCAGGAACTGGCCGCGCCGCCGGATCTGGCCGATCTCCATCTCGATGCATGGAGCCTCGAAAGTCAGATCGCGAATCACCCGCAGATCGCCATGTTGGCCAGGCAGGAGGAAGTCGCGCGCGCCGAGGCCGAGGTGGCCCGAAGCAACAAGCACTCCGATTGGAGCGTGGAGCTGATGTACAGCCAGCGCGGCTCCGCCTACTCGAACATGGTCTCGCTCAATGTCTCGATCCCGCTGAAAGTCGACCCGGCGAAACGGCAGGATCGCGAGCTTGCCGCCAAGCTGGCCCTGGCGGATCAGGCACACGACCAGCGCGAGGAAGCCATTCGCGAGCGCCTGGCAGAAGCGCGCAGCTGGCTGCAAGAGTGGAAGAGCAACCGGGACCGCCTGACTCAATACGACAAGACGTTGATCCCACTTGCCTCAGAGCGCACGCGCGCCGCGATGGCGGCGTATCGGGGAGGCGGGCTGCTCGGCAGTGTGCTCGAGGCCCGGCGCATGGAGATCGACACGCGCATGGAACGGGTTCGTCTCGAGATGGAGACGGCTGGCCTCTGGGCGCAACTCAACTATCTGATTCCGACCGAACGCCGTTCGCCTCTGCAGGGTCGTGCATCTGAAGTGACGGAGAAATGAACATGAAGCTCAAACCCCTCTTGATCGGCTTGATCGCCGCCGGCGTCCTCGGCGCGGCGGGCTTCGGCTTGTACACCCTGGGCATGCAGCGCGGCATGGGCTTGGCGGGGTCGCCGGCCGCACCTGGGAGTGCAGCGACTGCTACCGCGCCGCCTTCCGCAGCACCGGCGGCACCGAGCAATGAGTCGGGCGAGGACGCCACTCGGCGCCATATGGCCGCCGGCCTCAAAGCCGGCGATACCGACCCCGCGAACGGCAAGAAGATCCTCTACTACCACGACCCCATGGTGCCGGGAAACAAGTTCGACAAGCCGGCCAAGTCGCCCTTCATGGACATGATGATGTCGCCGGTCTATGCCGGCGGCGACGGCGACCAGAACAAAGTGACCGTCAGCCCGCGCGTCCAGCAGAACCTGGGTGTGCGCACCGCAGTCGTGTCGGAAGGCACGCTGTCCCCGCAGGTCGCGGCGGTCGGCAGCATCGCTTTCAACGAGCGCGATCAGGTCATCGTGCAGGCGCGAGCGACCGGGTACGTCGAGCGCCTGCATGTGCGTGCCACGCTCGACCGCGTGGCCAAGGGACAGGCCCTCGCCGAACTCTACGTTCCCGATTGGATTGCAGCCCAGGAGGAGTTCCTGTCGGTTCAGCGCATGCGCGGCACCGACCTGGCCCCATTGGTCGATGGCGCTCGCCAGCGCATGCGGCAGGTGGGCATGAGCGAGGGGCAGATCGAGCTCGTGGCACGCACCGGCCGCACGCAGCCTCGCATAACGCTGATTGCGCCGATCGGCGGCGTCATCACCGAATTGACGACGAGAGAGGGGATGACCGTGATGCCGGGCGCCACGCTGTTCCGCATCAACGGGCTTTCCACCGTTTGGGCCAACGCCGAGGTGCCGGAGAGCCAGGCTGCCTTGCTGCGACCCGGCGCCAAGGTGCAGGCAAGGAGCCCGGCTGTTCCCGGCGAAGCCTTCGACGGCAAGGTGCAGGCCATCCTGCCCGACGTCAACCCGACGACGCGCACCTTGAAGGCGCGGCTGGAGTTGGCGAACCCGGACGCGCGGCTGGTGCCGGGCATGTTCGTGTCGATGCAGTTCATGGACATGCGCGCCGACAAGGTGCTGCTGATTCCGACCGAGGCCGTCATCCAGACGGGCAAGCGCACCGTGGTCATGCTGGCCGAGGAGAACGGCCGCTTCAGCCCGGTGGATGTCGAAATCGGTATCGAGAGTGGTGGCCAGACCGAGGTCAAGCGTGGGCTGCAGGCCGGCCAGCGCGTTGTGGTGTCTTCCCAGTTCCTGATCGACTCGGAGGCCAGCCTCAAGGGTGTCGAGGCGCGCTTGAACAGCGTGCCAGCATCGGGCGCTACGCCTTCCAGCGCCGCCACGGCGAGCGCTCCAAGGCATGTGGGCGAAGCCAAGGTGGAAAGCATCAGCAAGGACGCGATGACCTTGTCGCATGGGCCCATCGCCACGATGAAGTGGGGCCCAATGACGATGGACTTCAAGCTGCCGGCAGGCGGCACGCCGCGCAACGTCCAGGTCGAAGACCGCGTGACCTTCGAGTTCTTCATGGACAAGGACGACCTGCCGCAGCTCACCCGGGTGACGCCGATGGCGCCCGAGCCCAGGGCGGCAGCGCCCGCTGAAAAGGGAAGCAAGCGATGATCGCGAGGCTCATCCGATGGTCGATCGCCAACCGCTTCCTGGTGTTGCTGGCCACGCTGTTGGTCAGTGCCTGGGGCGTGTACTCGGTGACGCGCACGCCGCTGGATGCGCTGCCCGATCTCTCAGACGTGCAGGTCATCATCCGCACCACCTACCCGGGCCAGGCGCCGCGCATTGTCGAAAACCAGATCACCTATCCGCTGACGACGACGATGCTGTCGGTGCCGGGCGCGAAGACGGTGCGCGGCTATTCGTTTTTCGGCGACTCGTTCGTGTACGTGCTGTTCGAGGACGGCACCGACCTGTACTGGGCGCGCTCGCGCGTGCTCGAATACCTGAACCAGGTGCAGTCGCGCCTGCCGGCCGGCGCCAAGGCCTCGCTCGGCCCCGATGCCACCGGCGTGGGCTGGATCTACCAGTACGCGCTGGTCGACCGCAGCGGCACGCAGGACGCCTCGCAACTGCGCGCCCTGCAGGACTGGTTCCTGAAGTACGAGTTGAAGACGGTACCCAACGTCGCCGAGGTGGCCTCGGTGGGCGGCATGGTGCGCCAATACCAGATCGTGCTCGAGCCCGACAAGCTTGCGGCCTACAGGATTCCACACACCAAAGTGGTCGAAGCGATCCGGAAGGCCAACCAGGAGACCGGCGGCTCGGTGCTCGAGCTCGGCGAGGCCGAGTACATGGTCCGCGCCTCGGGCTACCTCCAGAGCCTGGATGATTTCCGCAAGGTGCCGCTCATGACGACCGACGCCGGTGTGTCGGTGCATCTGGGCGACGTGGCGCGTATCCAGGTGGGGCCCGAGATGCGCCGCGGCATCGGTGAACTCGACGGCGAAGGCGAAGCGGCCGGCGGTGTGATCGTGATGCGCTCGGGGAAGAACGCGCTGGAAACCATCGCAGCCGTCAAGGAAAAGCTCAAGACCTTGCAGGCCAGCCTGCCCAGGGGCGTGGAGATCGTGCCGACCTATGACCGGTCGAGCCTGATCGAGCGCGCGGTCGAGAACCTGAGCCACAAGTTGCTGGAGGAATTCCTCGTCGTCGCGGTCGTGTGCTTCGTCTTCCTGTTCCACCTGCGCTCGGCCTTCGTGGCGATCGTTTCGCTCCCGATCGGCATCCTGGCCGCCTTCATCGTGATGCACTACCAGGGCGTCAACGCGAACATCATGTCGCTCGGCGGCATCGCGATCGCCATCGGCGCGATGGTCGATGCGGCGGTCGTGATGATCGAGAACGCCCACAAGCACATCGAGCAGTGGAACCACGAACATCCGGGCCAGACATTGCGCGGCGAGCCCCATTGGCGCGTGATCGCCGATTCGGCGGCCGAGGTGGGTCCGGCGCTGTTCTTCTCGCTGCTCATCATCACGCTGTCCTTCATTCCGGTGTTCACGCTGGAGGCGCAAGAGGGGCGGCTGTTCTCGCCGCTGGCCTTCACCAAGACCTACGCGATGGCGGCGGCGGCCGGCCTCTCGGTGACCTTGATCCCGGTGCTGATGGGCTACCTGATCCGGGGCAGGATTCCCGACGAGAAGACCAATCCCCTGAATCGCTTTCTCATCGCGGCCTATCGGCCGTTGCTGAACGCGGTGCTGCGCTGGCCGAAGCTGACGCTGGTGGGCGCCGCAATCGTGCTGGTGCTGAGCCTGTGGCCACTGCAGCACATCGGCGGCGAGTTCATGCCGCGGCTGGACGAGGGCGACCTGCTCTACATGCCTTCGGCACTTCCGGGCCTGTCGGTGGGCAAGGCCGGCGAGCTGCTGCAGCAGACCGACCGCCTGATCAAGACCGTGCCCGAGGTGGCCAGCGTGTACGGGAAGGCGGGGCGTGCAGAGACGGCCACAGATCCGGCACCGATGGAGATGTTCGAGACCACGATCCAGTTCAAGCCTCAAAACGAATGGCGTGCCGGCATGACGCAGGACAAGCTGGTCGAGGAACTGGACCGCATCGTCAAGGTGCCGGGCCTGAGCAACATCTGGGTGCCGCCGATCCGCAACCGCATCGACATGCTGGCCACCGGTATCAAGAGCCCGGTGGGCGTCAAGGTGGCGGGCACCGACCTGGTGACCATCGACCGCATCACCGGCGAGATCGAGCGTGCGCTGAAGGATGTTCCAGGCGTGTCGAGCGCGTTGGCCGAGCGGCTCACCGGCGGACGCTATGTGGACGTGAACATCAAACGCGACGAAGCCGCCCGCTTCGGCATGAACATCGCGGACGTGCAGTCCGTCATCGCTTCGGCGGTGGGCGGCGAGAACATCGGCGAGACGGTCGAAGGCCTGCAGCGCTTCCCGATCAACATGCGATATCCGCGCGAGACGCGCGATTCGCTGGAGAAGCTGCGGACCCTGCCGATCGTCACGGAACGCGGCGCGCGGCTGGTGCTGTCCGACGTCGCGGATATCCGGATTACCGATGGGCCGCCGATGCTGCGCAGCGAAAACGCGCGCCTGTCGGGCTGGATCTACGTCGATATTCGAGGGCGCGACCTGCGCGGGGCGGTGCAGGACATGCAGCGCGTGGTCATGAAGGAGGTGAAGCTGCCTCCGGGCTACTCGGTCTCCTGGTCGGGGCAGTTCGAATTCCTCGAGCGCGCCACCGCGAAGCTGAAGGTGGTCGTGCCGTTCACGCTGCTCATCATCTTTGTGCTGCTGTACCTGACTTTCAAGCGCTTCGACGAGGCGCTGCTGATCATGGCCGCGCTGCCCTTCGCCCTGGTGGGCGGCATCTGGCTGCTGTATCTGCTCGGCTACAACCTGTCCGTCGCCGGGGCGGTTGGATTCATCGCGCTCGCAGGGGTGTCCGCCGAGTTCGGTGTGATCATGCTGCTGTACCTCAAGCACGCTTGGGAGGACCGCATCGACGAGGGGCGCACCGAAAACGCCGACCTGCTGGATGCCATCCGCGAAGGAGCGGTGCTGCGCGTGCGACCCAAGGCGATGACGGTGGCCGTCATCCTGGCCGGCCTGTTCCCGATCATGTGGGGCAGCGGCACCGGCTCCGAGGTGATGCAGCGCATCGCGGCGCCGATGGTGGGCGGGATGATCACTGCGCCGCTGCTGTCGATGTTTGTGATTCCGGCGGCGTACTTGCTGATGCGCCGGCCGCGTGAACGGCACGCACCCGGGTTTGCGTTCTGGAGAAGGCGCCATGGCACGAGCTGAATGCCTCCGACGATGGCGTGCACGCTTTTGGCGTCGCGCTGTTCCTGTGTCTGGCGCTGCTCGGCGCGGGAGCGCGGGCATCGATCCCCGTGATGCAGGAGGCCGGGCCGCAAGCGATCTCGGTCATGGCCTCGGAGTCGATGCCGATGGCCTCGGACCGCATGCCCTGCGCGCGCTGCTACGTCGCTCCGGCACCAGCATCGCACGGCTTCAGTGGCGAGTGCAGGGAGCATGAAGCGCCGATTTGGCGGGTTCATGCCCCGTCGATTCTTGATGCAGAGTATTTCGACACGGGAGGCCAGCTTGTACGGTTGCCAGTGCGCATCCTGTACTGCCGGTGGCCGGATTGATCGGTAGCCGCGAGCTTCATCGCTCGCGCTCGCTTTGTACCGATCAACTTCAGGAGCTCATCATGAAAAGGCTACTCATCACCATCATCGGCGCTCTTGCGCTGGGGGCCACTTTGCCGGCCTTCGTCGGCCCCGACTTCCAGGCCATCGAGCAAGCACGCAAGGCGAAACAGGTCGCGCAGATCGAACGCCGAGCTGACCTCCAAATGGCCCAGAGACCCGTCGGGGTGAGCTCCCCGAGCCGCCCGCCCGCGCCGCTCGTGCTGCCGCTGGACCACGGCCCGCGCGCGCAGACCAGATCTTCCGAGAACCAATCGCGCAAGAACCGCTACGCGGCGCGGTTGAAGGCGTGCAACGAGGCGACGAAGTGAATCCAGTGCGCCGACGATCAACCTTGAGGTCGGCGCTTGCCGCGGTCGCTACCCCCAGGCCCTCGCTTCTCTCAAGCCATCCGGAATGCGTGGGGTGATGGCGACCAGCGACGGTCACATGGTGGTACAGGCCGTGGCGAGCCGGCTTGGGATCAACGAAGTGCACGGCGAGGTCGAGCCGGCGGACCAGCTCGCGCTTGTCGAACGCCTGCAACGAGAGTTGCCGATCACGGCGAAAGCGCCCGGTTTAACGATGCGAGGAATTCTTCAGGTGGCTGGTATCCGATCACGCGGAAGTTGATGGCGCGCCCCTGCGGGTCGAAGAACACGATGCCCGGTGGCCCGAACAGCGAAAAGCGCTCGAGCAAGGCGCGATGGTCCGCGGTGTTGGCGGTGACGTCGGCGCGAAGCAGCACCGTGTCCTTCAATCGGGCCTGGACGCGCGGGTCGCTGAATGTGAACCTGTCCATTTCCTTGCACGACACGCACCACTCGGCCCAGAAGTCCAGCATGACCGTTCGGCCTTGCGCCGTGCGCAGGCGGCTCTCCAGTTCGGCGACGCTGTTCACGGGCTGGAACGCGAGTTCCCGGCGCTCCACGCGATCCGCACCACGGAAGCCGGCCAGCGGCTGCAAGATCTCGCGATGGCCCGACAGCGCGCCGACCAACAAAGCGATGCCCGTTACCAGCGCCAGCACGGCTGCGCCTTTGAACAGGCGTCTATGGCCCGGCGAGTCGGCGGGCAACGGGTCGAGAGCGTGCAGGTAGATGGCGGGCACGATCAGCAACGCGGCCCAAAGCAGCTGCTGTACAACAACCGGAATGACTGGCGACACCGTGTAGACGGCGACGGCCAGCATGATCCCGCCGAAGACCCGTTTGACCGACGCCGTCCACGCGCCGGCCTTCGGCAGCAGGGTACCTGTCGTTGCCCCCACGACGAGCAGCGGCAGGCCCATCCCGAGGGCCATCGCAAACAGCGCCGTGCCGCCCAATACGATGTCGCGCGTTTGACCGATGTACAGCAAGGCCCCCGCCAGCGGGGCGGCAACGCAGGGCCCCACGATCGCCGCCGAGAGCACGCCCATCAGGAATGCACCCGCCACCCTGCCACCCTTGTGCCGGCTGCCAACGTTGGCCAGCCTGCTCTGTATCGCAGCAGGCAGCTGCAGTTCGTAAAGGCCGAACATCGACAGTGCCAGCAGCACAAAGATGGCTGCAAAGCTGCCCAGCACCCACGCGTTTTGCAGATAGGCCGAAAAAAGTGTGCCGGCGAGCCCGGCCGCCACGCCGGCCAGCGCGTAGGTGATCGCCATCGCCAACACGTAGACCGCTGACAGGCCGAGGGCGTGGCGCCGTGTCAGTTGCTGCCCCTGGCCCACGATGATGCTGGACAGGATAGGAATCATCGGCAGCATGCACGGCGTGAACGCGAGCAGAACCCCGAAGCCGAAGAACGCCGCCACCAGGGCCCAGGTGCCGCCGCGCGCGAACAGCTGGCGAATGCGGCCTTCGTCCGACGTATCTGCCGCTGGCAAAGCCGTTGCACCGGCAAGCTGCGCTGTCGAAGGGCCGCCGACGGCGGTCGCGCCGGACAGCGCCACCGTCACGGTGTTCTCGATCGGCGGATAACAGACGCCCAGCGGCTCGTTGCAGCCCTGGTAGGTGGCGCGCAGCTGGACCTGGTCCGCCTGCCCCTGTGCGTGCCGCAAGGCGATGATGGCCTCGACGGGGCGGTGGAACACCTCCACCGTCCCGAACGTCGGATCGGCCTTCGGGTCGCCCTTCGGCAACGACACGCTGGCGACGGACACCGTCGGCGGATCCGCGATGCTGAAGCTGATGCGATCGCGGTAGAGGTAGTAGTTCTTGGCTGGCGTCAATTCGGCGACGAGCGTGTTCGCATCCTTCGCCCGCACCGCAAGGCGGAACGCCTGCTCCGGTGGCAGCAGCTCAGGCTGAGCGCCGGAGCCGCCCAACCACTTCCGGATCGAATCCAGCGTGCCCGGTGCTGCTGGCGCCGTGCTGGACTGCGGCGCCGGACCGGGGCCGGGCGTATCGCCTTGCGCGAACGCGATGGTGGACCCGGCAAAAATCAACCAGACTAGGCCACGCATCGCACTTGCCCAAGCACCGCGGAATAGCGGTGCAGAGGGTGCCGGCGGCGCGATCGAGTCTGCGCAGTGCCGATGTGTGCCGGTCGTCATGCCACTATCGTCATCGAGTTCACCGGTTCGGTCCCCAGTGGACGTCGACTGCGGCCTGAATCTTCGCGGCATCGGTGATGCCCTTTTTGGTCATGTCGTACGCGATCTCGGCGGTCCCGAGACACACGGGGCAATCCTCGGCCATCCGATCCTCGAAACACTGGAGGTTGGACCGGTGGACGCCGCGGTTCTCGCAGCCGCACCAGCAATACAGCTTGTTCAACACCGCCGGGATCTGGGTGGCGATCCAGTAGCCGTGGCGGACCTCCGCCTGCGAGAAGTGTTGCGGGTCGAGGACCGCCGACGCGTCTTCCCGTCCGGTCGGAATGATGCGCAAGCCGTCGGGACGCAGCATGCCCACGGTCCAGCCCGACTCGACCGATGTCTGTGCGCGGTCGGTATTCGCAGCCTGTTGCGGCGCCGGCCGGACCGGAACCAGCCAGATCACCAGCAACAGAACACCGGCCAGTCCCAGCATCATGGCCGCGATGACCGCGCGGTGGCGTCGAGGTCGCTGCGTAGCGCGCGGTTCTGGTGATCGAGCCTTGGATAAATTGCGGCGATGTTTCATGGGGTCGTCTCCTTCATGAGGTTCTGTGCCGGGGGTGACCTCAGCTGGCCAGCTCGCGCTCGATTGCGGCGTGGAGCGACGCAAAGTCGGGCTCGCCCACGAATCGGCTCAGGATCGTGCCGCGCTTGTCGATAAGCACTGCGGTGGGCGTCAGGTTCACGCCGCCGAACGCCGCGGCGATCGAACCGTCCTTGTCGAGCACCACCTTGAAGGGCAGCCCGTGCTTGCGCGTGTAGTTCGCTACATACTCCGGCGGGTCGTATGCCATCGCGACGGCGATCAACTCGAAGCCGCGCGGCGCATACCGTTCGTACGTTTTCACGAGGTCCGGCATTTCCTTGATGCAGGTGGCGCAACTCGTGGCCCAGAAGACGACGTACACGACCTTGCCGCGCAGACGCTGCGTGCTCGTCGCTTCGCCGTCGAGCGTGACGTATCCGACCTCCGGCGCCAACGGCCGGGACAAGAATACGTAGGCAGCGCCGGCCACCAATGCGATGCCGAGCATGATCGCCAGCACCCTGCGGCTCATGGCAAACCCGTTCATCGACTGCTCCTCGTCATGGCTCATCGTTTCGCCGCCTGCTGCAGCTGTGCTTCCAGCTCGGTGCGAGGGACAGCGCCGACCAGTCGGCGCCCGTCCGCAAGAATCGTCGTCGGTGTGCCGGTGATGCGGTGCCGCTTCGCAAATTCGACGATCTTCCCGATCGGGTTGTCGCAGTCCGCGGCGGCGGGCGCGATGCCGGTGCGCATGACCTCGTCCCATGCCTTGACCCGGTCTCTGGCGCACCAGACCGCCCTGGACCTCGCGGTCGCGTCCGGATGGATCTGCTCGATGGGATACAGGAAGACATACACCGTCATGTTGTCCATACTCGCTAGCGTCTGCTCCAGCACCTTGCAGTATGGACAGTCGGGATCCTCGAAGATGGCGATCCTGCGCGCGCCACTGCCCTTGACCCGCTTGATCGCCCACTCGAGCGGGAGGCTGTCGAAGGGAATCGCATTGATCTGTTCGAGCCGGACTTCGGTGAGGTTGCGGTCGGCTCTGACGTCGAGCAGCGGGCCGCCAAGAATGTACCGGCCGTCCTCCGTGATGTAGAAGACCTGGCCCTCGATCGCAGCTTCGAGCACGCCGGGGATCGGCGTCTTCGAAATGCCCTGGATAGGGCTTCGCGGAAATGCGCGCTGCAAAGTTGCGCGCGCTGCGGTGTCGTCGGCGCGCGCTGCCGTGACCACGGTCGCCGCCGCGATGATCATCAGCAGGCGCTCCATCATGGTCTACGCCTTCACGAGGTAGTTGCGCATCATGCCGGTGTCCTCGTGCTCCAGCATGTGACAGTGGTAGAGGAACAGCCCCGCATAGTCCGCAAAGCCGAGCAGGATGCGAACGCGCTCGCCCGGCATCACGAGCACCGTGTCCTTCCAGCCTTCGTCGACAAGGCCGGCCTTGACGGTGTCGTGACTGCGTGCGAATCGGCTCGAGACCGA
This sequence comes from Variovorax sp. LjRoot290, assembly GCF_964253985.1. NCBI lineage: Bacteria > Pseudomonadati > Pseudomonadota > Betaproteobacteria > Burkholderiales > Comamonadaceae > Variovorax > Variovorax sp. LjRoot290. The sequence goes on along the minus strand of NZ_CAXURW020000003.1, from coordinate 366,613 downwards.
GCGCCCGATCACGCGGAACTGCAACCCGTGCACGTGCATCGAGTGCGGCATCGCCATGCCCATCATGCCCGCCTGGCCCTCGTTGCGGAACTCCCAGACCTCGTGCGTTCCCAGCTTGACAGTCTCGAGCGGGCTCGCGCCGAGCATGTCGAAGCCTTCGCCATTGATGCCCCAGACCATCATGCCCATCGTGAGCTCGAACACCTTGGGGCGCGCTGCGTTGACGGCCATTCGCGGCTGCGGCGCCGGCAGCGTCGAGAGGCGCCGCGGCAGCGTGGCGCCCATGGCCGCGCCGTCCCGCACCCTCAGCCGGAGCACCGAGAACGGCGCGCCATCGGGCAACGCAGCGGCGCCTCCCATCATGCCGCCCATGTCCATGCCGCCTTCGAAAGCCAGGCTTCGCAGCGCGAGCTCGGTGCCGACCTGCCGGCGGCCGAAGTCCACCCACAGGTCGACCCGCTCGGCGGGCGCGAGCATGACGTAGTCGCGTTGCACGGGCGCAGCCAATAAGCCGCCATCGGTGGCGATCACAGTCAGCGGCGAGCCGTCGCTCCACGCCAGCTTGTACATGCGTGCGTTCGAGGCATTGAGCAGCCGCAGGCGATACGCCCGCCGATCGACCTCGAGGCTCGCTTGCGGCCTGCCGTTGACGAGGACCTCGTCGCCGAGCACGCCCATCATGCGGGCCATCATCGAGCCCATCCCGCCGCCCATCATCCCGTGGCCCTGCGTGCCCGCACCGCCGCCGTCTGCCTCGAGATAGACGAACTGGTTGTCGTTGTCGAAGTTTCGATCCTGGAGGACCAGCGCAAGCTCGTGCGGACCTGTGGGCAGGTCGAGCGCAGCCTCCTCCTCGTCGCTCACCAGGAACAGTCCCACCAGCCCGGCGTAGACCTGCTTGCCCGTCCTGCCATGCGGGTGAGGATGAAACCAGTAGCTGCCGGCGCGATTGACTACGGTGAACTCGTAGACATAGCGCGCGCCCGGCGCGATCGCGTGGCGCGGATGGCCGTCCATGTCCTGCGGAACATGCAGCCCGTGCCAATGAATGATGGTGGACTCCGGCAACCCGTTGATGAGATCGATGCGTACGCGCTGGCCACGGCGGACGCGGATGATCGGCCCCGGGAAGGAGTCTGCCGACGCGTCGAGCGCGTTCGTCTCGCCGCGCAGCAGCCTGCCGCGGTAGCGCCACACGCGCGTCTTGGCGCCCGGACGAACGGCAACCTGGTCCGGCACCGCGTGCAGTTCGATGTGGACATCGATGTCGCGCTCGCTGCCGGTTCCGGCCCTCACGCCAGGCAGGCCGAGCGCGGCCGCAGCCGCAGAAGTCGCGGCACGGATCAGGATGCGGCGCCGTTGAGGGTTCACGGTGGCTCTCCGATGTAGCGTGGCGGCGGGGACTCTGGCCCCTCAGCAGACCAGACCACCCATCATTCCGGTATGCATCAGCGCCATGCCGATGACGCTCAACACCGCGATGCCGCCGATGACGGCAAGCACGTTCACCACGATCTTCATCGCCATACCATTCTTGGAGTCATTCATGGGTCACTCCGTTCTGCGCAAGCTGCGACCAGGTGCGGCCCTGGTCCTTGCTGAGAAACACGCTTCGCTTGAAGGTGGCCATCGCGATTTCGCTGCGCCGCACGGGGTTCTGCGCGATGTACGCCACCGCGTCCTCGGTCAGGGCCGGGATCGGCAGCTCTTCCGGTTTGGAGCCGGCCTTCAAGGCGATCCGCGCCAACGTCGCCTTGCCGGAATACGTGCCGAACCACAGGTGCTGTCCATCGCGTTCGTCACCCCCGCAGCAGCCGCGCGACGTCGGCCGCCATGGTGTCGACGGTCCTCTCGGCGCCCATCAGCAGGCGCAAGCGGCCGTGGGGGTCGTAGACATAGATGGCGCTTCCGTGCGTGACCGCGTAGTGGCCCTGGGCGTCCGCGGCCTGCGCGTCGTGGAAGAACTTGAACTCCTGGGCCAGCGACGCGGTCGCGCCCGCGTCGCCGTAAAGGCCAAGAAAGCTCGGGTGGAAGACGGTCACGTAGCTCGCCAGCACCTGCTGCGTGTCCCGCGCGGGATCCACGGTAACGAACAGGCCTTGCACGCGCTGGCCGTCGGGGCCGAGCTTGTCGACCACGCGTGCCATGTCGGCCATCGTCGTCGGGCACACGTCCGGGCAGTGCGTGAAGCCGAAGAACAGCAGCACCACCTTTCCCCTGAAGTCGGCGACGCTCCTCGGCTGGCCGTTGTGGTCGGTCAGGTGAAAGTCCTGTCCCCATTCGACCTTCGAAATGTCGGTCGACTTGAACGGCGATGTCGGGCCGCTCGCGCGCTCGCCACAGGCAGCAACAAGTAACGCGAGCACGACAATGAGAAATGCTCTCAGGACCATGGCCTACCCTCGCGCTGGTTGCGATGGCGCTGAATCAGCCGCCATGCGGCCGCGTATCAGCTCGACCATCCGCGGGTCGTCCCACGCGGCCGGACCGGATTTGCGGCCTATTTCGCGCCCCTCCCGATCGATGAAAAGCGTCAGCGGCACACCGGCCACGGCGAGATTCGACAACGTGTCGCCGAACGTGTCCATGTACGGCTGCAGGTGCTTGATGCCCGTGCGATCGAAGAAGGCCCGCACGACCGGCAGACCGCCGCGATCGACCGAGAGTGCGACGACTTCGAAGCCCGGCCCGCCCAGCGTGGCCTGCAGGCGATCCAGGGTCGGCATTTCTTCCACGCACGGCGGGCACCAGGTGGCCCACACATTGAGCAGCACGAAGCTGCCGCGGAAGGCGGCCAGGCTCGTCGGCCTTCCCGCGCCGTCCGAGAAGCGCAGGTTCGCCACCTCCCTCGGGTGCGCGTGAAGCACGAGGTCGGGATCGGCGGGCCGTGCATCCCGCGTCAAGCGCAGCGCTGGGAAGGCACCGAGGGCGGCCGCCAGCGCGGCGAGCACGAACCATCGCTTTCGGATCATCATGGGCACTCCCTGCGAATGAACGCCGAGATCTCCTCGGGGCGCGAGAAGACGACCGCGGCCCGGTCTCCCTGCATGCCGCTGGCGACGATGACTGGCTTGCCGGCCGACGGGCCGTCGGGGCTGCCGTCCGTCTTGAAGCGCAGGTTGAATTCCCACCAGATGCGGCTCTTGCCGTCGCCGGTGACGACGCGGTAGGCATCGCCGCAGTAGCGGATCGCGGCAACCTCGCGGGACGCGTCGACGCGCTTGAGGTTCGGCAGCCCTCGGTCCGGCGCTGGCACCCGGCCTTCGGACACGGCCTGCAGATAGGCCAGCAGATCGTCGCGCGTGCCGCGGTCCGGGATGCCGGCGAAGAGCATCGTGTTGTTCGGAATCAATGCGGCCGGGTTCCGCAGCCACGCATCCAGGGTCTTCTCGGTCCAGACGATCTCAGAGCGCTTCAGCTCTTCCGAATAGCGGCCGAATCCGGAGACGGTGCCGGCCCTGCTGCCCCACACGCCGGCGAGGCTCGGGCCAGTCAAGTGGCGCCCTGGCGCGAATGAGTGGCAGGCCATGCAGGCACGCGACGCCCGAGCGCCGCGCTCGACGTCTCCGGCGCCATGCGACGGAGCGACCCATGAGAAGCCCCCGACGACTCCCAGAAGAACAACGCGGCCGAAGCTGGCAAGCATCATCTGGCACCTCCTCGATCAGGCCACCGGGCCCTCGCCGATGCGCAGGCTCGAGTCGCCGGTGTAGTGATGCGGCGGCACTTCGAGATTGCTGGGCGCGGGCACGTTCTTGAAGACGCGGCCTGCGAGATCGAACTTCGATCCGTGGCAGGGGCAAAAGAAGCCGCCGGGCCATGCCGCGCCGATGTCGGGCGCGCCTGGTTCCGGTCTGAAGGTCGGGACGCAACCCAGGTGGGTGCAGATCGCCACCAGCACGGCGATGTCGGGCTTCACCGAACGCAGGTCATTGCGTGCATAGTCCGGTTGCTGCCCCTGCCGGGTCGAACGCGGGTCGCTCAAGAGGCCGTCGTGGCTGCGCAAGGCTGCGAGCATGTCCGCGTTGCGGCGCAGCACCCACACCGGCCTGCCGCGCCACTCCACGGTCCTTAGCTCGCCCGGCTTGACGGTTCTGACGTCCACCTCCACGGGCGCGCCGAACGCGCGCGCGCGCTCGCTGGGGGCCATCGAAGCGACGAAGGGCACGCTTGTCGCGACAATGCCAACGCTGCCGGCCGCGGAGCAGGCCGTGACCCACCGGCGACGTGCAGGGTCGCTGGGGTTTGCCGTCTGTGGCATCTGGGGCCTCCAGGGTGGGCGCGAACGCGCACTCCGACGCGCTCGCTAAGCCCTGTCCGGGTCGGCATCGCCGACCCCGGAATTCATCTTGCTTTCGTCGAGCTTGGACCTCTCATCGTTCTTGCTGCCGTTCATGCCCTTCATCATGAGGATCATCGCAATGGGACAGACAAGTGCGAGCAAGAGCGGTGCACTGGCCAGAATGAATGCGTGGGCCGCGGGTACCGCGAAGTAAGCCACCGCGAGCGCAGCGCCCAAGCCGACAGCGATCTTGATCATCGTCTTGAAATCGCAGTTCATGATTGAATCCTTTGAGATGGGGCGTCGCAGTGAGGGATTGAGCCTCTTTGTGTTCGCCGGTTAGAGGGCCTTTGGAGCAGACCGGACTGGCAAGACCTCGGTCCCGGTGCGAAGGTGGAGGAACCTGTCCACCGGCATCACCGCCACGATGCCTGCGCCGGGAATATCGGCCTTGCCAACTTCCAAAAAGGTGCCGAGCAGCGACTCCACCTTCGAGTCCTCCGTGAAGATCTCGATCTTGATGTGCTCGCTGAGCAGGTCATCGGTAAAGAAATTCTTGTACTCGCCGAAACCCTTTACCTTCGTCAGCGTGATCCCTTCGACGCCAATGCTCCTGAGCTTCGCGCTCAGCGACTTCATCGCCTCGGGCGGGACGATTGCCACGACATACTTGAAATTCATGATTTCCTCGCTGTTTTCGGCTGTCTGATCGACAGCAAGAAGTGGCGGAAATTCGGATGGGCCAATCGACCCTCGCCGGCCCGAGCATCGTACGGACGCGCGTGCCGACGACCGGTCAGGTCGCCAGCACACGCGTCAGATGCGGGTCAAATGCGCCAGCAGCAGTGCAAGATGGCGTGCGGCGGCTCCGCCGCGGCAGGTGCACGCCACAGCCCAGGGGGAAGTCCTGCGTTCACGGCAACCTCACCGAGCGGTGGGAGCGTGTAGAGATAGGTTGCCAGAACCGCAGGCATGGCAAGCACTTGGGCGTGGTCTGCACTCTGTGGTCCGTATTGGCAGTGCGCGACGCAAAGATTCGACAGCTTGGGGTCCATGCCGTCGCCCTGATCTGCAGCGGCGCCGAGGTCCGGCGTACTCATGCCGCCGACCATGCCACTGCCGGCCATCGCGACGGCGGCATCGGCGTTCCGGTCCCGCGCAGGCATGTCCATGCGCGACAAACCGACGCAGGCATGGGCGGCGATCGCCAGCTGCGTGAGCATCAGCACACCGATCAACAGCCGACAGATCGAGCGCCAGGAGGGCAGGGTGGTCATGACGATCATTTGAGCAACGGCAAGGGGAGCAGTTCCCAGCCTGCAACGATGTTGCACTGCGTCAATCCGCGGAATGGAAGCGCCACCGGCGAATAAGCCCAAAAGCGACGGCGACAGCGACGATCTCCACCACCACCACCACCACCACCACCTCCGCGGCGCGCCCACATCCACCGACGCTCGCTCATTCGGCGCGTTCATCGAGGATCGGACACGCTGGCCGCTCGATGCCATGACAGGATGCGGCCAAGGCCTCGAGCGCACGCTTCATCGACTTCAACTGATCCACCCGGCACTCGAGCTCGGCGATGTGGGCCAGAGCGATGCGTCTGACATCGGTATTCGCTCGGCGATGGTTCTGCCAGAGCTTCAGCAACTCGGCAATCTCATTCATGGCGAAACCGAGATTCCGGGCCCGGCTGATGAAGTGCAGCGTATGAACCTCGTTGTCCCCGTACAGCCGGTAGCCCGCCTCGGTGCGGGCCACCGGGGGCAGCAGGCCCATGGACTCGTAGTAGCGGATCATCTTGGCCGTCACGCCGGAGCGTGCGGCCGCCTGACCGATGTTGAACCGCTTCGCGTTGGTTGGTGCCGGCGCTCGGTGGCGGTGTCCCCCTGACCAGCTTGCGGCCCGTTCGCGCCGCGGTGCGCTGTTATGCATCAACATGGTCGACCTCCTTTCCAGCGCGGCAGCTTCGCCGAACAAAGTCTGAGCCTCGCCACCATGGGAAAGTCAAGACGCACCGAGTCAAATCCATGGGTACCTTGTGGGAGTTGTTCGCACTGTTGGATAAGTTCGCCGACAGCAAGGACGTTGAGTTCGAATTTGCCAAGGAAGGCAAGACCTACGTCGTCAAGTCCGTGAAGTAGGCCGGCCATTCGGCCAGGCATCGCGCCGAGGTGCCTGCGATACCGGTCTGCCGCGGCGCGCCGCGAGGACCGGTTCGATCGGGCGTGGCGCCCAGGAATCGAGGTCCGCAGGGGGCCGCAGCGTAGCCGATCGTTGCCCGCTATGGCTATTCCTGCAGCGCGGCGATCAACGGGCAGGACACCCTGGCACGGCTCGCGCAGCAGTCGTCAATCAAGGTGGCCAGGACCGACTCGATGCGATGCAGGTCCGCCAGCTTGGCACGTACATCGGCGAGTTTTTGCTCCGCGAGTTGGCGCGCCTCGTCGCAATGCGCGCCATCGTCCAGGGTGAGCAATCCGGCGATCTCGTCGAGGCTGAAGCCCAGGCGCTGGGCAGACTTGACGAATCGGACCCGCGCCACATCGGCCTTGCCGTAGCGCCGGATGCTGCCGCATGGCTTCTCTGGTACCGGCAGCAGTCCCTTGCGCTGGTAGAACCGGATGGTCTCCACATTGACGCCGGCGCTCTCAGCGAAGGCGCCGATGCTCAGGGTGTCAAGCTCCTGTTCCATACCGCTTGACTCCGTACTTGAGTACGGGAGTATTGTGGGCTCATCGAAGAGACAAGGAGTCGATCAATGGAATGGATCATGCGTGCGGCCGACAAGGCCGGCGCTCTGGGCAGCGTTGTCTCGGCGGCCTCGTGCCCGGCCTGCTTTCCGGCCCTGGCGAGCCTCGGCGCCGCCGCAGGCCTTGGCATCTTCAGCGCGTACGAGGGCCTGTTTCTCAGCACCCTGCTTCCACTGTTCGCGGCCGTCGCGCTGGTCGCCAACGCCGTCGGCTGGTTCAGCCATCGTCAGTGGCATCGCAGCCTGCTGGGCATGATCGGCCCGGCGATGGTGCTCGCGGCCATGCTGCTGTTCTTCGGCCAGTGGTGGACCGCCAGGCTGCTGTACACGGGGCTGGCCTTCATGGTCGGCGTCTCGCTGTGGGATCTTTTGTCGCCCGCGAACAAGCACTGCAGCACAGATGGCTGTGGGACCGGGCAGGCGCGCCCATGACGGGAGGACAGAACTCGCGCAGCGCCTTGGTTCTCGACTCGGTGCTGACATGCCCGCACTGCGGCCACGCGAAACGCGAGGACATGCCCGTCGACGCCTGCCAGTTTTTCTATGAATGCGAGAACTGCAAGACCCTGCTGCGACCGCAGCCCGGCGATTGCTGCGTGTTCTGCTCATTCGGCTCGGTGAAGTGCCCGCCGGTCCAGGCGCGGAGGCAATGTTGCGGGGAAGGCCTGCTCGCCATCCCCGCAGGTCGCGCCCAGGTTACTTGATTGCCGTCACGAGCATAGCCTCTGGGCGCGGTCAAGCGGGTGCGCTTCATAAGTGCGCGCAGATGCTCGGACCTAAGGCCAATTGAATGAATTGTTCATGGCGAATCTCCACGCGAGGGGCCGGCCGTTTCGACCTCCGAGGCCAGCGGGCCTTCACGGCAGTCATCGCGCGCGATGAACCGGGCGATGGAGCGGCGACCCAGCCACTGAACGACGGAGAAGGCCGTACCGACCGCCACGGCGACCAACAGACCCGCAGCGATGTCCAAGGGAAAATGGACGCCGACGTACACCCGCGCCCATCCGGTGATGGCGGCTGCAGCGACCATCGCAAATCCCAAGACCCGAAGTCGAGGGCGCAGCAGAAAGATCAGTGCGACAGTGAACATCACGGCTGCGTGCGCACTTGGCAGCGATCCGCGAGCACCGTGTGCGATGTAGACAGGGCTCAGGCCCAACATGAAAGGGCGTGGCAGGTCGAGCAACCCCGCGATGGCATGCGCAATGGAGGCGGTTGCCGCGGAAACCACCAAAGCGGCTATTACATAGACGCGCTCTGAAGGACGCTGCCATACCGCCCACCCCATCAGGCCCACGGTCACCCAGGCCCCGCCGAGCGCGATGGCGGAGGCGAGAGGCAGTAGCCAGGGATTGGGGTCATAGCCCGCGGCGATCCACTGGAACAGGGCGAGATTCACTGCCCTCATGCGGCCTCCCGCATTCGGTGCGCACGCAAGCTGCATAAGGTCACGGATAGCACCCCGCGAGGGCCGCTCGACGCTTCACCCAAGCACCCCGGACGGCGGCGATTCACGTCAAAACCGAGGTGGCGTGGGAGCAGATGGTGGAAACATGAACCCAAGGCTTCAAAGTCAGCATGGCGCGATGTTCGGTTTCGCTTATGAACGCAAGCTGAACCTGGTACTCAATTTGATAGTTTTGTGATCGACGCCAAGCTACTGCCGCAATGACGGCCAAGTCCAATCACGACGTTCGATCACCCGTAAACGGTCCGGGCGCCGACAATGGAGCGCTGGTGGAATCACATCTTCAAGCGCTGATCGGCTATTTCTCCGAGCACCCGCAATTGGCGCTCGCTGCGGTGTTCGCGGCGGCCTTGCTCGAGGCGCTGGCCTTGATCGGTACGGTTGTTCCGGGCAGTTCGATCGTCTTCGTCGGCGGCATGCTCGTCGGCCTCCAGGCACTCGACCCGGCGTGGACGGCAACTGCGGCAGTGAGCGGTGCGGTCGCTGGCGACAGCATCAGCTACTGGCTCGGCCGGCGCCATCGCGATCAGATTCGCGCGCTGTGGCCGATGAAGGCCTATCCCGCCCTTCTCGATCGAGGGCAAGCGTACTTTGCGAAGAATGGCGGCAAGAGCGTTTTTCTCGCACGCTTTCTCGGCCCGCTGCGAGCCATCGTGCCCATCATCGCCGGCATGTCGGGCCTGCCGGCCCCGCAGTTCTACGTGTTCAACGTCCTGTCGGCGTTGGTATGGGCGGCGGCTCACCTCGCTCCCGGTTTCCTCTTTGGCGCCTCGCTTCAACTGGCCGGCGCCGTGAGTTCACGGCTCGCCGTCCTGGTGCTCCTCGTCGCCGGCGCCCTGTGGCTCGTTGCTTGGGTCGTCGCCCTCCTGCATCACCAGGCACGGCCGCGCATCGAAGGCTGGCGAGATCGCGCCGTGGCCTGGGCCAGCACAAGATCGAACCTGCCCGCCCGCATCGTGCTGTCCCTGTTCGATCCCGCCCGAGCCGAGTCCAAGGTGCTGCTGGTCACCGCGTTGATGCTGATCGGCAGTGCCTGGCTGTTCTTCGGCGTGCTGGAGGACGTGCTGTCCAACGACCCGCTGGTGCAGGTCGACCGCACCGTCTACGCGATGCTGCAGGCGCTTCGCACGGCCTGGGGCGACAGCGTCATGGTGGCCGTCACCGAACTGGGCAGTGCCCCCGTCGTGATTTCCGTCATCGCCGCTGTCTCGTTGTGGCTGGCAGCAAAGCGCTGCTGGCGCACACTGGGGTATTGGCTGGCGGCCGCCGGTTTTGCCCAGCTGCTCGTCTGGACGCTGAAGTTCACTCTCGGGCGCGCGCGACCGACCGAGATCTACAGCGGGATCGATCCCTTTTCGTTTCCAAGCGGCCATGCCGCGATGAACATCGTGGTCTATGGCTTCCTGGCCTTCCTGCTGGCGCGTGCCAAACCGGTCGGAACGAAGATCGCCATCACGCTGTCGGCCGCGATGGTGATTGCGCTGGTCGCGTTCTCACGGTTGTACCTGGGCGCTCACTGGTTCTCGGACGTGCTGGCCAGCTTGAGTCTGGGCCTCGCCTGGGTGGCGTTGCTGGGCATCGCCTACCTCAACCACGTGCGACATGAGAAGGTGTCTGCCTTGCCGCTGTCGATGGTGGTCGGGATGACCTTGGCGCTCGTCGGTGGTTGGGTTGTCGGCGAATATCACCGCGCCGATCTGGCGCAGTACGCCTACCGCCCACGAAGCGACACGGTACCTGTCGCCGACTGGCGAGCGGAGGGATGGCGTGGTCTTGCCTCTGCCCGAACCGACCTCGGGGGCGACGCCGAAGAGCCGTTTTCGGTTCAATGGGCAGGCCCGGCGGAGGACGTTGGGGGCGTTCTGAAGCGGGCGGGCTGGCATGTCCCACCGCCCTGGGACGCGAAGACGGCGCTGCTGTGGTTGTTGCCGAACACGCCCATCGAACAGCTCGCCGTGCTGCCAAAGCTCGACCATGGCGAAGCGCAAGGGATGACGTTCATGAAAGCGCTGAACGCCGACGAACGCATCGTGCTGCGCCTGTGGCCGTCGCCCTATGTCGTCGAGAGCGACGGGGCAGGTCCGCCGCGCCCGTTGTGGATCGGCATGGCGACCACCGAGCGCCTGCGGCACCCTGCCGGCTTGATCACGCTCGCCGCAACGCAACACGACTTCACGACGCCGCTGCGGCGGCTGGCTCAGGATGTTCGCGCTCAACAGGGCTCGGCGCACCTGAGGGAACGGACCGGTCGGGTCGTCCTGCTGGTCTGGTGAGCTGCGCACTCGGAGGCGTTGCCGAAGCGACCGCATTGATCGTGGAGAGCCCAAGCGCCAGGACATGCGAGCTCATGTGCCATGCGTCGCCAGCAAGACCGTCGAGCGAAATCAACGTCCTGGTCGAATGATCCCTCTGGCGTGCCCACCGCGGCCGCCCTGCGGCGTCGCGTCACCCTCCGAACCAGAACCTTAACCACAGGGCGAGCGCTGCGAGAACGATGCACAGAATCACATCGTCGTTTCTGACTTGGACCCACGCGATCGCGTGTCTCAGCCAATGATCCCCTTGGACGCAACTTGCATCCCAGACGTTTGCAGGAACCAGGTGGATCGCCGCCCAGGACAATCCAGCCAACATGACCAGGTCGTCCAGATAGCTCGGCAGCGGCAGCAACTCCGGTGTCAGGTCGACCGGCAGCGCTGCATAGAGGACAACGACAAGCGCGATGGCCTTGGCCGATCGCGGCGTCTCCCGGTGAAATCCTGCCGGCCACAGCGCAATGAGATTGCGTGCCGAGCGGAAGGCCCATGTTCTGATGCGCTCGATGTTCATCGCCGCCGCATTTTGCGCGTTACCGCAGCCACTGCCAAAGGGCCACTGCGAAGCCGATCCAGATCGCGACGATGAGCACGGCGCCCCATACGCTGCGCGGTTTGCCGTTGTCCCGGCTCATCCACGCCGCCGCTTGTGCGCGGCAATCCTCGACAACGTCCGGGGGCAGCATGCGGATCGCCACCCAGATCAACGCGGGCAGCAACAGCGCATCGTCCACATAGCCGAGGATGGGGATGAAGTCCGGGATCAGGTCGATGGGACTCAAGGCGTAGGCGGGGCGGCCTTCTGCATGATTGCATTCGTGGGATTGGCTCGGCAACCGGTCGAGGGGGCGGCCAAGGCCTGATGGGAGATTTTTGCGGGCTGGCGATCGGCGCTGAACAGCCTATATTGACCAGGCGAAAGGAAAAGGGGCAACACCATGCAGAGTTCTCACCGACTACGGCATCGGGGTCCGCGTAAAGCGCCGCAGGGCGCCATCCGTGGCATGGCCGTACTGCTGGCGATAGCGGGCGTTGTGGCCTTGGGCTGGGTGGCAGTGCAACTCTATGTCTTGGTGGTGACGGCCGTCATCGGCAGATCAGCATCGCATCCCGCAGGCGCCGAAAGAAATCTATTGCAGCAGCGCGGCCGCGGCGGCGCGCGCATCCGCCACCACGTCGTAGGCATAGAGGCGCTTGCGGAATTCGGCGTGCGCGGCGAGCGCCGCGTCACGGGCACTGAGATCGATGTCGGTCGAGTCGAGACGCAGTCCATTCTGTCGGGCACCAAGCTGAATCTCCGCCACGCGCTTGCGACGCAATCGCTCGTAGGCAAGCAGCGACGCCGGTACTCCCGATGTGTCCACCTGGGCCAGGATCGTGGCGAGCGCCATGCCGTCCTCGATTGCCTGGTTGGCCCCCTGACCCAGATGCGGAAGCATCGGATGTGCCGCGTCGCCGAGCAGCGTCAACCGGCCCTTGGTCCAGGTCGGTAACGGCTCGCGGTCGTAGAGTGCCCAGCGAAATGTCTTGTCGACCTGCTGAAGGACATTGGCGATGCGCGGGTCCCAGCCTTCGAACTCGCGGCGCAGCACCGCTGGATCGCCGGGCGCGGACCACGATTCCTTCATTTCCTCATCGGTTGGCACGAACCCGACATAGTTGACCATCGTTCCGTGACGAACAGGGAAGACCAGGAAATGCCTGGACGGACCGGCCCACATTTGCCAGCGGTCCATCGGCCAGTTCGGCAGGCGCTCGCGCGAGACCAGACCTCGATAAGAAATGGTGCCGTGAAAGACGGGCTTCGAGGGCGGAAAGACGTAGGAACGCAGTTCGGAATGTATTCCGTCGGCGGCAACCACAACGTCGGCCTCGGCGATGGCGCCGTTGGCAAATTCGACGCGGGCTACGTCGTCGGTCTGCTCGAAGGCAATAGCACGATGGCTGGTATGGACGATCCCGGCGGGCAGGTTGGCAGCGAGGAAATCGACAAAGTCGGCGCGGTGCATGCCAAAGGTCGCGTTCCAGCCGGAGGCATCCGACACCTGCACCGGGGCGATCGGCGTACCGTCGCGGCGAAAGTAGTAGGAACCGGGACCGACTCGCGCGCCCCATCTTTCGACGGCGGGCCCGAGACCCACACGCTCCAAGTGACGCACCGCATTGGGTGTCACAAACACACCAGCGCCGATCTCACCCAGTGCGGACGCCTGTTCATAAACAGAAACGCGCAGCCCCTGTCCGATCAGCGCATTGGCGGCGAACAAGCCGCCAATTCCGCCTCCGATGATCACCACGTTTGGTCGAGATGCCATTTCAACCCAATCGAAAATCCTTCAACAGGGCATTGTGCGAGCGTGACGGGCAGAGGGCAACGGCAATTGACGAGGAGCTGATTCTCGCTATGCCGGGTGAGGGCGACTGAAGTGGGTCGGGAAGATCGCGAATGGCCGCTGATCCGCCGCCCTTGACTGTTTTGGGCCCCGACCGGCTACAGTCGGCCACTAACGGACATTCGAGATCTGCTGCAAGCAAGTCTGTCGCTGAGCTTGCGACATGGGATGCTCCTCAATATCGAGCATCCGCCGTGTTGGGCCGGACTGGGCCGTGCGCTCGAAATCGACGCGCCGACGCCTCATCCCCCGCGCGCCAAGCGCACCTGCGCCTCATCCAGTGCATGCACGAGCATGCGCGCAACGCGGTCGGGCCGGTACGTCTCGCCGGCCACGAGGATCACGTCGCGGGGATCGCCGTCCTGCGTGATCCACACGATGCCGACGAGGCATTCGACCCGGAAGGGTCGCGGATCGTCGATAGTCCAGGTGGCGTGTCGCGCGAGCGCCCGGGTAGTCGGCGGCTGTGCGGACGCGACGCGCCCGGACGCCCGCGATGGGCGATGCATGGTGCGATCGAAGAAAAACCAGGCGTCGAGGGCGATGCTCATGTCGGCTGCTCCATCCGTTGAAGACGCCGCCAGTCTCACCGACGCGCGCTCGTCGCGAAAGACGGTCCACTACGGGCCCGGGATCGCAGGCCCCCCCGTAGAACTACGGTAGGGTCCTTGCAGACCCGGCTCATTCCAGCATGCCGCGCTGCAGGGCCTGCCGCACGGCTTCAGCGCGCGAGCGGCATCCAAGCGACTGCATTGCGTGCGCGGCATGCATCTCGACCGTGCGCGGACTCAGGCCGAGCGCCTTGGCGACCTGCTTGTCGGTGTGGCCATGGCTGACCAGACGCAGCACCTCGATCTGGCGCGCCGTCAGCGTCGCGGTCGGCGCGGTGCGCAGCGGCGAGCCCGGGTGTACGCCCTCCGTTCCGCCCCAGCCGAAGAACGCGCTGAGTTCGGCCGCGACCGCAGGCCAGTTGGCGTCGGTTTCGAGCGGTAGATGATGATCACTTTCGAAGGGAACGAAGCGCGCCTGCGGCGCTACGGCGGCGAGTCGGCTGCCCTGCTCGAAAGGCACGACGAGATCGTTGCGTGCGTGCATCACCAACACCGGACAGCGAAGGTCGTGCGCGGGCTGTTCGACGTCGGCGTCGAAGCTCATGCGCGTGTAGGCCGTCGCGGCTGCGCGGGCGATGCGATCGATGACCGAGGCGTCCACCAGGTCCATCTGCTGCGCTGTGGCATGGGGATAGATGCGCGAGGTCATAGCGCGAAGGAAAGCCGTGCTATAGGGCACCCGTTCGCCGAAGACGACCTCGATCGCGTCGAGCACGGCCTGTGTTTCCTTGAGGTGCGCGGCATCTTCATTGCGCCGCAGACGGCCGTGGAGGTAGCCGCCGTAGACGAACAGCCGGCTGACGCGCTCCGGGTGACGTGCCGCATAGGCGATCGCCAGCGGCGCACCGTGCGTCAGTGCACACAGTGACACCGGTGCAGAGGGCTGCGCAGCGACCACAGCTTCGAGGTCCTCGATGCAGGCATCGAAGCTCAATCGCTCGGGTTCGCGCGCCGACAGGCCGCACCCACGCACGTCGTAGCGAACGAAACGGCCGTGCTGTGCGAACAGGCGGATCCAATGCTCGGTGCCGACGGTCGGCGCGTCCATCCAGTCGCCCAAGTGCATCGAGACGCAGACCGTCACCGGCCCGCTGCCCCACGTCGCCATTGCGAGCCGTGTGCCGTCGAGACTGCTGACGTAGCGGATGTCCGGCTGCGTAGGCATGCGAGGCTCTCCTTGATGGCGTGGACAGGGAGATTTTGCACCCTGGGCTATGGAACTTCTCGTAGGGATGAGCACCGCAGCGCGAACCAGGAGCAGCCCGGCCGGCCACGCCGGGGACGCCTGTCATCGAGGTCATCGATCCGTCGAAAACGGCCAAGAATTTGACGACGACCCGCGGCTAACTTCGGCGCATGACCTCCTCGCGGCTACAGTCGGCCAGATGCGGTCATCGGGGCCTCGCCACGACCAAGCACTCTACGTCTATGAAACAACCTCCCGAGACCGAAGTCGCAGAGTTCCTGTCCCAAGTTGACCGGCTCGTTTCTCTTCTTGATGCGGAGGGAGAAACCTTTTGGCGCACGCGTATTGCCGGCGCCGCTTCCAAGGTCCGGAACTCCGACTGGCAGGGCTTCGACGATTTCTTGTCGGGGTATGGAACCTCCGGTTCCTTCAACGAATGCTCAATCCGCACGGGCGAATGGCAAGGCGACAACCATGTCTGGAAGCCCGACGACAAGTTGAGATACCAGGAGTTCGAAGACTTGAAGGGCTCCGCATACGGTCTAGCTCGCAGTCTCTCCCGCCTTACCGCCCCGTCTGTCGGCGAGTCGCTCGCCGGTGTATATCGCCTTGCATCCATTCGGACAAAGGCACTTTTGTGGCTGATGTTGTTGCTATTGCTCGGCGCAATTGTTCTCGGGCGCCCCTGACGCACCGCACAACCCTGTCGGTCCGCTATGGAGAAATCCGTACAGCCGGGCCCTAAGCCGACCTCCAGATTTCTCTAGAGCAGCCGCTCGTTCCAATCTCGTAAAAGCTCCGCGTCGATGCGAAGCATCACCAAGCCGCCGCGATTCGGGTTGCTCACGCGCCACCAAGAACCGTCATGTCCCTCGTAGTAGCCCATCAGGTGCTCACCGTCTCGCTGCCCGAGGTAAGGCGAAGGATGTCGGTCGGAAATACGAGATGGGTCAACCTGTCGCAGGTGATGACGAATCAGCCACTGCACTCGGTAGTAGTCAAGGATGCATCTCTCGTCAGGCGACGGCGGTAGCTGCGGCTCCTCAAGCCGAGCAAGGCGCTCGGCCGCCGACGGAGGAAGAGTTCCATCGTCGACATAGGTAAAAAACCCAGCCCAGCTCCGCGGTGCGGGCCACGAAGTCTGATAGACGCTACGTTCGCCTGAGGGAAGTGCTCGATAGAAGGCAAGCCAGCGTTGCATATACGGCTCGCCGTGGCCCATGCGCCAACCGGCGCTACCCATCGGAATATCGGGAAATTCAACCCAAGGCGGATTCATAGCGCGTGATGAAGGTCTGGTGATGGCCGGCAAGCGCTGTACGCCCTACTGCCAAAACTTCCAGGACGGCTTTGAGACCTGAGGGGCCTTCTCAGGCCGCTTGTAGTTCGCATTGAACTTCCACGTTCCCCCTTCCTGATAGAACTCGACAGTCGATTCCAACCAAGCGTCGCCGTGCTCCTGAAAGACCGCCCAGTACTGCTCGCAGAGCTGCGCTAAGCCTTGAGAGATGTTCGCCCTTTCGTTCGACTTGTCGTTTTTGAGGCCGTAGTTGATGCGATGACCATCGCACTCAATCGTAAGCACGCCCCGGGTCCACGACTCGGGCGAACAGCGAATCGCCTCATGCAGAAGTGCCGTGAGAGCGTCGTTGTATTTGTCTAGCTTGTCCGCCATGCTTCGATTTCCACGAGGTGGGGTGTTGGTTGCTATCGACTGAATCTAGCTGCCGCCCGGGCCGGTCGAGCTATCAGAGCGCTGAAAGCCGCGTGCGACGTGACGAAGTTCCGCTTTCCGCCAGATTGGGCGCGAGCTCCGACCGTCCGGTTCTGGCCGACATGAGTCATCGGTCGGCGCGCGCCTCAGGAGTGCTCCCGCTGCAACTGAGACACTCGTGACCACCTGCGGCAGGCAACTGAAAAGATGATGATCCGGAGCCCGGCTACTGCAATTTGACTGAAAACTTGAATGATTGACTGAAAAGTTCGATGAGTTCCTACACCTGGTGTCTGTATCTGCTCGAATGCAAGGGTGGAGTCATGTATGCGGGCATCACAAATCGGCTCGCTGAGCGTTTCGCAGCTCACCTGGCCGGAAAGGGCGCCAAGTTCACGCGTGCGAATCCACCGCTGCGAATCCTGGGCGCGAAGCCCTTCGCAGATCGTTCTGAGGCCTCCCGGGCCGAGTACGCGATCAAGAGGTTGCCTCGTAACCGCAAGCTTGCGTTCCTGGCTGCGGCCGTACCTCTCTGCGCCGCCGCGGCATAGCGGCGAGGCGGGACAATTGGGCGATGAAAACCTGGACACTTGGGAAGAAGATCGCGGTGGGCGTCGCGTGAGCGGCCGAGCCGCCGGCGCATCCGTTGGGGTAGGGCGGTGGGCAGGCGGCTCGGCCGCTCACGCGACGATCAGGCGCTTGAGCGTTCTCTGGCCGAACGTCATGGAGATGCCCCAGGACGACCGAGCTTTGCTCGCCTGGCTGTCCATCAAGTGCGAGCTCCTTCGCCAGCCAGAAAACGAAGGCTCAACCGTTCGATGCCTGCGCCAGGCAGCCGCCAGCGACACTGCCAGCGAAGCGTTCCAAGCTCCGGCCGCGCAGCTCGAGCACCTGCTTCGCAAGGCGCAACGTGTGCCTGGCGCTTAGATCGGTCCTGCGGACGCGATCGACAATCATTGGAATCGAGGAGGGAAGTACATGACGAAAACCCAGGCATCAGGCAAGAAACCTGTGAGATCGAACCCGTCCCAGCCGAAAGGGCCCAAGGCGGCGGACTCCTCCTCGCGTACGGCCCTCTGGGCGGGCGCAGGGGCGCTACTTCTCGTCGTTGCCGTCGGCCTGTTCGTCTATATGGCGAACAAGCGCGGCGCGGAGATTGCCGCGGAGCGGGCCAAGGTCGAGCAGGCGGTCGCAGCGGGGAAGCTTGTCAAGGCGTTCAAAGCGTCGAGGACTCCGCTCGTCATGAAGGATGGCTCTCGCGAGCTGCTCGAGGGCGCTACGTCCGTTCTGCTCTCAACGAAAGCGGTTGCTGGAGAGCCGGCAACCTGGTTCGCACTGGGGCGCACGAGCGGTGGCGTCTACTTCGGACAGCGCTTCGGACAGGGCCCGGGTGGGGCGATGAAGCCGCTCGCCGAGGCGCATGAAGTCTCTTCGGACGTCGCGCTCGGCGAGCTCCGTTCGCAAATCGCTGCCAGCGGTGCCGAAGGGGCGGACGCCCAGGCATTTCTGCGAGCGGTGAGCTCCGGGCATCCCGTCGCTGTAAGCCGCTGAGCCGCTGCCACATGCTCTGGGCAACACGGACTTGAGTTCTCGGTTCGTCAGCGGCACTTCTCGCGAAGCTTCTCCACGACGCTGTCCTTGCTGAGCAGGTAGTCGTCGATGTACAGCCTGCCGTCTCGACCGTTGTCGTACAGCACGTCTTTCATGCCGTATCCCGAAAGATCGCCGTAGATGCCGTCGCCCTGACTCGGATCGTGACCTCCATACCATTCGAGAAGGTAGTAGCCCTGTGGACCGTCCGCCACGAAATAGTCACAGCTCCGAGCGCGCAGCGCGACGGTGATCGGGGCCCTTGTTGCTTGCCGGCTCTCCCGCGCCCTGTCGCCGTTCTTCATTCCTTCGAAAGGTGCGGATCTGCGAGGCGCTGGCTGCATGGCCACTACGCCGACGGTTTTGCCTTGGATCAACATTTTTCCCTGCCCAGGGCAGATGGTGACGCTGGGGTAATAGGCATAGAGGTATTCGTAGGATCCCACGACCTCGAAGAGGGCACCCTGCGCCGTGCGAAAGACCTCGCCGTGATTGCCCATCAACGGGCTTGGTGACATTACGGAAGTCGTGAAGCACGCCTGCGCGTTCGCTGCTCCGCATACAAGCAATAGAGCCGACGCCAAGATTGATTTCAGGCGAGTCACACGATCGCTCTACGGTTGAATTGGTCCGGTGCAGTGTCTGCTGCCGATCCTGCATTCTGACGCAGCCTTGCTCTGGCCGGGACGAGACTGCCCTCACGAGTGCGATGTCCCTGGGCCAGGCGGCTCCGGTCAGGACGATGTCATGAGCTTAGGCGAGAGAATGGCGCCACCATCGGCCGCGATGGCGCTCCCTACGACGCTTTGACTGGCGGAGCTGGTGTCGCCGCGGACCACTGATCGCACGAGCTGTATCAGCTTCTGCGGGTCGAGGAAGCGCCCCGGCTGGCAAAGGCCCGGGTGAAGCGCGCTCAACCAGACCGGCCGGGTGATGATCGCCTTGGCGTTCTTGGTGCGGTAGGCGATGTAGATCCAGTGGCCCGCCAGGCGCGGGCATGGGTCTTCGTCTCGTGGAAGGCAGCAACCGTCATGCTGATTGCCGCCGCCACCTCGGGAGCCGCAGCGTTCGCTTGAGCAGCACCGCACATGCAGATCGCCCTTCCAGCGACATCCGCCAGGTTGAGGGAGCCGTGGGTGAGGATGGAGTCCTGATCCTCCAGAATGGATCGAGACGCCGCGAGGATCCTGGCTGCGTCGATAGTGTTCGTCGCGCCGGCGCCGAACCAGCCATTCGCGACGTCGACGACGTAGATGAAGGAGTGGTTGCCCGACAGATTCGCGGTCTGCCCGGAAGTCAGGGGGTCCACGCGGATGGTCCAGCCGGGATTGATTGCGCTCGTTACGTCCTGCCAGAATTGCTGTTCGTGTTTCATCTGGTCAAGATAGCGGCCAGGTGCCGAGCCGCGCAAGGTGCGTATGCAGATTCAGCTTCGGAACGGCGTTGGCCCGCCCGCGAGCACATAGCCCGCAACGACGAGCCCGACCACGAACGCGACGATTGTCCAGAGGTAGGCGTCGGTGAGCCGGTCGCCTAGGTCGTCGAGATCTGTTCGGAAGAAGTTCATGACCGACCGCCGGAATCCGAGCGACAGCGCCATTCCCAGGCCGGCCGCAACGGCCATCCTCGTTGCGTCCGCAGGCCTGTTGATCCCGGCCAGGGAGAACGTCCAGAGCCAGCCGGCGCCGATCAGCAGCAGCTCCGTGCGTGTTTTGATGGTTCCGAAGGTCATGGCTACTTCATCCTGTGCACTGAGGTCGCGCCGGGCTGGGCGCGCTTGCGCGCGCGCGGGGGCGGCCCTTCTTCGGCAGTTTTGACCGGGGCCTTCGGCTTCCGGGGCTTGATGGGGTGGAACGTGACCTTTTCGCCGCCCGGGATCAGATCGATGCTGCCAGTGCGAGGGTTGTGCCGCCGGCGTGCGGCGTACTCGGTTCGCTTGAACGTTCCGATTCCCTGCACCCAGCACTCTCCGTTGACCATCGCGCTGCTGACGACGCGGTTCATGAGGTTAAAGAAGAACGCGACGCTGAACTCCGGCGAGATGTTGAGCAGCTCGGCCTCCTTCCGAACCACGGCGTTCGCGCTGTAGCGCAGGCGTCGCTTGCGAGGCGTCGGCGCCGTCATTGCAGGTGGTCCTCGTACAGCGACGATGCCAACTGGTGGGCAAGCTTGACGGTACCCGTCGCGCCTTCGCGCTGCTTGGCCACGATCACTTCGGTAATTCCGGGCTCAGGTGTTTCGGGGTTGTAGACCTCGTCGCGGTACAGAAACATGATCACGTCAGCGTCCTGCTCGATCTGACCGGATTCCTTCAGGTCCGACATCATGGGCCGTTTGTTCGCGCGCTGCTCGACTGTCCGGCTGAGCTGCGCGAGGGCGATCACGGGGCATTTCAGTTCGCGAGCCAGCAGCTTCAGGCCCTTCGAGGCCTCGCCCACGATCACGCGGGCGTCGGTGCCGGGCTTGGCCGCGGCGCTGGCGGCGATCAACTGCAGGTAGTCGACGCCAATGATCAGTTTCTTTCCTGGATTCTGTGCCTTGAAGAGGCGGGCGCGTGTGCGGATCTCCGCCAGCGATAGGCCTGGAGACTCGTCAATGAAGATGGCCTGGTTGCCCAGTTTTTGCGCTGCCTCGTAGATCGAGTCGAGACGCTCGCCCAACTGCTCGGCGCTCGTGAAGACCGAACCCGGTATGCGGCCTGCACGCGAGATCATGCGCTTGGCCATCGAGGTGCCGCGCATTTCCATCGAGAAGAGGAGGGCGGCGCGGCCCGCATCCGCTGCGCCCAGCATGAAGTTGACCTCGATCGCGGTCTTGCCCATCGAGGGGCGCGCGGCCAGGACGATCAGATCTTCGTCAACGAACCCACCGCCCAGCAGATTGTCCAGGCGCGGGAAGCTGGTGGTCACAGCGGATTCCACTTCGTGCCCGTCGAGTCGACGCTCGATCTGCTCGAGAAGGACCGAGATGTAGCCAGCCACGTGTTCAGGGCCGGACCGCGAGGACTTTGACGACGTGCGCGCATTCCCCGCTGCGTCTTCCAGCATGGTCGTGAGCGCCTCGACAGACGTCTGTCCGAGTGCGGCCTTCTCTACCACTAGCTTGGCCGATGCGAGAACCGTGCGCGTCACGCTCAGCTCCTTGATGCGGGTCGCGGCGGCCTGAATGGCTTCGACGCTCGCAGTCAGGTAGGTCGGATTGGTCGCGAGATTGATCAGGTAGTCCTCGCCGCCCGTGAACAGGTTGTGCGTGCGCGAGGCGTCCACCAAGGCGGCAAGGTCGCGAGCGTGGCCGGCCTGGCCGAGGGTCTGCCAAAGGCGAAACAGGTTGACGTGGATTTCCTCGCCGAAGTCCTGCGCGTTCAGGATTGCTGAGATCTGCCCGGAAAGGTCGTCGCGCCCGTCTTGCATGACGGAGCACAGCACGGTGCGTTCGCTGATCTGCGATACGAGCGGGTCATTCGCGGCCACCGGAGCCACTGCTGCCTCATTGGCTGCCTCATTGGAGGTCTGTTGGTGTTGCGCACGTGGGAAGCCAAAAGGTGCGTTTGTTGCTGACATCGAAAGTTTTCTTCCTCAACTTTTTGAAACCGAAACCTAAAGATTCTGTTTTTCGAAAAACTGACCTTACGGATCGCGTTTCGTGTTGATATTCTGGAGACAACTTGCAGCAACCGTCAATGTAAAAGCAAAAAGATTCTCGGATTGCACCGGAACGGACTAACATCGCGGACGAAAAAATATGATCAATTCGCTCACACACTCAGCGCTCGATATCCGATGGATGACAGAGGCCATGTGGTTCCACTCGGACGATGCTTCGGTCGTCCGGGCTGGAGTGCTCCTTCTCGAAGCAGCGTTTCGATCGACACAGCCGGCGACGCTTCCGGGTGACCCGCTGATCCTCTCGCGTTTGAGCGGGTTGAGCGCAAATGTTTGGGCTGAGAAGGGGCGTTCCGTGCTCCAGGGCTTCGACGAGGTGGAGGGCGGCGCTTGGCGCCACCGCGCGATGGCCGAGTTGTTCGACGCCGTGAACGACCGGTTCGGCGGCCAAATCCAGGAACTCGTTGGATCGTCGGTTCTGGCGAGCCTGGCTGTGGAAGAGTTCCCCCTCGTCGGCGAGATCAAGCCGGCAGGTCGAAGCAAGGGGAAGCGTGCACTTGCCAAGGACTTCCAGTTCAACGACGCGCTCCTCAAGAAGGCGGAGGCTGCGGGCTATATCACTGACGAACACAAGGCTTGGCTGCTGGAGAAGTTCAAGGACTTCGCCACTTCGAGCACGCGCCTCTATTCGAACTGGGACGCGACGGCGAGAAACTTCTTCTCGAGCTCGATCACGCAGCGTGACTTCCTGACCTGCTTCGGATACTGGCCGCGGGACAGTCGCGCGCGGCTCACGCCTGCCCAGGGCGCGCCGGCACCGGTGCGCTCCGGTCCGCAGTCGTTCGAATCTGCAGCGCTGAACGGAAGCAAATCCTCCGTGGACCGCGTGCTCGCGAAGCGGTTCGGTACTCAGAACGAGGTGCAGGACGCGGAGGCAAAGCCGGTCACACGGGCGGCGCCAGGCGGTTTTCCTCCTCGCGGGTTCGGATTCAGCCGCGGCGCCGGCGCGCCGGGAGCTGCAGCATGAGCCGACCGCAAGCCGAGATGACCGCCCAGGAGGAGATCGCCAGCGTCCTCGAAACGGCCGTTCAGGCTTGCGCCGCGTGCCGTCACGAACTCAACGACCTGGAGGTCACTGCGTGGCTTGCCGCGATCGAGGCGTTTGGACCCACCGCGACCACGAAGTTCTTGCTGAACTGGGTCTCGACCAACAGCCGTAAGGCGCCGACTGTCGCGGATCTGCGCAAGGCGCTCGACCCCACGTTCGTCGAGGAGGAGACGGCCCTGGAGCGCCTCTACCTCCTGGTGTCCCGCGTTGGACCGTACGACGCCCCGAATCTGGATGCGACGGGCCCGATGCTCTGCCGCGCGATCGAGAACATGGGTGGATGGGCTCGCGTGAACGAGATCATGCCGGACCGTGGAGATCGTTTCGCCTGGAGCGCGTTCGCCGACAGGTTTGCGACCGCTTTCGGGACGGCCCGCACCCAGGAGTTCCAGGACTCGCTGTTGCCCCCCGACCGCCGCACCGCGCTGCCGTCGCCCAAGGGGATCCACCAGATCAGCGTGAGGTCCGCGCATACCGATGGCGACCTTCTCCTCACGGATGGCACTGCGCCACGAGGCTGAGTGATGGACATTAGGACCCTGAACCCTATGGGCTCGGACGCGCTCGCGCTGGCCGACGTGATCGCCCCGCAGATGACCGCGACGCTCACAAGGATCGCCGAACGGGTCGGAATCGCCGTCGCCGGAATGTCGGTTGCGGTCCTCGTCGCTGTCGTTTGGGCGGTGCAACTCGACTACGAGGTGGTCGCCGTCACGCCAGGCGGGGCCATGGTTCCGTTGATCCAGCTCGACAAGAAGAACGAACGGGCGCAGCGGGCACTTCTCGCGGCAAATGCGCCGGCCGCCCAGGCTAGTCCCGAGGCGGCTGGTGCTGACAAGACGGGGACGTCAAACCCGAGCCCCGGTAAGGCTTCCCCAAACGCAACGACCCCCAAACGATCGACCCACGAATGAGTACAGCAGCATTGAAGAAAGCCGTGGCCACAAAGGCAGCGGCAGTGACCGGAGCGTCTGCCAGCTCGGGCGGAAGCGCTGCGGCCCAAGTCGCCAAGCTCACGCGCCTGGTGTTCTGGCTCGGCATCTCGGTGGTTGCGCTTGCGATCGCCATGGTCATCGCCATCGTTTTCATCACACGCACCCATCGCGAGGTCATTGCCGCGACGAACGATGGGCGCGTGGTCCCCGTGATCCCACTCGACAAGCCCTATGTGAGCGATGCGCGGGTGCTCGGCTATGTCGACGAGTGCGCCCGTATGGTCTTCAGCCACGACTTCCTGCACTGGCGCACCACGCTCCAAGGCTCGAAAACCTGCTTCACCGAGAAGGGCGGTGATGCCGTGGAGGAAGCGTTGGCGCCATGGGTACAGGACATCGTAGACCGTGAACTGACGATGTCCGTGAGCCTGGCGGACACCCCCGTGATCGCCAAGCGAGGCGAGTTCAACGGGGCATTCGCATGGCGCGTGCAGGCTCCGATCTCACTGTTTCGTCGGGGTACGAAGGTGAAGGACACGCCGCGACCCTTCCTGCTGCATGTGGTGGTGCGTCGCGTCGGTCTGGATCAGAACCCGCGCGGCATAGCAATCGACAGCCTGCAGCTCGTTCCGGACGGATCAAGAAGCTAGCAGGGGTTAACCGGCGATGGGCCGTACCCACAACCAACCTATTTTTCAAGCAAAGAGCAAGAGGCGAGAAGCAATGAGCGCGAATCAACCCCAAATGAACATCGACCCGGAAGCGATCGGAATGGCTTCTGCCACGGTCGAGATGGACGCCCTGGAGGCGAAGTACCCCGACTGGATGGCAACCTACAACGAAGTGCTTCCCGACTCTCTGGCCACCCGCGCCGAGCTTTCAGAGCTGTGGGCGACCGCGCCGACTCCTTTCGCGCAAGGCCTCATCTACGGCAAGTTCGCCATGCGGCTCGAGATCGCCGCGCACACCGGTATCCCATTCGTCTAATTTGCGCCACGCCGTTCTGAGGCTGTGAATGATCAAAGTATTAGTTTGCAGCACAATACTAATATGAACGAAAAAAGCGATGCCGCCACGCTGTCGAAAACGCGAGCGGCCCTCTGTCTCCGGCCGCGAACGGCTGCGGCCGCCGTGGTGTTTCTCGGCTGCGTTGTGGCCAGCGCGGTCCACGCACAGGGCGTAGCCCGCGTCTCCAATCCGGCGGCACCAGGCGGCCCAGCGCTGTCGCAGCAGGCCCAAGGGCCCGCGCCCGCTGGCGCGCTACCTCAGAACGGTCCGTCTCCACTCGGAGCGCCTGGGGCAGCAGCGTTGCCCTCGCCGGCCACTCCGCCCACGCAGGCCAGCGCCGCCGCCATGCCGACACCCTACGTGGCGACTTCGCAGGCGGTGCTCGACAAGGTCGCCCCGCTCACACCCAAAGAGATCGTGAATCTGCGCAAGCAGATAGATGAGCGCAAGGACGCCTTCACGGAGAACATCACAGGTCGCCCGCCGGCGCGTCCGACGAGTACTCAGACCACGATTGACCTCTCGCCAGGAGGCACGCCGCCGATGTTGCGCGTGTCAATGCGTCAAGGCGCAACGATCATGTTCGTGGATGCGGCTGGCCGTCCTTGGCCCGTCGAAGCCGCAGACAACTTCAACGATGCCGGCTATGCGGTCTCGCAGATGGCGGAGCATGTCTTCTCCGTGGGCATGAAGCAGCCGCAGATCGGCAACATCGCCTTCAAGCTCAAGGACATCGCACGTCCGGTCACCGTGACCGTGATGCCGGCGCAGGATTCGACGGACTACAACCTTGACCTCGTGGTGCCCAAGTTCGTGGGGGGCGTGCCGCCAACGGCCATGGCAAGCGCCGCACCGGCGCCGTCGCACATGTCCGATGAGCTCATGGCCTATCTGTACCGCACGCCACCGCGCGAGGCGCGTCGCCTCACCATCGGTGGCAGTGGTACCGACGAGATCATGGCGTGGCAGATCACGCCCACAAGCATGGCCGTTCGCACGTCCGCCCAGATTCTTTCGCCCGCATGGATGCGCCGACAAGGCTCGTCCGATGGCGTTTTCGTCTATCAGCTGCCGATCACCCCCGTGGTCGTTATCTCGCAGGGCGGCGAGCTGCGCAATGTGGCGCTCGGTGGCATCAGCGTCGAGCCGGCCGGCTCGAACGCGACCTCAGTTTCAGGAGCCATGTTGTCGAGCGCGCGGCTTCAAGGATCCACCAAGTGACGGCAGAAGCGCACATGAACGACGAGCAACAGCAACACGGCCCCAGCGGGCCCGAGTTCGACGGAACGGACAGCCACGAGATTGCAGCTGAGCCCGCCGAGGGCGGAAAGGGTTCGCGCCTGGATCCGGGCGCCAAGCGAGTGATCAAATGGGTCGCGGTCGCCTTCGGCGTTGCGTTCGTTGCCGTCGTAGGCCTCGTTCTGATGGCGACCGGCAGGAAGGACCAGAGCGCCAACGTCGCGCTGCCGGCGCGCACCACTGGCACGCAGGCGGATGTCGTGCAAACCGACTACGAGAAGGGCCGCCTCGCGGAGCTTCAGCGCCAGAAGGCGGAGGAGAGCAAGAACAAGGGTGGCGTGTACGTGCCGCCGCCGGCGGGCGCGCCTGAGTCCCAGGACAAGCTCGCAGGCGCTCTGGGCCCCGGGGCAGGTTCGTATCAAACGTACGTGACCCCGCCTCAAGTTGCCGTTCAGCCCGGCACCTACCAGGATCCCGCCCGTCAACAGGCTATTCAGGAGGGTCTGAATCGCCAGCTGGGACAGCTTCTCGCGGACACTCCCTCGGGGGCTGCCATCGTTCGTGTGCAAGGCTTCGAAGACAAGAAGGCAGCTGCAGCGCAGATTCCTCAGGCCGGCGGGCAGGGCGTTGCCGCGACCAACGTCGCGTCCGAAGATCTGGACCTTCCTGGCCCGCTCACGATCCAGGTCGCCCGGACCACCTCGCCGATCGATACCGCGAAGTCTCCTTACGTCTCTGCTGAGATCGTGGGCGGCAAGTTCGCGGGCGCGTTCCTGAAGGGAACCGCTGTCCTGAATCAAGGCGAGGGCCTCCAGGTCACCTTCACCGACATCCGCTTCAACGGAAAGGTTGCGAAGATCAATGCCGTTGCGCTGGACGAACAGACGTCGGCTGACGCTCTGGCCGGCAACATCGACCGCCACATCCTCTCGAAGTACGTGCTGCCGATCACGTTCGCCACGGTGAGCGGCGCGGCCGGCGCTATCGCACAACGCAGTTCGCAGGTGGTAACCAACGGGCTCACCTCGTCGGTGGTGGTTCCAGAAGCCACGAATCGTCAAGCCGCCGCGGCGGGCCTCTCTTCGGCCACCCAGATCGGGCAGCAGGTCGTGCAGAGCCTTGCGCAGCAGCCGAACACGGTGACGCTGGCTGCGAACACCACCATCGGGATCCTCTTCAACACGGTGCAGACGCCGACCTCCTCCGCAGGTGGTGGCCAGCAGCAGACGCAGCAGCAACAGCAGCGCGCCCCGCAGGTGGTTTACGTGCCACCTCAGCAAGTGCCCTCGGTCAACTTGAGCACTGGCATGAACTACGGCACGTTTGCCCCGACGGTGACCCCGATGAACCAAGTGCAGGTGCGCTACTGATGAGCAATCACGAACACGAGCGCGACGAACGCGCGGGCGAGCCGTCGCTCGAAGACGCGTTGTGGGGCGCCGAGGGTGGGGGCGAATCCTTGGTCCACGACGCCGACGAGCCGGGCTTCGACAACCGAGAGGCGCGCGATACCCTGAGCGAGTCTCTCGATGACCCGATCGATGTGGACCCGAAGGAGGGGCTCGAGGGCGAGGCGGCTCCGACGAAGAAGTCGACCATGCCGTTCTACGCCGCTGTCGGTGCGTTCGCGGTCGTCGCTTTGGGCTTGGTCGGCTACAAGTCCGGCTTGATCGGTGGCTCGGCGCGCAAGCCCATCGAGCCGACGGTTGCGATGGCCATGGCCGAAACCCCGAAGAAGCCTGATTCGCTGATGGGTGCGACTGGTGCCAGCACCGGCGGACGCCCCGATCTGCTTGGAGGCGACGCAAAGCCGCGGTCGGACTTCGATGTCGAGGCAGACCTTCTGTCCGGGAAGGGGCCTGGCTCAGGGTCGGCACCATCTGCCGCTGCGGCTCCGGTCGTGGCAGTGGTAGAGCCCGCGAAGCCGGAGCCGGTTGTCCAGGCTGCCGCAGTTCCTGCGCCTGCGCCAGCGCCAACGCCAGCAGCTCCTGCCGTCGTGGAAAAGCAGAAGCCAGTCGCCCCGCGAGTCGAAGTCGCCAAGTCGGAGCCTGTGACGCCCGCGGCCGCGGCGCCGGTGCGGCCGGCACGCACCGAAACGAGTGAAGCTGGCGCGGCAGCGGCCAATGCAGCACCTGGGGCCGCCAAGCCCACGCGCATCGCGGCCGCGCGCGACGGAGTTCCGCGAACGAAAGTCGCAGTTGCGCGCAGCGTGGCGGCAAAGCCCGTCCGCGTTGCCGAGGTTCGGAAGCCTTCAAAAGGCAAGCGCGCCAGCCAGGTCGTCAAGGACGCGACACCCGAGTCAACAGAGGTGCTGGCCGGCTGGAAACTGCGAGGAACCTGGCCAACCCATGGCCCGAGTCAGTTCGCCTGGATCGCGGACGAGAACGGCCGTCTCTCAACGGTGTCCGTGGGCACGCGCGTTTCGGGCGCGCGGGTCGTGTCGATCGGCAAGCGCGGTGAAGTGGTGCAGACCACCGCCGGCCAGATTCTTCCCTGAGTCGCTGAGCCATGCCAGACTTCGCCGCATTCCTGAACGAGTTCGCTGCGCTCGGCAAAGCGTTCGTTCCGCTCGTCTATTGGGGCGCGCTTCTCGTCGGGGTCTTCTTCACTGGTTCCGCGCTGCTCAAGATTGCCAAGATGGGGCACGACTCTCCGGGTGGGAAGCCCCCAACCTGGGCCGGCGTCGGTGGCAACCTGCTCGTGACCGTCGGCTGCACGATGCTCTCGGCGTGGGTGGATTCCTTCACCAAAGACTTCGGAGGTCTTGGCGAGGGCGTGGCCTCGCAGATGGCATACATGCGCGACGCGAGCTCGGGCTCCCTGAAGCCCTTGTGGAACGCCATCTACGCCTGGCTCTTCCTGCTCGGCATATGCGCGATCTTTCGCGCCTTTCTTCTCTTCAACCGCGCCGCTCAAGGCGATGCCCAAGAGGGCGACGGCTTCTGGCGCGGGTTCTGGCACATCGTCGGCGGGGCGATTCTTTTGAACATCGCCTCCCATTGAGCCGCCCGCCTTCAGTTTTTTGATTTTCCCCCAACCCGTTCATTCACCACCACCCATCACCAGTCCCGAGGAGCTATCTTGAAAAAGCTGATTTCCAATCTGAACGTCCGCATCGCCGTGGGCCTTGCCAACACGAACGGCTTCGGCCGCAATGTGGCTGTCGCGGTTGCCACCTCCGTTCTCGCGAGCCAGGCCTTCGCGCTCGATGCGAACACCTCGGTGCAGGGCCTGATCAATCTGTTCAAGTCCGGCGTCCAGCTGTTCCAGTGGGCCATGGTCCTTGCGGGCATGGCATCGATCTGCTACGGCCTGCTGAAGTGGAAGAAGAAGGGCCAGGACAACGGTGGCGACCAGGTCGAGGCTCGACAGATCTGGATGCCCATCGCAGCAGGCGCCGCGATGATCTGTATCTGGGCGATCGTGGAGTTCGCAGTGACTGCAGCTGGCGGCAACACTTCCGACATAGGTAGGGTCCAGAGTTTTTAGGACCGAGTTTTCTGCGAATTTAAATCCGCAGAAAACTACTGCTACAACGGATAAACTGTAGTAGCGCGTAGCGAGTTCCTCGCACTCTTCGGAGTGCACCATGCTGGTCGACGTCGGGGAGGGCATTCGCTCTCCTGGCGGTCGGCCATTTTTGTGCGCGAAGTGGCAACCTAGAACATGTTCAAGCTGATCCCTGGTATCAAACGCAGCGTCTTTCGAGACAACGACCCGCGCGCTACGCAAGCCGATGCGGTCTTCGTCGCGCGCCGCCCCCAGGTGCTTGAGAAGTCCAAGTACACGTGCCAGGGGTGTCTGTACCGTTCGATGCAGACCCCGAAGAAGCCGACGAAGCTGCAGGTCCATCACCAGGACGATGACCACCACAACAACGACGACAGCAACCTCGCGCCGATCTGCGGCCTCTGCCATGGGTATCCGCACCTGGGCTGCAAGACGACGTCTACCGGCGGCGGTGGAGGCCTGGCGTCAGACGCGCAGCTCGCGGCGATCCCCGAGTTGTCTGCGGCCGACCTGAACAACCTTCTGCGCGCGATCGGCGCGGCAATGGCCGACCCGAACGAGGCAGCGGCAGCCAAGCAGATCTACGAGATGCTCTGTGAGCGCGTGCGGCCCGTGCGCGCAGCCTTCGGCACGTCTCACGCGCTGGATTTCGCCGGCGCCATGTCGAAGCTGAACTCGATCGACTATGCGAACCGCGGCGACGCCGTGTTCGACCTGCGCCTCGTGTGGAAAGCCGACGTCCTGAAGAGGGCGGGCGCTGACATGCTCGAGGATCACCCATCGATGAAACCGAGCTCCTGGGCCGCCTCGTACGGCGACCTGGTGGACGAAGCGCTGGCCGCGCAGGTCTGAAGCGCAGAGAGAAGCTCGACATGGCAATCATCACTTCCCGTCCAGGTTCGCACCGGAACGCCACCCCCACCGAGGAGGAGCTGCCCACGGCCGTGGGCACCGCGCCGGACTTCGGCGTCGCTCACTTCGACCTTCAGGACGTGACCTCGGGCGGCGTGTGCTACTCGACCAAGGGCGGCTTTCGGCGCTTCCAGTCTGGTGGCGACCTCATGAACCTGATCTGGGTGACGAACCTGGACATGGTGCCGAAGCAACTGCCGAGCCTGCGCTCGAACAAGTTCCTTCAGACCAAGCTCACGACGCTCGCCGAGGATCTCGGCGTCGAGCTCACCGGCTTCAAGCAGGTGAACGGCGTCGACAAGGGCGGGATGGTGGACGTCGCCCGCGTGCTGAACCACACCCGCGACCTGGTCGTCGCGGCCTATCCGTGGAAGGCTCCTGATCGCGAGTGGAACAAGCCCCGTCTGAGCGAGTGCATTTCCGAGCTGTTGCCCTCGGTGGAGCGACCGGTGCCCCAGATCGAGGTGGCGCTGCGCGGGGCGTACCAGTCCTGGAGCAGCCCACAGATGCAGCAGAAGATGATGTACGACCGTGGATCTCGGATGATCTACTTCCGTCGCAATCGTCTCCAGCACGCATTGGACATCATGCGCACGCCGCTTCCGGCGAACGGCTGGTCTATCGCATCGACCTCGCTCGACAGCCTTCTGGACCCTGGGCAGCCGACCTTGGCCGAAGTGGCCATCGAATGGCGCCATGCAGATGCCGACCTGGTGTCGCTCATTGCGTTCGGCGCAGACGCCTCGAACACCCTGATCCGGCGGTGGGTCTCCCAGATCGAGCTGACGTGGCTTCTGCAGTACGCCCGCATCACCGTCCTGTCCGCGTACGCGGCGAACGCGGCCGCGCAGCTTCCTCCCCAGCTTCAACTGCCGAACGTGATCGCCGGCGACCCGGTCTACCAGCTTTCGATCCCTCACGGGCTTGTCGCGGAGGCGCACTGGGCCGGCCTGGCCAGGCCCGTCTACAACCGGGTGAAGCGGCAAGCCGAGATCACAGCGACATCCGTCTGGTATCGCGCCATGGATCGCGCAATCTCGTTCCAGATGGCCCTCGCGGCCAAGGAGCTGGGCGGCAACGTCACGGGCTATGGCTCGGGTGGGGTGCAAGTGCGCCTCGAAAATCTTTCTGTACAGCAGCTACTCGAAGTGTCCGATGCAGTCGGAGCCAGCCACCCGTGCCTGGCTTCGGAGATCGTGGGCCGGGAGAGGGGGGACACTTGACATCCTCCCACACCCTAAAGGGCGAGGATTCCCTCTGCAGGGGTTCCATGTCCGGAACCGCGCAACAGGATATTGCGGGCTGCGTTCACGTCGCGATCGTGCTCCGCGCCGCAACCACAAATCCAGTTGCGCTCATTCAGTCCTGCACGCCCTTTCGGGCCGGCGATCACGCCACATGCGTTGCAGGTCTGGGTACTCCACGCTTCGTTCACTTCCTCGTAACACGCGCCATTCGCAATCGACTTGTACGCGAGCATTTGACGGAAGGACGACCAGGATGCGTCGTTGACGCTTTTCGCCATCTTGGTCTTGGCGAGCTTCTTGGACGACACATTGCCGACCGCGATGTAATCGAACTGTCCGACGATGCGCGTCGACAGCTTGTGCAGGAAGTCGCGCCGCGCGTTTGCGATCTGAGCGTGGACATTGGCGGCTTGGCGCTTCTTGTTTGCGCGCTGCGCGATGCCAAGCGCTTCTTCGAGGCGGCGGAAGTGACGTGGGTTGTCGATCACCTCACCTGTGGACATGGTCGCAAAGGACTTCAGGCCCAGGTCGATTCCCACGCCGGTGGCGATCTCACGCGGCGCAACGTCGGGCAATTCGATGCAGACGTTCAAGAACCAGTTGCCACGCGCATCGCGCGAGAAGTTCGTGCCGTCCTTGATCTTTGCGCTGACCGGAAGGTCGCGGCTCTTGAACACCTTGAACTCGCGTCCGTGGAAATGGAAGCCGTTGGGCGTTTCCTTCACGTCACGGCCCTTCATCGGCACCCAGCCGAGGGACTTCTTTCCGCGCCAGCGCAGGTAGGGACGCTTGAACTGGCTGCGGGACTTGGCGTATTGCTCGCAGACGGCGTTGACGGTTCCGGAGTGCAAGCCGAGCTCCTTGCTGCTGCCGGCCGTCAACTTGTTGAGATCGAACCCCGATGGCCAGCGCTTAGACCACTTGAGCGCATGCCTCTGCGTCTCGTTGCAGAAATTGAAGACGTAGTTCACCGCTCGGGCCTGCTTGTTCAGCAGCCCGGCAAGGGACTTGACCCTATAGCGGTAGATGACCATCATGTGCCTAATTCTATATTGGTCTGCACCTATGTCCGAAGTGAAGCCGCGCAGGGAAAGACATTCAGTCTCCCGACTTGTAGTGCATTTGGTCTGCGTCACGAAGTACAGGCGCAAGTTGTTCGACGCGAAAGCGTTGGGCTGGCTGCAGCTGCACTTCGCCAAGGTGTGCAAGACGATGCAGGCCAACCTACTGGCCTGCGACGGAGAGGCCGACCATGTGCATCTTCTGATCGAGTACCCGCCGAAGCACTCGGTGTCGGTGCTGGTCAACGCACTCAAGGGGACGTCCAGCAGGTTGCTGCGTGTGGAGCGCCCCGACATTGCCGAGCGCTATTGGAAGGGCGTGCTGTGGTCGCCGTCGTACTTCGCGGTCAGTGCAGGCGGGGCACCGCTCGAAGCCATCAAGCAGTACGTCGAGAACCAGCGCGCCAGTTCAACCCCTTGAACGGCTCCTTCGGAGCCGCCATCTACCTCCGCGGCCTGCAGGCCGGGGTATCACGGGAGTTCTGATGAACGACACGATGACCATTCGCGAGTCTCGACTCGCGGATACTTTCGCTAAAGCGCCCGCCGCGGCTGGCCCTGACTTCATCAACTGGCTGACGATGTGGTCTCAGAGTGGCGTGCGCGAGGAGGGCGGTCCGAGGAAGCCCTTCGCGTTCGTTCCGTTCAAGGAGCGCCAGAAGCGCGACATCCTGGACGAGGACAACACGCACCCCATGCGCAGGATGCTGTCACATCATCCAGGCGCTCCCATGGCGTTCGCCGAGATTTGCCGGCAGCCGTCGGCATTCCTGCGCTTGCGCGCGCTGATCGAATACCTGAAGGTCCAGTCCGATCGACCCTCGGTGACGAACGCGAGCGACGAAGGATCTGTGACGGCCTACGTGAGCCCTCTGCACATCAACGAAGTGATGCGTGGATTCGACATCGAGGATTCCGACGAGGCTGAACAGGAGATCACGCGCCTGCGCGCGATCGCGCGGGAGCGGGTGATGCAGGACCTGTTCGGGATTGCGGGCTCGACCTCCGAAGAGGCGTTCACCGCGGCGGCGGGCACCTGGCTGCGGAAGGAGTACACGCGGCGCCAGGCGGCCGAGAAGCAGCTGCGCGGGGGCGCGGCGGCCGCGTCGTCGTCCAGTACCGCCGGTTCGAGCCGTGAGCGGGCGAACGACCAGGCGATTGCCCTTCCCACTGAGCGGCCGGGGCACCTCGCTTTCCGCGGGGCGCCGACCCCGGAAGACCGGCAACCCAGCGAAGCAGCGGCGGCGAGCGCAGGCCCTCCTGCTGCTGAGCGACCGCTTGGCTTCGGCTTCCGGCGGCCTGCTGGCTGACGGGCATTGCTCGAGAAGTTCCAAACCTTCCACGCGCACCAAGCGCACCAGACGTCAGGACATCATGTCGCTCATCAATGCAATCGAGGCGTTCATCTACTGGGCTGGTTCCCAGCTCACCATCGGGGATTCCGACCTCGCATGCGACTGGCGTGCGCCGGTCCAGACCGAAACAGACGTGCCAGCCGAGGTCATGGCGCTCAAAAGCGGCAGCGTGGTCTCGTTCATCGAGATCAAGGGCATCCGTCGCTACGTCGGCGCCCATGAGTTCGAAAGGCTTGCCGAGAATCTGGCCACGATCCTGTCGAACCGGATGAAGGCCGGCAACGGTCGGAACCACAGCATGACGTTCTGCTTCCGCAGCGACCCTGCCGGCTCGGTGCGCCTGGCGCGAGAGCTGATGGCTCCCATGTCCACGACCGCCAAGCGCCTCGGCATGACCGAAACGGCGTTCTTCGATGCGCGGGTGGACGAGCTGGCGCGGGCTTGCACGGATGAAGCGGTGTACCTGGCCGTGTTCACCCACCGCGCAGGCATGAACGCGAACGAGCAGACCAACCTGGTCGAGCGTCAGAAGAAGGCGGCCGCCGAGCTCCGCAATCGCAAGGTCACGGTGGCCTACAACGACACGTTCTCCCAGTCGCTCGCGCAGCCCTCCAATCTTCTCGTGACCCGGCACAAGTCGATGGTCGAGAACCTGGTGAAGGATCTCTCGGTGGAGATCAACACCGGCGGCACCTACCTGCTCGCCAACACGATGTCGGTTCGCGAGGCCGCGAACATGGTGCGCCGCGTATTCGATCACACCGACTTTCCGTCGACCTGGGCACCGCGGTTCCTCGGCGACAAGGGCGCCATGGGGGCCAGCCCGATCAAGCGCGCGGACGAGGCCACCGTGATGCCGGTCGCACTGTCGCGCCAGATGATTCCCGCCAGCTTCAAGGAGGAGTTCAAGGCGTTTGAGTTCGCGCGCCAGGGCTCCAACCTGATGGCCAGCGTCGTTGTCGAGGTGCTGCCGGAGGAGGGATCCCAGCCCTTCAACAAGCTCATGGAGAAGCTAGGCCGCACGTTGCCGCTGGCGTATTCGCAGGATGTGTTGCCGTCTGGCCTCGAGTTTCGCAAGGCCGACCAATTCTTCGGCAGCTTCATGGCCGCGATGGGTGATTTCAACAAGGGCATCAAACGCGGGTGGGATCAGTTGAAGAACCTCGAGAAGGAGGGCGGGTACGTCGCGGCGACGCGCATGACGCTGACCACTTGGGCGAAGACGGAGGAGCAACTGCAGTTCCAGGTCGAATACCTGCGAAGCTCCATCGAGGCCTGGGGCTCGACCGTGTGCACCAACGAAACGGGCGAGCCCGCGCTTGCGGCCATCTCCACTGCGGCCGGCTTCTCGCGCGCCAGCTCTGCCCCCTACTTGCCGGCGCCGATCGGCGAGATCACCCGCATGTCGCCAGTTGTGCGTGCAGCCTCGATCTGGAAGACGGGCCAGCTGATCGCGTCGACCCTCGAGGGCCGGCCGTACCCGATCGCGCTGGGCTCTGGCCTGCAGACCTCCTGGGCGACGGTAGGCTTCGCGCCGACTGGTTCGGGCAAGTCCTTCTTCATGAACCTGCTCAACTCGGGCCTCCTCATGGCGCCAGGCGCGCAGGACGTTCCCTATGTGACGGTGGTCGACGTTGGCCCGAGCTCGAGGCTCATCATGGACCTGTACCGCGCGATGCTGCCGGCGAGCAAGCGCGACCAGGTCGTTTCCATTCGAATCAAGAACTCACCCGAGTACACGGTCAATCCCTTCGACACATTCCTTGGACTCGACCAGTGCACCGAGCAGGACCGGGACTTCATCGTCGCGGTCCTGGGCACCATCTCCCCCGGCCTGGGCGCGGAGGCCGACAAGTTCTTCCAGAAGCTGATCGCCGCGGCCTACGAGCGCTTCTCGCGCGCGTCGGCGGATGCGAAGCCCTGGCAGAACGCCATGGATCCCGAGGTGGGTGCGCTCTATCAGCAGCTGGGCAACGAGATCATCGACGGTCGCACCCGCGTTTGGGACGTGGTCGACGCGTTGTTCAAGGCCGGACACACCGTCATGGCCGAGCGCGCGCAGCGCTATGCAATGCCGATCCTGAAGGACCTGTCGAAGGTGGTGTCGCAGCCGGACATCATGCTGATGTACGGCGAGGCCCTCGCTGCCAACGGCGTGGAGACCATGGTCAAGGTGTTCCAGCGCAACCTGAGCGCAGCCTCGACGGGAACCTATACCTTGCTGAGCAGCTATACCCAGGCGAACCTGGGATCGGCGCGTGCCATCTCGATCGACCTCGAGGAGGTCGTGGGCTCGACGACCTCGGAGGAGGGCCGCCGGCGCTCCGCCCTGATGTTCCTCTTCGCGCGCCGCCTGGGTGCCAAGAACTTCTTCGCGCGCTGGGAGGAGATCGCGCCGCTGGTTCCGGATCTGTACCGTCGCTACCAGAAGGACCGCGTCGAGAAGATGTGGGAGCAGATGAAGTTCCTGGAGTACGACGAGGTGCACTACGCCTCCGGCGCCGAGTCGTTCCAAATGTTGCTGCAGCAGGACTTGCGGGTGGGCCGCAAGTTCAACATGGTCACCATGATGATGAGCCAGCTGATCTCCGACTTTCCGGAGGCGATCATGGCCAACTCGACCAATTTCTACGTCTTCGGCCTGGGCGACGGCAGCATGGCCGACCAGGTGAAGGCCGCGTTCAAGCTGAGCGATGCGGAGATGCAGGCGATCAGCACGCATTGCCGCCGGCCCGGCACGCTCTTC
Organism: Variovorax sp. LjRoot290; assembly: GCF_964253985.1. Lineage (NCBI taxonomy): Bacteria > Pseudomonadati > Pseudomonadota > Betaproteobacteria > Burkholderiales > Comamonadaceae > Variovorax > Variovorax sp. LjRoot290. Next base: position 329,573 of record NZ_CAXURW020000003.1, on the reverse strand, counting down.
GCGCGCTTCGCCACCACCGAGGGCGTGCTGGCGCAGGTGCTGAAGACCACCGCCAGCCCCCTGGACAAGTGGGCTTTCACGACCAACGCCGCGGACGCGCCGGTGCGCGCCGCGCTCGCCCTCAGGCTGGGCGGTACCGACGACAGCTACTGGCAGGCCCTCCAGCTCCTGGCGAGGATGCTGCCGGCCGGCACGGCCAAGCCGATGATCGCGGCGCTGATGGCGGAGAAAGGCGAGTTCGACGTGAACGAGGAGTCGGTGTCAATGGACGTTGCGGCACGTCTCATCGTGCGTGCACAGAACGAGGGGCTGCTGTCGAGCGAGGGGCTTGCTGAGAGGCGAGAGACTGCTGAGGAAGTTCCAGCCTAAGCCGTCAGACCTTGTGGCCGTGTCCAGCTTGCGATGGACGACAGGTGCAAACGCGAAGAATTTCCATCGCGTCTTGCTCAGGCATCGGCCAAACGGTCTTCGGCGCATGAGCAGTTGGGTTGCGGACCGCCCCGAAGAGACCGATCAGCAAACTGGCGATTCGATGCCCTTCTCCTCGCTTATCCTCGGACCATGTCTAGCGTCTTCATCGTCATCCTCTCGTTCCTGGCCGCAATCGTTCTCCCCTGGTTCATCGGGGTCCCGTTGGGGCTCATTGGCCTCGCCTACGTGATGTGGCCGCGAGGCAGCAGGGAGCGGCCCCTGCCAGATGCAGCGCAAACCGGTCCAGGAGACGCGAACGGCCAGTAGCCGATACCACGTAGCGCGGTAGCGATCTCTGGAGTGAGGTGCTAACCGGGCGGGTTCATCCGCCCGCTGTAGGCCTTGCCAGGCTCATGAGCGGCACTCTTGCGCCGGTCTCCACTTTGCAGACGCCACTGCAGAACCTGTCTACTTCTTTGTCAGCAGCAGTTGTCCCATTTTCTACAGCCTTTCCTTGAGGCCGCTGGCGATCACGCGGAGGACATCGGGCAGCTCAATTTCCATCGTTACTGTGGCGTCGAGCACCTGGATGACGCCGGAGACAGGTGGGCATGGCTATCAAGGTCATCGCAAATCAGGCCATTGCAAGCAAGGATGAACCCATTCGTCTTGCGCGTGGTGAACTACGGATCATTAACCTAAAAAATCTGCACCCGGTACTAGCTTCGGCTATCAAGGGCGACATGCTCAAAGGCGCGCAGTTGAACCGGGAACTGTGTCAATAGCTCGTACCTTGAGCCAGCGTTTCGCTAGCCCGATCGTAAGATCTAGCCGCCGTTGGAGACTTCAGGCGTGGTCGTCACTCAGAATGTGCCGTGCGGGTGCCACGATGGATGTATCTCGTATGGCCAATGGCTGTGAGCCTCTTCGCGTGGCACTGTGCACTTCCCCAAAGGGTGCGCATACGCGAGGAGATCTCTCATGGCGATCAATGGCATCTCGACAAACCGGCTGTGCGAAAGCTCAGGCGCTTGCCTGAAAGCGCAAGGTAAGAACTTCGTCTTTCGCTACTACTCGCGGACCACCCAACAACCTGAAAAGCAGCTTCGCCCCCGTGAAGCGGCCGAGCTAGCGCGCGCGGACATCGATATCGCAGTCGTGTATCAAGACAACGCGCGCGAAACAGGAGACTTCGGATTCGGGCGCGGGAGGCTCGATGGAGCGAGTGCGTTCGCGGCTGCCGGGCAAATCGGGCAGCCCGCCGGCACTGCGATCTACTTCGCGGTGGACACCGACTTCAGCCAAGCCGAAGTAAGGCAGTTCGTGGTTCCCTATTTCAAGGGCGCCAAGGAGGCGATGGATGCGGCATCAGGCGGCACCTCGATCTATCGCATGGGTGTTTATGGTTCCGGCCTCACTTGCCGGCTGCTGGATGAAGCGAAGCTGGTCGAGTTCAAGTGGCTTGCCGAGGCAACCGGATGGCGCGAATCCAGGAACTACAACGACTGGGACGTAAAGCAGTTCGTTACCGACCAGAACCTCTGCGACATCAGCAATCGTTGGCAGCGCTGTGAGGCGAAAGGGGACTTCGGAGGGTTCAGGCCCGTCGGCTTCGAGCTGCGCGCCGGCGAAGGCGTCTCAATGCGCGTTTCCGCCTCTGTCCTCAATCTCCGGTTCGTTCCCACATCTGACGGCAACGAGCCGATTGCCCGGGTGCCGCATGGAACGCTTGTTCGTGTTCTGGGCGATTCTGCCCCGGGCTGGGTTCGCGTCCGGGTGGTGCTGAATGGCGCGACCTTTATCGGCCATGTTCGCTCTTCTTTCTTAGAGCCGGCCGCCACCATCCCGCCACAACCGCCGGCGGCATCCGCACCGGCGCTCACCGCAATTCCGGCGGCGCATTTTCGGGAAGGAAATCCGAATGCCAAGCGCAGCGGTCTCGGCGGTATGGCTTCGCCGATTGGTGAGGCCGGAAGACCGGCACGGAGCGCGGGTGGTGACGCGGCGGCACAAGTTGCCGAGCTCACCGCTATCGGCGACTGGCTCGAGGTCAGCCAAAGCGCTCGCTATGCGCCGAGGGACGGCAAGACTTACTGCAACGTCTATGCCGCAGATTACTGCTACCTGGCCGGCGTATACCTGCCCCGCGTATGGTGGACGGGAGGCGCGATCGCACGGATTGCTCGCGGCGAGCAGGTGCCTGTCGCGCCGGACGACACGGTTCGCGAGATGCGCGCGGACGACCTCTACCGCTGGCTGTTGGATTTTGGCAGCGTGTTTGGATGGCGCCGCGTGTCAGATGCGACAGCGCTTCAGAACACTGCGAACGACGGAGGAGTCGGTATCGTCTGCGCCGATCGAGAGGCCGCTGGGCGCCCTGGTCACATCACGGTGGTGGTACCAGAGGACCCCAATCATTCGGCAGTGCGCGACGCGGCCGGCAATGTTGACCAGCCTTTGCAGAGTCAGGCCGGTAGCACAAACTTCCGCTACGGTAGCGCCGGTCGCAATTGGTGGAAGGGACAGCAGTTCATCGGACACGTGTTCTTCGTGCACGATTGACCACCATCAGCATCCGGACGTCGCTAACACCAACCGTTGCGTAATTCAGGAGGAAGAGCCGCTACGCTTGGGGGCCAACGGCTCAGAACGGCCAATACCGGAAGTACGTCACAGCCGCTCAATATTCATGAGCGGCAACCTTGAACTCCTACTTCATGCAGATACATTCGTTCCGAGCGGCTGTTCGGCCTGGACGCGGGCAGCCCCAACAACTCGAACATAGAGGTGCGAAGTGCTACCTACGATAGCAAGGGTCGCGGTTGCGACCTTCATCGCGATAGCCCTGGCCGCGTGCGGGCAGACGTCAGCCATCCAGGCGACGGACAAATCGAAGTCGCATTTCGCCGATGCAGCCTTCAAGGGAGAGACTGTCGTACTGAGCCTGCCAACCAAAGGCAACGAGCAGTATCGCCTGTTCCAGCAAGGGGCCACCGGCTACGTGTCGCTTCAATCGGTCAGGGATGATGTCGAACTGCGAGCCGGCCAGTTCTGCGAGCGAAAGGGCCAATCGCTGAACCCGTTGCAGGAAACCACCTCTACGCCCCCACACATCTTGGGTAACTTCCCCCGAGCCGAACTCGTCTTTGAATGCGTTGCAAAGGCTGCTTCGCCTGGAACGCCGCCGACGGAGGATGTCAAGTTCACGAAGTTGAGCAACCTGAAGAAGCTCCTCGACAGTGGGGCGCTGACGCAAGCCGAGTTTGAGCAGGAGAAGAAGAAAGTGCTGAGCCAGCCATAGCATCGTTCTCGAGCCAGCCAACAATTCACATTTGCCGCTCATGACGGACACCCTTCCTATCGACCCCGTTGTCTATTGCGTCGCCTACGGCTCAAACCTCCATCCACTTCGAATTCAAGAGCGAGTACCCTCGGCGCGCGCTTTGGGTGTCGTGGAGTTGCCGGGGTTCGATTTGGCGTTCCGGAAGCGAAGCAACGACCAGTCGGGGAAGTGTTCCTTGCACGCAGCGCCTGCGACCAGCAAGGCTTATGGGGTGCTGTATCAGTTCAATCCAGGTGACAAAGCTGGACTGGATGTCGCTGAAGGCAGCGGAAAGGGTTACTTCGAACAGCAGGTGAGCGTGCCGCTCAAGGGGGCGAACTACAACGCCTACCTGTACATGGTGTCGTCGACACATCTAAATTCCGGTCTGGCTCCGTATCATTGGTACAAGAACCTAGTGGTTGCCGGTGCGCAGTTTCACGGTCTGCCAAGCGAGTACGTGGCAGCTATTCAATCTGTTGTCTCGGTTGAGGACTCAAACTCTCAACGGAGAGAAGAAAACGAAGCGTTGCTTCGTCGGATGGGTTGGTACGACGTTGGATGAACCTGGCAAAAGATGGGCGTGAGAAACTGTTCAAGGTGCGCCGCTGCGACCACCGCCAATTATTGAGTCGAGGTCGCGAGTACGCACGATGTCGGCGAAGCTGCACTTGAAGGAAACACGAGGTGACGATGAAGCTTCGAGACGGCTTTCACAGTCGTGACGCACAGCCAGACAAGCGCTTGTGGAAGAACCTTGGATACGGCGGCAAGACCGCTAACGAGGACACGTGGAGGTACTGGCCACAGTCGGGGCTCGGTCCTTGGACAATCGCCGCGCCCCTAGGCGCCGCCGAGTACACCCAGGACAACCTGCGCCTTTTCTACGAAGGCGAACTTATCTACGAGGCGAAGGACGGCGAGGGGCAGTGGGACGTCACATGGCAAGCGCTCGCGCATTTCTATGGTGTTCTTGCTCGAAAGGTCGCAAGGGACATTCCGTTGAGCGATGCGCCGACCGGCGCATGACGGCCAGAACCAGACCTTCGACCTCTGGCCCAGAAAGTTGAGCATGAAGCCTGACCCGCGTGACGACGAATGGCAAACGCTGTATCGCTCCCTAGGCGCGGCGCTATCGCAGTTTGGCGAAGAGGATGCCTACGGCAACGGTGACTACTGGGTCGTCGACGACGACTATGGCGATACATCCCACAAGGTTTGTGTGTCGCGGCTCGCGTTCATCACGCCAGAGCTTGTTGCAGCGGTTCAGCGCTCGCTCGCTGACATGCCGCACTGGAGGGTGCTGCTGCAGCTTGACGAGGAGGTCAACGGCTCACCTGCCTCATCGACCGGCCTGACAGTATGCTTTGACAGCGTTGAGCCGCACCCGAGTTCTCGAACTCGCTCGTAGTTCAGAATGCGGCCAAAACCGGAAGTTCGTCACAGCCGTCCAAAATTCCCGCGGCAGTGCCTCGAAGGCGCTCACTCGCTGGTTACAGTCGCCAGAGCATCGGCTCAGGTCCAGCCGGCAACCCTTAAAACTGAAGCGCGAGGTATCGCAAGGTGAGCATCCCGCAATCAATTCCCGAACTCACGGCTCTCTTCGAGCGGCTGGGAGCTCGCGACGCAGAGAGTTGGGCGACCTCCCAGGTCACCGAGGGCATTTCTCAGCTACACCGCTTTCTGTTCCTGCGCCAATGCTGGGCTCATGTCATTGGAGAGGAGCAGGTGGGCTGGGTCGACTATCACATTGAGCAGGCCGATGAACACCCGCGAGACCCCTTCGCAGGCATGGGCGCTGCACTGAAGCGCGCAGTCGCCGCAGGAGTCACGCGCGAAGACCTTTCACAAATCGCTCGTGGAGTGCAGGCGGAACTCCTGTGCCAGCTCTGCTACATGCTTGAGGACAACGGGCTAAGCGAACCCGAACTCAAGGGAGTTGGTTGGGGCTTGTTCCAAACTGACGAGGACGGCAACGCCGTTGCACCAATCTATTCGCTCCACGAGTCAGTTCTCGACGCGGACCCTAGTGGGAGGGAAATGAGGCCGAAGGTCGGGTAGCCGACCGACTACAGACGGCCAACTCCGGACGTTTCGTGAAGTCTGCTTTGGAGCTCCGAACTTGCAACGCTAGATTGCGCGCTGATTCACCCGTTTGGACAGCTCTTCAGCGCTTTCCTTGCGCTCGCTGTATCTATCTACCAGGTATGGGCTGATGTCGCGCGTGAGCAGGGTGAACTTGAAGAGCTCCTCCATCACGTCGACGAGGCGGTCGTAGTAGCTCGATGGCTTCATGCGGCCGGCATCATCGAACTCGAGGAAGGCCTTCGCCACGGACGACTGGTTCGGTATGGTCAGCATCCGCATCCATCGGCCGAGCACGCGCATTTGGTTGACCGCGTTGAACGATTGCGAACCGCCGGAGACTTCCATGACCGCAAGGGTCTTGCCTTGCGTAGGCCTCACAGCGCCCAACGCCAGTGGAATCCAATCAATCTGCGCCTTCATGATGCCGGTCATCGCGCCATGGCGCTCGGGCGAGGTCCATACCATCCCTTCAGCCCACTCAGCGAGGTTGCGCAGCTCCTGAACCTTCGGGTCTGTGTCCGGAGCGCTGTCGGGTAGGGGTAATCCTGCCGGGTTGAACACCTTGACTTCGCCACCCATGGCCTCAAGAAGGCGCGCGGCCTCGAACGTCAGTAACCGACTGTATGAGCGCTCGCGCAGCGAGCCGTAAAGCATGAGGAAACGTGGCCGATGAAGGGACGGCTCACGTGCGGCCAGGCGGTCCGATGTGGGGACGTCGAACAGCTCCGCGTTGAGTGCTGGGAAGGTGGGCGGATTCTCAAACACGGTGCGCCCCATCGTCGACCACGATTCCTCCGTCTGGCGTCGAGGCCTCCTGCGACGAGGGCACAGGGACCGCAACCGCCGCTGGGCTCAACGCCCTATGGATGGCGACGCCGATGCCCGCGCCGATGAGCTCGGCGACCACGAAGCCCGGCGCGCTGGCCGGGGCAATGCCGGCGAAGCTGTCGCTGAACATCCGGCCGAACGCAGCCGCAGGGTTGGCAAAGGACGTCGACGCCGTGAACCAGTAGGCCGCACCGATGTAGCAGGCCACCATGGCGGCGACGCGGCTCGCAGGCGCTCTCAGGATGACCAGGAGCAGGCCTGCGGTTGCCACCGCCTCGGCGATCCACTGGCCCATGCCGCTGCGGACCTTCGTCGAGAACTGGAAGATCGTCGCGTCGAACATCGCATGTGCAAGCCAAGCGCCGAGCATCGCACCCGCGAGCTGGGCAACGATGTAGGGGGCGGCCAGGGCCCGGGGCATCGCGCCGCGCGCTGCCATGACCAGCGACACGGCGGGATTGAAGTGCGCGCCGCTCACGGGTCCGAACACTTCGATGAGGATGTACAGGCCGCCGACCGTCGCCAGCGTGTTGGCCAGCAGGGCGATGGCCACGTTGCCCCCCGCCAGGCGCTCGGCCATGATGCCCGAGCCGATGACCACGGCCAGCAGCAGCGCGGTACCGAGGGCTTCGGAAAAGAGCTTGCGAGATGTGTCGCCCAAGTTGCTCACCTAGTTCCTGGAGATGTCTTCAAGAGCCTGCTGCAGTTCCGCATCGCTCAGCCCACCGAGAGGCAGTTGCAGGAGCTGGAGCATCCGGTAGCCCACCGCCTGCCGCGTGAGCTCGAAGGCCACGCGCTTTCCTTCATCGCCGCCGGCGGCGTTGGAAGGATCCGGGTAGCCCCAGTGCATCTTGACCGGGCTCCCCGGCCAGTACGGGCAGACTTCTGCCGCCGCGCTGTCGCACACTGTGATGACGATGCGCATCTCGGGCGCGTCCGGCCCGGTGAACTCGTCCCAGCTCTTGCTGCGGTAGCCCGCGATATCGACGCCGGCGTTGCCGAGGGCCTCCAGCGCGAAGGGGTTGATGCGCCCGCTCGGTGCGCTGCCGGCGCTGTACGCGCGGACGTCCTTGCCCAAGGCGTTCGCCCAGTGATTGAGCATGCCTTCGCTCAGAACGCTGCGTGCTGAGTTGTGCGTACAGAGGATGAGAACGTTGGTCGTCATGGCTCAGCGCGTTCCGATGTCCTTGATTTCACGGTGGATGGCCATGGCATCCAGGCGCGCCAGAGGCAGGGAGAGCATGAGCTCGATGCGGCGCTTGAGTGTGATGGCCGCGTCGCGGAACTGCTGCCGCTTTGCGTCGTCTGTGCCCTCGAATGCTGCCGGGTCCGCCACGCCCCAGTGGGCGGACATCGGCTGGCCTGGCCATACTGGGCACACCTCGCCTGCGGCCTTGTCGCAGACCGTCAGGACGAAGTCCATCTGTGGGGCGTCGGGCTTCGCGAACTCATCCCAGTCCTTGCTTCGAAAACTATCCGTGGGGATGTGGAATGACTTGAGTGTTTCCAGCGCAAGTGGATTCACGGTGCCGTTGGGATGACTCCCGGCCGAGTACGCCTGGAAGCGTCCCTTGCCAAGGTCGTTCATGAGCCCCTCGGCAAGGATGGAGCGGGCGGAGTTTCCGGTGCAGATGAACAGCACGTTGTAGGTTTTGTCAGCCAAGATGGTCTTCCTTCAGCAGCAGGATGAGGCGGGTTTGACGGCAACGCCCACTGGCTTGCCGCGCGTCGTGGGAGCGCAGCAGGCGGAAGCCTGTGCTTCGGGCTGCCGGGTGCCCTCGCCAAACACCGGGATGTTGTCGAGGGTGTGAAACTGTTCCCAGGCGATGCCCTGCGGGTCGGTGACCCAGTGCTTCTCGCTGCGTGCATAGCAGCAGTTGGTCTCGCCCTGGTCGAGGAGCGCCATGTCTGCGTCTTGGGCGCGCGTCTTCAGCTCGGCCAGTTCTTCCGCGTCGTCGGTCTGGAATCCCAGGTGGTCGACGCCTGCGGCATCGCCCCGCGTCGAGATCGCAAAGTTGATGCGCGGGTCCTCGAGCATCCACTTGGCGTAGTCGGCCTCGACGCGGGTGGGCTCGGCGGCAAAGAGCTTGGAATAGAAGGCGATGCTTGCCTTCAGGTCGTTGACGTGCGCGTGGACGTGGAATCGCTTCATCGTGGGCTCCTAGTGGTGAGGGTCAGCACTTGCAGGCATCGCCAGTGGTCTCCACCTCGCAGGCGGCACCCTGGCAACAGTTATCGGTGAGATATCCGAGTAGCGCGTTCATGTTGTCGTACGCAGCTCGGTATATGAGGTTGCGGCTGGCGCGCTCCTGCGTCACCAAGCCTGAGGTCGTCAGCTCCTTGAGATGGAATGACAAGGTGGCGGGGGGGACGTCCAGAGCGGCTTGCATCACGCCTGGGGTCAGCCCGCTCTGACCTGCGACGACCAACGCACGAAACACCTCGAGGCGCAGAGGATGTGCGAGTGCGGCGAGGGCTTGAACAACTTCTTTTGATTCCATGTTTCGAGAATACTCGAATCAATGAGGCGGCGCAAGCCACGAAGCTGAACTAAGGGTTTCCTGCTCGCTCCGTCTGTCGAGCAGCACAGCGAGAACCAATGGGCAAGGGAACGGCCGCTTTGCGCCGATCAATCTCGACAGCTCAATGTCGGTTCAGGGCCCATAGGCGTCATCCTCACCAAACGCGTTGAGCGCTGAAGCATGGATGCCCATCCAGTCCTGACCGTTGACTGGAGCAGACCGGATACGCTTACATGCTGACAGTATGGGGAGAGCAAGGGGCTGGCGCGCTATGTCACCCTGGCAAAGACTGGCGCCGGAGGCGCCGGAGCATGTCGCTCAGCCCGAACGTGTAGCGGTCAAGCACGCCGGCGCGCAGGAGCGTGAAGCCCCATTCGAATGACTGCTGCACGGCATCGGCCGCGCCGATCGAGCCGTCGTTGTGCATGATCGCCAGCGCGCGCACAAGCACCGTCGCGGTCAGCTCCTCCTCCCGGGCGATCCTGAAGAGGGTTTGCAGCTCGGGTCCGATGGAGGTGTGAAACTCTTCGCAGAGGTATTCCTCGACGGTCCCGAGATCGCCGTGGCCTTCCATCGAACGCACCGGAACCAGGATGGGGTCGTCCTGGTCGATTCCATCGATCCATCCCAGATCCACGCCGTCCACGTTGATGACCGAGAAGATGCAGTCCACCTGGAGCAGCTGCTGCTCGATCGGCAGGGTGAAGTCGTTCGCGTAGGGCGAGTAGAGAGCGCAAGCGACGCGTGTGGCGTTGCGAGAGTGAGGTGTTCCCAAGGTTTGCTCCTTCCTACCTCAGCGGGGGGCCCTGGGGGGCCTGTCCCTGAGCATGCTGTTGAGGCCGATGCGCCGCCCCTGCACGGAGCCGGCAAGCTGAACCGCCCGTGCATTCGAGGCTTCGAACTGCTGGCGCGCGGCCGCGGCGAACTGCTCGGCGCCGTCCGCCTGCAGCTCGGCAACACTGTCCTGTCGCGGCATCACTTCCTCTCGATCCTCAAACCGTCGGCTTCGGAGTTCGACGCTCAGACCTTCAGCCTCGTTCAGCCGTGCCAAGGCCCCCATCGCTTCCCCATGGGCCTCCGCACAGAGCTCGAGCAGGGCCTCGCGTTGAAGAACTGCACGATCCCGGGCCGCACTGGTCATGGGGCGATCGGGATCTGAGCCCAGCGGTGCACTGCCCTCGTCTGGCAAGGGGGTGTCGGCCTGCCAGACCTCGACGGGAGGATCGTCGCGGCGCCGCTGAATGTCTTCCGGGCGCGTGCGTGCGAAGCGTTCCTCGGAGGCGTCCTTCGGCTTGCCTTTGGTTGAGACGGCCGCCTGGCTGAAGTGCGCCCGCTCCACGTCACGCTGCATCTGTTGAAACAGCTCAAGGCCGACCGCGTCGAGGCGAACGCTGCGGCGGTCCCCGCTTCGACGGGCTGACTGCTGAACCATGACATGGTTGCGCTCTCGCAGCTGGACCAGCTCGACCATGTTCAGGGCGTTGCCGGGTAGGTGCTTCATGTCCGCATGGCGGCTGCCGTCCCGTCCAGCGCCCGCCAAGGGATCCACGTACTCGTCTACGCCGAGACCCGCCGCTGCCTCTTCTGCGCCTGCCGCGCCCGCCGAGCCCGCAGCACCAGAAACGCCGGATGCCCCGCTGGTTGAGGTGGCGCCCGTCGAGCCAGCTCCGGTGGCGGAACTCCCGCGCCCCAGGTTCAGTGCGTCTTTGAGGGAGGGGCGGAAGGGGGGGGTGTGACTGTCCATCTAGTCCGGCCAGGTCGGTTGATCGTTCGCAGTGAGCCGTATCGATTGCGCCTCACATGCGTGTAGAAGTTGCGGGTTACATTGACGTTTTAAAGTTCGCGCCGATATCATAGTGCGGTGTAAATAATTTCAACGAGGGTTTGAGCATGAACAGCAGCAACAATTCGCATTCGAGCGACACCGGTGCCATCCCGGCATTCCTGTCGAAGGGCGAACCCACCCGGACCGTGATCGGTGCGGAATCCAACTTCATGGGCGACGTCAGCATTCGTGCCGGCCAGGACCTGCACATCGAAGGGTGCGTCCTGGGCAACGTTTTCCACGGTGGAAGGGTCGTGATCGCCGATACCGGCATCGTGATCGGGTCGATCTTTGCGGCGCATCTGGAGATCCACGGCGTCGTCGACGCGCCCGAAGGCGAGATCCTGGCTGCGAACCTGGTCGTGCACGGCACCTCGCGCGTCACTGCGAGCGAAGTGACCGTTACCGCCGGCTGCATGAACTACGAGCGCGGCGGCTACATGAGCGCACAGATGGGCATGCTCACGGAGTCGGAGGTGAGTTCGCGCATCGAGACGCTGCTCCAGAAGGAGCTCGATCGCGCACAAGAGCGCCGAGTCGCCATCGAGCAAACCCGCAACGCGGCGCGCGATCTTCGTGAAGCACGTGTCGCCGCTGCACCTCAAGCCGCTCCGGCCGCCGCAGCATCTGCCGCGGCGGAGCTCACTGACCAAGCAGTCGTGTCCGAGTCGGCTGTAGCCCAGGCTCCCGCTGCCCCCGCACCCGTCGCAGCGCCCTTGGCCCGCCCGGCGATGGCTCTGGTGCCGTCGATCGTCGAGCCCGACGATTCCGATGAAGCGCGAGAGCCGGCGCGCGCGTACGCCGGCTGAGCGTTCCGCATCCTTTGCCACCTAACTGTTAGCGAAGGCTCGGGGCAGTTGTCCACAGTCGCAGGGGAAAAGTGCCCCCCAATTCGCGCCCGAGCCATTGCCCATGCGGGGCCGGCTGGGTTGCTCGCGCAATAAGCACCTTCCCCGCGGAGGGCACGCTGCTTTACCACGACTTCAAGAGATTTGACGGCCGCCGATGCATTCAACGATCACCAACATGCCCAAGGGCACCTTCGAGCGCGAACTCGCGAAGTTGGTGTTCGGCGACGACGTCACGCGACAGCGCGGTCCGATGACCGATGCGGAGCAGAAGGACTGCTCGGACAAGCTCTTGCGCTGGCTCAACGACACCCCGGTGCTCGTTGTTGCCCAACATGCGCGTTCCATCGATCGCCAATGGATCTCGAAGCTGCACGGTGCTCATCTTCGGGTGGTGGTGCAGTGGTTCGCAGAGAACGCGCCGACTGTCGTCCGCCTGATGCCGAAGGTGACCCGGTACACGGAAGCCATGGTGCGAGCTGTTGGCTACAACGCCCTGTACCAGCCCGGGCCGCTCCTGCGATTCCGCCTCGCGCTCGAGATGGACAACCAGAGCGGTGCGACCGCCACGAAGGGCTGAGGAATGGGCACACCTGTGAACGGCAAGATCAGCACCGAGCAGCCTCGCGGGCGGTTGCGCCGTGCTGCAAAAGTGGCCAACACGGTCCTGGTGCCCAAGGGCGTCGGCCTGGCGCTGGGGCAGTTCGGCAAGTCCAAGCAGAACCTCGGGGAGGCGCTGGAAGCGGCGCGCGAGACGCGTCGACGCTTGCTTGCCGATTCGAAGCTTCCCGTTAGTACGGTGATCCTCAAGGACGGGACGGAGCGTGCGCTGCCTGCCGATCCGGCGGAGCGCTTCGAGTTCCTCTACCAGGTGATGGACTGGAATCCGCAACACCACACGAGCCAGATCCGCGCCGCGCGCCGCGCCAAGTTCGGCTCGATCGTCATGACGGCACTCTCGTTCGCGCTGGTCTGTTTCATGATCTTCGTCGTGCCGATGTGGATCGCATTCATCCTGATCCCCACGAGCCTCACTGTCCTGGCCGTCGGTGCTGCCACCACCTTCCGATGGGCGCTGGTCGAGCACCAATACACGAAGCGCTCCCTGATCAACTTCAAGACGTTCCTCGTCCAGCCTGACTTCTTCCGATGGATTTTCTGCTGATCACCGTCATGGCCGGGTCGCTCGGGATGGGGCAGCCGGCCCAGACCAGCCAGGTCAAGGTTTCCTTGCCCGCGCAGCTGCCAGCAAACTGCGTCCAAGCGGCGGCTGATCGCTACAGCGTGCCGGCGATGCTGCTCCTGGCCATCGTGAAGTGGGAATCACGAGGCAAGCAGGCGGTGAACTGCAACAACGCTGGAGGTGGCTGCGATCTGGGAATCGCGCAGATCAACACGAAGTGGTGGGCGCCGCATCTGATGAAGAACTACGGCATCGTTCCGGAGCGCCTCCTGAATGACAACTGCCAGGCGCTGATGGCGCAGTCGTACATCCTGCGCAAGGAATCCCGCGCTGCACAGTGCAAGGGCGACCTCTGGTGCGCGGCTGCCCGGTACCACTCGCCAAACTCGGCCGAGCTTCAACAAAAGTACATCGCCAAGGTGTGGGACGCACACGTTGGCATCTTGCAGCGAGGGGCCTTCTGATGGCCAGAGGAAACAGTGCGAGCTCGAATGCCGCGAACGCGGAGAGCCAGGCCATTCAGATGGTGCTCGGCATGGGCCTTGTCGTCCTGATTCTGGGCGGCGCGCTCTGGTTCACGGGGTCCAATCGGATCGTCTACTACTGGTCTCCGGTTTTTAAGGCTTGCGGCTGGCTCTACAACCTGATCCCTGGTGGCGGGGAGGCGTGGGGACGCGTGAGCTACCTGTACGACGCATTCCGCGCGCGGCCGAAGGACGTGCCGTTGATCGAGTTCCTTCGATTCGCCGACCTGGCGCTTTCCCCGCTCGTCGTGCTGACTGCGGTCGTCATGGCCGGCGCAGTCGCCTGGACCTTCACGCGCAGTGCGAACAAGCTCGCGCGCAGGCCCGCCCCGGAGACACTGACCCAGATCCTCTCGCGGCGCTTCTCGGGCGTTGTTCCGGTGATGCACCTGGGGTCGCAGCTGATCATGGACAAGCTCCCCAAGTGGCGGCGCCAGGTGTGGCCTGAAGAGGTCCTCATGAAGGAGAAGATCAATGGAAAGCCGATGTTGACGGACAACAAGGTCAACCTCGACCAGGTCCGCCTGTACTTCCAGGGCGAGCCCAAGCTGATCAAGGGCACGAACCGACTCAAGAGCCACATGCTCGGTATCCAGCTCGTCTCGATCCTCCACGATCGGGGCAAGAAGGTGGTCTATCCGGATCGCATGAGCCCGGCCGGCAAGGTGATGTACGCGCTGCTGGTCGCGCACGCCTTCGGCGGGAAAGAAGGCAAAAAGGACTACGAGCGCGCGATGAACGAGCTCAACTACTCGTGCATGAACCACGCGCAGGGCCTGCCCAACCTGAAGGTCGCACAGTGGATCTTCGACAAGTATCGGTTGCATGAGCGGGCCGCCAACCTCTTCGCTGTTCACCACTGGGAGTACACCTACCTGTACGCGCTGTTCTTCATGGCAAAGCGGCAGGGCAAGGTCACTCACCGTCAATGGATCTGGCTCAAGCCCCAGGACCGCATCCTGTTCTACGTGCTGAACACGGTCCTGCGGAAGGTGCCCCATACGGAATCTGCTGCGGTGTGGTGCCAGTTCGATTTCGAGCGCAAGGCGGCGAAGGCTGGCCTTGTACCGGTGAGCCCCCAGGGCCACCCGCAGATCGTCGTGCAGCCGGCCGAGGAGGCGATGGTTGAAGCGTGGAACCACCACGTCAACGGGACGGACGACGACGAAGACCAGTGGTGGGCTGACGGGCAGATCTGGCTCCGCGCGAACAACGTGAAGCTACAGGCTCCACCGCTGCCGCCGGCGGAAGCGCTACACGTCGCCAACGCGGACACCCGCTTCGACGACGAGGCCCGCGGCGAACGCGAGGAGTCGTCTCGCCGATTCAACAGCAAGGCCCGCGATGGCGCCCAGTCCCTGATGGGCACCGGCGAATCCATGGCGGACTTCGCCGCGTTGGCAGCCGCGGCTGGCGGAGCAGGCCGCGGTGCCTTCGGCACTGGTGCAAGCGACTTTTGACCAACTCAGCCCCCCTTTCGAGAAGAACCCATGCAATCGCGACTCATGACCAGTCACCAGACCCATTCGTCGGCAGTGCCGTCGGCCCCAATCCTGGACCTCGCGGGCGCTGGCGCCTTCAATTTGACATACGGTGACGAGCCGTTGCCTTTGGAGCGACCGGCTGCGATTGCAGCCCTCATGGTTGCCATCCGCGGCGTGGACGTTTGGAGGATCGTTTGGCTTGGCCCCGAATCGTCGCTTGTGCTGTACCAGGGCGAGAAGGAGATCTGGCGCGCTGAGATGAACGTCAACGCGGAACTGGCTTCCCTGAAGCTGACCGCGCCGTTCAAGGTGGTGGCCGGGCAGTTCCGCGATCACAACGAGCGGAGCGCACTTCACATCTACAGGGCGTGGCCAAGCGTCGCCGCTCGACTGGTTCGCGGTCTCAAGGCAAGGGTCTCCAGCCCGGCCGCAGTTGGCCGCTCCCTTCTCGTACTGGGGCGCTGGTTCCTGATGCTCATGGGCTTCGTGCTGTGCTCGACGATGTTGGCGCAGTGCATGGGCAGAGACACTGCAGCAGGCCCGGCGAAGAGTGCGCAATCTGCGGCCGCGGGAGCTGTGCCTCCTGAGCTGCGCGACCGGACCCTCGGTGAAACGTTGTCTCCCACCGAGATGCAGGTGGTGGCGAATACGACGCGCGAAATGGGCATCCAGATGCGCCCGTCGGGGCAGCCGTTCGTGATCTTCAGCGATCCGAACTGCCCGTCGTGCAAGGACCTCGAGGCGAAGCTGTCGCAGGTGGACCCGCGCTTCGTTCCGGTGATCGTGCCCGTGTCGTTCAAGCCCGGCTCGGAAGATCTGGTCAAACGCGTGCTGTGCGCCAAGGACACTGTCTCGGCCTGGTCTGCCGCCATCGGCGCCTACGAACCCTCGGGCGACGCCGCGAGTGACGGCAGCTGCGCGGGTGCTGCGGACAAGATGGTGAAGGCGAACGCCGCCTTCGTCGCACTGAACTTTTCGGGCACGCCGACCCTCGTGTCGGCCACAGGCAAGGTCGTGGCCGGTTCTGGCTCGCTCGACGACATCAACAAGTGGCTGGTGGCCAACGGCGGCTTGAGGGCCGACGCTCCCCCGGCGGCTCGCTGAAGCAACGCGCCCCAACTTCCCTCGCCTGTGGACCTTCGCATGTCAGCAAACCCCTTCAGCGGCTTTCTCGCGCGCATGCGCGGCTTGGTGAATCGCTCGCCCGCACCGGAGCCCGCTCAGGGCGATGTGCCATCAGAGCTGTCGCCGGAGGTGGCTGATTGCGTGACCGCATTCGACGACGGCCTGCGCGCTGCGGCCAAGGCCTGGGCGAGCGGCGCTTTGCTTCCGAAGGTCAACCCACGTCGGGTCGAGCGCGTCCTCGAGGCGTTGGAGTCGCGCGAGACGCTTTCGATCGCGTCGCTGATCGTGGAGATCGCCGCGCCTGACAACGCGGTGTCTGCCGTCGCTGTTCACACGTCCACGAACAACGTCATGCGCGAGCAGTTCGTGCGCGGGGTGATGGGTGCTGTCATGGCGGCGATCGTGGACGTCGAGAAGGCTCACCAGGCTGGAACACTCCAGGCCGGCGCGCTGCTCGAGCGCACCCGCAACTGGATCGCCCATCCGCTCCACCGTCAGAAACCAGGTTCTGGTACGGCGGATGCGAAAGAACTGGAGGACGCGAACGACGTTCTCTGCAGCATCGCAGCTGACATCCTCAAGGGGAGCGACGAGCAAGTAGCTGCCATGGTTCGGGTGGGCATGGTCGGGCCGCTGGGGGTTGCGCTGCAGATCACGCAGAAGCTCCAGGAAACGCCGCCCTCGGTGCTCGGCCTGCAAGTGGCGGGGTTTGAGTTCGCCTCGAGCACCGCCGACCCCGAGGATCCCGGCAAGGCCGGCGCCGCGGTGTAGCCGCCGCGTTGCTGCGACAGACGCCTCCTCTTCACCTTCACGTCCAGCGCGCGCGCTGAATCGGACCGCACATGGCTCTCATCGAACAGCACCAGGAAGTAAAGCTCTCACGCAACATTGCGGACGTCCGCTCGTGGGGCGAGAAGTACGCTGAGAAGCTTTCCAAGCCCTCGTTCCTGGCGGTCAATGTCGGATTCCTCCTTCTGGCGATGATCGCTCTCAAGCCTCTCTGGATCATCTGGGTGGTGGCTTTTCTTTTCCTCTTCTTCACGCACCTGAGCTATCGCGTGATCCTGCCGCTGCGGTACCCGCCGGACGGCCAGGACGAGAAGGGCAAGGAGGGCGACGGGATCATGTACGTCGGGCATGTGCGGTCGACCAACCCATACGAGAACTTCCGCGAGGTGTGGATGGCGGACTCGGACCTGCGCACCCACTTCTTGATCCTGGGCTCAACCGGTTCGGGGAAGTCCGAGACCCTCAAGGGCATGTTCTACAACGCCCTCTGCTGGGGCTCTGGCTTCTTCCTGGCCGACGGCAAGGCCGATAACAAGATGCCGCTGGACCTCATGGCCATGTGCCGCATGCTGGGTGCTGACGATGACTTTCTCGCGCTCAACTTCCTGATCGGCGGCAGCTCGCCGGAGAAGATCCGCGCGTCGCGGCGCCGGCGGACGAACATGATCAACACGTTCTCGGACTCGGACGCGGACACGCAGATCCAGATGGGTGCCAACCTGCTGCCGAAGGCGGAAGGGGATGGCAAGAGCTGGCAGGAGAAGGCGCTGAACTTCTGGCGGTCCCTGGTGGCTGCCCTCTGCTACAAGCGCGACACCCAAGGCTTCGAGATCTCCGTCGGCACCTACATCGACTACATGGGCTTGCCCAAGGTCGAGGAGCTTTACGCGGAAGGCTACAAGGAATACATCGCCAAAGGCGAGTGGTCCTACGGCTTCGTTGGCATCAAGAGCTACTGCGAGTCAGGCGGCTGCCCGGGCTTCATGGTCGATCGCGTGATTGCCAAGTACAACCTGCCGCCCGATCCGAACTCGGCAAGCCGCACCGGTCTCCCGAGTGATCGTGGCGTGGGGGGGCGTGGAGCGCCGACGGCGGCGGCCGGCAAGCCTGCCCAGAAGACCGAGCAGGACCAGGCGACCTACGACCAGCACGGCTACCGCATCGGCCAGCTCATGCCGGCGCTCAACCTGCTGGACAAGACCTACGGCCACATCTTCCGCGCGAAGTACTCCGAGATCGACATGGTCGACGTGGCGCTGAACAACCGCGTGCTGGTGATGATGATCCCGTCGCTGGAGAAGTCGGCCTCCGAAGCCGAGAACCTGGGCAAGCTCGCGATCGCGTGTCTGCGGGTGATGATGGGACGTAACCTCGGCGCCGATATCGAAGGTGACCGGTCCCTGGTGCTCGACTCGAAGGCCACCGAGGCGAACTACCCGTACCTGGTCGCACTGGACGAGCTGGGCTACTACTTCTCGGACGGCATCGCGGTGATGTTTGCGCAGGCCCGTTCGCTCGGCATGTCGATGATCGCTGCGGCCCAGGACATCGAGAAGCTCACCGAAGGCAGCAGGGCGGCGGAAGCCGGCGCGATGCTGGCCAACGCAGTGGCCAAGTACTTCATGCGGATCGACGATGCGCAGAAGACCCAGAAGCTCATCTCCGACTACGTGGGCAAAGCGCGCGTGGCCGTTTACAACCAGTACGAGCTCAACGCCGGCGGATTCCGACGCGACAAGGCTGTGTCGGTCGAGACCGTCGAGCGCGTGACGATCGACGACATGCAGAGCATGAAGACCGGGCAGGGCCTGATCAACACGCGGGGCAAGTCCTTCGGTATCGCCGGCTTCTATGTGGGCGACTACCTCGACAAGTACAAGATGAAGACGTTCCGGCTGAACCGGTTCCTTCAGGTGCGCCCCGTTTCGATGGCGGAGGTCGAGGCAAATGCAATCAAGGCGGACGCGCTAGACGACAAGGTATCGCGCGGGTTGAAGCTCATCGACATCCTGACCTACAAGACGAGCCCCAACCTGCAGGTCGAAGACGACATGTTGATCGGCCGGGTGTCCATGGTGGCCCAGGGCCTGCCTGCGAGCATCACTGGCGCTGAGCGCGGCGCTGCACTGTACGTCGCCGCTCGCAGGGCCGCAGAGGACCTGGGCATCATCGTCGGCGGAGCAGCAGGTGCTGGCGGCTCGCTCGGCGGCGGCGACCGCCCCCTTACGGACGCGGGCGTCGGCAACACCGCTCAGCCAGGCGCCGGCCTGCCCGGCGGCCAGGCGGCGGCATCCGGTGATCCTGAGGAGAGCGTCGGCCTTCCGTCTTCGGGCGAATTCGCATCGTTCAGCCGGCCGGCCGGGGCGCCAGCAGCGCCGCCGGCCTCGGCCGACAGCGCCGCGCCGCCGCCCGCGGGGCCCCCGGCGCCACCGGCGGCCGCTGCCGAGGTGAATGACGACCCCTTCTCCTACCTGGACGATGCGATCTTCGAACGCAGGCCGGTGGAGGAGGTAGCTTCGCCAGTTCGCCGCCCGCCGCCCGCGGTGCCCGCCTTCCCGGTTGCGCCTGCGAAGGCCGCTGCACCTGTGGCCGCGTCAGCACCGGTTCGTCCGCAGCCCGTGGGCCTCGATGTCGACGCATTCATCGACGGCGCCATGGAGCCTTCGGGAGCCGTGCCGCCAGTGCCCGAGCCGCAATCAACGCCGGTCGATCCTTTGGCCCTCTTCGCGGAGCTCGACGGACAGACCTCCTCCGTCGCGCCGACGCCGCGCCCGACCAACGCTGAGCAGCGGGTGTCGGCTGGCGACATCTTTGCCCCGGACATTTTGTCGTCAGCCGTGAAGGCAACGATCGTGGCGATGTTGTCCACGGGGAAGGTCGTGCACGAACAAAACCATGGCGCTGGTAGCGGAAAATCGCCCCATCCCACGCATAATGGCGCCGCCGGCGAAGGAGCACCTCCGAAGGTCCCAGCCTCAGCTACCCTGGGGCAGAATCAAGGTTGGGTCTCCAACGCCTTGGCGGGCGCGGAGACGACGCTCAAGAAGGTGGGGCCCGATGCGATCGGGTTCGACGATCGCACTCGTAACCTTGTGGTTTCGGTCGAGGCGGCACTTGGCGGGCCAGACCCCGTCGCCGCAGCGCAGATCACCGAGCGTATTGTTGCCGCGCAGGTGACGCCGGTCGAGGAGGACGAGCTGCCGACCGATGGCAAGGATCAGAGCGTCGATGAGTTCCTGGCCAGTCTGGGTGACGGCATGTAGGCATGGCTTGATTCGTGCTGTAAGTTCTGTCGCTTCCTGGCGATACGACAGAAATCCCTAGTTGATAAAATCTGGCGTAGTGCATATATTCGTTTGTGCAGCACTTATTTCGTGGAAAATTGGAGGGAGCCGCGTTGGATTTCTGATGCGGTCTTTGGAATGACAATAATCCACGCGCCATGACCGCACTGAAAACCGCTTCGAATCTGTCCTTCGCAAAGAGCGCCGTGGCCGCAGCCGCTGGCGGCCAGGCGCACGCTGGCGACCCGGAGCTGGCGCACGGCCTGCAGCCCAAAAACTCAATCTCGCTCGAGGATGCCGCGCGCCTCATTCGGGAGACGGCGGAGAAGCTCTGGCGCGGTTCAACCGCTTCAGTGCAGTCGCTGATCGACATGCTGCTGAACTTCTTCAGGTGGATTACGCGCCCGTTTCGGGTTGGCCTTTCCGGAAATGCGCCTGCGGACGGCACCACACATTCAGATTCGAATGGTCCGAAGTCAGCAGTTCTCGATCGCAACAACGTGATGTCGCCGGCCCACGGATCGCCTATCGAGCCTGTGGACGCATCCGGCAGTGGTCTTGACGACGACGACAGGGTGCCCTCGTCACCTGAAGAAGGCGGCCCCTCGCCGGTGAAGCTGAAAGGGCCTTTTGGCTTCCCGAAGTCCTACGTCGGCCCGAAGACGGATGGTGGCCAGCTCCCGCTGGACGCCGACACCGTCCGGAGCGTGATGCAGGACGTCTCCAACGAGTTTCCGGACCCTGAGGATATGGATCTTCACGAGGCGCCTACTACGATGGCGGTTTCCCTCCTCAAGAACCTCGTCTCCAAGGTGGCCGAGTCCGAAGCAAAAGCACGCGTCATTGACGAACAGATTCAGACCCAGCTGGTCGCGTTGGCTGCGGTGGGTGACAAGCCCGCCGATCAGCTGCTCGACCAGGTCCTTGCAAGTCCCGATGCGGGCGGTTTGCCGGGCGCCGAGATTCGCCGACTCCATGTGGAGCGCGGCGCCCTCGCGCTGAATGCCGCCGCGCTGCGAGGAGAAATCGAGAACTCTCTCCTGCACCTCAAGCAGCAAGGCATGGACGTCGCCAGCATCGCCGCTCGCGCGCAGGTTGTTGACGCATTGCCCGACTGGCCTGCCAGGCTTGATCGCGTGGCGACGGCGGAACCCCCAGCGCCGACTGCGGCCGAGCGCCATGCACTTGCCATCGAGGTTGAGCCCGATTCCGGCATTGACCTACCGAGCCCCTCGCCGGAGCGCATCGCCCGACTGAAGGCCGCACTGATTTCAAAGAATTCGAACGATGAGCATGAACAAGACCGCCCTCGCGGCTAAAAAGGCCCCCGCCAAGTCCGCTGTGAAGCCTCGGGCAAAGGCGGCGGTCAAGAAATCCCGGGGCGCTCCAGCGAAGAAGGGCCTCCGGAAGCCTCGTACCCTGTCCGAGATGAAGTTGCTCGCTCGCACACAAGCGCGCGAGCAACGGGAACAGGAAAGGGCGCAGCAGCGCGCCGAGCGACTCCGCGAGCAGGAAGAAGAGCGCGCGGCTCGAAATCTGGAGCGAGCGGAGAAGAAGAAGGCTCGCGAAGCCGCGAGGGATGCCGAGCGCCAGGCCAAGAAGGAAGCCAAGGCCCAGGCGAAAGCATTGCGCGGTCGACCAAAGCGGCCGGGCCTTCCCACGATCAAGAAAGACATGGAGATCGATCATTCCGAGCTCCTGAAGCCGTGGACGGATCGGCCTTTCACCGGGCGCGACCTGGACATCCTGGGCAAGCGCTTCGGCCTGAACGCCGCGGAGTTCGCGTCTGCGCTTGGCCTGCAGAACCGCTTCGCATTCACCGTGCTACTGCGCTCCTCGAAGGTCGTGCCCTTTGACGTCGAGCTGCTCGCCCGGCTGTATGAGATCAGCCCCTCGCCGGCGCCGTGGCGCCCGTACACCGCGGACGAGGTCTTCAAGACGTTGTACGAGCCGTTGATCAAGAAGTTCGGCACGAGCGAGACCGATCGTGCCTTTGCGGAAACGCACTACTCGGTCCGCTTCACCGCCGCGCTTGATCGCTCTTCGTCTACCGCCTACCGCTGGATGGACAAGACCGAAGGAGGTTCGCGCATGGTGGTGGCCCTCCTGTTGCGAAAGGTGATGTCGATGCCGCACCCGAGAGAAACCCTCGAGCGCGTGTCCGCGATCGTTCACCAGGTTCGCGGCGGCGATTTCGAGAAGCGCGCTCCCGTGCCTGTGCCAGGCATGCAGCACAACCGTCGCGGCCGCGTTCCTGGCGCGTCGCGCACGGCCGCTCGTGGAGCTGCAATGCCACAAGTAATCCGTCCCTTGACACTCTGATCTGCGCCGAAATGAAGCATCCATTTGTCCTCCCGTCGAAGATGGAGAAGCGCATCGGGCGCGCGCAAGGCGCGACCTTCTTCCGGTCCTTCTATCTGGCTGACCAGCGTCCGACTGTTGTCGACTACCGTGATACGTTGGTGCACATCGAAGGCACCAACCCGAAGGAGCTGCCCGACGAGTTCTCCTGGGGAATTCACGGGACGCGATCGATTGCCGATGCGAGCATCTATTTCTCCAAGGCCTCGATCGACGAGGGCAAGCTCCTGTACGAGCTGGACCTTTGGATGTTCTTCGACAACCTGAAGGAGTCCACGACCTCCGTGACCGAGGAACTCGTTCGTAGCTCGGGAATTCTTTCGTCGGGCCGCATGCGCGCTGACTACGAAAAGGAAGTGAAGGACATCGTGCTCTCGTACCTGGAAGGTCGCGTGACTTCGAAGGAGTACAAGGCGGCGACAGAGCTGAGCCTGGAGTGGCTACTCATGAAGTACCCGTCCGCGGTGTGGCGGTTCATGCGCGAGCGCCCCTATGTCAAGGCCTTCGTCCACTATGCGATGGTTCGGGTTGCGCCAAAGACGAACAAGCGGGAGGCGGTGGTTGCGAAGCTGAACGTCATCACCTTCCGTCCCGACCCCAAGAAAATCGTCGAAGCTGCTGTGCGGCAAGACAATGAGATCAAAATCACGTTTTAGGCTGCGAGAGAGATGATGCTGGACTTCGCCATGATGAGCGCCGACGAGGCGCTGGGACAGACCTTGGTGCTGGCCGCCAAGGCCAAGGAGGTGCGTCGGCTGGGCGCGCCGCCCGCGCGCGAAATCTCGCTGTCGAACGAAGATCTCGAGCGGCTTCGCGACTGTCTCCTCGCGCACGTGGAAAACATGGGCCGAGTGGAGCTCTCCTCGCCATCGATGATCGACGTCTACCTCAACACCGCGGCGCGCGCCTTGATCGAAGAGGCGCAGGCCGCAGGTGTCTGCAGTTCGCCCGGCGCGCACTGGATCATGCGGCTGGGCGACGTATGCATGGCGCTGTTTGCCGACGAGGCGCGTCTCCCGTCTGTCGGCGCCGACTTCCTGGTTGCACTGGCCCATGAGCAGGCGATTCGATCGGCGCAAAAGGCTGGCCAGCCGTTCAACAGCCAGGCGCTTGCAGCGTACGAGGCTCGCGCCAGCGCGAATCAGGGCGAGCGGATCGCCTGATCTCCCCACGCCGCCTACCTCCTGCATTCAATGTCTGGTCAGCGGCGCGGGTGGCGGATCGTCGACTGACGCGTACACCTCCGTGAAGGCGTAGACGGCGCAAGGGTTGCATGCGCAGGGCGCGGCAGCGCCTCCGCAATCGCACCCGCCATCGGACACAAGCGCGGATGGCCGGCCTGGGTGTTCTTCGCAGACCCACCCCGACCCCCGACATCTGCCGCACTTGATGCGCAGTTGGTGCTGGCCGTCAACAGTCTTCTCGTCTGGCATGGTGGTGTCCCCCTGGTCTGACAGGGCAATGGGTGCTTATGCTTTATAACGTTCTCGGCCTTCGTCTGAGCGAAGCGTCGGCTACGAGGACGAACGAAACGCATGAGACGTCAGTCCTTCTTCACCGCCGCGTCGGCTGTCGAATGACTGGAATTTGACCCCATACTGTGACCTTTGAACAGCTGCACCTCGCGGGGCAGGACCTATCAGAATACGAACTGGGCGAGCTCATGCTCGTCTACGACGAGGTCGCCTTCTTGGCATCCTGGATCCGGTCGAAGTGACCTCGGATGGGTCGGAAGTTCGCATCAGTCGCTTTCGACCATCGCCTTCATTCGGGAGGCTCAATCGCATCTTGGGTCCCCTCCTGCTGGTCGAAGTCACGATGTTCCTGACGTCACGATTTCCGCGAACCGAACTGCTCAGGAGCATCGGTGCCACTAATGTGCATGCGCGACCGAAGCCCGACGTGAGCATGCCAGGCAACTTCGTCGTGCAAGGTGTATGGGCGTACACGGAACACAATCTCGGCGCGCTGCGGGGCGCAGTGGCCACGCAGCGCGCGCTCTATCGTGAGCGGCTCGACCGCATCAAGGAGGAGGAGGGTCCCATGCGCTTGCTGCGCCGCCTGAAGCAATGGTGGACGCAGTGGTGAGTCTGGGCTGGGCTCTCCCGAAAACGACAGCCCCCGCGGTTGTGTTGCACCTCGCTCACTGTTCAAATGGCTCGGATGGATGAAACAGTCTTTACGGGCGACGCGCCGACAAGCGAGGCCGGCAAGGAGATCCGCTTTCCGAGCAGCGATATATGGGTCGCCCTGCACGAATGCATCACATCCGACGTGTACCCCGACCTTCCCTTCTATCCGCTCATCGACGCGAGGGATGCAGAGATCTTGGCCACCGCCATCCATGGCGCGCTGGCTGACGGCACTTGCGAGCGGCACTTTGAGGAACAGGCGCTCTTGGATGCCGTGGGCACGCCGAAAGAGGAGAAGCTCGCCGCGGAGAAGCACCTCGCTTGGATGAAGCGTTTTGCGGCCTTCCTTGAAGGCTGCGGCGGCTGCCGGCCGGGCTGATCCCTTGCCTTAGAGGCGCTCGACTTGGGGAGGCTCGACCAGCTCATCGGTGGCCGAGGGCGGCGTCCGCAGTAGGAAGGCAAGTGAAACAACGAGAGCGCAGAACAACACAAAGGCTGTGACCCAGAGCCGATTGATGATCTTCCACAGCCTGGCGTTCTCTCTCAGAAGGTGGACGCGCTCTGACAGATGCGCTGCGATCTC
The DNA here is from genome assembly GCF_964253985.1 of Variovorax sp. LjRoot290. NCBI lineage: Bacteria > Pseudomonadati > Pseudomonadota > Betaproteobacteria > Burkholderiales > Comamonadaceae > Variovorax > Variovorax sp. LjRoot290. The sequence continues at coordinate 304,264 of NZ_CAXURW020000003.1, read as the reverse complement.
AGCTTGCCGATAGCTCGATGAGGACTCGACCGGGGTGTGTCGACGGTGGAAGGCTTCATAGGCGGTACTCGAGTTGCTGCGGACGAAAGAATGCCACAGGCGGAGGACCTGCGCCTCCGGGTACCCAACCGTTGGCTGTTGCGCGGCCCCAGCACCGAGTTCTAAAAATCCGGTCTCTTCGTAAAACCCACTGATACCATCGGCAAGAGCCCGTTCGTCCGTGACAGTAGTGCTGTACGGATTAAAACGGCAGGCAATCGACGTCCGAGGTAGATCACCAGTCGCGCCGAAGATGCCGAATCCCGACGTGAGTCGGCAAGAACAACGGTTGAGTCAGGATCCTCTATGCGTTTCGCCCACGCTGCCATCCCAGTATCTGCAGGTCCGAAATCAAGCCGGGCCGGCCGGATGATGCACCGGCGCGTTCGATCGCGATCGGTGGCGCAAGTCCTCGGAGGGTTTCTCGCGGTCCTGGGCTCCATGCTCTTCGCCGGCATCGCCGCGGCGCAGAGTAGCGGTACCGGCCAGCTGACTCAGCCTTACTTGGACGCGACCAAATCGTCGGACATGTCGACGCAGGCATTCACGGCGCTCCTGGGCACCTTCTTCACGAACCCCTTCGCGGCGATCGGTAGCGCGTCGACGCTGTTGGGATCCATGTTCCTGGTGTTCAACACGTTCATCCTGGTGGCGGGCACCATCTGGGCTACCTACGGAATCGGCGTGGCGATCGTCCAGACGGCTCACGAGGGCCAGCTGATGGGCAAAAAACTCTCCCAGGTGTGGCTGCCGATCCGGATGGTGACGGGCGTGGCCAGCCTGATTCCCGCCTTCGGCGGCTTCTCGCTCTCCCAGGCTGTCCTGGTGTTCGCGACCACGCTCGGAATTGGCGCTGCCAATCTTGGCTTCGATGCCATGGTGAACGGTACCAACAACATGACGACGCTCGTGTCGCCGTCGTTCGTCAGTCCCAAGGCTCAGGGCGGCGCATCGTTGGAAGAAGCTGCGTTCGCCGTTTTCCGCGCGCGCATCTGCATGAACGCCCAGAACGACTACGCGGCCGCCCAGGAGGCGAACGGGCTGGATATGACGGCTGAGCGAGTGACCGCGACCACACCGGGCGGGATCACGGGTGTCCAGTATGGCAAGCCCGATGCGCGCGACTTCTGCGGTGGCGTCAAGGTGACCGCCACAGTCAGTGACGGCAGCCGCTCGGGGAGTTCCGCGGTCGGCTACCGTGTTGCCTCGGTCGACTACGACGGAATCGCGCAGGCGATGCAGGCGCGGGCGACAGGGAACTTTGGCAACTACGTGAACCAGATCGCGACGCTGGCAGATCAGTGGTATCGCGACTACAAGACATATCAGACCACCGGTGGCGCGCGGCCTGTGGTGCCCGTCCTTCAACTGGAAGGCATCGCGACGACCTACTACACCGCGATCCAGCCTCAAGCAGGGGAAGCACAGCAGGGAGCCAAAGCACTCTCTTCCCAGGCGGTTGAGTCAATGAAGAAGTTCGGTTGGTTCGGCGCCGGCGCCTGGTACGCGACCCTTGCCGAGGTCAATGCTGCAGTTGCTCAGGCAGCTCAGTCGGTGAGCTTCGCGCCGATCCCCATGGGCATGAAGAACACCGACGGGGGATTTAACACGGCGCTGGAAGCCGTTCTCACGGGGCTCAACACGTCGAGCGCCGCGGCGTCATCCGATGCGTCCAACGCAAACTCTGCCGCCGGCGAGTCGTCCTGGCAGGGGCTGTGCCGGATTGTCGCTGGCGCTATCACGCCGCCCGGCTATCGCCCGACCGGCAACTGCAGCCTGGGGCAGACCTTCGCCATGGATCTGATCGATATGTCCACCGCGGGTGCTGGTGGCGCGACGTCGACGGCAAATGGCGGCATGAGCACCAACGGCGAGCTTCGGATGATCGATCCGATCATTGCCATGAAGAACATAGGGGACTACCTGATGGTCGCAGCCGAGTCCCTCTTCACCGTGTACTCGTACGTCAACGAGCTCACGGACAGCAGCACCGGCACCAACATCATCTCCAGCACGGTGATGAAGATCGGCGGGAGCACCATCGGCAAGGTCCTCGCCCCCCTCAAGGCGCTTGGTCCGCTGCTGCCCGCGATCGTGGGTGGCCTCTTCATCGTCGGCATGATCATGAGCCTGTGGATCCCGATGATTCCGTTCGTAAACTGGTGGGGCGGCCTGGTCCAATATCTGACGATCTTCTTCGAAGGCGTCGCAGCGGGCCCGATCTGGGCCTTCGTGCACTTGGATGCCAACGGGGAGGGGATGGGCCAGCGGACGGAGACCGGCTACTTGTTCATCATCAATATGCTCTTTCGCCCGTTCCTAATGCTGCTAGGGTTCGTCGCCGCGGCCGCGCTCATCATGGTCATGGGCAGCTTCCTTTTCTGGTTGTATCCCTCAGTGATGTCGAATGTGCAGGGCAACTCGATCACGGGCATTTTCTCGGTCATCGGGTTTCTGTTCATCTTCTGGATCCTGATGCATACGCTAGTTACCACCCTGAGCAACTTGTCGGTGATGTTGCCCGACCAGGCCTTGGCCTGGGCCGGCAAGGCGATCGGGGCGCAGCTCGGACGCGAGGCGGAACAGAACACCCGCGGCCAGTTCATGGCGTTCGGTCGGTTCGGGCAAAACGGTATGTCTGGTGCGATGGGGCCGAAGCGGGGAGCTGCGGCGGACGGCCCTCAGCTGCCACAGGTGGGATCAGTCGGTAAGAAACCACGAAGGCCGAAGCCGGAGCAGGAGTAGTTCATCCGAGGCGGTCTAGATGAACCTAGCGCGGAAACTGTTGCTTTCGGCATACTGACAAGTAATTGCTCTGAGCACCCGGTTCGGGGCGGCTACGCTTACAAGATAGAAGGACGATCACCGTGGCTGGAATGGATGACTTTTACGCAGATATGCACCGCGGGATCGAGCGAAACCGCAACGCGGCAGACCAAATCGAGACGGCGGCCAGGTATCAACAGGCAGTCAACCAGATAGCGGCCGAGCGCGACGAGATTCAGAAGGATTACGACACCCTCATTGGTCAGAATGCGGGCAACTTAGCACTTCGGTATTCGTATGCGGCCGAACTGGCAAAGTATGTGCCCGATCACCCCTTGGTCAGGGACGCCGCCTTGCGAGACCGTATCGTTCGCCACGCAAAAGACACGATCAGGGCGACCAACGGAAACTGGGACGCTGTCCGAGAACTTGGCGCGACGTTCACCATGCCCCGCCGTTCCTAATTTGCCGTTCTCAGATGCCCGACACCCTCCGAGCGTATCGCTTCCAGCTTCGCCCGCGCCCAGCGCAGGAGAAGCAGCTGGCCCGCTATGCAGGCATGCTGCGCTGGCTCTGGAATCGTGCGTTGGTAGAACAGCAGGCGAGGCGGGAACGCGGTGAGCCCTATGCCAACTACGTGGCCATGGCCAAGTGGCTCACGGCCTGGCGCAACGCCCCAGAAACGCGGTGGCTGGCCGAAGGCCCCGTGCATCCCCAGCAGCATGTCTTGAAGCGATTGGAAGCGGCGTTCCAGAGGTTCTTCGACAATGCGAGGGCGAGGAAGACGGGGAAGGCGCCCGGCTATCCCCGCTTCAAGAAGCGGGGCGATGAGTCGGGCATCCGGTTTCCGGACAACCAGAAATTCAAACTGGACGCGAGCAACGCTCGCATCCAGCTGCCCAAGCTCGGCTGGGTGCGCATGCGCATGAGTCGGCAAGTCGAGGGCGAGCTGCGCAATGCCAGCGTCACCCGTGAGGGGGAGCGCTGGTATGTGGCCATCCAGACGCTGCGGCCGGGCGTGCTGCCTGGTGCTGGCGTCGCGCCGACGCTCGGCATCGACCTTGGCGTCGCGAACTTTGCGGGCCTCTCGGATGGACGGCTGATCGCACCGCTCGCGGCCCTGGCCGCGCAGCAGCGGCGCCTGCGGCGCTATCAGCGCAGCGTCAGCCGCAAGGTGAAAGGCTCGTGCAATCGCAAGAAGGCGGCGGTCAAGCTGCGGAAACTGCACAGGCGTATCGCGCAGCAGCGCAACGACTGGCTGCACAAGCTCACGAGCGGCCTGGCGGCCGAACATCCCGTCATCGTGATCGAGGACCTTCATATCGCCGTGATGAGCGCCTCGGCGCGTGGCAACGCAACGCAGCCGGGCAGCAAGGTGCGCCAGAAGGCGGGTTTGAATCGCTCGATCCTCGACCAGGCCTGGGGCGAATTCGGGAGACAGCTCGACTTCAAGACGGCGGCCGCCGGCGGCGCTGTCGTCAAGGTCGCGCCCGCTTACACCAGCCGCACGTGCCGTATATGCGCCCACGAAGCGGCCGAGAACAGGAAGACGCAAAGCATCTTCGCCTGCGTGGCCTGCGGGCACGTTGAGCATGCCGACGTGCATGCGAGCAAGAACATTCTGGCCGCGGGGCACGCGGCCTGGGCTTCTTTGACGAAGCCCGATGCCTGTGGAGGGGTGGTCAGACGCGCAGCTTCCGCAAGGACGAAGCGCGCAGCCCCGGCGAAGCAGGAACCCTCCGAAGGAGTGGCATGTGCGTAAAGCGCAGTCTGCCTCAGCAGGAATCCTCGTCCTTCAAGGGCGGGGAGGATGTCAAGGGAAGCTTCCTTTTCTCGCATTGAACGGCAGGGCGAACAGACCTTCCCAGGCGGGTTTCATCGCCCTGATTCGGCATAAGTACCTGACGCTGGATGGCGAGGCCGGCCTGTCCATCGCCGAGGTTTGCGACTACCTTGGCTTCGAGGCATTCGCGCACAGCACAGGCAATTCGCCGCCCGACTCGAGCCGTCGTCCCAACCTTGCGGCGATGGCGCCGAATGACGCGATCGCGCGGGAGCATATCCAAGGCCTGCCCACCAAACTGGGCACGGCCACCGCGAGCGCCTAAGCGTCCTGGTTCGACCAGGCCGACCGCGTCAGCCGCGCGGCGCCGCCGCGGCTTCCTCGGGCTGCTGTTCCAGTTCGAGCTGCTCGAGTTGCGAGTGGCGCTCGATCTCGTAGCTCGCTATGACCGCCTCCTCTGCGGACAGATCTCCGGTGTGAAAGACCAGGTGGAAGGTCATCGGTGAGGTACCGGCCAGGTCGCGGATCGGCAGATAGACCATGGGGCTGTCGCCAATGCGGAAGTCCTGCAGGCCCGAGCGCACTCGTTGGACGAAGGCGTCGAGGCTCTCGCCCACGGCGGCCATCTCCGGAGCGTGCCGGTAAATCCGGGCGATGAATCGGCGGAACTCGGTCGAGTCGTCGTCCAGAAGTGTCGGCTTGTCCCGTCGCCCGAATCCGGCTTGCACCCGGACAGGTGTTGCCAGGAAGGCGAACTCCTCTTTGCTCATCTCGCTGACCGGCCGCGCCGACAGGAGCGCGAACCGGGCGTCCTTAGCCGCCTCGCGCTTGCCATCGGCCTGGCCAACGACCTTTCCTTGCGGATCGACGCAGTACCACACAGCGATCGCGCCTGACCTGCTCGAGCTCACCTTGAAGGCGTGCCCAACCAGGTCGGGATAGAAGTCAGTCGGTTGTTGGGAGTGATAGCGCAAGGCGATCTCTGCCGACGCCGCAGCATGGGCTTCGCTGGGCCCGGAGCCCAGGACGCGATAGCCATAGCGCTCGTAGATCTCGTCGGTCGCCATCACCAGAAACTGCTCTTCCGGATTGCGCAGGGACGTGGATCGTCCGCTTGCGCCCAGGTCAGCGCCTCGATCTCGGGGGAAGGCCTAAGGCGGCCGGGATGTGCGGCACTCCGAGCTCAGCGTCCCTGAGAGGTTGTCATGCGCAGATGGCCCTCTGTGGGGGATCGGCCGACTCAATACGTTCGTAACGGAAGTCGGGCGCGGATTTGCAAAATTGCATCGCCAACATCGATCGTATCCTTGCAACGCAAAGAATGACCATGTTTTAATCCGTGCACATTCTTTTGTAGCGACCTTCTTACGGGGAACAAAAAACGGATCAAAAATGCTCGCGAGACAGATGACACAGCCGCAAGGCCGTCCAGTCGCAGCCATGTTCTCCATGTTCTCGGGCCATCTCCGCTTCCGTCGTTCCCCCATCCACCCGCAGCCGATCGGCCTCCTTCCTCCTCAAGCAATGTTCATGACCGCACCTCGACGCGCCTCGGCGCGGGCAACGACCAGCGCACATCGCGCGATTCTTCTCGCACTCGTCCTGGCGGCCTCGACGGGAAGCGCGCTTGCTGGCTTCGTGGACAACCGGCCAGCGCCGGCCCCTGTCGCCCCCAAGGGCGCCGCCGCGGGGGAGGGTGCGGTGGCAACTCCGGTGGGAGGCGCCGTACCGGCGGCACCAGCAGCTGCGGTGGCGCAACCCTTCACCATCTCTCGAAGCGACAGGACGATTCGTGAGGCGCTGGTTAGCTGGTCCAAGCGTGCTGGCTGGACGCATGACGCCGAGCACTGGACCGTCCCCTTCGATCTGCCGGTTCTCTCCTCCGCCGATCTCGGCGTCGACTTCAAAGGCGCCGTCCGCGCGCTGCTGTCCAGCACGGACCTGACAAACATGCCCCTTCAGCCCTGCTTCTATTCGAACAAGGTGCTGCGCGTCGTTCCCAGGGCCGAGCTCTGCGATCGGATGAGCAACTGATTCGCGCGCGAAGCCGCCCATCCCGCACAACGATCGCTCAGGACTTACAGAACATGATCTCCATTCGCCTCACACTTCTTCCTTTGGCTGTCGCCGTCCTTGCAGGCTGCGCGTATCAGAAGAGCGTTCAGGTCGACGCCGGCGTGGCCGACAAGGACATTGCCGCCAAGCGCAATCCTTTGGTTGACCAGATCCGTGATTCAGAGCGTGTGCGAATCGCTGCCCAGGACGTGCAGCGTCCCTTCATCGCTGGCAATCAGGAGCCCCTTGCGCGCGAGATCAAGATGCCTGCGGCGCTGCGCCGCTCGGTGCCGATCACGGCCAATTTCCAGCGCGGCTCGGTCGACCTGCAGACCGCGCTGAACCAGGTCGCCGAGGCCTCAGGCCTGATCATCACGGCAACGCCTGATGCGCTGCTCCCGCCCAGCATGTTCGCGCCAAAGATGGCCGCCAAGGATGCGCCGATCCTCGGTCCGTCGCGTGTGCAGCTCCAGGCGTCGAACGTGCCCTTGTGGCAGTTGCTCGACGACATCGCTCGCCAGGCCGACGTCTCCTGGCGTCCGGTGACCACCGGAGCCGAGTTCTATCGAGTCGAGACCAAGATCTTCCATCTCGCAGCCATTCCGCAGGTGGCGACCACGTCCGCGACGCTCGGTCGCAACGGTGGCTCGAACAATGTGTTCGAGTCGCAGAGCAAGACCGGCTTCACGACCAAGGATCAAAACCTGATCACGGGCATGAAGGACACGATCGACGCGCTGCTCAGCGCCAGCGGCAAGGCCGTGATCAGCCAGGAAAGCCAGACCCTCGTGGTCACCGATACCGCGCCGGCGCTCGTGCGCGTCGGGAAGTACGTCGAGGACCAGAACAAGCTGATGTCGCGTCGCGTGCGGGTCCTGATCGAGTCCATCGAAGTGACCACGAAGGATGACAACGACTACGGGATGGACTGGAACCTGATCTACAAGGCGGCGAACAGCGCGATCTCGGTCACCTCGCCGGCATCCCTTGTCGCATCCCAGGTCGGGACCACCGGCTGGGCCCGCACGACCGGTTCACTCACGGGAAGTGACGCGGTGGTCCAAGCTCTGAACGAGGTCGGCACCGTGGTGAACCGTCGCTCGTTCCCTTTCACGACCACTTCGGGCCGCCCTGTGACCCAGGCCATCCGCACGACCTTCAACTACGTCGACCAGGTGCAGGCGACGGCCGTGAGCTCGTCGATCATCAGCACGAGCGCCCAGGCGCCGACGGTGACCCAAAAGGAAGAGACGGTGGGCACGTTCGTGACCCTCGTGCCGACAGCCAAGGCTGACGGAACGATCTTCCTGTCGGTGAGCTTCGACGTGACGAGTGCGCAGCCGCTGAAGGCCTTCACCGTGGGCTCGGGCGATTCCGCTGTGACCGTTCAGCAGAAGACCATCGACGGCCAGGGCGTGATTCAGGAAGTGCCGGTGCGCTCGGGCCAGACCGTCGTCATCGGCGGCATCGAATCCAACTCCAACTCGGTCACGAGCCGCCGCCTCGGCGCAAACCTGCCGCTGATCATGGGTGGCTCTGATCAAGGCCGCCACACCAAGAGCCGGATGGTTCTGCTCGTGACAGCGATCGCGGAGGAAGGCATCTGAACGCATGTGAGCGCGACGTTTGTCGCCGCCTCGCCTGACTGACCAGACCTCCAGCGAACCAGGAATCCTCTGTGGACTTTTTCAAGAAGAAGACGAGATCGAATCAGGACAGCGGCCGTGCACCGCTGGTGGTTGCGGTTGACGAAAACGAACCGAAGGCGATCGCCTTCGGTGTGAGCTGGCGCGCGGTCGCGTCCCGTTCTTCCGGTCGTCAGGACGCAATCAAGATCGCGCGCGGGGGTGGTGCGACCCACCTGATCTCCACGCTGCAACAGTTCGGCTACGGCTTGGTGCCGGCGAGCGCTGCGCCGGAAGGAACCACGGTTTTCGCAGCAGCTCGCGTCGCCGCGCGCCAGCACGGCGGCGATGCGATCTACGCTCTCAAGCTCTTCTCCGACAGCAACGAATACTGGTTCGCAGTGATCCGGGGCGGACAGCCGTCCTCGATCGATCGCATCATCATGTCCGACAACGACATGGAGCTGATCGAGGCTGCTCGGCAGGAGATCGAGAACGGCGTTGAAGACAACGTCGCCTACACGATCTTCACGAACCTTGAAGATCACGACCTGAGCGATAAGGCCCGCAGCCTGACTGCCGCCGATCTCCTGCTCGCCGCGACAGGGGAGGAGGACGTACTCCAGCCGCTGCCCAAGAAGAGTGGGCAGATCCCGACGCCGGTGATCGCAGTCGTCGGCGTGGCCGTCCTGGTCGCCTTCGGCAACAAGGGTTCGAGCCTCTACAAAGAGAAGGAACGCCAACGCCTTGCGCGCCTCAGCCAGAGCGCAGAGGAGCCGCCTGAGCAAGCCTGGGCGCGCGCTACCAAGGCATGGGCCGATGCGCACCGTGCCGCCGATCCGCAAGGGCTCGCCGCCGTGCGGGTGTCGCTCGGCTCCGTGCCGCTGGTTTGGGGCGGATGGGACCTGCAGAGCGCCACCTGCAATGCAGCTCCGCCGGTGGTGCCGCAGCCCGGCGCGGCTGCCCAGGGGGATCAGCGCTGGGGTTGCGCTGCGACCTACACCCGGAGCCAGGTCGGTCACCTGAATCGCGAGATGAAGGAGAACATTCCCGCTGGCTGGACGGTGCAGTACCGGGGCCTGGACACCATCGTCGCGAGTTGGAACGCCTCGCAGGCGTCGCAACCCTTCAAGTACGAGGCGCTGCGCTCGATCGAGACCCACATGGTGGAGACGGTCAGCCGCCTACAAAGGCTTCAACCCGCTTTCGGCCAGGTCGGCGACCTGACGTTCGTGCCGGTCGAGATCACGCCGCCTCGCAAGGGCGATGGCACCGCGGTGCCCATGGTTCCATCGGTGCCCCAGTTGCGCGCCGCCACGTTCACGTTGAAGGCCCCGCTACGGAGCGTCGACGCCCTCATCGATGCGGGTGTCGAGGCGGACTGGCAACAGATCAGCATGTACTTCAAGCGGGCTGACGGCGAGAAGGTGGATCTCAAGTCCTCTGCTTTGACCGCGGACATCAAGGCCGTGATCTACGCCAATGCGCGGTGACCAGAATGACCGTCGAACCGTCCCTCCGAGCCTACCGTTTTCAGCTTCGCCCTCGCCCGGCGCAAGAGAAACAGTTGGCCGGCTATGTTGGCATGCTGCGCTGGATCTGGAACCGAGCTTTGAGCGAGCAACAGGCCAGGTGCGAACGCGGCGAGCCCTACGCGAACTACGTGGCCATGGCCAAGTGGCTAACGGCTTGGCGCACGGCGTCGTCGCAGACCCAGTGGTTGGCCCAAGGCCCCGTGCATCCCCAGCAACAGGTTCTGAAACGCCTCGACACGGCATTCCAGAGGTTCTTCGCCAATGTCAAGGCGGGGAAGAAACCTGGCTACCCGCGATTCAAGAAGCGGGGAGACGAGCCAGGCATCCGATTTCCTGACAACAAGCGATTCAAGCTGGATGCGAGCAACGCTCGCATCCAGCTGCCCAAGCTTGGCTGGGTGCGCATGCGCATGAGCCGAGCGATCGAGGGCGATCTGCGCAACGCCACCGTCATCCGAGAAGGGCACCGCTGGTTTGTAGCGATCCAAACGCTGCAGCCTGGCGTCCTACCGAAGGGCGGCGTCGCACCGACTCTCGGGATCGACCTGGGCGTCGCGACTTTCGCGGGCCTGTCGGACGGACGCCTCATCGCACCGCTCGCGGCGATGAAGACGCAGCAACGACGGCTTCGGCGCTATCAGCGAAACGTGAGCCGAAAGACGAAGGGTTCGTGCAACAGAAAGAAAGCCGTCGAAAAGCTGCGCGCGCTGCACAAGCGCATTGCGCAGCAGCGCAGTGACTGGCTGCACAAGCTCACGAGCGGCCTGGCAGCCGAGCATCCCATCATCGCGATCGAGGACCTGCGAGTCGCGGCAATGAGCGCCTCGGCGCGCGGCAGCGCCGCGCGGACCGGCAACAAGGTGCGCCAGAAGGCGGGATTGAATCGTTCGATTCTGGATCAGGCTTGGGGCGAGTTCGCGCGCCAACTCGAGTACAAGCTCGCTGCCGTGGGCGGCGCTGTCGTACGGGTCGATCCGGCATACACGAGCCGCACGTGCCGAGTCTGCGGGCATGAGGCGGCCGACAACCGGAAGACGCAAAGCGTTTTCGCCTGCGTGGTCTGCGGCCATGCGGAGCATGCCGACGTGCATGCGAGTAAGAACATTCTGGCCGCGGGGCACGCGGCCTGGACCTCGGACGCAAGTCCCCGATCCTATGCCTGTGGAGGGGTGGTCAGACGCGCGGCGTTCGCAAGGACAAAACGCGCAGCCCCTGCGAAGCAGGAACCCACCGAGGGAGTGGCCCGTGCGTAACGCCCAGCCCACCTCAGCAGGAATCCTCGACCTTATAGGCCGGGGAGGATGCCAACTACGCCAAGCAGTGATCAGCCCCCGACCTCAATCTCTCAAAGGCACCTCTTCCATGCAAATCCTTCGTCTTCGTCACGTTGCAGCGCTGGCCGCAACCGCGCTCGCCGGCCTGGCGCTTACTCACGTCGCACATGCTGCCGATGGCCCCGCCGCGCTGGACAAGGCGCCGCAGACCCCAGCGATGCGCGACAGCGTGATCACCGTGGATTCGCTGATCACGAGTGAGAACCGGTTGGCACTCGCTCATTCCAAAGAGCAGTCAATCGCTGCTGGCCTGACCCAGCCGGCGCCGAAAGCAGCGGCGCCGGCGGGACCACCGCCGGGCAGCATCAGCGTCGTATCGATCTATGGCATCGAGAACGATTTGCGGGCGAACATCAACTTCAACGGCGAATCGTATGAGCGAGTGCGCGCCGGCGCTCGGCTTGGAAGCTGTGTGATCACCGCGATCAACGGCCGCTCGGTTGTTCTGAAAGCCGCCCGCAAGGGCGTACCAGCCGCAGCATGCCCCAGCGGCAAGTGGACCGGAGTCACCCCGGTTCCCACCGGCGAACAGATGGCAGATAGGGTTAGGGCCACTTTGGGCGCTATGCCGTCGCCCGCCCTCCCGACGCCCTTCAGCTCGGTCGGTAGCCCGACCTTGCCCCTGCAAGCCAGCGCTCGTGGTCCGGCCCCACTGAGGGTGAACCAGCCGACAGTGCAGCTCATTCCGGGCGGACCGCTGGCGCCTGGCCAGACCTCCATCCCCTTGATCCCCCGCCAGCTCGAGCCGGTGCTGGACGAACGTCTGCAAACGCCCCCCGCTACCAACTGACCAGGATCGGACCCACATCAGATGTTCGGACTCGGCAAATCGAAGCAAAAGGCTGCGCCAGCAGCGCGTACCGTCGCGGGCACCCGGTCGGTGGCAAAGCCGGCGCCGGCCGGCGGCGCTCCTCGTCGCATCGCTACGCCTGGACAGCCGGCGGGTCCTGCGGCCGTGACGGAAGGTCCTGACGTCGCCAACTGGGGTGGCGTTCGCTTCAGCCGCACGCCAATCGCCATGGCAGACGACCTGGCGAAGATCGTTTTCGAGAAGGTCGTGAACGAGGAGGTGAAGCTCGCGCCTCACCTGTACGCCTCCATCGCGGTCGCCAAGGTGCGCGCCACGGACAAGATCGTCATGCTCTTCGTCGACAAGGAAAAGGCGAAACGCGAGGAGGTCGAGGCGGTTGTCCAGCAGCTCGCCAAGCGCGACTACCGCCTGACCGAGACCCCCGTGCAGGGGCACTTCGCCAGCTCAGGCCTGGTGATGGCACTGTCGCAGGGCGACATCACGCAGTCGAGCCTCCAGTTCGAGCGCGACGTATCGCGCGATCCAACGAAGAACGCGCTCATGTCCGCGTTCACCGACGTTGTGTCCTGGGCCTACGCGAACAAGGCGGACGACATCGACTTCGCCGTGGACCGCGAAGCCGCGAAGAGCCAGATTTGCTTCAAGATCGGCGGCCGGTACATTCGCCCGGAACGGTTCCTACTGCCGACTGACACGGTGATCGCCATGCTCGGCATTGCTTGGCAGAAGTCGGGCGGCGGCGCGTCGCCGCAGTTCGACATGAAGGTCGAGCAGCAGGCCCTGGTGAAGATCAATCTGCCGCGCAGCCCAGCCATCCCCGACGGCGCCCGCGTGCGCCTGCGCTGGAGCGGCATGGCCATCGACAAGGGTGTTGTGGTCACCACCCGGATTCAGCGCCTGGGCGAGTCGGCTGCGATCCGCTCTCTGGACGCCGCCGGCTACCTGGACAGCCAGCTGGACATCATCCGCCGAGTGATCAACTCCGAAGGCGGAATGGTCGTGCTCGCCGGCGTGGTGGGCTCGGGCAAGTCGACATCCCTGGTGCAGATGATCAACATGCTGCCCACGGACATCAAGATCCAGTCGTTCGAAGATCCCGTCGAATTGGAGCTGAAGAACGCCTACCAGAAGACCATCACGCGCGATCTGGCGCAGGCAGGCGACGACAAGTCCTTCCTGTCGGCCACGCGGGCTCTGTATCGCTCGGCGCTCGACGCGCTCTATCTCGGTGAGATCCGTGACCGCGAGACGGGCCTGGTTGCCCGCCAAGTGGTCGAGTCGGGCCACAGCGTCTATACGACGACCCACGCCCGCTCCAGCCTCGGTATCGCCGAGCGTTTCGCGTCGCCGGCGATCGCAATCAACCGCGAGGTACTGGCCACGCCGGGCATCCTGAAGCTGTTGGTCTACCAAGCCCTCCTGCCCACGAATTGCCCGCATTGCGCGCTGTCACCGAATGACTATGCGCACGCCTTCACGCTCAATGCAGAGAAGCTCGAGGAACACAACCGCTACTTCGATCGGTTGGAGCGCCTCTACCACATCTCCCGCGACGTGTATCGCCTGCGCAGCTCGCGCGGCTGCAAGTTCTGCATCAAGGAAGAACTGCCCGAACTGAACGGCTTCTCCGGCCGCACGGTGGTCAGCGAACTGGTCGAGCCCGACGAGCAGATGCTCGAATACATCGGAGCGGCCGATGGCGCGCTGAAGCTCTACAAGTACTGGCGCTCGATGGCATCGGACAGGTTCGACGACCCCAACCTGGTGGGCAAGAACACGATGGAGTGCGCGATCTACAAGGGAGTCCGGGGCACCACCGAGGACGGAAAGTCCGTCGGCTTGATCGACCCTCGCGAGATCGAGCCGCGATTCATGAGCTTCGAGACGGTGGAAGGCCGGCGCGACCATGAACGAGCTGTCGCCGCGCGCCGTAACACGAGCCATATCTCCGTGCCGGAGAACTACGTCGCAGATTCGCCTTCGGCTGCTTCGCTCCTGCGTGCGCCCTCGGCCGCTGTGGTCCCGCTTCACACTGCCGCGGCCGTAAGGGAGGGTGCGTAAATGACCGTCAAGGTTCCGTTCGGTATTCGCCAGGCGGCGGCGAAGTTCGGGCGCCAGCGCGCGGACTACTACACCTACATCGCCGACAAGCTCGAGGGTGGAAAGGGTGACATCAAGCTCCTCGGCATCTTCGAGAAGGATGCCGATCGCTACGGCTCGACTGCGCGCGCAAAGCTCTCCACCTATTGGGCCGAGCAGTACTCGACCAACGGGGCAAACCTGTCGGCCGCATGGCGCGGGACGCTCCCGGACGACGAGGTCGCGATTATCGACGTGGCCCAGGACGCCGGAGCAGGGGCTCTGCTGGCCGCGTTGCGCGACGTCTCGCGCATCGCGCGGCTCTCGGACCAGGTGCGCAATGAGTCCGTGGGGACGCTGGCCGCCGCCGCCGTGGGCCTGACGATTGCAATCGGGATGCTGACGATCTTCCCGTGGTTCTCAGCACACAAGCTGCAGGAGATCTATTCGTTCATCCCGCTGGATCAGTGGGGCCCCAAGGGCACGTTCTTCAACAACTGGGCTGCCAACGTCCAGGGCTATGGGCTGTACCTGGTCCTGCTGCTCGTCATCGCGATCGTGACGATCCACTGGACGGTGAACAACCTGACCGGCCAGGTGCGCGATTGGCTCGATGAGCACGTGGCGCTCTACAGGGTGGTGCGCGATGTCAAGGGCGCTCTCTTTCTGGCCACGATGGCGACGCTGACCCGCAAACGGGGCAACACGATGTTCACGTTGAGTGAGTCGCTCAGCACCTTCGCGCGCTCCGTTCGATCGCCCTGGCTGCGTTGGCGCGTCGAGCAGATCGCCGAGGGTGTTGACGCTACGGGTGCAGTTGGTACCGAGGCGTTCCGGACGAATTTGCTCTCGATGGAGATGTACTACTTCCTGCAGGACATGCAGGAGGCACGAGGCTTCTCCGAGGGCTTCGAGGAGACAGGCCGCTACGTCGAAAAAACGATGCTGGAGAAGATCCTGAAGCGCATGGCCATCTATCGCTGGGTGCTGCTGATCTCCGCCGTCTGCATCGTGATCGGCGTGATGGCGACTCAGTTCGGCGTCATCTACGAGATGAAAGGCGTCATGTCTGCCTACTACAGCACGAAGTGACCGCGTCATACATCGTCTTTTAGGCGGCGAAGGCAAGCGTGAATTTCTCATGGCGACCTAGCGCAATGAGTCCCTGCTTCTACATACTAGTTTTCACATGCCCGACATCCTTCGAGCTTATCGCTTCCAGCTCCGCCCGCGCAAAGCGCAGGAGCGGCTTCTTGCCCGCTACACGGGCATGATGCGCTGGCTCTGGAACCGCTCGCTTGCCGAACAGGAGGCTCGTCGCGAGCGCGGCGAAAAGCACGCACGATACGTCAGCATGTGCGCTTGGCTCACGGAGTGGCGTAACGCGCCAGAGACGTCATGGCTGAGCGAAGGCCCCGCGCACGCACAGCAGCAGGTGCTGAAGCGACTAGATGCGGCATTTCAGGCGTTCTTCGCGAACGTGAAGGCGGGAAAAAACCCGGGCTACCCCCGCTTTAAGAAGCGAGGCGAGGAGCCTGGCATTCGCTTCCCGGAACGCAAGCAATTCAAGCTGGACGAGCTCAATGGCCGCATCCATCTTCCAAAGCTTGGCTGGGTGCGAATGCGCAATAGCCGGCAGATCGCAGGCGAGGTGCGCAATGCGACCGTCACCTGCGAGGGTGACCGCTGGTATGTGGCGATTCAGACGCTGCAGCCTGGGGTGTTGAAGGAGACTGGGGTCGCACCGACGCTCGGCATTGATCTGGGCGTCACGAACTTTGCCGGGTTGTCGGATGGACGACTCATCGAGCCGCTCGGTGCGATGAAGGCGCAGCAGCGACGTCTGCGACGCTACCAGCGCAGCGTTAGCAGGAAGGTCAAGGGCTCGAATAACCGCGAGAAGGCGGTCGTAAAGCTGCGAGTGCTGCACAACCGCATCGCGCAGCAGCGCAACGACTGGCTTCATAAGCTCACGAGCGGGCTGGCGGCGAAGCATTCGGTGGTCGCGATCGAGGACCTGCGCGTGGCTGCGATGTGCGCCTCGGCGCGCGGGAGCGCGCAGAGGCCGGGCACGAATGTCCGTCAGAAAGCCGGCCTCAATAGGGGCATCCTTGATGCTGCTTGGGGCGAGTTCAGGCGCCAGCTCGAATACAAGCTTGTTGCCAATGGCGGTGCGCTTGTCGCGGTGAACCCGGCCTACACCAGCCGCACGTGCGCTGCTTGCGGCCACGAAGCGGCGGAGAACAGGAAGAGCCAGGCGCTCTTCGCCTGCGCGGCCTGCGGCCACACAGACCATGCGGACATCAATGCCGCAAAGAACATTCTGGCCGCGGGGCACGCGGTCTGGGCTTCTTCATCGAAGCCCGATGCCTGTGGAGGGGTGGTCAGACGCGCGGCGTTCGCAAGGACGAAGCACGCAGCCCCGGCGAAGCAGGAACCCACCGAAGAGGCAGGCGGTGCGTAACGCGCAGCGCGCCTCAGCAGGAATCCTCGTCCTTCAAGGGCGGGGAGGATTTCAATACAGCACCAAGTAGCCGTTCTGCTCGACCTCGACCAGAACAAACCCAATCCAAACCCGATTCCAACCTGAAGGAACCATCCGAAATGCAAACTCGCACCAACCGCACCGTTTCCCTGAAGAAGGCCAAGGGATTCACCCTGGTGGAGCTGATCGTTGTGATTGCCATCGGCGCGCTGCTTGCGCTGTTCGCGGTGCCCTACGCCCGCGGCGTGATCATCAACGGCAAGGTCGAGCCCACGGCGAACGACATCAACAAGACCGTGACGTCCATCCGTGGCAACTTCGCCGGCCAGGGCGTCACCCCCTACAACAACCTGGGCGTCGGCGCCGCCGCCACCGCGATCTTCGCGAACACCGCGCGCGGCCTTTCGTCGGCGCTGACCGTAGCTGGCAATGGCGCAGCTGCCACCGTGCAACACGATCTTGGCGAGACAGGGTCGCAGATCACCGTCGCGGCCGCCACGATCACCACGCCTGGCGACTCTTTCACTGTCACCCTGCCGACCGTGAACAACGCGGCCTGCCCCGGCCTGGCCGCGCAGTTGTCGCGCGTTGCAGAAGTGATCTCGATCAACGGCGCGGCAGCGAAGGCCGTCGGCGGCACCTACAACGGCGGAATCGCGCAGAACGCGTGCACGGAAGGTGACACGAACACCTTCATCTTCACGTTCCGCTGATCTGCTTGGCCGGGCTCCCCGGAGCCTGGCGCGGCGGCGGAAGCCGACCAGTCCTGCCCAACCCTCTCTCGAACCATGACCCATCGCACTTCGCCGCTGACCGGGCGTGCGCGCCGCGCGCAGCAGGGCTTCACCCTCGTCGAGCTGATTGTCGCGATCAGCATCGCCGCGATCCTCTCGATCTATGCCCAGGCCCAACTCGCGAAGCTTTCCGAAGAGCAGATCGGGGTGTCCGCAGGGAGCTATCTCAAGCAGGTTGCCGGTGCCGCCGAGCAGTACGCGCTCAGCCATTTCGACGATCTGGGCAACGGCGTCGACATTCCTGGCGTGGCAAACGACATCGCTCCCACCATCGCGGAGCTGGTGACGGATCAGAAGCTGCCGAGCGGGTTCCCCACTACGGCCGGCGCGATGCCGACACGTCAGAGCCTGCGCATCGATGTCGAGAAGACAAACTGTCCTGGTGCCGGCTGCAACATCGTCACACGGGTCTGCACGACGACCGGCGTGACGCTTGGCGGCCCGAACGTTCGCTACGACCTGGCACAGGTGATGGTCGACCAGCAGGGTGGTACGGGCGGGCAGTCCTCGTACACGACCCCCGCCGTGATTCGAGGCCCCTCGCTGAACGTGGCGAACCCGAACGGGGCGGTGCCGGGCACGGTCTGCGCCAGCGCCACTCTCAATACTGCGATGTTCCAGCAGTTCGTGCGGGTCCGCGATACCCGCAATCCCGACCTGCGGGGTGACCTGAGTGCGGTGGGCAACCTCGCAATCACGGGGCAGTCCACCCTGACTGGCAACGTCGCTGCGGCCGGAAATGTCAGTGTGGCCGGCAGCGGCGGGTTTGGGGGCGCAGATCCGGTGGCCGTGCCCGCGGGTCTGACGGGCGTCAACACGTCGGATATGGTCGCCAGCGGAAACATTGTGGCCACCGACCTCGGCGCTGGATTCACTGGCAATAACGGCAATTTCGTGGCGATGACCACAAACAGTGGTGGTGAGGCGGCCGTCGTGACCTCAGGCCGTATGTCGGGCCGGCGCCTGATTCCGACCGGCAGCTACACGAAGGGGACAGCGTGTGTCGAAGCCGGCGCGCTGGGCCTGTCGGCAACGGAGGCTTCCGGGTCGCTCGTGGTGTGTTCGTCCGGGCGATGGACGCCGCTCACCACGGCAGCCGTCGATGGCGGCGCGTGTGCACTGGAGGGTCAGGGCGCATCCGATCCCGATGGCCTCACCCTCTACTGCACTGGCGGACGTTGGACTTCGATGAAGCAGTATCTCGCGCCGGCGGTCGACAACACGGCGTGCACGACCCCTGGTCAGGTCGGCTTCTCGGCACTGATTGCCGGCTTCAAGAAGGCGATGCTATGCCGCGTGAACCCGCAGGGCGGTGGTGCGGTGTGGAAGCGGATGGAGGACATCACGACGAACCTGGTATTTGTTCGGTCGGTTGAAGTAGTCGACACGCAAAACGTCCCTAAGCCGACCTGCGCGAATCCGGGGAACCCGACCGCGACTCCGATTATTCAGCTCATCCCGAAGACCGAATCCACGAGCGACGGTGGCCTGGCCCGCTTCGCCAATGATCTGGGAGCCGTCTGGCAAGTGAGGCTGCTGACGGGAGCATCTGGGCCGATGCCGGCCGGATCGGCCGCAATCGCGCACGTGTTCTGCTACTTCCCCTGAAAGGCCACACAAAAATGACCGTAGGTTTCCTAAAGTTGTGGTCAATTTCTCCCTGTGAGGCCCCCCAGATTTACTAAAAAAATGAGTTGTGGTCATTTTTGACTAAGAGAACTGGGTTGTGCTCGTTCCGCCAAGGAAAGGGTCGTCCGCTCAAGCAAAACCAAGTCGGAGTTGGCTCCGGGGCAACACGCGTGGAACGCTCGGACTGCCATAAATTAAAAGCGGGCCTCAGGTAACCAAGCGCCTGCTGTGATGCCGTAGCTACTTCGCGAACCAGGTCAGGCCCATCATTGCTAAGACGCTCGCTAATGCTGGGTCGCTCCGTGGGAGCAACAACAAGCAAGCAACAAGGGGCCATCGTGGTGGCGCTAATGACCTATGTCCTGATACCCCGGGTCACGCGCCGCGCCCGGCTGGCTGTACCGCTGACGACTCGGCGCGCCGACGGCAGCATTCGGGACGATGCTCAGCTCAGAACGTCGACTTGCGTGTTGAAGACGTAGCCGGCACCACGCTCCGACTGCCGTTCCTTCTATTCGCCGAGCCGTATCGCTCTGCGCCAATGGCCCGGCGGCATGCCAACGTGGCGGGTGAAAACGCGCGTGAAGTGGCTCTGGTCCGCGAACCCGCAATCGGCCGCGATCTCCGCCAATGGCCGTTCTAAGTCCCTGAGCAGCGCGCGCGCGCGCTCCAGCCGTTGCGCGATCAGCCATTGGTGGGGTGTCTGGCCGGTAGTTTCGCGAAAGGCATGGATGAAATAGCTTCGCGACAGGTGGCAGGCGTCGGCGATGTCGAGGATGGAGATGCTGCCGTCGATCCTGCTGCGCAGCAGCTCCTTCGCCCGCGCCTCTTGCGAGCGCGAAAGAATCCGCTGCTTCCTGGGCTCTGTCCGCACGGCTTGGCCATAGTTCTCGACGAGATGGGTTTCGACGGCGGCGCACACCTGATCGACAAAAAGCATGCTGGTTTCGCCCAGACGTTCGAGCGCCGGGGCCAGCGCGCACGCAAGATGGGAGAGCACCTTGTCGCTAACGCCTGTGACAGGGTCGAGGCCGCCGACTTGCCTGCCCGCCTTTTCTTTGATGGTGCGCTTAAGGACATGATGCGGTATCTCGAGGAGCACGAAATCGAACGGGCTCTTCATGTCCGCTCGATAGCTGTCGGAGAAATCGCGGATGTAGATCGAACCTTCGGCGAAGTCATGGCATGACGCATGGTGCGCATGCAGGATCCGCCGCCGGTGGCCGTCGCGCATCGAGATGCCGAGCAGCATGCCGCGTCCGGTCGCTTCAGTCGCCACGTGATCGATCTGCGCGCAGTCGGAGGTTTTGCGGTAGATCTTGACCCCGTTTGCACTGAGCCCCTGGTTCTTTTGAAGTTGGCTGGACACGCAGCCCAGCGTGTCCTTCGCCGCGGGCGAGAGAACACGGCAGGCAAGTGGATCCTCGAGTGGCTGAAGGGCGTTACTCTTCTTCATGGGGAGGCTGCTTTCGGCGCGCATGGGGATTGTCGGGGCAGGAGCCACGGTTATCGGGATCCGGGGAGTACGGCATCTTCATCGGCGCCGACGGCCACCTGCTCGGGCTCACCGTTGGCACCGGCTCCCCCAAGATCACGGCAATGCTGCATCCGCAGCGCCCGGAGCGTTTCGTCGACGCGGCCATCGGTGCAATCGTGCGGGGCCTGCACGCTGGCGCCAGATGAAGGAAAGGGAAGGCCTGCATCAGTCCCACTGCGGTGCAAGGCCTTCGGGGCTGGTGAGCCGCTCGCCGCGGTATCGAGCGCGGCGATCTGCGCCATCTCGGCATCGCCCAGCTTCAGGCGCTGCGCCTCGAGGTTGCTCGCGAGGTTGGCGCGCTTCGTCGACGACGGGATGACCGCGTAGCCGAGTTGCATCGCCCAGGCCAGCACCACCTGTGCCGGCGTGGCTTTGCGCGCGGCGGCGATCGCCACGATCACCGGATCCTTCAACACCTTGCCGTAGGCGAGCGTCATGTATGAGCTGATCGCGATGCCCTGGCTTCTTGCGAAGTCGGCCACCTTGCGGTTCTGGAGGTAGGGGTGCAGCTCGATCTGGTTGGTCGCGATCGCTCCGGCGCCGGCGGCTGCGATCGCCTCCTTCATCAGCGCGACGGTGAAGTTCGACACGCCGATCTGCCGGGTCAGGCCTTGCGCCTTCGCTTCGGCGAGCGCGCCCATGAGTTCGGCGACCGGCACCGCATCGCCCGGCGAGGGCCAGTGGATCAGCGTGAGATCGACGTGAGGGGTGCGCAGCTTCGCCAGGCTCTCCTCCAGGCTGGGAATGAGCTTGTCGCGCGCGTAGTTCGCCGTCCAGATCTTGGTGGTGATGAAGAGCGCATCGCGCGGCACGCCGCTTTCGGCGATGGCCTGGCCGACCTCGGCCTCGTTGCCATAGATCTGCGCGGTGTCGATGAGGCGGTATCCGAGGTCGAGCGCGTTCTTGACGGAGTCGATGACGGTTTGGCCCTTGAGGCGGAAAGTGCCGAGGCCGAAAAGCGGAATGTTGTGCGTAGTCATGTGAAGGTCCTAGCCAGTGAGTTGTTCAGTGGCCGATCGGAATGGGCCCGTCGGCGCGTACGGGGATGCCGCTGCGCCGGTCCAGCACGCCGCTCCACTGCGTGAGTGCCAGCGAGACCAGCACCACGAGCGCACCGATCCACGGCGTGTGCATCAGGCCCAGGTGCGTGACGATCAGGCCGCCAGCCCAGGCCGCACCGGCGATGCCGAGGTTGAAGGCCGCGATGTTGAGGCCCGAGGCCACGTCCACCGCCTGCGGCGTGAAGCGTTCGGCCTGCTTCACCACATAGACCTGCAGGCCCGGCACGTTGCCGAAGGCGACCGCGCCCCAGGCGAGCACCGTGGTGAGCGCGAGCCACTTGTGCGGCGCGGCGAAATTGAAGACCAGCAGCACGGCGGCCAGCAGCGCGAAGATGATCCTGAGCGCGGGAATAGGGCCCATGCGGTCGGCCAGCTTGCCGCCCCAGATGTTGCCGGCCGCGACGGAGAGGCCATAGACCAGCATGACCCAGCCCACGGCGCCGGCGCTGAAGCCGGACACCTCGGTGAGGATCGGCGCGAGGAAGGTGAACGGAATGAACGAGCCGCCGTAGCCGATCGCCGTCTTGGCGTAGACCAGCAGCAGCCGCGGCTCGGCCAGCACCTTGGCCTGCTGCGCGAGCGAAGCGGGCGGCGTGTGGCGGATGCTGGCGGGCACGAAGAGCCAGCTGCCGACGAAGGCGACCACGCCCAGCGCCGATACGGCGAGGAAGGTCTCGCGCCAGCCGAAGTGCTGGCCGATGAAGGTGCCGATCGGCACGCCGGTCACCAGCGCAACCGTGAGGCCGGTGAACATGATGGCGATCGCGCTCGCCGCCTTTTCCTTCGGCACCAGGCCGGTGGCGATGGTCGAGCCGATCGAGAAGAACACGCCATGCGCGAGGCCGGTGAGCACGCGCGCGGCGACCAGCGTTTCATAGCTCGGCGCCTGCCACGCCAGCAGGTTGCCGGCGGTGAAGAGCGCCATGAGGCCGAGCAGCAGCGCCTTGCGCGGCACCTTGCCCGTGAGGGCGGTGAGCACCGGCGCGCCGACGGCGACGCCGACCGCGTAGAGGCTGACCAGCAGGCCGGCCGAGGGCAGGCCGATGCCGAGGTCGGCCGCGACGGTGGGGAGCAGGCCGACGATCACGAATTCGGTCGTGCCGATGGCAAAGGCGCTGAGCGTCAGCGCCAGGAGGGCGATGGGCATGTGGGAGGTTTCCTGTTGAGGCAGGGCTCGAGTGTGAGTCAGCTCTTCTTGCAGAAACAGCGCATAGTCATCACTACACTATTGAATCGAAATCAAGAATGCCATGAAGACCACCCTCGAGGAACTGCAAGCCTTCGTTGCTGTCGTCCATGCCGGCTCCATCACGGCCGCGGCGGAGCAACTGGAGCAGACCGTCTCGGGCGTGAGCCGTGCGCTCGGCCGGCTCGAGAAGAAACTCGAGACCACGCTGCTGCGCCGCACGACGCGCCGCATCGAGCTCACGGAAGAGGGCGCTGCATTCCTCGCGCATGCGCGCGCGATCCTCGCGTCGATCGACAACGCCGAGGAGCAGATGGCCGCGCGCCGCCAGCAGCCCGCGGGCCAGTTGCGGGTGAACGCCGCCACGCCGTTCATGCTGCACGTCATCGTGCCGCTGGTGCCGGAGTTCCGGCGCAGCTATCCCCTCATCACGCTGGAGCTGGACACCGACGAGCTCAACATCGACCTGCTGGAGCGCCGCACCGATGTCGCCATCCGCATCGGCGAGCTGCGCGATTCGACGCTTCATGCGCGCCCGCTCGGCACCAGCCGCATGCGCGTGCTCGCCAGCCCCGGCTACCTGGAAAAGCATGGCCGGCCCCGCAGCGTGGTGGCGCTGGCCAAGCACACGCTGCTGGGCTTCACGCAGCCGGATTCGCTCAACCGCTGGCCGCTACGCGGGGAGCATGGCGACGAGTGGCAGATCGCACCGAGCATCAGGGCGTCGAGCGGCGAGACGCTCAGGCAGCTGGCACTCGAGGGTGCAGGCGTTGTGTGCCTCTCCGACTTCATGACCGCCGGCGACCGCAAGCGCGGCGACCTGATGCAATTGCTCGTGAACGACACCGCGGACGTGCGCCAGGGGATCAATGCGGTGTACTACCGAAATACGAAGCTGGCGGCGCGCATCGCGTGCTTTCTGGACTTTCTGGCTGCGCGTGTATGAGGGCCGGAGTCAGCGCGACCGCGGCGACCGATGGCATGCGCCTCAGCGCGTTGCCATGCCGCTCTTGCGGGGTTGCCAGCCCCGCATTGCATACTTCCCGCACATTTCAACCGCCCTTCGCTCCGACTGCTGGCTCGGCCGACGGCTGGAATCTCAGTCCGGACTCAGTGTTGTCCAGTCACTCGTAAGCACGTCGCGCTGGGGTTCCGAACTCGGTGTTGCGCGAATGCACTACGAGCTTCCGCATCTGCTCGTGCTGGCACCGCTTCCGACCGAAGATGCGTTCCTGCTCAGCGTGGAGATCACCGCGGGCGGCACCCGGCGCATTGTCAGAGATGGCAGATCGTTCCAGTTGGGTCTGCAGCAGGAGGGCTCCTTCCACATCGCGGATCTGTCGCAGCGCGCCTCGGCGTATATCTGCGGCCCCTTCCACTGGATGTTCTTTCACCTGCCGCGCGCAACGCTCGATTCATTCGTAGGCCTTCCTGATGGAGCACCTCGCAGCCGATGTATCGCTGGCCGATGTCGCGCGCGAATGCACGCTGTCACGCAGCCACTTCAGTAAGGCCTTCAAGCAGACCACCGGGCAGACGCCGCATGCGTGGTTAGTGGGCCAGCGCGTCGAGGCGGCGCAGCGCCTGCTGCGCAACCCCGAACTGTCCATTGCGCAGGTGGCCTCGGCTTGCGGCTTTGCCGACCAGAGCCACCTGACGCGGGTGTTCTCGGCGCGCACCGGCACATCGCCGGCACGCTGGCGCCGCAGCCGAGCCGATTGATCCACCCGCCGCGCCGCGGCGTCAGGAGATCCAGCCGGACCGTGGAAGCAGCGCGGGCACCAGCGGGCGGTTCAGCTGCTTCACCCACCATTGCAGCGCCTGGCCCTTGGCGCCTGTCCTCCAGGCGAGCCAGAAAGCCTCGGGCGCGCGGGGCTCTTCCGTGGCGAGTTCCACCAGTGTGCCGCGCGCCAGTTCGCCCTGGATGCAAGCGCGAGGCAGAAAGCCGTGTCCCAGGCCGGCCATCTGGCAGGCGATTTTCGCGGCCATCGACGGCACCGCGATGCGCTGTTGGCCGGAGAGCAGTCCCACCGTGCGGTCGGACAGGGTGCGCGCGCTATCACTCACCACGATCGCGTTGTGCTCCAGCAAGTCGCCGCGGTGCAGCGGGCGGTCGAGCCGGGTCAGCGGATGCGTCGGGGCGACGCAGAACGCGAACTCGAGGCTGCCTACCATGACGCACTGGTAGCCACCGCCGGCAGGTCCTTCGCCCGCGGCGATGACCACGTCGGCTCGCCCCTCGCGCAGTGCCTCCCAGCTTCCGGTGAGCGCCTCGCAGAAGATGCGCAGCCGCGTGCCGCAGCGAAGGTCCTCGAAGGCTCGCACGTCGTCGATGAGCGCCTGCGTCGGGATCAGCGAGTCGTGCACCAGCCGCAATTCCGATTCGAAGCCGGTGGCGATCTGCCGCATGCGCGATTCCAGATCGCTGGCGGCGCCGAGCAGCCAGCGTCCCTCCTTGAGCATTTCCTCGCCGGCCGCGGTGAGGGTCACGCGCGGCCCGTTGCGCTCGAACAGCAGCATGCCCAGTTGCTCCTCCAGCTTGCCCACGGCGTACGAGATCGTGGAGGGCACCTTGTTCAGGCGCGCGGCGGCGGCGGCGAAGGAGCCGTGGCGCGCGATGGCGTCCACGACCTCGATGGCTTCCAGGCTGAGCTTCAGCACGCGATACCTCGAAAGCTGATGATCGAAAACTTCGATCATAGACTGCGAAAAGGTTCGCCATCCGGTGTCGCGAAAAGAAAGAAGATTCAGCCATGGCTCGGGATCTCGCTTCGAAGCCATCATGAAT
Source organism: Variovorax sp. LjRoot290 (assembly GCF_964253985.1). Taxonomy (NCBI): domain Bacteria; kingdom Pseudomonadati; phylum Pseudomonadota; class Betaproteobacteria; order Burkholderiales; family Comamonadaceae; genus Variovorax; species Variovorax sp. LjRoot290. The sequence continues at coordinate 278,757 of NZ_CAXURW020000003.1, read as the reverse complement.
CCCATCGAATCACCGAACCAGAAAGGAATGAATCATGTTGGAAGTTCGCAGTGCCAACGACCGGGGAAACGCAGATTTCGGCTGGCTGAAGTCTCGCCACACCTTTTCCTTCGGCCACTACCGCGATTCCGCGCAAGAGGGCTTTTCGGACCTGCTGGTGATCAACGACGACCGCGTGCATCCCGGCCGCGGCTTCGGCACCCACCCGCACCGCGACATGGAAATCTTCTCGTACGTGCTCGACGGCGCGCTCGAACACAAGGACTCGATGGGCACGGGCTCCGTGATCCGCCCGGGTGATGTGCAGATGATGAGCGCGGGCACCGGCGTGCGGCACAGCGAGTTCAACGCGTCGTCCACCGAAGCGCTGCACTTCCTGCAGATCTGGATCGTGCCGAATGCAAAGGGCGTCGCGCCCCGCTACCAGCAAGTGCACTTCGCCACCGAAGAAAAGCGCGGGCGCCTGCGGCTGATCATTTCGCCCGAAGGTACCGAGGGCTCGCTCGCCGTGCACCAGGACGCCCGCGTCTACGCCGGCCTGTTCGACGGCGAAGAGGCCGCGTCGCTGAAGCTCGGAGCCAAGCGCCACGCCTACGTGCACGTGGCGCGCGGCAGCGTCGAAGTCAACGGACAGCGCCTGACCGCGGGCGACGGTGCGCGCGTGCGCAACGAACAGCGCCTCGACCTGGCGCGCGGCGACGGTGCCGAGGTGCTGGTATTCGACCTGCGCCCGAACGAACTGCCCTCGTTTTGAATCATGCGCCGCCGACGCAGGCGGCAAATGTCCAAACGACCTCAAAAATCGACAAGACGTGCATCTGCCCCGAAGCGAAGATACACGTCGCGGCTCCCCCTTTTTTCCATCGTCAACACGGAGTACTTCATGTCCCTCAAAGCCACCCCGACCGCCGGCGCCAAACTGCTCACGCCCACTGACCACACGCTGGTCATGATCGACTTCCAGTCGCAGATGGCCTTTGCCACCCACTCGATCGACGCGGTCTCGCTGCGCAACAACGCTGCGCTGGTGGCGCATGCGGCCGCCGGCTTCGGCGCCTCGACCATCCTCACCACGGTGGCCGAGAAGAGCTTCTCGGGCCCCATGTTCGAGGAGATCACGGCCGCCTTCCCCGAGCAGAAGATGATCGACCGCACCTCCATGAACACCTGGGAGGACGCCGCCGTGATCAAGGAGGTCAACCGGATCGGCAAGAGCCGCATCGTGCTGGCCGGCCTCTGGACCGGCGTGTGCATCGTCGGCCCGGCCCTCTCGGCGCTCGACCAGGGCTTCGAGGTCTACGTGATCGCCGATGCCTGCGGCGACGTCTCCGCCGAGGCCCACAACCGCGCCATGGACCGCATGGTGCAGGCCGGCGCCCGTCCCATGACCTCGCTGCAATACCTGCTCGAGCTGCAGCGCGACTGGGCCCGCACCGAAAGCTACGACATGACCACCGGCATCGCCAAGAAGTTCGGCGGCGCCTATGGCCTGGGCATCATCTATGCCAAGACCATGTTCGGCGCCCACGAGGGCTGAGGGCCCGCGCGATGAAGCCTTACATCGTTTCCCTGGCGGTCGGCCTGCTGGTCGGCGCGATCTATGCGCTCTTCAGCGTGCGCTCGCCGGCGCCGCCGATCATTGCGCTCGTCGGGCTGCTCGGCATCCTTGCGGGTGAACAGCTGCCGCCGCTGGTCAAGCGGATGTTCGACCGCAACCCCGCGACCACCTCGTGGCTGCACCACCAGGTCAAGCCGCACATGTTCGGCGAGCTGCCGCAATGCGCGAAGCCGACCGAGCTCGCGGCAGCCAAGCCGGTGGCGCCCACCCGCGCCTCACCTCATGACGCCGCCTGACGTCGATCTGCAACGCCGCCAGCTGTGCCTCGGCACGCTCGGCGCCGCCATCGCCGGGCCGGCGATGGCGCAGCAACCCCATACCTCAAGGACATCCCACATGGCCGATGCCCAGCCGCCCGAATTCATCCTGCACCACGGGCTCATCACCACCCTCGACCGCGCCAATCCCACCGCCAGCGCGGTCGCGATCAGCGGCGGCCGCTTCACCCATGTGGGGCGGGACGAGGACATCCTGCCCATGGCCGGCCCCGCGACCAAGGTCATCGACCTGCTGGGCAAGCGCGTGCTGCCGGGCCTGATCGACAGCCACACCCACATCATTCGCGGCGGCCTCAATTACAACCTCGAGCTGCGCTGGGAGGGCGTCAGGAGCCTGGCCGATGCGATGGGCATGCTCAAGCGCCAAGTGGCCGTGACGCCGGCGCCGCAGTGGGTGCGCGTGGTGGGCGGCTTCACCGAGCACCAGTTCGCCGAGAAGCGGCTGCCGACCCTCGAGGAGCTCAACGCCGTCGCGCCCGATACGCCGGTGTTCATCCTCCATCTCTACGATCGCGCGCTGCTCAACGGGGCGGCGCTGCGCGCGGTGGGCTACACCCGGGACACGCCGGCCCCGCCGGGCGGCGAGATCGTGCGCGACGCCAGCGGCAACCCGACCGGGCTGCTGCTGGCCAAGCCCAATGCGGCCATCCTCTATGCGACGCTCGCCAAGGGACCGAAGCTGCCGATCGAGTACCAGTTCAATTCGACGCGCCACTTCATGCGCGAGCTCAACCGGCTCGGCGTCACGGGCGCCATCGACGCCGGCGGCGGTTTCCAGAACTATCCCGAGGACTACCAGGTCGTCCAGCAGCTCGCCGATGCCGGCCAGCTGACGATCCGCCTGGCCTACAACCTCTTCACGCAGAAGGCCAAGCAGGAGAAGCAGGATTTCCTGAACTGGACCGCGACATCGAAGTACAAGCAGGGCGACGACTACTTCCGCCACAACGGCGCCGGCGAGATGCTGGTGTTCTCGGCCGCCGACTTCGAGGACTTCCGCCAGCCGCGGCCGGACATGGTGCCGGAGATGGAAGGCGAGCTCGAGGAGGTGGTGCGCATCCTGGCCGAGAACAAGTGGCCCTGGCGCATGCACGCGACCTACGACGAGACCATCACGCGCGCGCTCGACGTGTTCGAGAAGGTGAATCGCGACATCCCGCTTCAAGGCCTCAACTGGTTCTTCGACCACGCCGAGACCATTTCCGAGCAATCCATCGACCGCATCGCCGCCTTGGGCGGCGGCATCGCGGTGCAGCACCGCATGGCCTACCAGGGCGAGTACTTCGTCGAGCGCTACGGGCCCGGCGCTGCCGAGGCCACGCCGCCGGTCAAGCGCATGCTGGAGAAGGGCGTCAAGGTCTCGGCCGGCACCGACGCCACGCGCGTGGCTTCCTACAACCCGTGGGTCTCGCTCTCCTGGCTCGTCACCGGCAGGACGGTGGGCGGCATGCAGCTCTATCCGCAGCGCAACTGCCTGGATCGCGAGACCGCGCTGCGCCTGTGGACCGAGAACGCCACATGGTTCTCCAACGAGGTGGGCAAGAAAGGGCGCATCGAGGTTGGGCAGTTCGCCGATCTCATCGTGCCGGACCGCGATTTCTTCGCCTGCCCCGAGTCGGAGATCGCCGACACCACCGCGCTGCTCACGATGGTGGGCGGCAAGGTGGTCTATGGCGCGGGCGCGTTCGCGGCGCACGACGAGGGCAGGCCGCCGCCGGCCATGCCCGACTGGTCGCCGGTGCGCGCCTTCGGCGGCTACGCGGGCTGGGGCGACAAGGAGGGCGCGCCGTTGCAGAAGACCTTGCGCCAGGCCGCGATGTCCTGCGGCTGCGCCAACGACTGCAATGTCCACGGCCACCGGCACGCGACGGCGTGGAGCAGCAAGCTGCCTATCGCCGACCTCAAGAGCTTCTGGGGCGCGCTCGGCTGCGCCTGCTGGGCGGTGTGATGGCTGCGATGCGCAATCTCTTCACCGCGCCCTGGGTGCGATGGCTCGCGTTGCTGGGCCTGTGTGCGGCCTACCTGCAAGGGGGCTTGAACAAGGCGATCGATTTCCCGGCGGCGATCGCCGAGATGAATCACTTCGGCCTGTCGCCCGCGGCGCCGCTCGCCATCGCTGTCATCGTGCTCGAGCTCGGCGCGTCGGTGCTGATCCTCACGGGCTTCTATCGCTGGCTGGGCGCGTTGGCGTTGGCCGGCTTCACGCTGTTCGCAACCTTCGTAGCGCTGCGTTTCTGGGAGATGGCGCCGCCGGAACGCTTCATGGCCGCGAACTCCTTCTTCGAACACCTGGGGCTGGTCGGCGGCTTCGTGCTCGTTGCATGGCATGACCTGCAGCAGCGGCACGAGGGGCGCGCATGAGCTCGCCCGCGTCCGCCGCCGCCAAGCCCCCAGGCAGCTTCGCGCCCTTGCGCCAGCCCGTGTTCGCCGTGCTGTGGGCGGCCACGGTGCTCGGCAACATCGGCAGCTTCATGCGCGATGTCGCCAGCGCCTGGATGGTGACCGAGCTGTCGCCCAGCCCGACCGCCGTCGCGCTGATTCAGACCGCCGCGACGCTGCCGATCTTCCTGCTCGCGATCCCCGCGGGCGTGCTGTCGGACATCCTCGACCGCCGGCGCTTCCTGATCTTCGTGCAGTTGGTGCTGGCCGCGGTCAGCGGCACGCTGCTGGTGCTGGCGCAGACCGGCACCCTCACGGTCGGCTACCTGATCGGCCTGACCTTCGTCGGCGGCATCGGCGCCGCGCTCATGGGGCCGACCTGGCAGTCCATCGTGCCGGAGCTGGTCCCGCGCGCCGAACTAAAGAGCGCCGTGGCGCTGAACTCGCTCGGCATCAATGTCTCGCGCGCCATCGGCCCGGCCGCCGGCGGCCTGCTGCTCGCGAGCTTCGGCGCGGCGCTGACCTATGGCGTCGATGTGCTGAGCTACGTGTTCGTCATCGCAGCGCTGCTGTGGTGGCGCCGGCCCGCCGCCACTGAAGCGAACGGGCTGTCCGAGCATTTCCTCGGGGCCTTCAAGGCCGGCCTGCGCTACACGCGTGCCAGCCGCGAGCTGCACGTGGTGCTGCTGCGCGCGGCGGTGTTCTTCCTGTTCGCGAGCGCCGTGTGGGCCCTGCTGCCGCTGGTGGCGCGGCAGATGCTGGGCGGCTCGGCCGGCTTCTACGGGCTCCTGCTCGGCGCCGTGGGCGCCGGCGCCATCCTGGGCGCGGTGCTGCTGCCGCGCCTGCGTGCGCGCCTGGATGCCGACGGCCTGGTGCTGCTGGCCTCGCTGATCGCCGCTGCGGTCATGGGCGCCCTGGTCCTTGCCCCGCCCCAATGGGTGGCCGTGGGGCTGCTGTTGCTGCTCGGCGTGGGCTGGATCATCGCGCTCACCACCCTCAACGGCGTGGCGCAGGGCATCCTGCCGAACTGGGTGCGCGGCCGCGGGCTGGCGGTCTACCTCACCGTGTTCAACGGCGCCATGGCCGCCGGCAGCCTGGGCTGGGGCCTGGTGGCGCAGCAGATCGGCGTGCCGATGGCGCTCGGCGTCGGCGCGATCGGGCTGGTGGCGGTGGCCATCGTCTTCCATCGGATCAAGCTGCCGGCGGGCGAGGCGGACCTGCAGCCCTCCAATCACTGGCCCGAACCGCTGCTCGCCGAACCGGTGGCGCACGACCGCGGACCGGTGATGGTGCAAGTCGAGTACCGCGTGCGCAAGGAAGATCAGCCGGCCTTCGTGCAGGCCATGCAGCGCCTGTCGCTCGAGCGGCGGCGCGACGGCGCCTACGCCTGGGGCATCACCGAGGACACGGGCGACCCCGAACGCCTGATGGAGTGGTTCCTGGTGGAGTCATGGGCCGAGCACATGCGGCAGCACCGCCGCGTGTCGCACGCCGATGCGGATCTGCAAGCCGAAGCCATCCGTTTCCACATTGGGCCGGGCAAGCCCGAAGTGCATCACTTTCTCGCTCTCTAGTCTCTGCCAATCCAAAAGGAAAAACATGGCCGACCCCACGACCGTCAACACCCCCAAGAAGCGGCGCCTTGCCCCGCTGCACACCCCGAGCGACCTGGGCGCGGACGCCACGCGCGACATCTCCGCGGGACTCAACGTGCTCCTCGCGGACACCTTCGCGCTCTACTTCAAGACGAAGAACTTCCACTGGCACATGTCGGGCCCGTCGTTTCGCGACTACCACCTGCTGCTGGACGAGCAGGCCGACCAGATCTTCGCCACCGTCGACCCCATTGCGGAACGCGTTCGCAAGCTGGGAGGCACTACGCTGCGCTCGACCGGCCATGCCGCCCGCTTGCAGCGACTCTCGGACAACGATGCGGACTTCGTGACACCGATCGGCATGCTGGCCGAGCTGCGCGAAGACAACCAGCGGCTGGCCGGCTTCATGCGCACCACTCATGCGCTGTGCGACGAGTACGGCGACGTCGCCACCGCCAGCGTGCTGGAGAACTGGATCGACGAGGCCGAGCGACGCACCTGGTTCCTGTTCGAGTCGGTGCGCCAGGGCTGATGCCATCCACCTTTTTGCCTTCCCTTCATTCAACTGTAAAAACCATGACCACACTCACCTTGCGCGACGGAACAGAGCTCTACTACAAGGACTGGGGTTCGGGCCAGCCCATCCTCTTCAGCCACGGCTGGCCGCTCAGCGCGGACATGTGGGACGCCCAGATGCTGTTCTTCGCAGAACGCGGCTACCGTGTGATCGCGTTCGACCGCCGCGGGTTCGGCCGGTCGAGCCAGCCGTGGACAGGCTATGACTACGACACCTTCGCCGACGACATCGCCGAGCTGGTCGAGAAGCTCGATCTGAAGGAAGTGATCCTCGCGGGCTTCTCGATGGGCGGCGGCGACGTGACGCGCTACATCGCGCGCAAGGGCAGCGCCCGCGTGGCCAAGCTCGCACTCATCAGTGCCGTGACGCCGCTGTTCATGAAGACGGCCGACCACCCCGTGGGCCCCGACGCATCAGTGTTCGCAGGCATCCGCGCCGGGCTGGCTGCCGATCGTGCGCAGTTCCTCGATGACTTCAGCACGCTCTTCTACGGCACCAACCGCCCCGGCGCCAAGGTGTCGCAGGGCATCTTCAAGCAGACGCTGCAGATTGCGCTGCAGGCCTCGATCAAGGCCACCCTCGACTGCGTGACCGCGTTCTCGGAAACCGACTTCCGCCCCGACATGGCCAGGATCGACGTGCCCACGCTCGTGATCCACGGCGACGACGACCAGGTCGTTCCCATCGAGGCCACCGGCAAGCTTGCGGCCGAGATGATCAAGGGCAGCCAGCTCAAGGTCTACGCCGGCGCGCCGCACGCCACCTGCACCACCCACAAGGACCGGGTGAACGCTGACCTGCTCGCGTTCATCGAGGCGTAGGCGTTTCGCCGGCCGCACGTATGCAGCGCGCCTATGGTGAGCGACTGGGACGGTACTTCGGTTTGCCGTCCCCCACTGGAGGTCGAAGGTCTCACTGTTGGCGAAGGTACGCGTAAGGGGCTAGCAGAGTTGTCCCCAGCCTTGGACGGATGGTGGGCTGCGCAATGGTTCGCAGCCTCCCCACGCTTGGCTCCAAGAGCGTGCGCCGGTCGAACGGGATGACGTCCATTCCGGCTTCGGTCCTCAACGTTGCCCGCGCCGATCTCTTCATCATGAAGGCTGGTCCCGGAACGATGGCGCAGGTCTTTTTTTGAAACTACTGGAGTTCGATATGAAAACATTTTTCTGGGCATTTAGCACCGTGATCATGCAGCTGGCCGCGTTCGGCGCCAATGCGCAAACGGTAGCGCCCGTGCCAACGGACAAGGCAGCCGCGCGCGCAGAACGCCAAGCCCAGGGCACCCAAGCCGCACGCGAGTTCACTCCGGGCGAGGGCAATCCAAAGCCCGAGCCGAGGGCCAAGGTCTCTAGTGCGGAGCGCGCCGCGGCAAGGCAGGCGAGGAAGCCGGAAGGTGCGGAGGCTGCGCGTGAGTTCAAGCCCGGCGAGGGCAACCCCGAGCCGGAGGCCAGGGCGAAGGTGCCGCGCGCCGAACGCACGGCTGCGCGACAGGCGCGCCGCGCCGAAGTCGCGAAGGCGAATAAGTCGAGTCAACTGCCCTCATATGGTGAAGGCTACGGCGGTAAGTAGAAATCCCCGTCGGGCGCGCGACGATCGCCATCGGGATGACATGGCTTGTCGTGCTGGCGCTTGCCTTCGCATCCGACTCGGTGCTCTGGGTCGCCATTCCCACCGTTGGGGCTCGGTCGAGGGTGAGCTGATTCCGAGAAATTGATGGCCTCTGACGTAAAACCGTCCGCGCGAGTGGCGCTGTTGCTGGCAGCGCTGTCGATGGGCTTCGGCCCATCGGCAGTGGCGCAGGATCCAGACTCGCGTCCAACCTACACGAGCTCCCGGTTCGACGAGGATTGGACCGCGATGCGCGATCCTGCCAGACGCACTGGTGTTCTCGACCGCTTCAAGTGGGTGCCCTTGAACCACGAGGGAACATGGTATGCGACCTTCGGTGGAGAATTGCGCGCAGGGTACGAGTACTTGCGGAACCCGGTTTTCGGCCTCGAGTCGCCGCCACGCGATGGCTACTTCCTTTACCGGGCATTTCTGTTCGCCGACCTTCACCTGGGCCCGAACTTTCGAAACTTCATTGAGCTCGCGAGCGGTTCTGCACCGGGGTGGGCCGGCACGCCGCCACCCACGCAGGAGGACGATCTCGACCTTCTGCAAGGATTTGGCGAGCTCACGCTTCCACTCGATGGAGCACAGGTTGTGCTGAGAGCAGGGCGCCAGGAGATGAGCTTCGGATCTTCGCGGCTCGTTTCTGTCAGAGAGGGCCCGAACATCAGGCGCTCCTTCGATGGGGTGCGTGTCTCATGGGTTGGGTCCCAAGATTTCCGGGTCGACGCCTTCGCGGTGCAACCCGTTGCGCCTCGATCCGGGACATTCGACGATCGCCGCGATCGGAATCAGGACTTCGGAGGTGTCTACGCCACGACGGCGATCCCCGCCGTCCCTGGATTGAAGGCGGACTTTTACTACCTCGGGCTCGATCGCAAGAATGCCCGTTTTGCACAGGGAACCGCAACGGAGCGTCGTCACACCATCGGCGCTCGTTTGTTCGGGCATCAAGCTGGCTTCGATTGGAATGTAGAGGCGGCTTTTCAGTTCGGGTCTTTCGGCAGGTCCGACATTCGCGCCTGGACCATCTCGTCGGACACCGGCTACACCTTCGCGAATGTGTCTCTATCACCCCGGCTGGGGCTGAAGGCGGACGTCATCAGCGGCGACAAGAACCTACGTGACGGAACGCTCGGCACCTTCAATCCGCTCTTTCCGAAACTTCCCTACTTCTCCGACGCGAATGTTGCAGCGCCTGCAAACCTCATTGACATCCAGCCGAGCATCGCCTTGTCGATGACGCGCACCTTGAGCCTGACGCTCGGCTGGAATCCACTGTGGAAGCAGTCGAAGGCCGACGCGTTCTACGCGCCACCCTTGTCTCCGGTGGCTGGAACCTCGGGGACGCGAGGACGCTTCATCGGGCACCAGTGGATCGCCACGATCGGGTGGTCGCCGACGCCGCGTCTTGCGCTCTCCGCGGCGTATGTCCACTTCGTGCCTGGGGAGCCGCTGAAGGAAGCCGGTGGTCGCTCCGGGGACTTTGTGGGGGCGTACGTGCAGTACAGGTTCTGAGCGCTCACTGCGCGTTGTGACGGCCCGACCGAAGGCCCAAGCGGCGGCTCACGTGGCAAACACCTGCGGAAACGCAACGGCGGGGTGCACCGGTTTAGTCAAAAATGACCACATCTTTAGGAAACCTACGGTCGCCGTAGGTTTCCTAAAGATGTGGTCATTTTCTCCCTGTGAGACCCCCCAGATTTACATTAAAAATGAGTTTTGGTCATTTTTGACTAAGAAAACTGGGTTGTGCTCGTGCCCGCGGCGGAAGGGGCGTTCGCATAGGTTTGGCCAAAGGAACTGGTGGAGGGCCCGGGCGCTTTGCAACTGGACAACCCACGCTGGACCTCGTCGCTCTCATGAGCGCGTCGAAGTAGGCAATCTCGGCGGCCGGCCCTTCCTGGTGGGTTGCCATCGCATGCCTAGCACCATGTCCTTGATCAAGCACTCTTGGGCTCCTTCACGAACTGGTCAATCAGCTCCTCGGGGATCGACGGCAACGCCGCCGCGGCGGCCGCTGCCGCCTTCGTCGTCTTCCTGCTCGGCATACATGCTCCTGGTCGTCATGCCATGCCTCGCACAAAAAATTACGGGCAGGCTCGCGTTGCCGCAGCCAGTAGTTGCCCGCACCTATTTCTTGGGGACCATGATGCCGAGCATCAGCTCCGTATTGAGCGAGGCCAATTGCTGCACCAGCCCCCACTGCTTCGTCATGAGAGCCACGAATTCAGGGTTGGCAGGTACAGCTCTGGCCGAGAGCGCCAGCTGGGACATCGACTGCGCGAGGCTCTGCTGCTCCGCATAGATTTTCTTCGCTGCTTCCGTGTACTCATCGAGCGTCATGCAATGTCTCCATGTGGTGGTGTCCAAATCTTAGCCGCATAGAAGCTTGGCGCAAACGCTGGGCTGCCACTATAGGCCATGAACAACGAAGGTGTCATTCGAGGTGGGTACGAATAGGGACGTCTCCCCGACTCGGCTGAATCGATGTTCTTTGCCGTTAATCACAATGGATTTCATGTTCGTCCATACCCGGTATTCGTAGCCGCCCGCGATGGGCGCCGCTTGAAGGACGCTGAACGCCGGTGGCACATTCACCTGAAAGCTGAGATGGCCTGTTGCACGACCTGCTCTCACGCTCGACTCCGCCGCGCAGAGCATGGGCAGCAGGAGCATTGTGAAAACAATCTTCCTCACGTCGGCATAGCCTATGCACCGCTCGGGGGCGCACTGTCTTGACCTCCGGGGCCCTCATTCGCAGCAGGATCTGAAAGAACGAGCGCCGCGCGGTAGGCGGTGCGACCTGCTATCTTGGCATCGGAGGCCAGCTTCTTCCACCGCCGTTCGCGTTCGCGCGGCGACTGGGTCGTTGGTTGCTCAATCAGTGACTGGCAAATGGCAAGCATTGCCATGGACGATGTCAGGCAGAAATGGATGGCCGACAGCGTGGGCCGTGTCCGATAGCTTGCCTCCTCCTTGCTGCGGATCCGCTCTCCTTCATTCGGGCTAAGAGAAAGCAGATCGGTCGATGCAGTGAACGGTACATCGGGCTCGCTGTCCAAAATATCTTGGGACGCCTGCTCAATAGCATTTACCGCCTTTTCCAACAAATCCAACGAGCTCGAGGATGTAGCCATGAGTTCCTTACCCTTGTTCGTCAAGGTATCGTGAGCCCTTGATCGGGTCCACCGCAACCGCTAGTACTCCCAGGATTTTGCGAAGCGCCCTTTCAGTGCCTACTCCAACTCGATGAAATTGCTCTCGATCCAGACCTTGCCTTCTTCATTCAAGGCGAAGGAGAGCGCCTTCTCTCTGGAGAGCTTGTTTTCGCGGATGGCTCGCGAAAGTGGATTCTCATACGAGGAGTCTTCGCGCCTGTGGTTGTAGACGTGCTCCTTGCCAGCTTCGTCGCTGTAGGCGTACGAGACCGTGATGCCGTCCAAATCGGCAAGGGGCTGCAAAAACGCGATGAACTCTGAGGCCGTGACGCCGTCGGCGTTGATCGCGTCCCAGTGCCTGTAAAGGATCGACTTCGACACTGTTTGCTCGCGCTGGACGAACTCCGGTGCCCGCCCAGATGGCAGGACCGTGGCGACCATCGATTCGCGAGTGTCCGCGCTGCCGTTCGTGCGGAAGAAGTTGGCCACGGTGTTCGCGAACGTCCTCGCGTCCGTTTGGACTCTAGGCCCCGAGGAGTAGGCATCCAAGTCGTGGGGCACCGTCTCCAGCTCTTCGCTGCGTTTGCTCATGCTTCAATCCCTCCGCGTTCTCATTCGAACTTAGGTCTTATCGTACGGTTGTGATGGGCGGCGCATCTGTATTTGGGGTTCGGTCCTACACGAAAACGTGCGTTTCTGGCGAAATTGGCCATGGTCAGCGCGCATGCTGGGAGGGCTGCATGACGGCATGAAGTCCAAAGTCTTCAGATCACCCGACTCCAGCCGAGGAGGGCCATTGAGTGGCTCAAGCCGCAGGTTGCGCTGAGTAGAGAAGCCTGCAGAATGAGTTCCCTGAGCACCAGAGTGAGTTCTGCCGACCATGACCATTACGAGTTATGAGATCACGGCTCTGAGAGCTGACTTCAAGCGATCACACCGCCGGCCAGCGCGAGCCTTGGCTGAGCTCTTGATGCTCGGGAATGCCGTTCTGGAAGATCATGAGATGCTTGAAGGCGAGGTGGGAAATGCTTTCGAGCGGTTTGTCTTGGAGTCCTTAAGCCAGCAAGGCGTCGAGTCAGGCGAGTTCGCAGCGGCGGTGCTGGCGCTCGGCAAGCTTCGCACGACCCTTGCCGAGCTTCAGAGCATTCCCGACTAAGTGCAACCATGGCCGTCCTAGTCGGCACAGCATCCTGGACCGACGAGACGCTGACAGCGCGCCGGCTGGGCGACGATATCGCAGGCCACGGAGACCGTGCGCGTGTTCCTACATACAACATTGAGCTAATGGCGCTTACTGCGATGAACCTTCAGCCACTTGGCTTTCTCCCCTAATTTCAGATGCAAAACTTAAGCACTCAACGGCCAACAGCACCCGAATTTTCGCGTGAGACCTATCAAGGGCTCGCAGAGGATGCTGGGGTACTGGCGCCGGGAGCGCCGATCTCGGATGAGCTCATGGCCTTCGCCGAAGCCATCGGTCGGCTACATAGAGAATGGGAACGGCGTGAACTGCAGAAGGGTTGGGCCTCACCCATCTGACCGCTTTTGCTGGCCAGTCCTGCACGGGTCAAGATCGGGTCCACAGGAGGAAGTTTGGGGCACGCGGGCGTAGGCCAGCGCTGCCACGACAGGCCGCGAGCACCAGCGCGTTGAATTGGTCGCGCGTGAGGGTGAGCTGGGTGGTGGCGCTCGCTGCTGGCCAAGCGAAGCGGGCCTTCATGCAGGCGCCGCGCGCACAGCCAGAGACCGATCCCGTCGTGGATGAGGGCCTTCACCCGATATTGGCGCGTCGATTCGCAAACAGGTAGGCGTGATGCGCCCGCGCAGCGCCGAACGCCGTGACGACCCTCGCCAGCGCCGAGTCGGTGCCGGCGTGCCGGCGCTCATGTCCAGCGGCTCTGTGGCCAGCCAAGTGGCGTCGATGCGGATCATCAACCGCTCACCTGAGCCACTCGCGAAGCCAGGCAGCGCAGTCGCCTGCGGCCTGAACGGGCCAGCCGATCTTGATCATCGTCGCCCCGCGTTGTAGCTCGATGTGGATGTCGCGCGCCGGCGCCTCGGGTGGTGGCAACTGCAGGGCGACGAACTCGCCCGCCGGCTGCGGCGACACTTGCTGCCGCTTGGCCGCCGTAGCCGCGTCGGAAATCGGTGGACACGTGCACACTAACGAAGGAGCGATGCCGGCGCGGCGCCGCAGAACACGCGGCGCCGAGTTCAAGGCGCAGGCTGTGCAGGCCTGCAGGGAGCCCGGGATGTCGATGACAGCGGTGGCCATGGCACATGGGGTTAACGCCAATCTCCCGCGGCGCTGGGTGACGGAGCAAGACGACGCCTCAGATCAACATGACTTCACTGGCTGCTTACCTCCCTCTAGGTATTGGCGCCGGATCAGCGCCACCAAGTGGATCGAATGGCTAGTTGCGAGCTCGTCACCGCTTCGTTCTCGAGGCGGTGTTTGTGAATGAATGTGCCTGACCCGTTTCTTTTCCTAAGCGACCGACTTACGGGCACACGTTCGATATCCCCACCCAAGCACGACTATTCCTCGGCCACTAAGATTCGAGTTGAGCCTCCTGCGCACGCCGCCTAGAACGAAATTCCCCGATGTCTGAGTTTGATTTGCCCGTGCAGGCGGCTGCGGTTCGCCGCGCGCTTGCTGCCCATGGAGTTCGCCATGCTTTGGCGATGCTCAATGACAGGACTCAGTACCGATACACTGCCATTTACAAACTGAGCGGCGATTCATTGAAGGCGCAGCACGTTTTTGACCGTGCCTCTGAATACCGCACTTGGTTGCAAGCAGTCCCCTTGCAGAAGAGTTTCTGCCAGCACGCGATCGAGCAGGGCGAGTTCGCGACCAGTCACGTCTCCAAGGATAGGTCCTTGGTCAGCTATCGCCCCTTTGTTGGCTTGGTTGAGTCGTACTACGGGCGGCTGCTGACACGTGATTCCGGGGCGCCCTATGGCACGTTCATCCATTTCGATCTGGAGCCACGCGTAATTGATGCGGAGGAGGTCGCCTTCCTCCAGCAAGTGACTCCGATGTTTCTTGACTACTTGGACTAACTTGCGCCCCCAGTAATGGCGAGCCAAGCTTCAGCCTGCACCTCGACCAGGCGCGTCGAAGTAGGCAATCTCGGCGGCCGGCCCTTCCTGGTGGGTTGCCATCGCATGCCTAGCACCATGTCCTTGATCAAGCCATAAGGCATGTACCCTCGCTATCAACCGTGTGCAGAAGGCGTACCAACGAGTCGGCCGTCCTGGACCACCTGCTCGAGCAGCGCTCGTGCAACATGGGGAACCTCCAGCGATCGGGCGTGGCAGAGCTTTTCAAACGCGGCATAGAGTTTTCCATCGACGCGAACGGTGAGCGTGAGGCATGGCCTGGAGAAATGCTGCGACTCTTCACGCCGACATGGTAGGGCAGCCACTACAAGAGCCGCCTCTATCGGCAACGTCAGTTGTGCGCCGGCCTGGGTGGATCTAAGCGTCAGCTTGCTGGAGGGCGGGAAGGACTGTTCAGGGCCCGTTGCTGCCGCTCGCCATCGACTGTCGTATGGCCGGTATGCTGGCGAAAGCAGCCACGTCAGTTGGTCCGATTCGCACCGAAACAAGATTTGGGATTGCGCCCCGACTGCATCGAAGCCGCCAGCCCTAGAGCTGCTGCTCCCTGGGGACGCCGGTAACAGTCACAGGCGACGGATCGCGCGCCGCCCGCTTGAAGATCGACGGCGAAACGCCGGTGTGCTCCTTGAAAAAGCGCGAGAAATTGCCTGGCGCCGAAAAACCGAGATCCATCGCGACCTCGGTCAGCGCGCCGCCTTCGGCAACGCGGCGCATGGCTTCCTCAACCCGCACGCCGCTCCAGAACACCTGAGGCGTCGTGTTGAGCTGGTCGCGAAAAAGAGCGAAGAAGTGCGCGCGCGACAACCCGACCTTCGCCGCGATCTCATCGATGGTTGTGATCTCGGAAACGTGTTCACGCATGTGGGCAATGGCGCTGCGCAGCCGATGGTCAAGCATCACGCCCACGGAACTCGCAGGCGATTCGGCGCTGCCGGTGGTCGAAGCCGCAATGGCCGCCTCCAGAAGCCGCTCCACTTCGTCGTCGATGGCCGGGCGCGACTTGTCGGCGGAGATGATCAGGTCGAGCACCCGCCAGCATGAGCGGCGCATGGCGGAACTGATGGGAACGCGCGGCGAAGGAAATCGGAAGCTGCGTCCGGTTGCGCTGCCCAGCGCGTCCAGCCACTGCTTGGAAATCATGAAGACGAGGAAGAGGCAGGAGCCGCTGCCCTCCATCACCATATCGTGCGCCTCGAAGGCGTTGACGCCGAGCGCGACGTTCTCGCTGTAGGGCACGACCTCAGCGCCCACGTTGGCGACTGCGCGACTGCCGCCGAGCCACATCGCCAGTTGCGATTCGGAATGGGCGTGCGATACCAGGTTGGCGCGGGATTCGAGAACGATCGCCGTGCCAAAAGCCCCCTCGTGCAGCGCGTACGCCTCCGCCATCTTCAGCTCCTTCCAACGTGGGTTGACGGTGCGATTGTTCGCGTTGGCGAGCCCTGATTTGACGGCCACCCGGGTAAGTACCTAGCACTGTACCGGACTCCCTGATACGTCGTCGGATTCGTCGATAAGCGCAAAAAGAGCTGCGTTTTTAAAGTTGCTTCATCCCCGCGGTGCCTTGATCGGAACCGCAAAACTGCAGAGAGAAAACACAGGAGCAAACTGAAATGCGCATCGCAACTTACATCGCCGACGGCACCCGCCGCGTGGGACTTGTTTCCGACGACGGCCTGACCATCCAACCGCTCGACCTGACGCCGCAGCGAGCGGCCGTCGGTGCCCTGAGCATCATCGAATCCATGGCCGAAGGCGGAGCGGCGCCGATCGCGACCGGCGCCGCCGTCAAGGTGGCAGATGTCGCGCTCGACGCGCCGCTGCCCAAACCTCGCCGAAACGTCTGGTGCGTCGGCCGCAATTACCACGCACACGCCAAGGAACTCTCGGCCTCCGTCTTCAAGGACAGCGGCGCGAAAACCGACGAATGGCCCATCGTCTTCACCAAGGTGCCCGAATGCGTGGTCGGCCCGCACGACGACGTGCTGGTCCCCAGCGAGATCTCGACCCAGATCGACTACGAAGCCGAACTCGCCGTGGTCATCGGCAAGGGCGGCAAGAACATCACGCGCGCCGCGGCGATGGAACACGTGTTCGGCTACACGGTCGTCAACGACGTGACGGCGCGAGACGTGCAGGTGCGCCACAGCCAGTGGGACATGGGCAAGTCCTTCGACACCTTCTGCCCGATGGGCCCATGGATCGTGACGGCCGACGAGTTCGACGGCACCAAGACGCGCGTGCGCTGCTGGGTCAATGGCGAACTGCGGCAGGACGGCCCGACCGAGAACATGATCTTCGACATCCCCACGCTGATCGAGACCATCTCGCGCGGAATCACGCTGTATCCGGGTGATGTCATCGCCACGGGAACGCCAGCCGGCGTCGGCATGGGCATGACACCGCCGCGCTACTTGAAGGCGGGCGACGTGGTGCGTGTCGAGATCGACCGCCTGGGCGCAATCGAAAACAAGTTCGTCTGAAGCGCAGCACGATGACGACACAAGTTATCAACGGGCTGGCCGTCGAGATCGACGGCAACGGCGAAGCGCTTCTGTGCATTCACGGACTCGGCGGTTCGTCGAACACCTGGACGCCATTGCTGGCTGCCTTGTTGGACTTCAAGGTGATTCGCCCGGACCTGCCCGGAAGCGCACGCTCGCCGCTGCTCGCGCACCCGCTGTCGATTGAAGGCTATGCCGCATCGCTCGAAGTCCTGCTCGCCGACTTGGGCGTCGAATCGGTGCACGTGATGGCGCATTCGCTCGGCACCGTCGTTGCGCAGCATCTCGCCGTACGCAATCCCGGAAAGATCAAGTCGCTGGCCCTGTTCGGCCCGCTGGTCGCACCACCCGAAGCGGCTCGGCCGAACATTGTGGCGCGTGCAGCGGCGGCGCGTGGTGGTGCGGCGGGCATGCAGGAGATTGCCGACGCCATCGTCAAGGGCGCCACCAGCCCGGAGACGAAGGCCGAGCAGCCCGCCGTGCTGGCACTGGTGCGCGAAAGCGTGATGCGCCAACCGTCCGAAGGCTATGCGCAAAGCTGCGAGGCACTGGCCAAGGCACAGTCGGCGGAGATCGAGCGCATCGGCGTGCCGACCTTGCTCGTCACCGGGGACCAGGACGGCGTCGCGCCCCCCGCCAACGTGGCCGCCATGGCGGCGCGCATCACCGGATCGCGGCAAGTGGTCTTCGATGGCTGTGGCCACTGGACGACCTTCGAGAAGCCGCAACGCTGCATGCAGGAACTTGAGCAGTTCTACGCATCGCTGCGCTGATCTCTTTTCTCAGCATCTTTCATCAACCCATTCCGGCACCACGGGCCGGAGGAGACAAGCCATGACCCGCATCGCATTCACAAACGTCCGCATCTTCGACGGCACGGGCGAAGACACCTACACCGGCGACGTGCTCGTCGAGGGCAAGCGCATCGTCGAGGTGACCCGCGCGCCCCAGAGCGTGAGCACGGACGACGCCCGCGTCATCGACGGCAAGGGCCGCTTTCTCTTGCCCGGCATGACCGAGGCCCACACGCATTTCTCGTGGAACGACCAGCCGAGCCTGGCCGCCATCCAGTTCATGCCGCCCGAGGAGCACACACTGTGGTGCGTGCGCGTGGCCAAGCGCTATCTGGACATGGGGTGGACCTCCGCCATCGGAGCCGCCGCCGCCAAGCCGCGCCTCGACGTGGTGCTGCGCAACGCGATCGAAGCCGGCGAATTCCCCGGCCCGCGCTACCTCGCGGGCAGCCAGGAAATCACCACCATCGGCGCGCTGGGCGACAACACGCTGCCGCACATGAACTTCGAGGAATTGAGCTTCGGCAGCGTTTGCAGCGGACCGGAGGAAATCCGCAGATCGGCGCGCACCTTCATCAAGTACGGTGTCGATCACCTCAAGATCAACCTGTCCGGCGAGTACATCGCCGGCCTGCCGGCCGAGATGTCGCCATTCTCTGAGGAAGAAGTGGCAATGCTTTCGCAGGAAGCCAAGCGCTACGGCAAGCGCATGGCCGCTCACGCGCGGTCGAGCGAATCAGTGAAGCAATGCGTTCGCCACGGCATCGAGATGGTCTACCACGCGAGCTTTGCAGACGAAGAAGCGCTCGACATGCTTGAGGCGGCTAAGGA
Organism: Variovorax sp. LjRoot290; assembly: GCF_964253985.1. NCBI lineage: Bacteria > Pseudomonadati > Pseudomonadota > Betaproteobacteria > Burkholderiales > Comamonadaceae > Variovorax > Variovorax sp. LjRoot290. The sequence continues at coordinate 260,283 of NZ_CAXURW020000003.1, read as the reverse complement.
TAAGCACTTTGTCGCGCCGGGCATCGGCTGGCTCATCCGCACCACCTTCAACGCCGCCGAGTACGGCATCACCGAGGCTGTTGCGACCCAGATGGGCTACAAGCGCGAACTGGAGATCGCCTCGGCATCACTGCGCAAGATGCACCAGCGCGGCATCCGCATCCTGCCGGGCGGCGACTACGGCTTCGCATGGATGCCGCACGGCACCAACGCCAATGACCTGCAGTACTTCGTCGATTACATCGGCATGACGCCCAAGGAAGCACTGCTGGCGGCGACGAAGCTAGGCGGCCAGATCATGCTGCGCCCGGATGAACTCGGCCAGTTGCAAGCGGGCTTCCTGGCGGACATCGTGCTGGTGGATGGCGATCCGCTGGAGGATCTTTCTCTCCTGACCGATCCGGCGAAGATCCAGCTCGTCATGAAGGACGGCGTGATCTACAAAGATTGCGCGACCCCCGTGCCTGCGGAGGCTGCGCTGCATCTGGAAGGGGCCGACTTCCCGCTTCGTGAGGAAGGCGTCAAGGAGGCGCTTGCTGAAATGCATTGAGCGAGAGACGAGCGAACGGGGCGGCGGCAATGCCCCTGTTCGCTTTTCTTCGACCGCAATGCAAACGTAAGCCGACGCTGAAATTGACGCCAAGTACGACGGCTCCTGGCCGCGAGCTGCCTCAACATACCGTCCCACGATTCACCCCGAAGCGTCGCGCGAAAGATGGAAGACATGCAGCTCCCTCCATCGCCCAGACGAATTCTCAATCAGGGCGACGGAACTGCATTGCGCTCTCACTTCGGCTCCTTGTTCAAGCCCCAGCTGCAGCGCTTCCGCTGCCTCGTCTGCGTCGGCAGCGCTTCCATGCGCGACGGTGAGGTGTGGGATGACGCGCTGGTGTTCGCCCGCATACGGCCGAAAGCCGGGGAAGGCTTCGACCAGAGCCTGCGTCATGGCGATGAATGGCGCAGTGGGCTCAGGTTCGAGATAGGCCGTCGTCGGAAACCGGCCGACTGAGCGCAGCGAGAAGGCAAAGGCCGTGGTTCCCATCAGGGCGCGCTGCGCCTGCTCCAGCACATCAGCGGTGATGTCGCCGGGGTCCATGAAGGGAACCAGCACAGTGATGTGGGCAGGGACACCAAGCTTCGATGTGGCATCGAAGCGCTCACGCAATGCTGCCACTACGGATTCGGCGCTGGGAACCTTCACGATAAAGGCTGATATGGCCATGGTCGTCATCGTACGGGCACTTCAGCCGAACGCGCCGCTCCTGGCCGGCTCCTGGACTACCAGCAGCATCTAGGCAGCGGGGAATCGCCGCAACATCGTGGTGCTGAGCGGATATGGATCTGCAGCGATGAGCCGGTACGAACCCATCTCGATGCTTCCAACGTCATTGAGGCTGCAGAAAACACGGCCTGCCTAGTCGCTCCGTACGGGAACTTTCTGCGGCGGCGCGAGGGTCTGGAGGTGAGGGGAAGGCGTGTCGCTGAGAAAAAGCCCAACACGAGGTTTAGGCAAAAATGACCACAACTTTAGGAAACTTACGCCGACTAAGTATCATGAGCGTTACACTTCGTGTATGGAGTACGTCACAACGGAATGGCCCTGAAAAGTACATCCGATGAAAAACGCTGCACGCCACCAAGGATAGGGTGAAGGGATAGAAATGCTCAAGTTGAAAATTGTCGCTCGAACGCTCCAGGTGCTGGCCGCCGGCGCCCTTCTCTGCGCCGCGCTCCCCGCCGCAGCCCAGAGCTTCCAGGTGGCCAATTCGACAGCTGGCAGCCAGGTGGCGGCCGCGCCGATCAACCAGATCGTTGCCAATCTGAACAACGGCATCAACAACGCGCAGTGGACCGCTACGGTGGCCAACAACCAGGCCAACTATGCGGTCGCGGTGGGAAGCAACGCTCAGAACACGGCCAACTGGGCCGCAGGCACCGCGAATGACGCTTGGAACCGAGCGAACAATGCCCAGGCCACTGCGAACACGGTCGCCTGGCGGGTCGATGTCACATGGAACCTTGCTATCGCGGACTGCGCCATGGCAATGGGTGGAGTCCAATGGACGGGGTTCTGTCAAGCGGTGAATCCGCGTCCATGGTAAGACGATTCTGGCCTGCGAAAAAGCCGCCCTCGAGGCGGCTTTTTCTATTCGTGCGGCCAGGTCACTCGATGAGCCGATTCTTCATGGCGTAGTACGTGAGGTCACTGTTGCTGGTCAGCTGCATCTTCTCCATGACCCGGCTCCGGTAGGTCGCCACGGTTTTGACGCTGAGGGTCAGTGCCTTGCCAATTTCGCCGGCGCTCCTCCCCTGAGCCAGCTTCATGAACACTTGGAACTCTCGTTCCGAGAGCGTTTCATGCGGAGACTTGGCCGCAGGCTGTTCCTTGCCGATGAGCTCCGCGGCAAGTGATGCGGAAAGGTAGGTGCGGCCGCTGGCGACAGTGCGGATGGCATCAACGAAGTCGGCGCGGCGGGCGTCGGTCTGGAGGTGACCCTTCGCGCCCATGCGTATCGCCTTCAGAACCAGTTCGTCCGCGGGGCCGTCCGAGAGGAGGAGGATCGCGAGATCGGGCGCTTCTTCACGCGTCGACATGATCGCGTCCACCGAGCTCTGAAGCGCGCAGACAAGTACGTGAAGCCCGTGGGCCTGCACAAGGCGGCGCATGTCGTCTGAATCGCCCGTGTGGCCGGCGAACGTCAGTTCCCGATCTTCGCCCAGAAAGAGTTCCAGTCCCGCACGAACGATGGGCCGTTCATCCAGGATCCCCACATTGATCATTTCGTTGCTCCAATGAAATACGCCATCCGCGAGAAGGTATTCGACCTTCTCAGGGATGGCGACAGACGGTGAAGGGCGGCGCGGCCGCTTAGCTTCCCGTGGTGAACGTGAACGTCTTGCTGAAGGCACCAGTCGAATTGGAGGTGATCGCCGGGTTCGTGCCAGTGCTGTTCCAGTTCGTGCCGTCAAAGGTCAGCGTGGTGTTGTTGCCGACCAGGCTGACTTCGTACTCGGTGTTCGGCGCCAGCGGCGCGTCAGGCATGAGCACGGCCTGGCTGGGGTTCAGCATGCCGTTGGGGTCGTTCTGCTTCGTCATGACCGGTCGGAGTGCGACGACCGCGCCGCTCGACTTCACCTTCAGTGAAGCGCTCGAGATTGCGATGCCCTGGCCCGGACGCACCGCCACCATGATCGGCTGTCCGATCGGAAGGGCGTTCAAGTCACGACCCGGAATCGGGTTCGGGCTCTCGTTACGCAGCGTGTGTGCGGTGCCGACCGTACCCTGGCACGGGAAGGTTTGCACCGCCGCGCTGTTGGGCTTCTGCGATGACGAACCCGCAGCGAGGGCCAGGTTGAACTGTGAAATCGAGCGAGGACCGTGGGTACCGGTCGTGCCGGTCGTGTCGCTGCTCATGATCGAGATGCCGACGTCAAGCTCCGGGCTCAGGAGGCTCAGCGAGTGGTACGGAGCGCTCAAGAGGCCGCGGAGGGCTTCCAGGCCACGTCCCGTGATCACATTTGCGCCGGCGCCGGTGGTGTCTGAATTGTCGTCCAGCACGAGTGCCGGCGAATAGCCAGCAGCATTGGCGCGGTCGAGCGCGTTGTTGCCGGTGAAGAACGGGTCGGCAGGGTTCTGGAAATGACCGGCCATGTTGTTGCGGAGCAGGTAGTTCGCATGACCAGTCGCGGCAGTATCCAGTTGCGTGCTCTGTTGCAGCAGACCGAAGCCGCACTTCTGACGCTCGGCGTTGAGCTGCGTGAAAGCTGCCAGCTCTTCCGAACCGCCGGTGTAGCTGGCGGCATTGATGCTCGTTACGAGCGTGGAGTCACCGGACGTCGGCTCGGGTGGGACGGCCGGCTGTTCGCCGTTCGGATTCTGCGGCTGCTGGGGAGTGCCAGCGGGGTCACCAGCTGGAGCTGTCGGGGTCGCTGCGATCGGAACACCGGCGAAATCACCGCCACCACCACCACCGCCGCAAGCAACCAGCGCGAGGGTTGCCAGAGCCAGAACGATGGGGGAGAGAACCTTCTTCTTCATGTAACCATCCAAAAGAATTAATGACGATTCATAGTATCGGTGCGGACATAAAACGCGAAAGGTCACAGCTCAAAAAAGTTGCACAGATCGTGTAGTTTGCATCTCGCGCATATTCACTTAGTAGTAGTCGGCACCTGCCGGTGCAGCGAATTCTCGTTGTTGATGCGCTGCGTCCCGACGCCGGCTTGAAGTCGAAATTGACCCGCCCATGCATCGCTGCAGTAGAACCGCGGGCGGCGCCTGGCCGTATGAGCGCCCTTGGCCTGAGGTCTAGATGGCTGGAAAGAGAGGGAGCAGCTCAGCCTCGTTGAGGGCTGGCTTGCTCGACCTCGGCATAGGCCCCGAACGGCGCATCAGTGACCTGATCGTTCAGACGCACGATGCCCTGCGAGCGCGGGCTCGCCAGCGTGCTCGTCTGGAACGCCATGTTCGCGATGGTGAGCGCGGCGCCAGGCCTGTCCGCAACCTCGGCGAATACAGCGCCAGTGTCGATCGCGTACACATTGCCCAGGCGCGCGGCGCCGCCGAACTGGGGCGTGTGGCCCGCGAAGATCCGTCCGATGCCCGGCACGCCTCGCGTGTCTCCATGCTTCAGACGCTTGCGCCCGCGAAGGCAAGACTCGAGCACCGTCGGCTCGCGATCCTCCAGACCTGACACGAACTCCTCCCAATCCATGCCGCGGGGGACTTCGCCGTGAAGGATGCCGACGGTTCCGCGGGCGGTCTGGACTTCGATGGCATAGGGCAGGGCAGCGAAGCGCTTCAACAACTCGACGCGGCCCAGCGCGCTCAGCTTGGCGAGCCAGCCCATCCCGTTGAAGTTGATGCGGGTAAGAACTTCCAGGATCTCGTCCGGGTCGTCGCTCTTCAGGTGCAGGTCGACTAGGTCATCCTCGTGGTTGCCCCGCACCGCATGGACGTAGGGCTGGGCCAGAAAACGGCCGGCCCGGTGAGAGCCCTCGCCGCGGTCCACCAGGTCGCCGACGCTGGCGAGGCGGTCACGGGTAGGGTCGAAGCCGGCGAGCTTCATGGCCCGCCACACCAGGTCGAAAGCGCCGTGCGCGTCTCCGATGACGAAATCACGGCCGATCCGGTTCTCCGCCAGGCGCACGAAGCGCGGCGAGGCCGCAGCGATCGTGGCGAGTTCGACGCGCAGCTGCGCCAGCTGGGCGGGTTCGAGGTGCTCCATCAGCGGGCAGCGCCGTCGCTGACAGGAAAGGGGGATTCGCCGGCCAGGTGGCGCAGGTCGATCTGTGGGCCGAACTCGCGGGCTGCCGGAATGTCTCCGACGTCGATGCAGTGGCTCTCGATCAGACGCAGCGCCAGGTCCAGCTTGTCGTTGAGGTTGCGGTGGCCCGACAAGACTGCCTGAGCGCCGCCGGCAGCGCGCCTGGCCATCAAGGATTCATGGCGCGCGATCGCATAGTCCCACAGGGCGCGCACGAGCTCAGCGCTGGAAGCGGACGTCAGCGACTTCCGATAGGCCTTGCGGTTGGCAAAGACGATGTCCAGCGTGTAGGGACCCCATTCGGGAGGTTGCCCAGTGCCGGTCAGGGTCATCGAAGACGGCCGGCCTTCTCTGGCAGGGGCCGGTGCGCCGGCCGTTTCGGGCGCGCCGAAGAGGTCGAGGCTCGTTGAGGTCATGAGGAAATCCTTGGACGCAGTGCTGGGCGGTCCAGCACGATGGCAAATATCCGTTCGCGGGGGCGTGCGTTTACGTTCGCGCAAATAGACTGTAGCGAAATAAAGGGCCGCTGGGACGGCAGATCTTGGCGCTCCCTCTGGGACGTCTCGGAGCGTCAACGCGTTCATTTGTTGTGTGGGAGGAACACTGCACCCGCGGCGGGGCCCCTTGGTGACTTTGGTAGATTCGCGCCCATGAACGAGGCGCCCCATTGAGATACTCAGCCAAGCCGATCGAAGCGTACGGCCGAACCATCGATGGCGAGTTCCGGGGGCCGAGCACAATACCCGCCCTCAAGCATGACCTGGAAGCCTGGAACTTGGCCTACCTGTCGTTCAACTTCGACGCGAAGCCCGTCTGCCCGTTCCCTGAGTTCGGCCATCTGGTCGCAAGGACGATGCGCACGGATCTGACGACCGGCATTGCCCATCCTGCCGGCGTGCATCTCCCCAGGCACCTGACCATGCGGCCCTTTCTGCGCCAGCCGCCACGCGAGTTCGTCTCGACGATGCTGTCGCACCCGAACGTGCGGATGCTCCCGCTCTACAAGGGCTTCGGCGAGGTCTGGCTGAAAGTCATGTTCGAGCGCAGCTGGATCGGCGGCGAGGTCGCGGACGACGGGCTCGAGGAGGAGGCCGGGCTGCTGGAGATGCGCCGGCTGCTCGACCGCGTTGCCGGGAAGGTGGAGTAGCCCCATGCATGTCGATGCGATGAACCCCCGTACCGCGCCGACTGACTCCGAGCCGGGGGCCACTGCAGACAGGGCGGAAGCCATGAACGCGCTGTTCGATGAATGGCGCCCGCTGGTCCTTGCCGAGGCGGGGCATTTCGTCGGGGACGGTATTGTTTTGGAGGAGGCGTGGCGCGCATCGAAACGCAGGATCCTGTTTGTGCTCAAAGAGACGAATGGCTACGAAGGAGAGAAGGGCCCAATGGACAAGCTCTTACGGGACGCGGCCAAGCCAGGGTCAACAAGCAAGCTGTGGGATCGGCCGACCTTTCACAACCTCGGGCGCTGGGCCCATGGGCTGCTCACGTACACCGGCGAAGTGCCTGGATACGAGGAAGCCCATCGCGCGCGGAGGTCTGCAATGCTGGCGTGCGCGTTTATCAATCTCAAGAAGTCCTCAGGAGGGCGCACTGCTACCGAGGAAGTGGGAGTGCACGCAGGCAGGTATGCCGAGCAACTGAGGCGGCAGGTGGAGATCATCCAGCCAGAGATTGTGGTGCTTGGTGGCACATACCCGATGGTGAAAGAGCACGTCTTTCCGGGGCTCGAGAAGGTGTCGAGCCGAGTTCACAAGTTGGGGGACCGGATCTTCATCAACGCTTTTCACCCCGCGTGCACCAAAGACCGGCGGGAGGGGTACCACCAAGTGGTTCTGAGCTATCACCAGTACATGATCGGCGGGCCCAGCGAAGGGCGGTAGCGGCCCGACTCCGTCCCAGTGGCTACCGATTGGCTTGGGGTGCCCCGGATTGCTCGCGTGAGCGGAACGGACTTGTGGGCGGCTCCGCCGGAGGTCGAGGCGGAAAAAGCTGATCGCTTGGCGACATTCCGATCAGCCTATCGGCTTGGCCCATGCCCATAAGGTCCTCCCGCATCGCGTATAGGACGCGATCCAATGACTCAGGTGACGATTCAGCATGAAAGCGCAGCATCGCCTGTACAACCGCCTCCGACCCGACCACCCAGCTCCTCAAAATGGCTGTCTTGAAGGCGTCCTCGGATTTGTCTTTGTCGTAGTCGGCCTTGTACAAATACGGGGCAAGCGCGGTGACGACTGCAACGTAGTTTTCCTGCTTGGTCTTGCGCTCGGTAGCTTCGAGTTCGCGAGCTCTTTGCACGCCGGCCAGCTCAAGGTCCTTGCTCCTCTGGAACGAGTAGGTGAAGACCGCCGTGACCAGCCCGCCCGTCAAAGTGAGAGCTGCGACCAGCATCTCTTTCGCGATCCCAAGTACGACGATCAGGCCGTAGCCCAACAAGCCGAGGAAGGCGGCGAGGACAATGACCAAGATTGCCGCAGTGGCGATTCGATCGCTGAGGCGTGGACCCGGCGGAGCGGAGGAGCTATCCGGATAGAAGGCCCTGTAAAGATACGGCATCGGCTACTCCAGTGTTCGAGCACCTTCTGATAGCAGGCGGGCAGGCGCCCGCGCATCATTGCACCTGAAGAGCCGGACGTCCAGTTGAGGCCGAGGCACCAAGGCTCAGCAGCGCGGCCTAACGACCTCCTCCTCGGGCTCGACGGCTTCGTCAGATTCCCCTCGTACCTTGATGCGAGTGACCTGCGATAGCACGGCCGCCTCCTCGGTCATGTCCGGCCGCGGGCTCTTGTAGACCGGCTGCTCGAACTTGCCGCCATCGTAGCGATAGAGGTAACGCACTTCGACCAGGCTGCCCACGATGGGCATGGCAGCACTGGGCGGGATCGTGACGTTACCCAATTCGATCAGGGCGCCGGTGTCGTCGCGCAGGCCGACGGCGACGGAGCGCTGGGCGTTCTGCTGCAGGACCTGGCATGTGGCCGACTCGGTGAACTTGAACTTCAGGCAATCGGCGCTGCGCCCAGCGGCGAAACTCGCGTCAAGGCGCTTGAACACGAAACCCTCGCCATTCGCCGCGAGGATTTCGGCGGCGCGCCGACGCTTGCCCTCGGTAGTGACCTCGAGCTCAATGACTTCCATCCAGGGGACGTCGCGGGCCATCATCTGCAGCTGGTCGAATCGCTCCAGGAAGGACATGCCGCGGAAGTCCTGACCCATGCACTCCAGCAGGTCGAACGCCATGAAGCGGTCGCCTACATGCTCGCCCGGGATGACGGTGCGGCCGGACGAAGCCAGGCCGACCCAGTGCTGGGGAATGTCGACGAAGAGGCCGCGCCGGTTCGTGCCGCGCACCGCACCGTCCTCGCACAGGACAAAACGGTTCTCGCCGTCCTCCTTGCGTTGCAGGCCCCAGGCAGGGTCACAGAATAGGGCCTCGGCTTCTTCCTCGCTGATCGCTGATGGGAGCTGTGGCAGCTCGCCGCTCTTTCGGCCGGCCAGGTCGCTCGACGTGTAGAGGGTCCCGGACTGGTCAGTGGTGTAGCCATCCCGAGTCTTCTCCTTCACGAGCTTCTCGTAGAGCTTCTTGGCGGCTTCGAACTGGACGGGCGACGCGGTCTTGGTGCCGGTGCGCAGCGTGCCACCGCGGGGGCCGTTGCCATAGTCGACGACCCAGCCAGCATCCTTCTGCCGAAGATGGGCCTGGTAGACCTTGTCCGAGCCGTTGCCCGTGAAGTAGAGGAAGCTGGATTGAGGGGTTTGCTCGAGGGTGGACATCGTTTACCGGGGTGTCAGGTTGGTTCGGGGAAAAGGATGGCGGCGAGCGCGATCACTACGGTTTCGCCACCGAGCATTCGGGTCTCGAGGTTCTCGCGGCCGGAGCAGTCCAGCTGCATCAGCCCCCAGTTGATGAAGCGTGCGCCGGCGCTGGTCAATCCCAGGTAGTTTGGAAAAACCTCGACGGGCTTCGCGTGGAGCCCGGCGCCGCGCTTGTATTCCGGGTGGAGCTTGTTGCGCTCGGCGACCCAGGCCTTGCAATCCTTCTCGGGCAGCTTGGAGTTCGTCCGGTTGAACTCCTTGGCGCAATGCGTCTCCTCGTGATCCATGACGCGCCAGACGACGTCAGGGGGTTCGTTCATTGCCTCGCCGATGCGCCTGCGCGCATGCTCGTCGATCACGTTCTGTTTGCGATCCATCTCATCACCACTGCTTCAAATTCTTCGCTGGAACGGACGACCGCGGTCAGCCAGCCGGCCTCGGCTGAGTCATCCAGAAATTCTTGCTGCTCGTCGCTCACGGTTCCGCGGTGCGACTTCACCTCGATGGCCAGGCCGGGATAGCGACCGGTCGGACTGGGAAACGGGAGGATCCAGTCCGAAACGCCCTTCCGCACGCCCATGGCGCGCAGCTTCCCGGCCTCTCCGCGTTTTCTCAATCCACCGTTGGGCACATGCATCAGCCACCGCAGGACCGGATAGCGCCCCTCATGCGCAAACACCCAGTCAGCGCACGCCCGATGGATGTCCTCTTCGCTCGGTTGGCCGCTGACGAGGGAGACCTTCCTGCGCTTCTTGGCGGAGTCGGGCGCTTGGGCGGGCGAGATCTTGCTGGCGCTGGCTGCGAGCGCGGATGTGAGCGCGTCGAGAGCGCCTCCTTGAACGCGCTGATTCGCGCGAGATGCTGGCGCGTGCCCAGTAGACCCGGCGGGGGTCAGGCCCATCTCCGCCCGGTAGCGTTCGACACTCCACCGCTCGAATGCGCGGCCTGTGCCGGCGCTCACTGCGTGTCCTGCCATGGCCTGCGGGCCTTGGCCGGCACCTTGACGTCCTTGTCAGGCCCCTTGAACTGGACCACCAAGTCATTGTCGTCAAGCCAGTCCTGGACAACCGACGCCTCGAGCGAGTTCATGCGAACCGTGTGGTCCGTCTTCGCAACGATGCGATCGCCTTTGCTATTGAACTCCACCGAGACCTGGAGACTGTCCAGCGCGATGACGCGGCGCGGCAACTCGACGGCGCGAACCTCGATGCGGCCAGTGCGCAAAGATCGGATGACGAACGCGCCACCGACAAGTGCGCCGATGAAGCCGCTCACGACCGCTGCCGTGAACATGGCGATGACGGGGACGTCAATCACCGGTTCAACCGCGCGGCGCTTCGCTGCGCTCGTCGTCCTGGTCTTCCTCGGCCGCCTGCTGAGCGGCCTGAGCGTGAAGTTCGCCCAGCAGGGCCGCGCCCACCATGCTTCGGCGCTCGCGCTCTTCTTCGGGCATCGGCGTGTTGCCAATCTTCAGAGAGTCCGGGCTGGGGTTGTTCTGCATCTCCAGCGTCTTGCGGTCCCACACGACGAACACGAACGAGTATTTCGTCACAACCTGGATCGATCCGAGCTCGACGAGGCGATGGGGGTAGCCGTCGCTGTCGAAGAGCGGAAGAGACCAGTCGACGGTCTCGTTCTTCTTGGTCGGCTCGTATGAGGCGGCCACGACTTCGGCGTTCGGGCGGGCAGGGTCCGCTGGCGCGTCGCCCGGCTTGCGGACCTCGCGGTGGCTCTCCAGGTGCTGCAGCGCGTCTTGCACCAGGCCGCGCACGTGATCGCCGCCCCACTGAAAGCCGTTCCAGGCTGCGTCGATGTGAGCTTCGACGTAGCCGGACCCGGTGCGCTCGAGCAACTGGCGACTGGTCTCTTCAGGCAGCCCCTGCAGCAGGTTGGTGCGCAGTTGGCTCTCGAACGCGTCGCGAAGGGCCTCGATCTTCGGCGTGGGAAGGCTACGGAGGTTCAGGTTCAGCAAGGTCATGCGATTCGGAAAGGTGGGGACGGTCAACTAAGGGCGGTCGCGACGGCGTTGGCTGCAGTCGCTCCGTCGGCCCTCATCGCCTTGCGGCAGGCGAGGTAGCCTTTGATGCTCGTCCAGAAGAAGAAGGCGTTCTGTGCAACAACGCCCCAGACGGGCGCGGCCGGCGTTGTGAACGCCCAGACGATCCAGAGCACGTTCGCAGCCAGCCAGCACAGCCAACCGAGATAGGACCACCGGTCGTAACGAGCCACAAGCAGGCTGCCGATCATGCTGATGGCGGCGCAGACGATATCCATGCTGATGGTGAAGTCGAAGATGGTCATGGTGGCGCTCGATGCGATGCGTACTGGGGAGGTGGCTTGATCGGGTCGAGTTCCGAGAGGATTCTGCTCGATATCAGAAATCTGTTGAGAAATGTTTAGTTCGCAACAGAATACCGATACTGAGATTAAATGCGCAAGACAATGTACCGATTCTCAAACACCACGGGCCGCGACGTTCCTCGACAAACGCGGTCTGCCGCGTCCGGCCCTACGCCGATCCTGAAGACTGTGCACTGCATTGCGGTGGACCCAGGCTCGCCCTCGGGCAGCATGTCGGCCTGTTGGTTTCCGACGGCGGCCGAGGCCGACGGCGCCTTCCTGAAAATGTCGAACTCGGAAGCGATGGAATCCCGGACGCTTGAGCGGTTTAAGCTGTCGGTACCGGCCAGCGCGACCCGCGAGAAGATCGACGAACTAGCGCTGACGGCCGTGCAGTGGGATGCGTATTTGCCGATCGTGCGCAGGGCCGGCGATCGGCGTGCGGCGAACGATTCAGCGCCGGCGCCGCTGGGCAGCTACGAGCTGGGCTGGCCGTACGACGCGGACCCGGAAGTGGGGATCAGGCCGCGGGGCTGATGGCGTGGCAGCTTTATCACTGCTGGAAGAACGCGCTGCCCGGATTCACTAGCACCATCGTTGCCAATGCAAGCGGCGCTCCCGCCGCCAGCCGCTCCTGAAGAATCTTCACGTCAATGCCCTTGCTTGAACATATCTGCCTGGCAAAAGCTTTCGCCTCGCCATCGACGAATTGACTCTCTGCCTTCATCATCTCCATGCCGCCCTCCGTCCACTCGTTGGCGTCGAACGTCTTGGACGCGGTCGTCGACAGCGCCCTTCCAAGCGATACGTACAGGACCGCCGGCCAGCCGGGGAACTCTAGATCTGCCGCTAGTCGACGATGAAGTCTGGCAAGCATTTCGGCGCTGTCGGCATGCGCCTCTATTCCTCGCGCAAGGAAGCGTTTGCGAACGTCCTCCGGATCGTCTTTCCACATGGCCGCATGGGCGAGACGCACGTAGCCTCTTGCAAATTCAGCAAAGGGCCGTGAATGAACCAGGGGCTGGGCCATCTTGGCGCCCCATTCAATGGGGCTGGGCGGAGTGCGCCGGTGAACAGCCACTCTGAAAGACAGAAAATCCCGCTTCAGCTCAGACTCGAAAAGAAACTCTCCGGCCAGGGTCACCTGCTGTGTCGCCACGGATGCGTCGAAAAATGGGGTTTGCTCTTGCATTTGAGAACCCTACACACCAGGACGCTCTTCGGCAAGCGATGGCGGCCAGCAGCTGCTATGGGGTTCCCAGTTTCTCCCTGATCGCGCGCGCGGTGAACGTCGTCTTCATCCCGAGCTGGTCGGACAAGTCGGCGTCATTCATCCCGCCCAAGATCAGGCGCGCCGCGTAGGCGTTGCGCACGAACTGCGGGCCGTGGAACGCGGCTTGGTGCCCCAGCTCCTCCAAGGTCCGCTTCACGCAGCTGGTGACCACCCGTTCGGCCAGGTCGGGCGCGATCGGGCTGCGTGCTGCGCCCAGGCCGCCGCCGATCAGGTCCGACGACGGCGCGACGTCGGCCTGGCCAAGGAATAGGCGATTCGACGTCCGGGTGCCTTCGGCGATCGCGCGCCGCGAGCGGACGATCTGCAACCCGGATCGCTTCTCGATCCAGCGCTTCAGCGCCGCGGCCAGGTCCCGCTTCCCCACAAGAACTCGAGCTGCGACCTGCCGATGCCCGGGTGAGCGAATCACGACAGTGCCGTCGTCCTTGATCGACACGTTCCGCGGGATGAGCTTGCAGACCTCGGACAGCTTCAGGCCGCATTCTGCGACGATCAGCCGCAGCGCGAGATTGCGTGCTGGCGTCCAGCCGCGGCGGAGGACGGCACGCTCTTCCACGTACATCTTGGCGGCCATCGTCTCGTACGCGACCAGGAAGGTCGGGCCCGGAGGGAGCGGCGGATCGGTTTCCAGCCGCGTCTCGTGTTTACTGCGCATGTGCTCGAGCACGACCGCTGCCGGATTGGTGCCAAGGACACCGATTGCCTGGAGGTGCGTGAACACGCGGTTGATCTCTGCCAGGTAGGTACGCATGGTGCGGACGCTGGCCGGTGCGTTCTTGCGCCCGCGCAGTGATGAGAGGAACGCCTCGATGTGGGCCTGCTTGACCTGGTCGAGCCGAAGCGACTGGCCAGCGAGCCAGCGGCAGAACTTCCCCCAGAACGACTGGTATAGCTTGTTGCTGTGGTCCGTATAGAGCGGCGCGTTCGCGTCGTTCTCGTCCTCCACGCGTTTCCAGCTCAGCGTCGAGCGCCACTGCTTGTGGGCCTGCAGCGGGTTTGACAGCCAGGGGAGGCTGCCGGGGGCGGCGATGGCGATCGTGCGGGACATGGGGGTGTCTTGAGGATAACTGCGCGTCAATGCGTGACGGCCGGGAGACCCCTCCGCGACGTTGCCTGCGCGCATCAATGAGGCGTCCGACCTCGCCACCGCGACGCCGGTTGATCGGCCATCTGTTCGATGGTGCCCTTCACCATTGGTGGATGTACAGACCCGGCGCAGCGGTCGACCATCCTGACCGAGGGACCTTCACGATCTAAGGCTGCCGGAGAGATACCCAGCATGGAATGCCGAACTGACGCCCGGCGCCTCTTCCGCCACACACTTGCGTGGTTCGTCGTGGTCTGCCTGAACGCCCCAGCGCTGGGCCAACAGAGAGTGCCCCCGCCGAATCCAAGGGACCAAAACCAGGAGACGCCAGAAGTCGAGCAGGCAAAGCAGCAGCTTCGGGACGCGCTCGAGGACGCCGCGCGCCGAATGAGGCAGGCGCGCCGCCCCCCGTCACCACCTCCGGCGGATCAGCCCCCTGTTTCGCCGGATCCCGCGCCTCCTCAGCTGGAGCGTCCTCCGACAGTTCAGCCTTTGCCGCCGGTGGCCCCACCAGAGCCCGACCAGGTCCGGATGGTGGAAGTGCCAGACGTGCGGGACAGCGGCCGGCGTGAGGCGGCGATCGGCATTGAAGGGAGAAAGCTCAAGCCGATATTTGAACCCGACCTTCCGGCCGATTTCGACGATCAACGTCGGTATGTCGCAATGCAGGAGCCGCCCCCCGGCAACTTGGTTCCAATCGGGTCAGCAGTGACCCTCACTATGGCCACGCGGACACCCCCGAGCGCGCCGCCCGAGAGTTCGGCGCCAGTCCCATCGCATCCCCGGTCGTCCGCGAACCCGCTATGGCCGGCAGTACTGGGATTGCTTGTCATTTCATTCCTGCTGGCGAAGCTGATCAGACGTGGGAAGGGTGAAAAGGGAGAGGCAAAGCGGAATCTCGCAGCGGCGAAGGACAGTACTGCGGCCTGGCGCTTGGAACGCGACCCGGCGCCAGGGGTGACGGTGCACGTCTCGAACCAAAAGGGATCTGCCAAGGACAGTCGGTCGTTCGCTGCCGGCTGGCGTGTTGTGCCAGCCGAAGCAGAGGTGACCGTGCACGGACCAGGAACACGCCAAGGAGGAGCGCGATCATGAAATCGATTGAGCTCAAGGAGAATGGATCGATCTACCAGATACTCGGCTTCGATTCCACCCAAGTTGGCCTGGAGCAGCTGCACAACCGGGCAAAGCTATGCGTGCAGGACGTCGACTTCGAGGACGCAAAGATCATGGGGAAGAAGGTGCGCGAGTTGCCTTCCGTTGACGTCCAGCAGAAGCTCGCGGAGGCGCTCTCAGGCAATCCATTCGAGCTGCTGGCGCGCGGCTGGGGCCAGATCAGGCTGATTCGAGAGGCAGTGGCCAAGAGCCGGAACCCTGCAAAGCCCGAACTCGCGCACTTGGCTCAACACGACCTGGAAGCCTCACTTGAGCCGCGGCTCGTTCTAACGATAGACGGGGTTGACTGGTGCTCCGTACGGCTAAGCATAGTCCTGCGGCTGCGCGTGCAGGCGGCAGACTTTGTGTTTTACGACGGTTCGTTGACTGGTGTGACGTTCGGGAACCCAGTCGGCAGCGTGTCACTTAAGGTTGAGGGGCGAGAGGTCGCCGCTTGCAAGCGAGAGCTCGACATCAGCACCTCCCCGTACAAGCCGCCGAGTATCAGGATGCCGGGCGCTCAGCTGAGGGGGTCATAGGGAAAATTGCCGCGCCCGTCAATCTGCTGACTACGTCGGTTGTTCGCCTGCGGCCGCCCCGCGGATCTTGGCCAGAGCACGCTCTGCACTTCTGATGTTCTGGCCGTATCCGTCGCCGAACCTGGCGGCGCGCCGGACGGCCCACGCGAGCGATTTTAGTTCGCGCTCGTTGAGCAGGCCGGTGTGGCGCTCCGTGGACTCAGGAAGGGAGGGCCTTGGACATCCCTCAGATTCGCGATTCATCGGGGCCTCTACAACCTGGTGGAGGAATCTGTGGAAGCGCGGCGGGCGGGATCGACTCGCTCGGCCTCGAGCACGATGGTCGAAAGCCGCACGCCGAGTGTCGCGCAAACGCGAGCGACCTTTTGGAAAGTCAGCTTCTCCCCCTGCTCCAGTTCCGAGAGCGACGATATGGAGAAGCCGGTCTGCTCGGAGAGTTCGCGCAGGGTTAGCTTCCGCGAGAGGCGACGCAGCTTCAGTGAAGCGCCGAGCTGCGCGGAGTTGAAGGCGCCGGAGGAGCGCCGATCGGTCGGGCGTGACATGACTGGGAGAGGGGAGGGGCTTGACTGTTCAGATCTGGCTGCGCAGCGCGCGGGCCATCTCAGTCCAGGACGCGCCCATGAAGTCGTGCACGTCGACGGCGTAGGCGCGCCACTGGCGGGTGAGCTTCGATTTGACGGCAATCAGCGGACCCTGGCTCGCGAACAGATCCATGCCTGCCCAGGCGAGCACCGTGCGCGGCAGCAGCAGGCCCTCGCCCATGTAGCTGGCGCCCTCCGTCTGAAGAGGCGCCATGCCTGAATGCAGCTCGCGATGCAGCTCGCACAGGATGCCCAGCGCCGAGTGGCGGCCAGTTCGGTCCTTCAGGCGCCGCGCGCCGCGCTTGTACTTTCCGGATTCGAGAGCATCGGCCCAGAGCCGGGCGATCTCGACCTTCATCTGGGTACCGGCCTCGGGGACGCCGGCGTTGCGCACGCTCGCGCAGTTCAACGAGCGCATCGCTGGGGTGATCTCGGTGGCCGGGTGGCGGTGCAGGCCCGGACGCTCGCGCCTTATCGTTGGCAGCCCGTCCGCGCTGTGGATGGTGCATTCAGAGCCGGCTGTGCTGGAGGCGGTTGACGGCGCGACGGGTGAGCGTCCGAATAGGTGGCGCGAGAGGAGAGTGGCGGCGCTGGAGCTCAATTCAGTTGTCCAAGTTGGGTTGTTTGGAAGGCCGAGTGGTCAATCGTGTTGGCCGAGGCGGAAGATCCGCGCGCGCCGCTGCGGCCGCGCTGGATGCCTTCGTCGTAGGCGCGCAGCGCAGCGACAAGGACGAGGACGGGGGTTGCGAACCAGAGGCTCGCGCTCACGAACTGCTTGGCGTCCTCGTGGCTGGCCACGAAGGACAGTAGGAAATAGGCGATCCACGGGCAGAGGGCGAGGAGGGCGATGAACTTCTTCATGAGGGACGGACTTTCCTTCCGACGGGCTAGCCCCGCGGGTGATGGGCCGCCAGCTCGGATGGATGGCGGCGAGCCTTGCGGGAGGGAGGCGACGCCGGCGCGGGCGCGGGCAGGCTCGCGATCGGGATCGAGTAGAGGCACTGGCCCGCGTGCGACCAGAGGTCGAACGTGTACTGAAGCCACTTCGTCCGGCGCTCGAGTACGACGCCCGGCAACTGCTCGGCGCAGACAGCGGCCAGTTCTTCGAAGGTGATCGGTTCGCTCTTGCCTGAGACCCTGAAATCAACGCACCCCTGGTTGATCTCTGCCGTGACGTGAAAAGAGCGCTCGATGGGGGCTTGGTGATGGCCCAGGTCCAGTTCGGGCTCCCCGTGAGGGGCCGGCCTCTTGCGGAGGCGTCGGGCATCCCGGTCCTCGACCGACTCGTCCTCGTCGGCGATGAGGTGGCGCGTGGAGACCGGCGCGTCCTGGATAGAGGGCACGGGCTTGCGCACGCGTCGGGTGGGCGCGGTCATTTGCGCAGAAGCTCCCGACCAATGAGCCCGGCCAGGACGAGCATGGCCACGGCGGCCAGTGGCCAGAGCACGAACGCAGCGAGCACCAGGAGGGAGCAGCCGACGAGCACCAGGAACAGCAGCTCGGGCCATTCCCCCGGCGCGGAAGCGCGTGCGCGCAATGCTGCTGCAGCGCGGCATGCGACCAGGTGAATCAGTCCAGCAAGCATGGTTCTCTATCGGAGCCCTCGTACTCGTTCGGTCGCGCCTCACACCGTTTCGAGGTGATGCGGCGCACCGGGTTCTGTGCGGCGGACTCAAAAAACATCCTTGAGCCGCTTTAGTTTGTGCCGATACTATCGCACAGACAAATAAAAACGCGCAAGGTTTCGCAATGACGGCTTGGAGGAATAAAGATCGTCGCGAGCCGTCCCGACAAGTACCTCGACCGAAAGTTCGTCGAAACCTGCGCACGGCGCCCCGCGATCGATGGTCAACAATGCCGGAAAGTTCGTCGCTGCCAGATGAGGAGCGGCAGGCCACGCCGGGCGTTCATTGCCGCGAAAACTTCGACGCGTTTCGGGCGGCGGCGGCAAAGGCACCTTTTGTGCGCTTCGGGGCGGATATGAGCTTGTCCATCGACGTGTACTTTGGGCCGGTACCATGACTCCTACTTGGCCGAAAATGCGTAGCTCGGCTTGCGGCCAAGACCGGCCCTTGGGGCATCCGAGAAGAATCACCACAACTGGAGTTGATGACGCATGGACGGTTCAGCATGGATTTCCCTCATCTCTCTATTCGTGTCGGGAGGTACCGCCGTGTACACCTACAGATTCAGCCGGACGCAGCAGCGGCTGAACGAGATGCTTATCAGGGAGAAGCAAGCCGAGCAAGAGGACGCGAAGAGGGCCGTCTTCCAGGTAGAAATTGAGGGGGCGGCGCCGCAGTACTCGCTCTCAATTGAGAACGTGGGCGCGGCGCCCGCCGTCGACGTGTTCTTTACGTCTGAAGGCCCAGATAACGAGTTCGCAAAGGGCATGGGAGCCGTGAGTCCCCTCACTCACTTTCCTCATGCCGTTATCGAGCCGGGAAAAAAGCTGACTTATGCCTACGTTCGCTTCCTCGAGCATACGCACGAGCCATCCTTCACTTTGAGATGGCGCGACAAGAAGGGGCAGCACGAGAAGAAATTTGAACCAGTGCTGCCAAGATGACTACAGTCGGCTGCCAAAAGCAGCGGGTCGGCAGCGCCTCAGCATTCTCGGGATGGCGGACGTTCGTGGCCATGAACAATCGGCCACAACAAGTCGGTGGCCAATCTCAGCTTCCGCGCAGGCCGGCACCGCCTCAGCCGGATTGAGCAACTGCTATCGTGCTGCATGGCCACCACTCGCACCATTGGACCCCTGCACTTCGAAGACCTGGACCCGAAGAGATTCGAAGACCTCGTGCGACAGCTGGCGTACGAGTTCAAGCCCTGGCGGCGACTCGAGGCCACGGGGCGCGCAGGCAGCGACGATGGGTTCGATGCCCGAGGTTACGAAATCGTCGCCAAGGAGGCTCAGCCCTCTGCTTCAACGGAAGAAGGCGAAGCGGTCGAGGAGCCATCGACCCTCAACGAGGGCATCGATGACAGGCTCTGGCTCATCCAGTGCAAGCGCGAGCGGGCCATTGGGCCGAAGGCCTTGGTCAAGTACTTGGACGACACCGTGCTCGGCCCGGATGAGAAGCTTCACGGACTTGTGTTCACGGCGGCCTGCGATTTCTCGAAGAAAGCCCGCGACGACTTCGCCAAAAAGTGCCGCGAGATGAATTTGGAGGAGTGGCACCTCTGGGGCAAGGCTGAGCTCGAGGACCGGCTCTTCCGCCCTGAGAACGACCACCTTTTGTTCGCCTACTTCGGCTTTTCACTGACCATCCGCCGGCGCTCACAACGAGCCGACCTGCGGGCCCGTTTGGTGATGAAGAGGAAGGCGAACCGCATGCTGAAAGACCAGTCCCACGCCTCGTTATTGCTGCGCTCGCCCGATGCCACGGAGTACCCGGATCCGGGCGACCTCGCTGATTTCAGGAAAAGCCCGCTGTGGATGGTGTGGCCGTATCGGGGCATGTCGCACGACGGGCTTAAGTTCTGCGTAGAACGCTACTTCGCGTACCTATCGGACGACGGCAAATCGTGGGATGCCGCGATGGCTGCGAACGACGCTAGAAGCCGTACACACGACGACCCTTGGCTGGGCGACGACCGGCACGACGATAGGCGGCAGACCATCTACGAGTTCTGGAACGAGATTCCGGAGGCGAACCGAGCGTGGCTCGAAGTTGTCGGTCTGGTGCCGTTCGAAGATGTCTTGGACATCGATGACCTTGGCGACGAGTACGTGCAAGCGCCTCACATCTACGCGCCGTTTGCACCAGGAAAGCGTGGTCCTTTCAAAGGCTTCATCGCCGAGGTCGAGACCATCGGTCGGTGGGACCAGCGCTCTCTCTACATCAATGAGATGACGGACGGCCGCATCGAGTACTTCCCCACTGAGTTGCGCGAACTCATCGACGACAGCCAATGAACAAGGGCACGGTGTGGGCCATGTTGTAGGAGCACGTGGTTTGTCGACAGGCTACAGTCGGCCAGAACCAGCCGGTCGTCCCGTCGGGAAAACTTGGTCAAAAGCGGTCATCTGGCGCATCCTAGACGTGCGACCTCTAGGGCAAGGTGACGTCTATTAATCGCGTGATCTACGGAGGCTTGCCCTAGTGAACCCACTATCTCTCGCCACGACCTACATCGAAACCTTCTTCTTTCGTGCAGACAACGGGCAACCCGAACCTCGTTCCTACGCCACCGGATTCTTCGTACGCGGCCCAGATCACCTATTTCTGGTGACCAATTGGCATGTCTTCAGTGGCTTGGATCCTGCGAATCCGTCCACCGCGAGCAAACCCCCGCCCAACTACGCGAAGCTCTCTCTGCGCTCAAAGGACGGTTGGATCGTCGAGCTGACTGTGCCGCTGTATGACGAGCAAATGCAACCATTGTGGAAAGAGCATGACCAGCGCTTCGCGGTGGACGTCGTTGTCTACCCCCTTCCACCATCGCTCGCTCAGCATTTCCAGATGGTCGACATTCGCACGGCGGCGCATGACAAAGACATTGCAGAAGCCGTTGCCAAGGATGTCTTCGTTCTGGGCTATCCCTTCAGCCGCGAGGAAATGAAATCCAGCTTTGGCGACGATGCCCCGTTCTACCTTCCCGTATGGAAGCGAGGCACCATTGCATCGGAGCCCCGCGTTCGTCTGGGCAAGAAGGTGATTCTCATCGACGCGCTTAGCAGACCCGGAATGTCAGGAGCTCCGGTTTTAATTTCTGAGGAGCGGGGAGTCATTCGCTTGGACGGCGCAAATGCCGACGTCTGGCCTCGCTTGGAGCAAGGCACTCTCAGTGCGCTTGATGCCATCTCCCACCTGGATACGACGGGCATGTCTGGTGGAATGGAGAAACGGTTCAGGCTGCTGGGGGTGTACTCGGGCGTCATCGGAAACACCCGGCTCGAGCAGGTCGCATTGGGCAAATGCTGGCATGCGGACGTTCTGCACGAGCTGACCAAAAGCCATCAACCTGGGGCGATGCCGTTCCACGCGCCTTTACCGAATGCCTTCTACAGCCGCTTCCTTTCTGACCTGGGCACAGGTCGGCTCACCCGTAAAGACGCCCAAGGTCAGACAACCGAGGTTGTCCCGTTTCGTTGACGTGCTTACCCCGATTGATCCGCCGTGGTGCATGGCGCCTTCACGCCCTCCTTGTGCATGCCGGCGAGGACCTCGTTCTGGAAATGCGCCATGCGGTAGTCTTTCTGTCTTGCGAACAGACATCGCTTGCTGAGAGAGGGGAACAGGGCGTGGCCGAGTGGCCGCTATCTGCCGCCGCCGATCGTGCCGGCGCCGCCCAGCGTGGCACCGGCTGCCACCGACGTGGCTCCGGCAGCCGCGGACTGGTTGCCATTGACGATCAGGGTGCCGGCATCGACGGCGGTGCTGCCGCCATAGCTGTTGTTGCCGGTCAGCACGGTGATGCCGGTGCCTTGCTGCGTGACGGCACCGCTGCCCGAGATCGTTGGCGATGAAGCGGGCTCGCTGATCACGACGAACTTCCGCCCGGCGACGACGCCGACAAGCGCTGAGCATCAATCGCGCGCGCCTTCGGCATCAATCGCGAGGCGGACGGGCGCTAGCCCATCTTTCTCAACCCAACCCCGATTTCGACGATTTTTCGGGTGTTGAGCGACGCAAGTGCTTGATGCGTATAGGGGTGACGCCGCAAAACGCTTGTGGTGGAGACCTTGGTCCTTGGCGTGCAGGCGAGGGGTTCCTAAACTGCGGCGCATGTTTCTGCGCTGCAACCGACGCCTGAAGGACGGCAAGACGCACGAATACTGGAGCGTGGTGGAGAACCGCCGACTGGCCGATGGGCGCGTGGTGCAAAGGCAGGTGCTCTACCTGGGCGAGATCAACGCCAGCCAGCGCGAAGCCTGGCGCAAGACCATCGAAGTGCACGACGAGGGAACGAGACGCCAGGTGGCGCTGTTCCCGGCCGGCTCGATGCCCGCGGACGACGCGAATGCGGTGGGCATCCGTCTGGACGAACTGCGCCTCGAACGCCCGCGCCAGTGGGGCGCGTGCTGGCTGTCATGCGTGCTGTGGCAGCAACTCGAGCTCGACGCCTTCTGGAGCGCTCGGCTGGCGCCCTCGCGCGAAGGCACCCCGTGGCTGCAGGTGCTGCAAACGCTGGTGGCCTACCGTCTCATCGATCCCGGCAGCGAATGGCGCCTGCACCGCCACTGGTTCGACGCCAGTGCGATGGCCGACCTGCTGCACGCCGACTTCGCGCTGGCCGAGAAGAACACGCTGTACCGCTGCCTGGACAGGCTCACAGCGCACAAGGACGAACTGTTCAAGTTCCTGTGCCGGCGCTGGGGCGAGCTGTTCGCAGCGAAGTTCGACGTGCTGCTGTATGACCTGACAAGCACCTACTTCGAGAGCGATGTGGAACGCAGCGAGCACGACAAGCGCCAGTACGGCTACAGCCGCGACAAGCGAGGCGACTGCCGCCAGGTGGTCATCGCGCTGATCGTCACGCCCGAGGGCTTCCCACTGAGCTACGAGGTGCTCTCGGGCAACACGGCCGACGCCACGACGCTTGGCGACTTCCTCGATCGCATCGAGCAGCGCTACGGCCGAGCCAACCGGATCTGGGTCATGGACCGCGGCGTGCCCACCGAAGACAGCCTGGCGAAGATGCGCCGCATGGGAGCGTCCTATCTCGTGGGCACACCCAAGGGGCGGCTGACCAAGCTTGAGCAAGGCTTCCTCGCACAGCCGTGGCAGCGCGTGCGCGAAGGCGTCGCTGTCAAGCGCCTGGGCGCTGACGAAGACACCTACGTGCTGGCGCAAAGTGCGGCACGCATCGACAAGGAGCGTGCGATGCGCCGCCGCCGGCTCGGCCGCTATGTGCAGCGCCTGCAGGCCTTGCAGGGCCAGACGCTCACGCGCGATCAACTGCTCATGAAGCTCGGCGCCGCCAAGCACGACGCCGGGCGAAGCGCCCAGCTGATCAAGGTTCATCTGCCCGAGGCCAGCAGCAGCGCCAAGACAGCGTCCTTCGAGTTCGAGCTCGATCGCGCCCGGCTGCGCCAGGTGCGCCGCCGTGAAGGGCGCTATCTGCTGCGCACCAACCTCGCAGCCCACGATCCCGCGCAGCTGTGGACGTTCTACATCCAGCTAACCGAGGTCGAGCAGGCGTTCAAGGAGCTCAAGCACGACCTGGCCGTACGCCCGATCTTCCACTCCAGCGAGCAGCGCATCGAGGCCCACATCTTCGTGGCCTTCCTCGCCTACTGCCTGCAGGTCACCTTGAAGGCCCAGCTCAAGCGCCTGGCGCACGGCATCACGCCTGCGGAGGTCATCGCCAAGTTCAAGACCATGCAGATGGTGGACGTGCACGTGCCCACCACCGACGGCAGAGAACTCGTGCTGTCGCGCTACACCCAGCCCGAGGCCGATCACCGCATGCTGCTGGACCTGCTGCGGCTGAAGCTGCCCGATCAACCCCCGCCGAAGATCACCGCCAAACACGCCCGCATCACTGCCCACCCCATCCCGCTGTAGTGGAGACCTTCGAGGTCGTGCTGAATCAAATCAAGCACTTAGCCGGCTTCACACCTGTCAGTTGAGAAAGATGGGCTAGCATCGACGGTTTTTCGTCGAGCCAATCACCGGAGGTCGCGATGCTCAAGATCTATATCGGCAACAAGAACTACTCGTCCTGGACCGACGACGCGCTGGTGGAGAAGCGCTTCGTAGTCGTCGACGAGCCCTATCGGGCGGAGCGCTGAAGCGATGTACCGGCTGCACTGCTTCGCCCAATCGGGCAACAGCTTCAAGGTCGCCTTCCTGCTGTGCGCGCTCGGCCAGCCCTTCGAGACCGTGTTCGTCGACTACATGCAGGGCGGCGCCACGCGCGACCCGGCCTGGCGCGAGACGCTTAACGAGATGGGCGAGGCGCCGGTGCTGGAGGACGGCGCGCTGCGCTTCACGCAATCCGGCGTGATCCTGACCCATTTGGCCGACAAGCACGGCGCTTACGGCGGCCGCACGCCCGAGGAGCGGCGCGAGATCCTGCGCTGGCTGCTGTTCGACAACCACAAGTTCACCAGCTACTTCGCGAGCTACCGCTTCGCCAAGGCCTTCGGAGCCACGGCGCCCGACCCGGCGGTGATGGCCTGGCTCGCGGGCCGCATCGAGGCGGCCTACGGCGTGGTCGAGCGGCACCTGTCGGCCAACGCGTTCATGGTCGGCGCCGAGCCGACCATCGCCGACTTCTCGATGTCGGGCTATCTCTTCTACCCGGCCGAGGAAAGCGGCATCGACGTGCCGGCGCGCTATCCGCATATCGCCGCCTGGGTCGAACGCCTCCAGTGCCTGCCGGGCTGGGCGCCGCCCTACGAGGTGCTGCCCGGCGAACGCATCGCACCGCGCTGGTGAGCCGGCGCCGCAGAAGGCCCCAGCGCCTAAACTGCGGCGGATGCAAACCTATCTCGTCGGCGGCGCCGTCCGCGATGCCCTCCTGGGCCGGCCCGGCAGCGATCGCGACTGGGTGGTGATCGGCGCGACGCCCGAGCAGATTGTCGATCTACGCCCAGCTTTGAGGCCGAAGGCGTTGCGAATCAATGATTTAGGGCAGATTGACCAAGCTAGCCTGAACTCTCTGATAAGGAAGACGACCTGCCTTTCCATCGGTCGTGATTGAAGGCCTAAGACGGAGCGACGGGTCGGAAGCGACTTCAGTCAGGCGGGAAGTCCGCTGATGAGCGGCTGCTCTGGAGCGGAGCGTACAGCCGTTATGGGCCCAGAGCCGCTGTTCCCATTTCTAGGAAGCTGACGTTCAACCCCGTCGTGCACCAGCATGCGGGGTCGGTCCGTCGGCTCACCACCAGCTGGCAGGTGGAGGCGTGCGGCACCTTTGCTCTGGCGAAGTTGGGTGCAAGTGGTCGCCAAACGCATGGCCCCGCAGTGCCAGCAGCGGCGGGCCGAAGTTCCGAGTAGGCCTCCCCCGACCATCTTTATTCTTTTCGACGCACTTTATTCTTCCCCCAATGAAGGCTTGGAATAAAGACCGTCGATGCACCGTCCATGAAGTCGTTTCAGAGCAACCACATCTCGGTTGGACACTTCAGCGGAAAGTTCGTCGAATACTGCGCAAGGTGAGCGCGGGAGTTTCAGAGAGGCGGTCGAAGACGTGCTCAGTGCGCATCGCATCGCCGCTCAACTTGTAGATGGCCGTGTATCGGTATTGCGTCCTGTCATTGAGCAGCGCTAACGCAGGCGAATCCCATGGGTGTCAAGAATGCAGCGAACCGCCGCTGTTTGCGCAGGCAGTTCAATCTCAGGCATTGGGGTCCGAGGCTAGGGTGATGTGAGCGGGCCTTGCGGGGGCGTCGACCGGGATTTTGTTGACGACTCCCAAAGCCTGTGACGCAGCGGACGAGTTTCCCCGGTTGGTTGGGGCGATTGACCGTCGAGGCGCCGAGCGCTGCGTCCAACGGGTATATGTGAGTCCCGTGCAGATCAAGTCCAAGTCTCGTCGTCTAACGCTCCGAAGAGACGGGCGCCTTGGGGCCTTTGCGGAACGCGTTAATGACTAGGCCAAGCAGCACCAGATCGCCGGCAACTAGGGCGCCATCGCCAAGTTGCTCGCCGCGATCCCGTCGTGCAGGTCGTCTACATGAGTACTACCAATGGCTTCATCGCGATCGGGTGCTCGTGGGCGCCGCTGCCGGCAAGCAGGTCCGCTGCGAGAAGCCTCTGACTCGCAATCTGTCGAGCTTGACTGACACGCACCCGATGTTTCACGTGCAAAACTTGTTTACTTCTTCGACGACTTGGAGGCCTCATGGAGTTACCTATCTACCTCAGCGGGGGATTCCTGGTCCTGGGCGTCGGTTGGGTGCTCGCAGCTCTCGGAGAGCCGGCGCCAGTTCTCAACCAGCTCGCGGAAGGTGTGAAGCGATCCGCCGAGTTGATCGATGCCATCTCCGGCACGCCATTGCGATGAAATGAAGTTGCCAGATTTCGGGTCTGTGACGGACTTCACGATGGCATTTCAGCCCATCGTGGATGTGGCACGCAGGGAGATTTTTGCGCACGAGGCGCTGGTGCGTGGAACTCAGGGTGAAGGTGCGGCGGCGGTTTTCGCACGCATCGAACCTGAAGAGCGCTTCGCCTTTGATCAGGCCTGTCGCGCCAAGGCGATCGAACAGGCCGCCATGCTCGGTATGCAGTCGAAGCTCAGTCTCAACGTGCTCCCCAGAGACGTATGCGGCCACGAGGAGTGCTTCAGAAGCGCCATGGTGGTTGCCGAGCGCTGCAATTTTCCAGTTGATCGATTGATCTTTGAGATTACGGAAGCCGAGCGCACCGAAGATATTCCTCGTCTGGTCTCGGTTTTCCAAACCTACAAGCAGTACGGATTCACCTCGGCCATCGACGACTTCGGCGCCGGTTTTGCGGGCTTCGAACTCTTTGCGGGCTTCCAGCCCGACATCATCAAGATCGACATGCACTTGGTCCGCAACATTCACACCGATCGTGTCCGTCGGGCCATCGTGAAGGGTTTTGTCGCCATCTGTGAGGAACTCGATATGAAGGTGATTGCCGAAGGCGTGGAAGCGCCTGAGGAAGTTCATGTGCTGCGGGAACTGGGGATCGTTTTGTTCCAAGGCTATTTCTTCGCAAGGCCCACTGTCGGGGCATTACCGGTGGTGGAGTGGTAGACGCAAATAGCGCGATCGGGTCACGCACCTCATCACGACAGCGATGGTGACGTTGCTCGTCATTCGAGACTTCGGAAGGTGGACAGCAACCTGGCAAGCGAAGCCCGCACAAGGCGCGAGATGTATTGCGCAGAAAAGACGAGGAGAGCATTCGCCGCGCAGAACCGGTTCATCAGTGAAAGGGCGAAAGAGAAGAGAAGTGTCAACGCACGCTTCGACGAAGAGCGCGCCCGTCTCGCCCCGCTTTTGGGCCCGAGGCTCAAGGCCCTTATAAGAACCGCCAGCTGCAGTCGCGAAGGCGCATTCTTTCGGTGATGGAATTCGAGACAAACAGTCGACGCCGTCATGTGCCGGCGTGTCAACTTGAAAGCACGCCATTCTGCCGGGCGAAGTGAAGCGCCTGGGTGCGGCTCTTGACACCCATTTTTCGGAATAGCCTCCACATGTGCACCTTGACGGTGTGCTCGCTGATGTCGAGCTCTTCCCCGATCTCCCGGTTCGTCAAGCCGCGTTCCAGCATCACGATGAGCTGGGTTTGACGCTTGGACAACTTGGTACTGGCCTCGTGGTCTTCTGCCGCTGCATTGGAGGCAGCGCCAAATTCCGAGGTCGGGTCAGCCAAAAGAAGTCCGCGCAGCGCGGCGGCGAGTTCAGTCGACCCTGCTGCCTTTTCGATGTAGATGTCGGCACCGGCCTCGATGCAGGCCTCCTCGAAATCGCTCGCGGGCGACGCTGAGTACACGGCCAGCGGGACACGCGGAAAATGCGCTCTCACCGCGTTCACTCCCGTACATCCTTTGGTATCTGGAAGATTGAGATCCAGGCAGATCATGTCGGGAGCACCGCTTTCTGCGACAGCGGGCACAAGCTTGTCGAGGCGATCCAGCTCTACGATATTTTCCCCAGGGCGCAACCTTCGCAAGACCATCGTGATGGCGTCTCGCATCATCGGATGGTCGTCGACTACGTAGATGTTCATTCCGTTCAGTCTACGCCGCGTTGCCCTAAGGTGCTGCCTAGGGAGACGCTGAACTATGAGCATCGCAGCCAGAGTTGAGGACATGACGAAGGAATGCAGCCGAGAAATCCGTCGACTTCGCGATGCGCGGCCTTCGCCGCATAGGTTTTGCGCCTCGTTCGAGGCCACTTGCGCTGTTCAAGACGCACCTCGGGCTGCGACCCGCAGGAGCGACCTCTTGGCGATGACCAGGTTGGCCAGCCCGAATAGGCTGAACAGCTGCGCTTCGTTCTTGGCCAGGCCCTTGTAGCGCGCCTTCTTGTGACGAAACAGATTCTTGATCACGTGGAACGGGTGCTCGACCTTGGCCCGGATGCTCGCCTTCAGTTGCTCGGCCTTCTCGAGCAGTCGCGCCCACTTGCGCGTCAGGTCCAGCTGCCGGCGCTTGCCCGGCTGCATCGCCACATGCCACTTCGGCCCCTGCGCTTCTTCGCGCTTGTGCACGCCCCGGTAGCCGGCATCGCCGAAGGCCACCGACTCCTGGCCGTGCAGCAGCGCGCCGGCTTGCGTCACGTCGTTGACGTTGGCCGCGGTGCTCACCACCGTGTGCACGAGACCCGATTCGGCATCGACGCCAACGTGGGCCTTCATGCCAAATGTGGCGCTGGTCCATATGTGGCGTCCGGTTGCCTCGGTCCTCTGGAGATCGCTCGCTGAGCGCCACATAAGATTCACCACCGCGCAGCACGGTCCTCTCAGCCCACACAGGACGGCGAACTCTCTTCGACTCCCCAGTCGAGCAAGCGCTGGCATGCCCAACCGAGCCACTATGGATGGGCCTGAGGTCGCTGTGACCCGAATTTATGTGGCGCTCAGCGACAGGTCTCATAGGCGGGTATCCGCCGGGCGCCACATTTGGCATGAAATGTGGTCGACCACATTTCATGCCAAAGTGCCACTGGTTTCCCTTCTTGGTCTGGTGCATCTCGGGATCGCGCGCGTCGCCCTCGTTCTTGGTCGAACTCGGCGCCGCGATGATGGTCGCGTCCACGATGGTGCCCGCGCGCATCAGAAGCCCTTGCTCGGCAAGATGGGCGTTGATCTCCTCGAACAGGGCCTTGGTAAGGTCGTTGTCCAGCAGCAGGCGCCTGAACTTCAGCAGCGTGGTGGCGTCGGGCACCGACTCGCGCGACAGATCAATGCCCACGAAGTCGCGCAGCGCCTGGCTGTCGTACAGGGCATCTTCCAAAGCCTCGTCGGCCAGCCCGTACCACTGCTGCAAGCAGTACATGCGCAGCATCCTGGGGACGCCGATCGGCTGGCGGCCGACGCGCCCGCTCGTGGGGTACAGCGGCTCGATCACGCCGATCAAGCGCGCCCAAGGAACGACGCGCTCCATGTCGGCCAAGAACTTCTCGCGCCGCGTGCGCTTCTTCTTCAATGCGTATTCGGCGCTGGCAAAACTGCGTTGGCTCATGTCTGTCATGCCCTCAAACGTGGTCCTCTCACGCATGCATACACCGTGCCGGGATCGATCAATTGTTCAGCGTCTCCCTAGGCGGCCAGACGTACTTGCGAAACCGGTTGCGAAGCCGCCAATGAAGTACAGGGACTCGGCTCGCCAACCGCTACGGCCTAGAAACGATGAACTGCTGTCCGTTCGGCGATGCTGGGAGCGTCAGCGTCGTCTGCCCAACCTGGCTGAATCGGTACTCACGACCTTCAATGAAGATCGATTTCGTGTTGCTCCAGATGCGGTATTCGCTCCCGCCCTTCACAGGAGTCAACTGCAAAACCCGGAATACTGAAGGAATAGCCGCCGCGATGTTGAGGCTGGTCGACGCACGGTGATCCGTCGCAGATGACTCTGCGACGCAAATTAGAGACGGGAGGAGCCACCGGCGCGTTGCGCGGCGTCATCGGCATTCCCTAGTAAGTCACCGTCACTGTGATCGTGTCGCTGTAGCTGCCGGCAGGCACGTTCTGCGAGGCGGGCACGTGGCCATAGACGGTTTGCGATTGGGCGCTGCCCGTGCCGGTGCCCGTCGCGGTATCCGTTCCGATGGTGCTGCCCCAAGCGAGGTTGTGGCTGCTGTCGCGGAAAAGCTGGTAGCTGACGTAGTTGCCAGTGATGCCCAGCCGCATGCGGCGCGTGCCGCCATCGTGGTTCTGGCCGTTGTCCAGTCCGAGGTTCCAGGCGGTGCGGTTGCGGCAGATCATGGTGACACTGGAGGTGTTGTCCTGCGCGCTGGTGATCGGGCCGGCATGACTGCCGAAGCTCAGGTCGGTCGCGGATGAGAACTGACAGCTCGCCGGAACGGTGGAGGTGACTTCGAAGCCGAACGTGCCGGTGGTGCCCGCTGTGCCGCCGGTGGTGCACGACACGGGATACGTGGCCGCTCCTGTGGTCGACGTGTTGTACTGGAAGGCCAGGTCCGTGTTGTTGCCGAAATAGCTGTCGGTATAGATGCCTGCCGCAACGCTCACTTGCGGCGGAATGCGGCCATACAGGGTGTAGGCCTGGGTGCTGCTTCCTCCCGTGGAGATCGGCACTGCGTAGTCCAGGTCCACCTGCAGGGGTTCGTTGGCCGGCGCCGAGCCCAAGCTGCTGCCCCAGATGGTGCTGTAGGCAGGGTTCTGGTACATCTGAAAATTCAGCGTGTCGCTGGTTGCGTTGAGCATGGCCCTGGGATCAGCGGCCTTGCCGATGCCCAGACACATCCTCACCTTGGCGTTGCCCGACTGAGGCAAGGCGCTTGTCGTACACGTGACGGACAAGCTGGCGGTCGCGGCGGTGTAGCCGGTGACATCGATGCTTCCAAAGACGAGACTGCTCATGGTGG
The DNA here is from genome assembly GCF_964253985.1 of Variovorax sp. LjRoot290. Taxonomy (NCBI): domain Bacteria; kingdom Pseudomonadati; phylum Pseudomonadota; class Betaproteobacteria; order Burkholderiales; family Comamonadaceae; genus Variovorax; species Variovorax sp. LjRoot290. The sequence goes on along the minus strand of NZ_CAXURW020000003.1, from coordinate 229,716 downwards.
CGCTGCAGGTGGTCGCGGCCCATGCCTGGGGCGCGAACAATAGCCCGCCGGTCAGCCACAGGGCAAACAGGGCGGCGGTGCGCAGCCGGATCATGGTGTCGTCTCCACCGTGCAGGTCAGCGGCCCGATGCGCGGGATGCTGTCTGTCGCTGCCGGATAGTCGAAACGGACGTGGCACGCGCGGCCTTCGGGAGACTGAACGAGCAGGTGGTTGTGCATTTGCAATGTGTCCAGATAGACCTCGCCATCGTAGCCCACGATCGATTCCACGCCCGTGCCTTCTGCATGTTGCGCGCGACTGGCCAGGGCCAGCGGCTGGCCGCTGGCGTCGTGCAGCACGATGACCGCAGCGTGCACCGGACTGATGGCGAAGCGAACGACGGTGCCCGCGCGGTCGCTGGGCGTGGCGTTCTGGTCCACTTGGCTCACGCGCACATTGGCGGGCAAGTCCATCGGGTCGATGGACAACTTGTTGCGCTGCCAGGCGTTCAGGCGTGTGAGGAGCAGCATCCCACGATCGTCGGTCGATCCGATGACACGGTTTTCAAGCTTGACGGGGACGCCCGCAACGCCATCGGTGCTGACCACGGCGAATGCGCCGTTCACGTCGCGACCCGCGAACATGTTGCCATTCATCAACACCAGCGAGCCGCTGGCATTGCCATAGCCGTACGTGTTGCCGCTGGAGTTCGCGATGCCGAGGTTGGCTCGCCCGTAGCGCCCCAGCCAGCCGGCTTCGGCTTGCGCGCCGCGGTCGCCACCGTCATCGCGAAGCTGCGTGCGCCAGCCCCAGCCGCCATCGCTCGGCACGGGGCTGGAAACATCCACGCCGACACTGGTGCGGCCCTGATTGCGCTGCATGGAGGTGCTGGCGGTCACGCGCGCTTCGAGGCTGTAGCTCAGGCCGAAGAACAAGCCGAGGTCCTTGCGGCCGGTCAGGCTGCGATTGAGCGAGGCGTTCAGCAGGAGCCGGTTGCCGAACTGGCGCGACCAGGAGAGGCCCGCGTAGCGAGCGTCGTCCCCACGCGGATAGGCCAGCCGAACATAGCTCACGCCCAGGCTGCCCATCCACGGCACGTTGTAGCCTGCGCTGGCGCGGTCGCTCACACGCGCCGGGTTCTGCCCATAGATGGATGCGATGTCGCGGTACTCACCGCGTGTACGCTGGGTATTCAGGTCGAGAAAAAGGTTCGCCCGATTCCAGCGGTAGCCCAGCGCCCATTGGGTTCCGTGTTTGCCTTGCGCCGCGCCGTAGGCTGCCGAGGCGCTAATCACGCCGGCCGTGCCGAGCAGCCACAGGCCGCCCAGGCCGCCGTTGCGAACATCGGTGCTTCCTTCCGCGTGGGCTTCCAGCGTAAAGCGGTCGCTGATGCCTCGGCGCAAGCTCGCGCTTACAACAGGGGTACCGTCGTAGGAAAAGGACTCTCGTCCGTACTGCAGGCGCACGGCACCCATCGACGCCGACCAGTCGGTGAGCCCTGCGGAGAGCAGCTGCTGGGTGTTATAGAAGGGCAGCGTCATCATGCTGCTGCGCCCGAAGGCATCGGTGATGACGATCTGCGCATTGCCCGCGCCGCTGATGCCCGGATTGCTGTTGAGCCGGAACGGGCCGGTCGGCACCTGGCCGCTGTACTGCTTGAGTCCGTTGACGTAGAGCTCGACCGTCGACGGCACCGTGACTTCGCCGAAGAAGGCTGGCTGAGGCGTGGTCGTGCGGTAGGGTTGCAGGCCGAAGTCGCTGCCGATCCTCACGCCGCCCAGGCGCACCGAACGCGTCCAGCCCAGGCTGCCGGTGACGCTGTCGCCCACCTGGAGCGTCAGCATGCTTTCCGGCCACGAGGCCTGCCACGAGGTGTCCAGCCGCACCGACTCGCCGTGCCAGCCATCATTTGGGGTGCCGCCTCCGTTGCTCAGAAGACGCGTGATCATGGTGTTGCTCACGACGCCTGGGCCAAGTCCGAACAGACGCGTTTCGTGGGCCGCGCTCAACTGGCTGCCGTCGCGGCCGTGCGCAGCATAGAGGTCATAGTTGAACAGCAGGCCCGGCGCGGTGGGACTGAGGGGCAGCGTCGTGGTGCGTGCGCTCTCGAGACGGGTGGTCGCCAGCGACAGAAGGGCCAGCGGCGCATCCAGGTCGATCTGTTGCAGCCGACTGTCGAATCGGACCTTCAGACCCGGCAGTTCGGCCAGCGCCAGCATCTGCTCGCCGGGCTGGTCCGCCAGCGCGAATCCCAGCTGCCGCAGATCGGCCGCGCGGGCGAACAGCGCGCCGCCGCGAGAGATGAAGGGCAGCAGCTTGCCGGTGGGCGTCTGGTTGAGCGTGACCTGAAGGTAGAGCTCGGTGCCAGCGGCGGGCTCGGTCGCGACTGCGAGTGGCTGTGCCTGTGCACATGGCTCGCCCAGAAGCATCAGGGCCGCGAGCAGGGGCGCCGCCCCTCGAAAGGGCGGGCCGGTATGGCGGTTCAGCGTGGGACACCGGATGTCGTCGCGGCGGGGTCGCGCGACAGCAAGGTGCGTTCGGTAAATTCGCCATTGACGCGGGCTTTGAACACCCCGCTGGCGGACGCGCTCGGATGCAGCGTGACCGGCAGATTCCAGCGCCTGCGCTGGCCCGGCAACACGTAGCCGGCGAGTCCGGCGCGTACCGTTTGGCGCTCGCCCGCGGCATCGACAAGCACCAGATCTTCAATCTGGGCATGTGCAGGGCCATCGTTTGCGACTTCCAGTTGGGTCTGTTCGCCTGTTCGCACCAATCGAATCTGCAAGTCAGGCTGGAGCGCGGTCTCAGGCGGACCCACCGCTCCCGGCGTCCGGGGCGTTGCCGGCAGCAAGAACACGGGCAGCGAATAGCGCAGCACGAATTGCAGTCCGGAATGCTTGGTGGCGCGGCCATCAGCGGCGGCGGACCCCACAGCAGGCGCCGAAGCCGGAACCGGGAGTTCGTCGACGATCAAGCGATAGCTGGCTTCGGCCCCCATTGGCGGCGGGCCGAGGCGAATGACTCGCACCAGTTGCCTCTCGCCGGCGGGCACCTGCAGCATGGGCGGGCTGACCGTGAGATCCCGCGTGGGCTCGAGCCGATCCTCGCCGTCTACCTGCGTCCAACGGTAGACGCGCACTTGCGCATGCAGGGGTTGGCTGCCCGTGTTGCTCAGCCAGAGACCGTCAGCGTTCTGGCGCGCCTGCAGCGTGAGCGAGGTGGGTACGACCTGCAGGCTGGCGCCGTTGGCCGGCGAAGTCAGGGTTGCCAGGGCCAGCAGCACCGCTGCGGCAGCGCCCCAGGCGCCCCTCGACTTGTGCTGGCGCCGTGACAGATGGGCGATCAATAGGTGACCGTGGCGGTGATGATGTCGCTGTAGGCGTCCGCAGTGAAGTTGGTGCCGGCGACCGAGCCGTAGACGTTGACCGTCTGGACCACGCCGGTGCCGGTGCCGCCTACTGTGGTGGTGCCAACGGTGTTGCCCCAGTTGGTGGTGCGTCCGCTTTCACGGTACAGCGCGTAGGGCACCTCATCCGTGTTCGCGCCGGTGCCCTTCATCGTGCGTGCGGTCACGGTCGCCAAGGTGCCACTGCCGGCGCTCAGCCCGATGTCGTAAGTCGTGCCCTTGGTGCAGTTAACTTTAAGGCTGCCGGCGCCAGTTGCGCTGCCGGCCGTGGATTGCACCGAGCCGAAATTCACGTCGGTTCCGCCCGTTTCGAAGTTGCAGGCCTTCGTCACGGTCATTTGGACGTTGAAGGTGGTGGTTGGCGTATCGGCCCACGACGGCACAGAAGCTGCAGAAGCCGCAACGATCGCAAGAACAAGAAGGGCGCGTTTAAACATGAACATGATTTTCAGACGTAATGAGAGAGAGGGTTTTCGAGTCAACACAGAAGGAGGTGGCAGCTGCCGAGTCTTCTTCGTGCACGGCTGAATAGTGAGGCTTGCAGAATTAATATGTGGGAATTGGTGGACAAAGATATTGCATTCGTTAAGTAGAGCCGTGCGTGCATCGAGTTGCGGCTGCGTCGGACGACCGTTGAGTGGGTGGACTGGGCTGCGTGTGTCGAGCGCCTACGAGCGAGATCACACGTCGTTCATTTCGAAATGCTTTGGTACTTGGCCTTTGATTCGCAAAGACGTGAACCTTCGACGTAGGACAGAACCCCCAACTTGGGCCGCATTGACTTTGGCCCCGCGCTCTCAGATATAACAAAGCGTCCGGGGATCCGATCAATACCCAGCTTCTGGGAGATCGCCATTGAACGGGTGAAGGATGGACGAAATTAGTACTGAAGAAGATTTGATTCAGGCTGCGATCGCATCCGTCGAGAGGGCAAGGGTGTACATCGAAGGCGGGCGCGAACGCGTTCCGTCCTTCAGCCCAACCGATCTGGGTGCACTGACGCCTGCCGCCCAGGATGAAGCGCTGCGCGTCGAGGCGAAAGCCCATCGGGCGCGCCCCGAATGGGCAGCTATCCAGTGCTGCCTGACCTCATCAAGTCAACTGCTCGAGGTCAGCCGCTCGCTTCTCCAACGGCCCGCCCCTCGCGCGCTGCCGGAGCAGATGGGCGATCGCAAAAAACTGGTGAATGAGGTCAAGGTGGCAGGCCGTACGGCCTACCGTGCGGCGCTCATACTGTCCGGCACGGACTGAGGCGCAAGATGCAATCGAAGTCCACGCCATTCGTTGACGCCGTCACCAGCTTCCAGGGCAAAGCGATTCGACGCAACGCACGGGTTCGCAGGCGATCGGCAGAGGGAACCCATGAGCACCGAGAGGCTGTCTGATCTAAGGCTAAGGGCCTACCTCCAACTGGTGGTGATGGGTGCACCTGACAATTTTCCGAAGTCAGGGCCGTTCACCGGCAATGCCGCACTGGACTTGGAGCATGCGTTCCGGGACCTTCGCGAAGCGGCTCGGCACTTTGAAGCCGAATATGGTGCTGAGCGCCTGGACATCGTCGACGCCCTGTTGGTGGCAGCTCATGGGTGCTACGCGGCCGGAGAGAAGAACAAGGGCGTGCAGCTCTTGCGAGACGTCATTGAGATCCTGTTCCCGAACCGCTTCGCGGGGGAGGATGCGCCGAAGGGGACGTGAGAAGGTGCTCTGTTCGCCGCATGGTGGCGCTTGCGCCCTCCATTCCTTACAACCCTGCACGGGCCATCTGTGGATGGCAGGTAAGAACGGACAGCGGTTCACCGGCGGCGCGCACTCGGGAAGACCGCCGGTCCGAGACGCTAGTAGATGGGAGGGAGTGCAGGCGGGCGAAGGCCGCGGCCAGAAGCAGCGGAATTCCGTGTGGTTTGCCACTTGGAGTTGTGAGTTTCCCGGCGCAAGATGAGCTCATGTACAAATCTCTCGCTCTGCTCCTGAGTCCCCTGATCACCGTGGGTCTGGTGTATGTGTTCGGCATCGCCGCCGTGATTGTGTGCTTCGTCCTCGCGCTAGGGACGTTGATTTACTCGACGGGAGAGAGCAACGGCCAGACGGCGAGAGAACGGGAACAAGGCCCATCCTTCGCAGGGACGACGCTTGCGGGTAGTCTTTGAGCTCGGGGTCGTCGAGGTAGCGCCGACGCAACCGCCGAGGGAGATACACGCCCGGAACGGGCGAGTGCAGAGACCGTCCTTAGCCGCGCCTGATCTCCACCGATTCGTCTACAGGTGGGGTCTCGCGGCCCATCAGCACCAGGCTTGCGTGATGCGCCGCTTCGCTCGCTGCTTCAGCGCCGTTGGCAAGCGCCATCAACTTTCGCGCGCCGTCGCGATGGGACAAGTTGAGGTCTTCGTCCATGAGCGCCAGCGTCACTTCAAGGGCAGCGTGCGCCGCAGTGAGGCACATATAGATCGATGCCCGCGTACGGTTGAACAGGGCAGTGTCGTCACGAACCCGCAATTCCGCCTCCTGTTTCATCGGCGGAAGGCCAGCCAAATCAGTCGGGGCGAAGTACGGAACGGGGTTCTTGCTAAGCGCCCGATTGGCGAGGACCGCTTCGATCGCGGCGCGGGCATCGTCGATCGTTTTTGGTTCATCTGAAAGCATTTCGATGCTCCGAAAAAGTGGTTGACGAACGCGATGACGAACAGTCTGCCCCTCGCTCGCATACACGGTATTGTCCTCGCTGGCCGGGCGAAAGCGGCGGCCTCCTACGCCCACGACGTAGGACGCGCGCAGCATGAAGCCCGCACAGTGCATCCTTGACGTAGATGGCGCACTGCGTGAGCCGACGGAACACCAGACCCCATCCCCATGAGGTCCAAATGAGAACCTTCATTTGCGGATTGCTTCTCCTTCCTCTGATTTGCAATGCAGAGTCAACCTCGACGGCGAACAGCGCGACGGCCAGCCTTGGTTTCCGGGTGATCGTTCCTGTCGAATACCGTGTCCTACAGGTGACTCGCGTGAAGGATGGATACGAATACCGCATCTGGACCAACGCGAGATCGGTCGTCATCAATGGTCGCGAGTACCGGTTCAGCCGGGTCGGGGAGACGAGGCTGACGGTCCCGGAATCGCCGAATGAGTTGTTCATCGTTCACGGGCTGTAGTAGCGTACGAGCGGCAGGCCGGGCCGCGAGGCGAAGCAGGTATGCGTTGTGGGCCGTCGACTAGACGGCCCCGTCATTCAGGAAAACGAAAGGATTCTTCGGCGTCGAGGCATTCTCGTTCACTGCCAACGAATAGACGCACGAACCAACCCCTGCGCCGTCGTCTCTTCGCATGATCGTAGCGACCTTGAAGGAATTCTCTTGCCGCCGCAAGGCTGGCCCAAAGGCGTAAAGTACTCGGAAGCGTATTGGTCGTTTGTCCTCGGAAGGCGTGCGTGTGGCAACTATCCTACTGGCGATGTCGCCACCGACTCACTGATGCGGGCACGTGAGGGGGATAGTTTGCGCAAACTGATGCGAACGCGCGGCGCCTTCTACGGCTTCCCTGCCAGGCCGCGAGGCATTAGCGAGATGGGACTGGAATGGGACAAGCTCTAACCGATCGGGAAACCGTGGCTGGCGTTCTTGCCCTGCTGGTGCGTGAGCGTTGCGCAACAGCCAGTGGCCGCAAGACTTCGCGCACAGGGCTCCAATCCAGCATTCCAGTGAGCGAGCGCCCTTCCGTGCGACGCGGCCTCGATGCCCTTGTCGAGCGAGGCATTTTGGCGATGAACGGCGAGGACATTGGGTTCACATCGAAGGGGAAAGTGTTCCTTGCCCACGTTCAAAGCGCGAACGACATGGCCCCTACGAATTACGAGCAGGACGAAAGCGATCCAGCGGTGCTGGCGCACTTTTTGACGTTGATCGAAGACGACCCGCGCTTCGAGCCGGGGAGACCCTTGGACGAGGTTCGAATGCTGCCAGCGAGGATTGACGGCTTTCGTAAGGCCCGTAACTCACGCCTTGGTAAGAAATGGCTCGTGCTCGGCGGCGTGGCCGCTGCCGTGGCCGCGTTCACGGTAATGCGATAGCCTAGATGCGGCAGCCGTTGTGATCGTCGGCAATGATGAAAAACCCACGGTCGCGATTATCTCCTTGGGATGTTGGCTCCCGATAAACCTTGCAGGAACTGATGTCCCAGAAGTCCTGATCTTGAAGTGCCCGGGCCGCCTCCACGTCTGTAACGCCAGCGGCGTCGAAGCACAGCCTGGGCTGCAGCGAGGCCGCGGGCCAACTCTTTCAGGCTCGCGCCCGGGACCTTGAGGATCATCGTCATGGGCCGCATTCTCGCGATTTCTCACGACACGCGTATTGGCGTAGGACCGCGAAACGCGACGGGAGACTTGGGGCAGTGCACCGCGCGCTGGACGTCCGAGCTCAGTCGGAGGCCCATCGCCAGTCCGTGTGCGAGCGGCTACGCCTGACTCAATAGCCCGGGGCGCGACCAGGAGCCGAAGCGGGCCAGAGGTAGGCCTCACCGACGATCTTTATTGTCATCGACGAACTTTATTCTTCCCGTACACATACACACACACAATGGTGGACGCGCCGCCCTCTTCTCTGGGGCGTGCGGTATATCATGAGCAAGCACGCTCAGCCGACCTCTCCTCCTCTCGGCCACGCTCCCCGTGGGCTCCGTTCCCACCCGCCTCTGCTCCCGCACGATCAGGTCCCCGCGGGACATCCCCCTCCAGGGCTCCTCAGTCCTGCTCGAGCTCGATTCGTGAATGAGCCGATTCCTGATGGAGCTTCTTGCTTACTGCGGCGCGGCCGGCCCGACGCAGCGGGAGGAGGGGCGTGTCCTGACATGACAGAGACAGGTTCCGACGGGGGTGTGTGCAGACGGCGCCTGGTATCGACGGTGATGAGCCGGCCAAGCTGAGCGATGCGAAACCGGACCCAGATGGATCAAAGTTCCTGAGGAAACTGATCTGGATGGGAGTGAACCCCAGCTCGGCTCGGCCACCAGCTCGTCGTCGCGAATGTCAAACTGGGAGGGCATTGCCGCGCGGGGGGTGTGGCCTGGCAAGCGGAATGATGCGCGCGAGATCAGATCCGGCTCGAATCGAGCGCCCGGTGGGACACAGATCCGGCCTGGCCCCGGCTCTTGCGAGGCTGGGTTCCGGTGGGAACGTGGGTCTACGGGGGTGAGGCTGGGACGGTAGGCGCGGCTGGCGGACTGTCTGCTTCATGATATACCGCATGAGGGCAGATTCTGCGCAGATTTTTTCAGGAGGGCCCCACTGCCCTTGCCGGATTTCCTAACAGAGACCTAAGATTGGCCGCCTTGCTTGGAGCATTGGCCGCAGCGCCAGCCTCGACCAGGCGCTGCGCGACTTCATTCGTCGCATGCAGCTGCGCGTAGGCGACGATCGAGCGCCAGCGCTGCTGCAGGAATTCGATGTAGTCCTGGGCCTTCCAGGCGGTACCAGCCGGCGTGCGGGCGTGGCCGTAGAGGCCCAGGGCCCAGGCATCCGAGAGCTCCACGATCGCGGTGCGTCCGTTGGCCAGGACACCGACGTCGACGGCAAAGGGGTGGGCGTTGCCACGCGCTTCGAGGTGCGACACCGTGGCGTTGATTGCGTTCTGGACGACCTCGGCCGTCGGCTCGGGCGCGTCGTCCGCTCCATCGGCGTCATAGCGCGCGCGAGAGAGGACTCGGCCAGCGGCGTCCACGTAGTAGCGCCACTCGCACACGAACTCGACCACCTCGGAGAACCAGACGCGGGTGCTGGTCTTCAGCTGCGCGATCGCCGCAAGCTGCTCGGCCTGGTACTCGGTTGTCTGCGCGCCCGGGCGGGGGTCGTAGACGAAGCCGGAGAAGGCCTTGATGGCCACCGGCTTCACAAAGATCGGCTCCTTCAGGGCCTTTAGTTCGTAGAGGACACCAGGTCGGATCTCGCGGCGCAAATAATCCGTGACCGGCCCGTATCCCATGGGCTCGGGCTCGGGGAGGCCCCGCACACCCATGGCAGCGCGCACGAACTCGACCGTGCCCACCGGGAGGATCTCACCCGTGTAGCTGGCAAGGGCTGCGCGGGCTTCTGGGTTCGCTTCGAGGTCTTTGAGCGAGATCCGCCGGGTTGGCATGCCGGTGAGCGTGGCCGCCAAGAGCGCCGCTCGCACCTCAGCCGTCGATTCCTGCTGCAGGACCGCCAGAACGGGCGAGCCAGCGGGGGCCGCAGCGGCAGGGAGTCCGAAAGCGGTGCGATGAAGAGTTCTCACGTCCTAACCTTGCGCAATCAATTGTTTGTGTAAGAAGATTGCTGCGGATAATAGATCGAGTAGGCCACGCAGGCCGCCACTTCTCGAGCTTTCCGCATGAACTCCGCATCAAAGACGCCACACCGCCCCCCTTCCTCCGGCATCGTCCACGGCGTCATATCCGATGGCGGTCCGACCATTCCAGGCTCGTATGAGGCCTTCAGGGCCCTCTGCGCGGAGTTCCTGCGCGCTTCGGACACGGCCAACTCCGATGAGCTCGAGGCCGGTGCCAAATGCGTTGGCCTCGCCTACGCGGGCATCCAGTGGGACGACGAGAACCCCTTCCACAAGATCCACCGCGCGGCCGGCGCGCCCGCTTTGATGCGGATCGTGACGAAGAAGGTGATCGAGCGTGAGGTGGTCCTCGCACGGGAGGAGTACGAGGCCGAACCCATGAGGTGCGCACCATGAAGACGATGCACACCGATCTCGCGGCCCCAGCGAGTGCCAACAGAATTCCCGAGGGGCCGGGGCTCTTCATTACGGTGGAGGGGGTGGACGGGGCAGGCAAGAGTGGCCACATTCCGGCGCTCGCCGACGCATTCGAGCGCGCCGGCCGGACGGTAGTCGTCACCCGGGAGCCCGGCGGCACCACACTGGCCGAGCAGCTGCGCACGATGATCCTCTCGCAGGCCATGGACCCGCTGACCGAGGCGCTCCTGTGCTTCGCGGCGCGCCGGGACCACATCCTGTCGGTGATCGCGCCGGCGCTCGCAGCCGACAAGGTCGTGATCTGCGACCGCTTCACGGACTCGACCTTCGCCTATCAAGGCGGCGGCCGGGGCTTCGACTTGGCGACCATGAGCGCGCTTGAGGCGATGGTCCAGGGAAGCGACATGCTGGCCGCTGCGGGCCGCACTCCGCGAGCGGGCGCGCGTGGGGGCCTGATTGAGCCGGATCTGACCTTCTTCTTCTACCTCGACCCGGCGATCGCCGCCGAGCGGCTCACCGGTGCGCGCGCACCGGACAAATTCGAGCGCCAGCCGGTCGATTTCTTCCACGAAGTGAACAACGGCTACATGTCCCGACTGCGCGCCGATCCGGGCCGATTCGCACTCGTCAACGCTTCCCTGCCGCGCGAGAAGGTCTGGGTGGACCTCCAGGCCATCTTGAGAGCGCGATATCTGCTGAGCAGCTCGGTCACTTCGTCCGCGATGGGCGATGCCCAATGAGGGCGACTGAACAAGACGATGGCTCCAAGGATGGGGTCTCCAATCCGAAGCAGCCGGTCGACGGGGCCAGCTTGTCCGAGAACCCGCTGTGGGACTTGCTGAACGCCGTCACCGATGAAATGAACCGGCGCGCTATCCCGGGCCCTTGGCTCTCGATCGCCTACGCGACCGGAAGCAAGTTCATCACGGACCGCCGGACCGCTACGCCCGCGCCAGCGCTGCCCGTGGCGCAACAGATGCCCGTCATCTACGTCGACACGAACGGGCAGCTCGTGAGCCGGGTGAGCGCAGAACAGGTGGAGACGGTGCTCGGCCCCGTGGTGGACAAGATCCGCAGCACCGTCCTGCGCGAGCAGGAGTCCAGCCAGTACGCCGGCGAGGGCCCGATCAGCGCCCTTTATGGCGTCAAGTACTCCGCCCAGAGCCTTGCCGAGGCCAAGACGATCGCCAGCGACGGGATGGCGGCTTTGCACCGGCGCGCGGCAACACCGACCCGGCCGAGCCAGGTTTCGAAGGCACAGGTTCTGCCCGCGGAGCCGCTTTGGGATCGCAAGGGCAACGTCATCCATGCGGCAGTCGATCGGCTCGGCGCCGCCCAGCGAGCTGCTGCAGCAGTCGGCACGGGTGATCCCGGCGACCAGGACGAAACGCACCGCGAGGCACCGCGCGCATGAAGCTGTCGAAGACCCAGCAGGAACTGTTCGACGCCATGAAGGCCGGCGTCGTCGTGCACATGGCGTGGACCCGAGCGACTGGGGGCTACTACTTTCGTGCGGACAACATGAAGAACTGCACCGCTGCCGCGCTCGCTCTTTCCAAGAAGGGGTTCGCGAAGAACGAAGGCCGCTTCGAAGACAAGGTACTGGTGCTGACCGGCACGGAGCCGACCGAATGAGCGCGAACGAGATCGATGCGTCGCTACTGCTCGAGCTGACCAAGCGCTACGAGCCCACGGTGGTTCCGCCATGCCGCGTATGCGGCGCTTCATTGGAGGTCGCGGCGGTCGGAGGCGGAAGCCCCACGCGTTATGCCTGCTCGACACAGAGCGCCACGGGCGTGCCCGCTGACTGGGACCACTATGAACGCAGTCGATGGGAGGACAGGCGCCAGGGCGGAGATGAGCGAGTGATGCAGCTGATCACGGCATACCGCGCGCTGCTGGTGCCCGGACAGGCCGCCGAAGCAGAGAAGGGCGGGGCGCGTGGTTCGCATCAACAGCCGCCGCGCGTGCCCGGCTCCGCTAAAGCTGCCGCAATGAAGCTTCTGCCCGCGCGCACCATGTGCTCTCGCAGGTTCAGGGATGGCCGCTGGTACTTCGGCGTGCTGCTGCCAAGTGGTCAATGTGTAGGCGCGGGAGGCAACGCCGGTGCTGCCTGGAACGAGGCGCTAGCATGGGCCGAGCGCAACGTGACTCGGTCAAGGAGCGAACAGCGCGGCGCCGAGCAAGGAGACGCCGATGTGGGCTATGGGGTCCGATACCAGGCGGCACGCGCAAGGCAGATGCGTTGAAGGTCCTGCCCGCCGGGACCGCTTGCAAACGCATCCACGAAGCGATAGACATCGGCGGACTTGACAACCGACCGATAGGCTGACAGTACATCGCCGTCGTCGGCCACCTTGGGGGAGCGTTCCAGACCCTGCGCCGACGTGCCAAAACCCGCGCCAGCAAAGGCTCTCGGGTGTCGGGTGTCGGGTGTCGGAGCAAACCGTATCAAACACGGAAAGGACGATTCCCCCATTGGTGTCTTCTCAGGTGCCGCGCTGCCATGGACTGTGCGGGTCACAGAAGTACACCCGTGTTGGCGGCGAGTTCGGCTGGCGCGCCATCTCCTTGCCTTGGTCATAGGTCTTCAGAGCGTCGATAGCGTCCGGCGCAGCGTGCGGCGGCGAAAACTCCACCACGGCACCACGGCACGCATGTGCAAACTTCGCGGAACGTACTCCACCCACGGCCTGCATGCTCATCACAAGTAGGGTTGCGGTCCAGACGGACAGAGCACATCCTCCGCCTTCCGTTGGGCTTGCCAAGCATGCCAAGCGTTTGAACTCCAAGGATTGACTGAACGTCACGGAGGACTTCTGCCATGAAACGCTTCTCACTAAACCACATGCTCGCGTCTTCGATGGTTCTCGCGGTCTTCCTAGCCGCGTGTGCGTCGCGCCCTTCGCAGGACTTGCCGGAGATGGACGGAATCGCGGCCGAGCCGGGCTCGCTGGACAACACGTTTGCGCGCATCGGGTTGAGGATCCCTGGCTTCGCTGGCATCTACGTCGATGCGGAGGAGGTGGTCCATGTGAAGTTGGCCGGCACGGCGGCAGACACCGTACCACTCAACCAGGTCGTGGCTGCAATCGATAGCGTCGGCCTGCTTGCGCCCGGCGAAGTGCAACAAAGGCGCGTCCTGCTCGAAAGATCAAATACACGCTACACCTGGTCAGATCTGTTGGCCTTCAAGTCCGGCATGCGCGACGTACTCGCGCTTCCGGACGTTACCTTCCTCGACGCAGACGAGAGAGCGGGGGTCGTAACGGTCGGCATTGCGAAGCCAGAAGCGCGCTCGAAGGTGCTGGAGTTCGCAGGCGCAGTAGGACTCCCTCCAGACGCGTGGCAGATCGTCGTTTCACCATACCGGGATCGCTACGCCGACCTCACTGATCAGTTTCGGCCAATGGTGGGTGGGATCCAACTCAAGAATGACGCCGGGCCTTTGGCATTTCTCGGCTTCTCCGGCCTATGCACGTTAGGAGTCGTAGCGGATCGCGGCGGCGCAACGGGATTCATCACAAACTCCCATTGCACGCGTGTTCAAGGCGGGACCGAGCAGACGAATTACTACCAGAACGGCAGAGTACCCTTCAGCTTGGACTACGTCGCTCACGAGAGCACCGACCCGGCCTGGACTGCATCCTTGGCGGGATGCCCGTCGGGGTCGCTCTGCCGTAGGAGCGACGCTGCGTTCGCTGTCATCGACATCGGGAATCAGAACGGCATACTGGGTTCCGTCGCGCGACCGACAACGCTCTGCTCGAGCGGGTTCCCCTGCAGCATCGCCATGGGCTCGCCGACCGCGCGAATCACGCTTACTGGCGCAAGCGCTGCGCCACTTCTGGGCACCTTCGTCTCCAAAGTAGGGCGCACCAGCGGCTGGACCGGCGGCCTGATCGTGCGCACTTGTGTGGACGTCGGACAGAGCGGCTCGAGCTTTGTAGTGCTCTGCCAGAGCGAGTTCGGCAACGGCTCGGCGCCTGGGGATAGTGGCTCTCCGGTAGTCGCGGTCCCGGCAAGCACCCCTAGCGGATCGTCGCCAGTGAACGGCACGCTTGTAGGCATCCTCTGGGGCGGCATGGGCCTCACTTCTACCTTCAGCCCAATCAGTGCCGTGGTCGCGGAACTGGGAGGCATTCGGCTGTTTCCCGTTCCCGTCTCGAGTGGCCCGCCATCGCCGCCTGTCCCGGCTTGCGTCCAGGACTGTCGCACGCAGCGCGACATGTGCATGCGCAGTGTTGCAACCGCCGGCGGGCCCCGGCCCCAGGAGTGCATCAGCGAGCTGAGGATGTGTCTCATGGGATGTCCTTGACCCTCACGCTGGGATCAGCCGCATTCCGAGTACAACAAGGGAGGAACCTGCCCGAGGGGCTGGGCAGCGACGACCGCACGATCGAGCTTTCTTTCACCGGAGAGGGCGCGCCGGCGCTGAACTGGCGCCAGGCCGCCGCCGTGTGCCAAGCGCTGCCGGGCATGAGCTCGTACTTCAACTCCGTGCGGTACTGCTTCTCGGGCCTGGGAGCTGATCGCGTGCTGGCCAAGCTCGACGGCGGCCCGATCCCGACCAGCCGATCCCGACCAGGCTGCAGTTCTCGCTCCATGCCGCGCGAGAGGCCGTGCGCGACCGCCTGGTTCGACACAGCTCGCCGCTGACCGCGGTCCTGGCCGCGCTCCAGTTCAATCAGGGTCGATTCGCGAGTGTCGAGCTCAATGTGGTGCTGCAGAACGGCTTGAACGACTCCGAGGGCGACCTGGCCGCGCTGGCGAGCTGGGGCTCGCCGGCGTGGCCTATCCTCCTAAACCCGCTGCTGCGCGACGGCGCGGAGGTCATGGGGGACCGGGTGGGTCACTTCGAGCGCGTGTTGCGTGGGGCCGGGCGCAGGGTCAATCGGTACCAGCAGATCGGAGCTCGGATCAGCCGCAGTGGGATCTATCCGTTGATGATGGCGCGGCCTGCGCGGCCAGGCCATGTGCAAGAACGCAACGCCCACCATCTGGAGGATTTACTCACGACCGCGGTGGGTGGAAAGTAGCGGCTCGGTCGACTTCGGAGCAGGCCATGACTTCAGCAATCATCATCCTTGGCGGCCTCGCCGTGCTTGTGGCGGCGGGCTGGATCATCGAACTCATCGTTCACCCTTCATCAGACACGGCACTCCGACACTCGGACAAGCGACTCCCACGCTCAGCTCCCTCCAGGTAGGCCGAGGCGATACCCGCAACGCGCCGCGCCGAAAGGCGCCGGCGTAGGTCCCGCGGTCGTTGCTTCGGACGGCGCAACTCGCGCGGGCCCCGAATGCGCCTGTTTCACGCTGGCGGAAGGCTGTACGCTTCGGAGCGCACGACCAGGTTTAGGAAGAAGGAAGAATGTCCAGAGCAAACGACCCCCGGCGGCTAACGCCATCTCAGAGAAACGCCTACGCCCTTACAGCGCTTCACCGTGCGAAGGACCTCGCGAGATCGCTGCCGCAGGGGGATGCCATCGTGCGAGCCTACGGCGAGTTGCTGAAGTACGTGGTCAAGGAGAGGTATTGCGGTGCCTGCCATTCCGCGTCTGCCATCCTCCACATGGTGCTTGCCGAGCTTGGTGTGAACTCGACCTTGTACATTGGGGAAGTAGGGATTGGAAGGGTGGCGTTCGATCACTCTTGGCTCGAGGTCGACGGCAAGATCTTCGACGTGGCGGTGTGCATGCCAGATGGTGCCGGTGAACTTGTTGGGGGGCCGGTGTTCGCATCGACCGATTTGGCAAGCGGCGAGCGGACACGCCTCGTCTACGGCGTGGCCACCTCGCACGGCCTCGGCCCCGAGGCAGGGACAGTTCTCGGCGTTGATCTGTCAGCGTATGCGGCCATCCAGCCGCAGCCCAACATCTGGGTGCTGGGCGTGGCATTGGCAGCCCGGGCTGGAATTGAAGATCCAAGGTTCCAAGAGTTTCAGGTGCGCTATGGGAACGTGCGTCGGACCCTGACACCCAACGATACAACGAACAGCTGAGGGCTCAACGGGAAGCGGTTGTCGAAGGTCGTTACCTGGTCCCGTTGGCAAACGGTGTTGGCATGGGGCTGAGCGACGCCGGCGTCAGGCCGCCGCTGCGCACCGGCTCTGCGCGCACCGGCGGCACGAACGGGCTCGGCATCGCCTTCAGATTCGCGCCGGAGTAGACGATAGGGGGAGCGGCTGCGGCCACCGCTGTCGGCGCTGCAGGAGCTACCTCTTCGACTTGGGACTTGATCGGCGCCGTTGGAATCGCCACGACCAGCGGCGCCTCCTGCTTCGACCCCACCAGAAGTATCCCGGTGCCTGCCGCGGCCGCCGCGTCGCCGCTGACCACCCAAGAACCCGTGTTCGCGACGCGCGTGAGGCTGATGCGCTCTCCGGATTCCCAGGTGCAGTTGAAGACGACCGGCGGCGGCGGAACATCGGCCTGTGCGAAGGGGTCCGGTTCGGGCGCTTGCCGCTCGTCGCAGCCACGCAGCGCCTGGCGATGCGCGAACTCATTGATCTCCGCGACCTTGTCTCCGCTGAGCGTGCCGGGTAGGCCTGCGGCGATCAGACGGCCCACAAACGCGGTAGCAAAGCGGGCATAGGCTGCCTGGGCGTCCTCGTTCGTCGGCGGCGCTGGCGCCTCCCCCGCAGAGGCAGCGGCGAATCGGAGGCCGGCGGCCAGGCACAGCACCGTCGCGCGGGCAGATCGGATCAGGCGCATCCGCGTTCCCTTTTCGCTACGGATTCGAGCTCGCACTCTTCTGGTCCTTGCGCCGGCTGAGTCCAGTGTGCCAAGAGGAGGCCACCATCCCTCACGCAGACGCCGGAGATGAAGCCAGCTGCGCCTGGCAACTCGTCGCACGGGATGCCGATCCCTTGCAGAAACTCGGCCACCCCGCTCCAGGAAATCGCTCGGGCCCTGCCCCGAGTTGAGTGTGTTCTTCTCATGGTGTTCTCAGATTCTGAAGCAGATACCTTGCGCATTTTTATTTCGCGTTTGTATTATGGTGCGGACGATAAAATACCATCGATCATCCGCACGAGTCAACGTGCACCCCAAACGAAAGGTTTAGATGTCGAGCACCCCAGCCGCCTACGACGGCAATCAGATCAAGGTCCTGCGCGGGTTGGAAGCGGTACGCAAGCGCCCTGGCATGTACATCGGCGACACGGGCAAGAAGGGCTTCCACCACATGGTGTGGGAAATCCTCGACAACTCGATCGATGAGGCGCTCGGCGGCAACTGCGATCGCATCGAAGTTCGTGTCCACACGGACGGCTCCGTCTCGGTGAAGGACAACGGTCGCGGCATCCCCGTCGACATTCACCCTGAAGAGAAGATCGCCACCGCAACCGTGGTCATGACCGTGCTCCATGCGGGCGGGAAATTCGAGAACGAAACAGGCGAAAGCGCTTACAAGACCAGCGGCGGCCTGCACGGCGTCGGTGCGTCCGTGGTGAATGCCCTCTCGACCCGCTTCGAGATGACCATCGAGCGCGACGGGGGCCAGTACTTCCAGGCGTTCGAGAACGGCGGCAAGCCGGTGGAGAAGCTCAAGCGCACCGGCAGCTCGGCCAATCGCGGCACCACAATCCGCTTCTGGCCCGACCTGACCATCTTCAAGGCGGAAGAGGGTGAGGGCGAGCTGACCTATGAGCACAGCATCATCACCCAGTCGCTCTCCACGCGCGCCCACCTGAATCCCGGCCTCCAGATCGTCTACAACGACGAGCGCACCGGCCTCGCCTCCGAATGGAAGGCAGAGTCCTTCGCGGAGATCCTGGACGTGGTCAGCACGAACCACAACCCACCTGTCCTCCAGACCCTCTCTTCGCACCAGAAGATCGCCACGAACGCGGGCGAAGTCGAAGTCATGCTCGCGTTCCGTGTGCATGCAGAGCGCGCCAGCACCATCGTGTCGTTCGCCAACGGCGTCACCACACCGAATGGAGGTAGTCACGACGCGGGCTTTCGCTCCGCGCTGCTTCGGGCGTACAACAAGTACGCTGACGACAACAAGCTCACGAAAGAAGCGTTCATCGCGGAAGACGTGCGCGAAGGGTTGACCGCTGCAATTTCGGTTCGCCTCACGGAACCCCGCTTCTCGGGCCAGACGAAGGACAAGCTGGCGAACACGGAATGCAATGGCGCCGTGTCCACGGTGACCTATCAGCTCCTCATGAAGTTCTTCGAGGAGAACCCGAAGGAAGCCAAAGCCGCGATCATGCGCGCGGACCGCGCCGCCCGGGCACGCGCCGCGGCCGACAAAGCTCGTGACCAGGTCGAACGCAAGAACCCGCTCTCCGTGGGCACGCTCCCCGGGAAGCTGGCTGACTGTCAGGAAACCGACCCTGCGCTCTGCGAGTTGTACCTGGTCGAAGGCGACTCCGCCGGCGGCTCTGCCAAACAGGGCCGCGACCGCAAGACGCAGGCGATCCTCGCGCTCAAGGGCAAGCCGCTGAACGTCCTGCGCCTCGATGACGTCGCCAAGGGCCTCAAGTCCGAGGAAATCGACAACATCGTGCAGGCCTTCGGCTGTGGCGCGGCCAGCGCGTTCGACCTTTCGAAGCTGCGCTATCACAAGCTGATCCTGATGACCGACGCGGACGTCGACGGCGCGCATATCGTCACGCTGCTGCTGACCCTCATCCACAAGTACATGCCGGGCCTGATCGCCAATGGGCACATCTACGTGGCCATGCCGCCGCTCTATCGCGTGCGCAAAGGCAAGGGCGAACCGATCTGGATCCGCGACGATGCCGCGCTCGAAGCCTTCTTTGCTTCGCACGGCGGCCGCGACGGGTACGAGGTGCAGCGCTTCAAGGGCCTCGGAGAAATGTCGGCTGAGCAGCTTTGGACCACAACAATGGATCCGAGTACCCGCACGCTCATGCAGCTGCAGTACGCGCCTGCCTCGAACGGCACCGAAATCGTCCTCGGCTCACAGGGCGCCGAAGGTGACGACACCGCACCCGTTGCCGCCGGCGGACAGGTCGGCGAGATCGAGGACCAGGTGTTTGAGCTCCTGATGGGCAACGAGGTCCCTCCTCGCCGAGCGTTCATCGAAGAGCGCGCCACCTACGCCCAGCTCGACGTCTGACCGCCCGACCCAGTTCAACCTCCTTCCTGACCATGACCACCCTGATTCCCCAGTTCGTGCAGCCCTTGATGGAGCAAAGCTTCATCGACTACGCCATGTCCGTCATCACCGACCGCGCGCTCCCCGACGTTCGCGACGGCTTGAAGCCGGTGCATCGCCGCATCCTCTTCGCAATGCACGATTCCGGCAACACCGCCAACAAGGCTTACCGCAAGTCCGCCCGTACGGTCGGCGACGTGATCGGTAAGTACCATCCCCATGGCGATCAATCGGTCTACTCGGCCATGGTCCGGATGGCGCAACCGTTCTCGATGAGCCAAGTACTTGTCGACGGTCAAGGCAACTACGGCTCGATCGACGGCGACATGCCAGCCGCCATGCGGTACACCGAAGCCCGCCTCACGAAGATCTCCGGCGAGTTCTTCCACGACCTCCACAAAGAGACGATCTCGTGGAACCCGAACTACGACGGGTCGGAGAAGGAGCCCTCGGTCCTGACCGCGCCGTTCCCGAACCTGCTGGTAAACGGCGTCGAGGGTATTGCCGTCGGCATGGCCTCACGCATGCCCCCGCACAACCTCCGGGCGGTCTGCTCGACCGCGCTCATGCTGCTTGATCGCCCCGACGCCACGACCGCCGAAGTGGTGGCCGTCCTGCAGGCCCCTGATTTCCCGACGGCGGCCATCGTGCACGGCCTGGACGGATTCGCCCAGGCGGTCGAGAACGGCACGGGGCGAATCAAGATCCGCTCGCGCTGGCACGAAGAAGACCGTGGGCGCGGCTCCAAGGCCATCGTCATCGACGAGCTGCCATACCAGGTGAACAAGGCTCGCCTGGTAGCCACCATCGCCGACCTTGTCCGCGAAAAGAAGATCGAAGGCATCGTCGACCTGCGCGACGAGAGCAACAAGGATGGCATCCGCGTATGGATTGCGCTGCGAAAGGACGAGTCGACGGACGCTGTCTTCGCTGACCTCGCGTCCAAGACCGAGCTGGAAGTCGCCATTTCCTACAACTGCGTCGTGCTCGACGGCGGCCGGCCGAAGCAGCTGGGCCTGAAGGACATCATCCTGAAGTGGATCGCGTTCCGCGAAGAGGTAGTTCTAGCCCGGCACGTCTACGAGCGCAAGCAGGCGCTGGCGCGGCTCCACATCCTAGAGGCGTACATGGCCGCGCTCGGCATGCTCGACCAGGTCATCGCCCTCATCCGCGCTGCGGAGAACCCGGCTTCGGCCAAGAGCGGCCTCATGGCGCTGCTATCCGTCGATGAGCTGCAAGCTCAGGCCATCCTCGACCTTCGCCTGCAGAAGCTTACCGGCATGGAGCTCGAGGGCATCCGCGCGGAGCATGCCGAAGTCGTTTCGAAAATCGCCGCTCTGACGGAGATCATCGAGAGCCCCGAGCGCATCCGGGGCGTTATCCGCGAGGAACTGAGCGACATCTCGAACCGCTTCGGCGCGGACCGCCGCACAGAAATCGGCGTCGGCATCTCTGACATCACACGCGAGGATCTGATCCCGCGCGAGGACGTCCTCATCACGATGACTCAGGGCGGCTACGTGAAGCGCCTTCCAGCGAATGCGCTGCGCAGCCAGAACCGCGGCACGCGCGGCAAGACCGCGATGGCGCTGGGCGACGACGACAGCATTTCGTTCCTTCGCCAAAGCCACAGCCATGACAGCCTGATGGTGTTCGCCAAGAGCGGCCAGGTCTACGGGATCAAGGCCTACCGCATCCCCGAAGGAACCCTGACCACCAAAGGTCGCCACATCCGCAACGTGATCGACGGCCTGGACGAAGAGATCTCTGCCGTGCTGGCGCTGCCCGAGAAGGACCCTGAGACCACCGTGCTGACCGTGACGCGCAGCGGCCAGGTCAAGCGCACCTCAATCGAGGACTACGACGGCGCGACCCGAAAGGGCGGCGTGAAGGGCGTCGGCCTGGACGACGGCGACGTTCTGATCGGCGCCTTCGCTGTCCGGGACAGGGACGATGTGATGCTGGTGTCCGATTCGGGCAAGGCCATACGCTTCGAAGCGTCCGACGTCCGCGTCATGGGCCGCACCGCCGGCGGCGTTCGTGGCATCAAGCTGGACGAGGGCGAGTCGCTGGTCGGCGCTGCGATCGTTCCGGACGGTGGCTCCAAGAGCCTGCATCTGCTGTGCGTCGGCAAGAACGGCGTTGGAAAGCGCACACCGGTCGATGAGTTCCCGGTCCAGGGCCGCGCCGGAGGCGGCGTGATCGCTTTCAAGGCGAACAGCAAGACGGGCATGCTGGTCACTGCGATGGGCGTGACCGAAGCGCAGGATCTGATCATGCTGGCGTCGAATGGCGTCAGCAACCGAGTCGCGGTCAAGGACATCCGTGAAACCGGCCGAGCCGCCTCCGGGGTCATCCTGATGAACATGGACGCCGGGCAGCGCCTGGTGAGCGCAACGACGGCAGTGAGGGATAGCGAAGGCGAGGTGCCAGAGGCAGCTGAGGCCGAAGGGAGCGCGGCATGATCCAGACGAGCGACCAACACGTACGGCTGCCCGAGCCGTTCCACCCAAGTGCCTCACATGTACAGCCCGACTATCGCGATGGGTGGAACGCTTGTCACAAGGCTTTGATGCACGCCCTCGCCGCGCAGGTCGCCCGATCCGACTTTCCTCGCCGGATCCTGGCTGTCATGCAGGAGATGGCCCAGCGCTCGAGCAGTGGCCATCACGGCCCGTGGGAAGACGGCGCCGGGGAGCCCTTGCAACAGGACGCGGATACGGCACTTACCTGGCTCGCTGCGCGCTCCAGCGCCGGCGGCCATAACCCCGATGCTCCGCGAGCGCGATCGCATGCTGATCTTCAGGAGCCCGGCGAGTATCACAAGCTTGACACGCCCACGCACGTGTTCTTCTACGAGCAGGACTTCTACGTCCTCTCGAACTTCAGCGCCTTTTCGTTGGAATGGAAGGGTGGACGCTACGACACGTCGGAAGCGGCGTATCACAGCGAGAAGTTCCCCAACTGGCCCCAGATCCGCAGTGCGATCGCCGAGGCGTTCTCCGCTCACGACGCATTCAAGATCGCAGAGCTCAACAAGGAGCGTCGTCGGGCGGACTGGGACAGCGTGAAGGTCGGGATCATGCGGAACATCCTGCGGGCGAAAGCCAACCAGCACGAGTACGTTCGGCGCAAGCTGCTCGCCACTGGCGATCGCGTGCTGGTCGAAGACTCCTGGCGTGACGACTACTGGGGGTGGGGCCCGAACCGCGACGGACAGAACATGCTCGGGAAGCTATGGATGGAGGTCCGCGCCGAGCTCCGTGCGGCACCCGATTCCAGCGGCCCGCTCAGGTCCGGAAGAAGCACCAAGCCGGCTTCGCATCGAGTCGAGGAATCCTGACCGCATCGCGCGCGTCGACCTATCGCGATCATGCATTGCGATGCCATCATGAATCGCAAAACGGAAACGCACCGGCAAATGAACCACATTCACCCCCAGGCCTTGGCCGCAACCAGTGGCCATCACTTTCTTCCGCCACAGGCCACCTCGCGCCGAGCCGGGCAGAAGTGTCGTCTCTGTCACTTCTCACTCAAAAGCGAAGACGGTGACGACATCGCCGCGGGCCTGTGCGCGTCATGCAAGACCAATCCCGAAGCCCAGGAACTAGCGCCCGTGTCAGGCACCTTGAACACTGCAAACGCCACTCAACCCTTCGCAAGCATGGTCGCGGCGGTGACGGGCGAGAAGGTGCCGGTGCCGCCAAGGGCCTTCAGCGAAGCTGACCTCTCCCTCATCCGGAGGATCGGCGCATTCATGTCCGCGCCGAAGTTGCTCGACATCCTGAACGAACGCCTGGCTTGTGATCTTGGAAGCGACGACAGCCCGTACACCCTGGAGCAGCTCAACATGGCTATTCAGGAGGTTCATGGTGCCGGCAATCCCGCGTCGTTGGGCCGTGACTGGCCCAGCGTGCGCAAGTTGCTGGCCCAGGCCCGCCGCGCCGGTGTGCTGGACCAGATCAACGAGCAGGTGATCAACGACTTCGCCGTGGTCTTCCAGCTCAATGCCAAGCAGGTGGTCGAGCTCAAGGACATTGTTCTCGGCGCGAAGGAGGACTGAAGCGATGGCACTCGAAACGAAGCACCCAGTGATCCGGCGCGACGAGATGATGCACGCCGTGCTCAAGCTCGGCGGGCAGGCGCTCGACCTGTCGGAGTACGCAACGACCGGTCTCCTTGCGGTGGGCGTAGGCCCCCGCGGCTGCGGAAAGACCAACATCGGGCAACTGATCGGCGAACAGCTCGCCGATCAGGGCTGGGTGACAGTCGTCTTCGATCCGGAAAGAGAGATGGAGCTGATGTATGGCGACGCGGTGAAGGACGAGGAAGAACTGCGGGAATGCCTGGAGAATCGGGATCGGAGAATCGTCGTGGTCAGGGCGGCCAACGCCGCCGAGTTCGTGCCCTATGGCCGAGTCGTCCTGGATGTAGCCGACCGAATCCGGAAGCCGTTGTTCGTTGTCATCGACGAAGGCCAGCTCTTCAGTGCGTCGCGCAAGCGGTCGGAGAGCATCGGCGAAGCGGCGGACATCATCAACGAGTTCGTCGGCCGGGGCCGCAAGCGTGCACTTGACCTGTACGTCACGGCTCTGCGTTACACCGGAAGCGTACATCGCCTGATCTTCGCCAACAAGAACCTCACGTTCATCGGGTGCCAGGAAGACGCCGCCGCGTGGTCGGCGCTGGCGCCGCAGTTCAAGGCCTCCGGCATCGACTTCGGCGATCTGAGCGCATTGGCGCCCGGCGAGTTCTTCTGCATCAGCCGTCGAGGCATCGAGAAGGTCAGAACGCCGATGGCCGAGGCCCTCAAGCGCGTGGCCCCAGCGGCCAAGGCCGTCAAGCGCGCGCTGCCTGCGACCTTCAGCCAGTGGGACCGGGCGATGCGCAGCATCCCCAAGGAGCGACTGCAGGCCTTGACCGACCCCGTGATGACTCTACTGGGCAAGGTGGCGGGGCTGTCACAGAAGCAGATGCTGGCGGGTCAATCGGCGCTGCAAGACGAGCTCGAGGCTCGCTGACGGTGGCCAAGAACGAGGTCGGTCTGGGCTTGGACCTGCAGGGGACGCCACGAGGTGGCGATTCGACCGCAGACGAGCAGTTGGCATGGCAGCGCTTCGTGCTGATCCACGGTTCGGGAGCGCTGAATCGGGACCTGGCACAGGTCCTGGGCCGCACGGTCGCGGAGATTGAAGGCGTGAAGCAGGCGCTCGGCGGCACTGGCGGGCGTGCAGCGCGCGGGGGGAAGAACGGGTTTGAAGAACTGTTCGAGTTGTGGCATGGCCGCCCGCCCACGGATGCTGAGTGGCGCGCGCCGGCGTTCTATGGGCGCAGGCGATCCTACGAATGGTTGCCGCCCGAGGTGGCGATGCTGGCCACACTTGTCGGCCAGATGGGCCCGGTCGACATCGCCGGGATCCTCACAACGCGCCTGCGGCAGATCACCGGCGATCCCACGGCGACACGAGACCGCATGGCTGTGCAGAACCAGGTCGCACGCATGGGTCTGACTTTCTCCGACGTGCTCGGCGGAATCTCAGTCGCTGAGGCCGGCCGTGAGGTGGGGTCGTACAACCTGGTGCACCAAGCCGTTCGGAACGGCCTTCTGAAGGCGCGGCAAGTCGGTCGCCACTTGGTCATCCCGCACAAGGCCTGGACGGAATGGAAGGAAAAGATCTCGGCACCACCGGAAGGCTATGTGCAGCTGAGCACATTGAAGGGTCCCCTCAATATCGCCAGCGATAAATTGAGTGAATTTTCTCGGATGGGCTATGTGCCTCGCGCCGTGCAGGTGAAGCCCTACGGCACCAAGAATTTGCGCACGACGCAGTTCGGCAGTTGGTACGTGCCCGAGGAAGTTGCAGAGCAGCTGTTGGCGGATCGCCGCGCGGGCCGGCCGATGCCTTGGCACGGGAAGCCGCTGCTGGACAACCTCAAGGTGACCTTCCGTCTCTGGCAGAAGCGCCAGCACCCCAAGGGCTGCGCGGCATGCGCGCAGATCTGGGGCCAGGACGGCCCACCGAGGAACTTCGAAGACTACGTCGCTCGCTATCCCGCACTCGACCATGGCGCAAAGCGGCATCTGACAATGGTCTGGAACCCGGGCCTGACCATCGCAGAAGCTGCTCAACAGGCCGGCCGCACGGAGCAATCGGTGCGGCGGTCGATCGCCAATGGGATGCTGGCTACGACGAAGGTCGGCCGCACAACCTACATCACACGCACTGACGCCACTCGGTGGATCGCCCGCAAATGCCCCACTGGAGACAACGAGAAGTCATGGGTCTCCATCGAGACCGCGATGAAGCAGTACCTTTTCACGCAGGCTGAGCTAGACGACTTTGTCGATCGGGGGGTGCTCAAAAACAAGATCGGCACGGACGGAGCCATGCGCGGGATTCTCTATGTGTCACGACACCAGTGTGCTCAGCTGCGCGAGAAGCTCGGCTTCTCGGAAGAACAAGCGGCGGCGCGCGCGCGGCTGACAGTGCCTCAGCTGCGAGCGCTCCTCAAGGGTGTGAACTGGCGCGGCGCCAAAGGAATTCCCCTTGCCACCTTGCAGGCGGTGATCAAGCGTTCCCAGAGTCGCCAAGGGCTCACCGTCGAGGAGGCCGCCGAGGCGCTAGGGTCGACGGCCGAGTGCATCACCGCCTGCATCGCCGACGGCACGATCACAGTCAAGCGCAACAAGTGGGACGAGCGGCTCTATCTCACCCCGCCGTCGCTGGAGCGTTTGCGCGAGGTCCAGTTCCAACCGACCAAGCGCGTGCGACTCGGCGACGATTGGGCGCGCCTCTCCGCGGCGGCGGCACTGGCCGGTGTTTCGACAACCACGCTCATACGGTGGGGCGAGGCAGGTGATGTCCGGCGCGTGTCCGAAGCGAGCGGTTGGCACTACCACCTGGACGACGTCCGCGCGCGGGCCCGCTTGTACTGGCAGACGGTGCGCTTCAAGCGCGCGCGCGCCCCGGCTTGGCTGCGCACCGAGCGACAGGCGACCTGCAGTTCCGAGCCTGTCGCCGCCGCCGCGAGCACTCCCGGACGGCAACCAGCGACCGCCGCCGCAATCGCGAAGGATGGCGATGTCGCTCCGACATCAACCCTACCTTCGACTCCGATCTCGGAAGCTCTGATCGCATGGATTGGCGCGACCAAGATCTATCTGAGCCCTCTCAAGGCATTGCGAGCGCAACGAACGGCGCTCGATGGTTTGCCGAGCGAGAAGCCCTCGGCAGTTCGCAACGCACTCACCAGGCAGTACGCCAGGCTGAGCGACCTCGACCTCGTTTCGTTTGCCGACCTCGATTCCGCGGACTGCAGCGAAGCGATCCAGCAGGCCCTGTCGTTCGTGGGGGTCGCAGACCGACACCTCGATACGGGGCAGCGGGATCGCGTCCTGGTGGCCATCAGGGCTCGCTTGAACCAGGCCGAGGCCGGGAGCCATCGCATTGGAGCCCGCCGCCAGCCCCCAACGTCTGCACCGCTCAAGATGCCTGCTTTCGCGCGCTGAAGCCGCGCGCGTCTCCAACCTCCTTACCCATTGCACCACTGAGAACAGGACGATGAACCCCATCCAGACCCAATACGAAGACTACCTTCGCCACGTCGACGCGCATGGCGTGCACAAGAGCGATCGCACCGGTACCGGCACGAAGAGTGTGTTCGGTTATCAGATGCGGTTCGATCTCACGCGAAAGGGTTCCCGCTCGTCACGACAAAGAAGGTGCACATGCGGTCAATCATCCAGGAACTGCTGTGGTTCCTGACCGGTTCGAGCAACAACAACTGGCTGAAGGAGCGCGGCGTCACCATCTGGGACGAATGGGCGCGGGAGGATGGGGAGCTTGGCCCGGTGTACGGCGTGCAGTGGCGGAGCTGGCCCACACCGGACGGCGGCCACATCGACCAGATCCAGCAGGTGATCGACACGCTTAGGAGCAACCCCGACTCGCGCCGCATCATCGTGAGCGCCTGGAACGTTGCTGACCTGTCGAAGATGGCCTTGATGCCTTGCCACGCCCTTTTCCAGTTCTACGTCTCGCCTGCACAATCGCCCGGCGCACGCGGCAAACTCAGCTGCCAGCTGTATCAACGGTCGGCGGACTCGTTCCTTGGCGTCCCCTTCAATATCGCAAGCTACGCCTTGCTCACGCACATGGTGGCGCACCAGTGCGACCTCGACGTCGGGGACTTCGTTTGGACCGGGGGCGACTGCCACGTGTACAGCAACCACGCGGAGCAGGTGGCGCTGCAGCTCTCGCGCGAACCGTACCCATTCTCGACGCTGGTGATCAAGCGCAAGCCCGCCTCGATCTTCGAGTACGAGTTCGAGGACTTCGAGGTGGTTGGTTACGAGCACCACGCCGCCATCAAGGCGCCGGTCGCGGTGTGAAGGAGCCTTCATGCGAGAACTGTTCATCATCGTCCCCTTGGTCATGCTTGCTCTGTTGATCGCTTGGATCATTTCAGATCGATTGAAGCTCATGAAGAAGCGCCGCCGCGACTATCAGTGGTACGTAGGCGAGCACCCCAACGCCCTCAAGAATGGGCGAGTGCATTGCCACAGTTGTGGAAGTCCGCGCCTGACGGTGCAGCGCCTCATGAACCGGACCTTCCTTCGGGCCCACGTGTGTAGCCAGTGCGGCACCACGCTCTACCACTCCAAAGAATGAAGGTCGCTCGCACATACTCAGGCATCGGCTCGCGCTCGACGCCGCCCAAGGGGCTACAGCGCCTGCGCGACCTCGCAGCGATGCTTGCCCGCGAAGGCTACGAACTGCGCTCAGGCGGCGCCAACGGGGCCGACCTGGCCTGTGAGGAGGGCTGTGACGTGGCCGGCGGGACCAAGGCGATTTGGCTGCCCTGGCCGGGGTTTCAGAACAGGCGGCCGAACCCGGAGGAGTCGACGTTCCTCCCTGCACCAAAGGCATTCGAAATGGCCGCACTGCTGCACCCGCGATGGGCCATGCTCACCCGCGGTCCTCGCGCGCTACACGCGCGAAACTGCCACCAGCTCCTTGGTCACAGCCTTGAAGAACCATCGGAGTTCGTCCTCTGCTGGACGGCTGATGGCGCCGAAAGCGCTTCGGACGTCAACTCGAAGACCGGCGGCACGGGGACCGCGATCCGCTTGGCCTCCGAGCGCGAGGTTCCGGTGTTCAACCTCACGCGCGATCGCGCAGAGGAGCGCCTTCTATCGTTCCTGGCGCAGCGGCGCTCGGAGCGCATTGCGGCTCCCGACGATCAGATCGAGCCTGAGCCGGATGACTCGGCGCCCCGTCGCATCGTCCTGAGGTTTCCGGGATGAGCGAGTCCGCCGTCTACCTGACGGACGATCGGGACCTGCCACACAACGAACTGCGCACCCTGGTGATCTTTCAGGGGGGCAATGGCGATTGGGTTGAGGTAGCCAACCGCCATGGGCGCGCGACGGAAGGAGTTCGCCTCTGCACCTCCGGCGGTGCATCGAGCCATGCACCGGGCCTGACGGTGGCGATTGCCGGCGCCTACCGTGCCATCCGGGCGGCGCAGCGCGGCGATCCCCAGCCCCCATCTCAGCTCGACCTCGAGGAGGAGGTGGCCGCCTGGCGGGCCAAGTACCCCCAGCACCACTTCGAGTTTGGAACCATCACCCGCAAACCCATCGAGAGCACTTGAGGAAATGATGAGCGAAGAGAACAGCATCGCAATGAGCGGCCAAGCCGCAATCCTGAGCCGAAAATCCTGGCTCGCCTACGTCGGGCCGGTGCTCGCTTGTTCTCTCATCCTGGTGGTAGCGGTCCCGCTGCTCGTCCAGATCTTCTCTTGGCGAGTGGCCATCGGCGCCGGCGCACTGGTCGTGGCGTACTTCGGGTATCAGATGCTGATGATCCGAAGCGTGAAGCTCTACGTTGATGAGGCCGGCGTGTGGGTCTACGCCGGCGTCTTCCCCTGGAGCCGCGGCGTCGCCGGCGTGAAGTGGCGCGATCTGGACGAGGCCGTCTACTTCCAGGGTCTGGTCGCTTGGATCACCCGGGCCTACGGCGTGAGAATCGGCCACCGGTTCACGAAGTCGAGCGAACTGTCGCTGAGTGCCATGTCGCACGGCGACCAGGCGGCTATCGAGATCAACCGGCGACACGTAGCCATGATTCGAGGAGGCGCCTTCAACTAAGTAGTCCCGGGCGCTGCCGCCGGCGGGGGCTCCAGGTCTTCAATGTCTTTGCACACGATGTCGATCGTGGTCTGCAGACGGCGCAGATTGCCGACGAAATAGCTCGCGGCCGCTTCGGCGCGCTGGCGGAACTCGTCCACCGTAAAGTAGCCGTGCTTGGCCAAGTCGAGGATGTCGCCTCGGTCGTTGCCTTCGAAACGGCCGAGTTTCGAAACCGCTACGTCCACCGGAGAAAGCACCCTCAATTTGATCAGACGCCGCTCGTTACCAATGCCAACCCACTCCTGAGAATCGGTTTCATAGTCCTCATGCATCGGACCCAATGTTGGAGAGTACGTTGTATCGAAGTACAGCTGAGTAGGGGACCCCATGGCGTCAGCAAAATCGATGACTAAGTCGTTGTAATCAAGCGCCATCCGGCGCGAGAAGCTCGCGTCCACGTCAGCAGTAACACGGCTTCCGCAGTAGTAGTTCACGGCCAGCCCACCTGCCAAGTACATGATGATCGGCTCGCCTTGATAAGAGTTCTCGCGCAGCGTCGCATCGATCCTGTCGAGCATGGTCGACAGTGCTGCTGCGAGTTCAGGGGTGGCGTGATTCAT
The DNA here is from genome assembly GCF_964253985.1 of Variovorax sp. LjRoot290. Taxonomy (NCBI): domain Bacteria; kingdom Pseudomonadati; phylum Pseudomonadota; class Betaproteobacteria; order Burkholderiales; family Comamonadaceae; genus Variovorax; species Variovorax sp. LjRoot290. The sequence continues at coordinate 199,716 of NZ_CAXURW020000003.1, read as the reverse complement.
GGGCGATCCTGGTCTTCAGCATATGGTCGAATCGGCTGCAGTTGAACTCGACCGCCCTCGCGCGCTCGGAAAATTTGCCAACCGATCGCGGATACAGGCGCTCAGCGACCCGGAAGAGCGCGTCCTTGTGACCGTACCAGTATCCTCCTGCAAGAAAAAGAGCCGCCGCCGCAACCTCCTCACGGCTGACTGGGCCGGTTGCCGCGAGCTGCATCCAATCCTCCTCGCGAAAGCGAAGGCTCTGAGCGGCGCTGAACGCCAGGAGCTGTTCCTCATGGTCTCGTGTCATCGCTCCAATATTAGGGGAGATTGCGAGCGCAGCGCTAGGTGATTGACATTCGTGGTCAGCGCCCGCGGCTGCCGCTTCCCGCGCCTCGGCCTCGGCTTCAAGGAGGCCCTGTGCTCCGCGGGCTTCGATGCCTTGCGGTACCCCAACCTGATGGAGGACGCTGGACCGCTGGCAGCGGAAGCCTGATTGCACTGGATGCGACACAGATCACTCCTATCGACCAGGTGGGCGGGAGCTTCCCGGGTCTGCGCGCCTGACCACTGTAGCGCCGGTGCCGCAGACTTTGGCTGCCGCATCCGCAGGCAGGCTGCTCGCAGTCAGATCAAACCTTCGCTGCGCAGCTGCCGGGCGACGATCGGGATCAGCTCGCGCCATTGCGGGCCGGTGCGATCAATCGCCTCTGCCAATGTGTAGTCGATCTCCGAGAGCCAGTCGGCATGGTTGAGGATCAATGCGACCGCCACCTTCTCGCCGGTGGACTGAACCGCCCAGGCATCGCGGCCGCCGCGCGCGGCATCGCGCGCCTTCCCTAGCAGGTGTCGGAGTTCGGCTTCCATCTTCAGGGCGCGATGAGATTGAATCCCGAACCTGCAGAACCGTCGGGAGTGATGAGCGTGGCGAGATCCATGAGGGTAGTTTGCCGCAGATCGTGCCCCTCGTGATGGTCGGAGGCCGGACGGCTCGGCGGTCGACCCCACCTTCCAGGCCGCAGCCATCTACGCCGCCAGCCGATGCTCGTAATACGGCCGCGCGCGATCGTCGAGGATCGCGTACTGGGCGGCCAGGTTCGATCGATCTGGCTTCAGCCAGGCGTCGACGTTCTCAGGCTTGATCGGGACGATGCAACGGTCATGGCCCGCAGCTGCGACCTCGGGCGGCGGTTCGTCAGTGATCGCAGCGAAGGACAGCAGCTCGGGCTGTCCAGGCGCTCGCCAGTGTGACCAAAGGCATGCCACGAGCATGTCCTGCTCCGGCTGCGGCCTGAACTCGAGTACGACGTTCTTTCCATCGCGATCGACGTTTTCGAAGAAGGCGTTCACGACCATGATGCCGTGGGAGAAGCCGTACAGGTCCTTCCAGAATCCTTCGAGATTGTCCCGCCTGGCGTTGTAGGTCCCGGGGTATTTCGTGTCGTAGAAGGCCGGCTTGCCCGCCGGCCGGCACTGGTACCGCATGGGCTTGACCACGCGCTGACCATCCTCCCAGACCATCACGGGCGCATACACGCCAGGGAAGATCCGGGCGTCGCGCGCCTTGGGCTCAATGCGATTGAGGTCTGCGAGCTTGCCGCGGGCCCTCTCGATCTTGTCGGTGGCGATACGAACGTCGTCGGTGGCCTTCTTGGTCGTCTTGACGAGCAGGCTCCGCTCGCCATCGGCCAGGCGTTTGCGTTGCTTGAAAAGATCCTGCTCGAGCAGCGAGGCCTGCTCGGCGTTGAAGGCGTCGATGAGTGCCTTGATCTCGCGTTCGTCGTCGGTCTGCGGGTTCAGGAAGAGGTCGTCGACGGCCTTCGGGATCTTGATCTTCGGGTCGCTCTGACGCTCGAAGTAGAGCTTCGAGAAGGCTCTGATGCTGAGGACGCCGCCGAACATGCGGACGAACTGCTTGTACTCGGCTCGGATCTGGGCGGAATAGCACATGCGGAAGAGTCTAGTCCGAAGCGACTTTTGAGGCGAGGCCCCGCGGCGCACCCTTTGGAACAGGCTCGTGATAGAGGCACAATGCGCGAAACTCGAATCCAAGGGCAAGCCATGGGCGAAACAAAGCGGACAGGATCTATTGACGATCGAGGGGCCGAAGCCATGAGTGCGTCCACACCCCTGCTCGAAATGGTAGCCAGCGGTGCAGCGCCGCACTACGCCTTTGTTCTTGATCGATCGGCAAAGGCGAACGGGGTGCTTCGCGCGATGCGCAAACTGCCAGAACTCAAAGCTCGCACCGAGAGTTCAGGGTTCAAGACTTGGGAGGAGCTGGACGCTCCATACCTGGTGATGTGGGGCACATGGGGGTTTACCGGCGGCCTGATGATCCCGTGCTTCAGCCTTGAAGCGATGCTGGCGGAAGCGCTTCCGAAGGTCATGGAGCGCGTCCTCGAAAAGGGCGGCTTGTGTTCCTTCCTTCCCTGCGTCGACGATTCCATCTCGGAACGCGTTCAGGCGCGGATCGCAGAGCTTCAACCAACAAGCGGGCCAGAAGGCGTTGCGCAATAGGATCCCCGTATGCCTCGCCTGATCGTTGATTCGCGCGAATCGCGCAGCGGCCTCACGCAAATGCTGGCGCAGCGCGGCGCGGCCATGGGCGTGTTCTCGGCAACGCCCGAGCAACTGCGCGCTGTCGCCTGCGTCGGACCCAAGACGATCACTGCCATGAGCGAGGTGTTGGAGTTTGAGACGAGAGAGTTCAGGTAGCCAGGCGCCCTACCTGAGGGCCAGCACAGCCAATGTGCAGGCTCCGCCCAAGAGCACCTGAATGACGGCCAACTTCTGCCGTCCTTTCCACATGGACCATAGGACCGTTCCAACCGTGCCGGCGAAGCATGCCGCCGCGAGTTCATTCAATGGCATGGGCTGTTCCTTGTCTTAGTGAGAGAGGCGGTTGACCACGGCGCGCCAACCAGGCCAGCTGGCCGTATCGATCGGGGTCGCGCTTTCGAGGGCTTCCTCCGCCCATTCGGCCAGCGCTGCGCGCTCTTCATCCGTCATGTTAGGGGCCATGCGCACGATGCGCTCGAGGTTAAGCATGTACGGGTGGGCAGCGGTCGCTTCAAAGGGTTCATTCATTTCGAGTCGTGCAGCACACGGAAAATTGAGGAAGCTGAGGCGGCGGCCATCGGCGCCGTGGGAACTGGCGCCGAACACACCATTGAGGCGCAATCGGCGGGGAGAACGCACGCCGCTCCAAGTAGCGGGCCTTCAGGGCCTTCGGCCAGCTTCAAAGCTTCGATCCGACGAGTCTGTCATCTCCGATGCTGATCGCGCTAGGTCGAGCGTGCAGAAGTTCTCGCGAAAGGTCGCTCAAGCACTCAACCGCCGCTCGTGCGCTCCTCTCGTGGTCTTCCTTCATCTTCCTCGGCATCTGCCAGGCCAGAGCGAGCCGCTCGGCTGACGACCTGTTTCAGTGACGGCGGAAAGCAACTGGAAAACTTCTCGATCGCGGCCTCACTCAGGCCGCTTTGGGCGAAGCATTCTCGCCAGTTCTGTCGAACGGCCGCCTGGATTCTGTCGTGGATTTCGGCCGCCTGTGTTCGCGACAGGTCGAAGCTCGCGCACTCGCTGAGGATGTTGTCGCGGGTCGGTTCGGCATCGTCGCCCACGCGCATTGCCTGTACGCGCCTCTGGGTTGTCGGAATCCGAGGGACCATGTCGTAAGCACCGGACAAACGGAATCCAACGCCCATTTCATCGGCGACGAAGCCGTGGTTGCGGTCGTGGTCGTCCGTGTTTGACACGACGCAGTTGAACACCATTCGTCCGAACAATTCGTGCTTGTCCGCGAGCGGCTTGGCGCTCCACCGCGTCAGATCGCGCGCCAGGCCGGGATAGCTTCCGGTGTAGGAGTTCTCGTTGACACCGGAGGACCTGAGGACCGTCCGTCCGCTGACGAATGCGTCGCGGCACCACGCTGTGGCGCCGTCCTCGCTCTTCACGGCCGTTCGGTCGAATCGCTTCACGAGTAGGAGCTCGGCGCCGTCGATCGTGACGATCTCCGAATCCACCGTAGCGATACCGCAGCGCCTGGCGAGCGCGTGCATCGCATGCTCGAGGCGAGCCACCGAAACTTCAGGGTCATCGTGGCGAGATGGAAACTTCGCAAGCCACTGGAACGCTTCGTCCGCGATAGTCAGCTTTGGTCTGGCTCCGCCCATCGCCGTATTCGGTCGGACCCAGTTCTCCAGCGACGGGTCCTCCTTGCGTCCACGTTCTATCCCGGCAAGAACACCGACCGCGGCCTTGAGCACGTCGCGCCCCGGAAGGCCGCGTTGCACTGGTGGCACGTCTGGCGCTTCGCTGAAATCGAGATTCCCCACCCGGTCACCCTGGCTGCGCAGTAGGTATCCGACCGGCGATTCGGGCTTGCCGTACATCAGGTCGATCACCCCACGGCCCCAATCGTCGGGCGATGCGTCGACGAACACGCCAAAGAACCCGAGCTGCGCGGTCGTCTGATGCTCGCCGGCCCGCAGCGGAAGCATCACGGGATCGATCGGACGCGCGTGGGTCAGGGCCAGATAGGACTTGGCGTAAACGAACTTGCCGACGCCGCCGGCGGGGGTCTTTTCATTGTTGAATCGCCCGCACAAAGTTGGATGGACGTCGCCTGGGAGGTACACCCAAACGTATGCCTGGTTCGGCGGAGGCTGGTTGTGCTTAGAAGTCATCGTCGACCTTCGTTCCCACGCGCACCCGCTTGGTCTGGGTCGAGAGTTCCAGCGCCAGGCCGTCGCGGTCCAATCCAGGATCCGCGAGGAGATCAACCTCTTCGTCGAGACCGAGCGCCCACAGCGCTTTGACGTATGCGCCGATTCCCGTGCTCAGCTCTCCGCGCTCGATGGCTTCCATCGTCGATCGGGAAACGCCCGCACGCTGCGCAAAGTCTTCGCGCCGCAGCCGCCGGCGCGTGCGCGCCGCACGGATTCGCTGACCGAGTCGCTGGACTCGATCCACGACCGCATCGGGATCTGAGGTTGGAGTACTTGCCATAAAAGGCATTATCAGAGGTTTACGCCTGGCATGCAATGTTTTCACCGAGATTGGGCCACGCCACATAGTGCGCGAACCCCGAGCAATCGGGGCGAAAAAACCCGACATTGGCATAGGCAGGACGCCATCCGGGTCAAAAACCGCGACAGGGACTCTCTGCGATACTGGTTTTATGTACAGTACCGAGCCGCCGCCCTTCGCCGAGCTCCACTGCCGGTCGAACTTCACCTTCCTTGTGGGCGCCTCCCAGCCCGAGGAACTGGTCGAGCGTGCGGCGGCCAAGCTGTACTCAGCCCTGGCCCTGACAGACGAATGCTCAGTCTCGGGCGTGGTGCGCGGCCACCTGGCAGCGCGCGAGGCCAACATCCATTTCATCTGCGGCAGCGAGATGCAGCTCACCACGCAGAGCGGTCACAAGCACGCCAGGATCGTGTTCCTGGCCCAAACGAAAAGCGGATGGGGCAACCTCTGCGAATGCATCACGCTCGCGCGCCGGCGGGCGGCCAAGGGCAGCTACAGCGCCCTGGTGACGGACGTCGAGGGCAAGAACATCCAGGCGCCGCACCTGGCCGGCATGCCCGGTTGCCTGGCGCTGCTCTTGCCTGAGCCCGACGCTACTGTCGAATCGTTGTTCGCGCAGGCGATGTGGCTCAATACCTGGTTCCCGGACCGCGCCTGGATCGTCGCGCCGCGGCCGCTTTTGATGGACGACGAGCTGCGCCTGTGGATCGTCGAGCAGGTTGGCCAGCGAACCGGCATCCGGATCGTGGCCAGTTCGAGCCCCGTCATGCATACCAGCAAGCGCAAGAAGGTACAGGACGTGCTCACCGCAGTGCGCATCGGGAAGACGGTCGCGACGGCAGGCTTCGCGCTGCAAGTAAACGCCGAGGCATATCTGCGCGGGCGCGCGGCGCTGATGGCCCAGGTGCCGGGCGAGTGGATGGAGGAAACCGTCAGGGTCGCCAGCATGTGCACCTTCTCGCTGGAAGAGCTCAAGTACGAATACCCCCGCGAGGTCGTACCCGACGGCGAGACGCCCGCGTCGCATCTTCGCAAGCTCACATATGACGGCGCGGCACGTCGGTACCCGAACGGCCTCCCTGACAAGGTTCGCAAGCAGATCGAGCACGAGCTCAGCATCATTGCGCAGCTAGAGTACGACAGCTACTTCCTGACCGTTGCTGACATCGTGCATTGGGCGCGCGACCGGAACATCCTCTGCCAGGGACGCGGGTCGGCGGCCAACAGCGCTGTTTGCTACTGCCTCGAGGTCACAAACGTGGACCCGGATCGCATGAGCGTTCTCTTCGAACGCTTCATCTCAGTCGAAAGGAAAGAGCCGCCCGATATTGACGTCGATTTCGAACACCAGCGACGTGAAGAGGCGATGCAGTACATCTACGACAAGTACGGTCGCGATCGCGCCGCGCTCACAGCCGTCGCCATCAGCTATCGCACCAAATCCGCACTGCGCGACGTGGGCAAGGCGCTGGGCATCCCGATGGACAAAGTCGAGGCTCTCGCGAAGACAGCCTACGGCACCGATGAGAAGTGGATCAGCGAGGCGTGCCTCGTCGAGAACGAGATCGACCCCAACGATCCAGCCGTGATCCAGTGGCTCACGCTGGCCGATACCATTCGCGGCTTCCCGCGCCACCTCAGCCAGCACCCAGGTGGCTTCGTCATCGGCCGCGACAAGGTGAGCCGCCTCGTTCCGGTCGAGAACGCTGCGATGGAGAACCGCAGCATCATCCAATGGGACAAGGACGACCTCGATTCGACGGGTCTCATCAAGGTCGACATCCTCGCGCTCGGCATGCTGAGCGCCATACACCGAGCTCTCGACATGGCCGGCGAGAAGGCTGGCGGCCCTCCGATGCGCATGCAAGACGTGCCGCCCGAGGACCCTGCCACCTACGAAATGATCTGCAAGGCCGACACCGTCGGTGTGTTCCAGATCGAAAGTCGCGCGCAGATGAGCATGCTGCCGCGCATGCAACCGCGCACCTTCTATGACCTGGTCATCCAGGTGGCGATCGTGCGGCCAGGCCCGATTCAAGGCGGCATGGTTCACCCCTATCTGCGCCGGCGCATGGGTGAGGAAGCGGTGGAGTACCCGAGCGATGAGATCAAGCAGGCGACAGAGCGAACGCTTGGCATTCCACTATTCCAAGAGCAGGTGATGGCCATAGCCATGGTTGCCGCCGACTTCACCGCCGGCGAGGCCGACCAGCTGCGCCGCGCAATGGGCGCGTGGCGAAAGCGTGGCGGTCTCGAGGTCCACCAGCGCAAGCTCATCGAGCGGATGCTGAAGAAGGGCTACAGCGAGGAGTTCGCGCAGCGCCTGGCCAAGCAGGTGGAGGGTTTCGGCAGCTACGGATTTCCTGAGTCGCACGCGGCCAGCTTCGCCCACCTGGTCTACGTGAGCTGCTGGCTGAAGCGCCACCACCCCGACGCGCTGCTCGCAGGCCTGCTCAACTCGCAGCCCATGGGCTTCTACGCGCCTGCGCAGCTAGTGCGCGATGCGCGGGAGCACGGCGTCGTAGTTCGCCCGGTCGACGTCACTATCAGCGGATGGGAATCGACCCTCGAGGAACCGGCTCAAGCCGCGGCATCGCCCCGCTGGGACAGCACCTACGAGCAACCGCTGCGCGCCGTGCGCCTCGGCCTGTCGCGGATCAACGGCATGCGCGAGGAGGCAACGAAGCGGATCGTCGCCGCGCGCGCACAGTCGCCCTTCGCGTCCGTCGAGGACCTGGCCATGCGCGCGCAGCTCGACGCGCACGACCTCAAGTGTCTTTCGAGTGCAGACGCGTTGCTCACTCTTGCCGGCCGGCGCCCCGATGCGGTGTGGGCAGCGAAGGGCGTCGATACGCGGCCGACAAAGATGCTACGTGAGGCGCGAACCTTCGAGGACGCGATCAAGTTCGCGACGCCGGAAGAGGGCTCCGAGATCGCGGACGACTACGGCTCCGTTGGGCTGAGCCTGCGTAGGCACCCGCTTGCGATCATCCGGCCCCAGCTCGCTGAGTGGGGCATCAAGACCTCCGAGGAACTGCGCACCGCCGCCAAGGACCGCCAGAAGGTGCGCGCCAGCGGGATCGTGACGCACCGGCAGCGCCCTAGCACCGCGAAGGGCGTCGTCTTTGCGACGCTCGAAGACGAGACCGGAACCGTGAACATCATCGTCTGGCCGCAGGTCGCGGAGCAACAACGCGGCGTGCTGCTCGGCGCCAAGCTGCTCAGCGTCGAAGGCACGTGGCAAAGCGAGAAGGGCGTGCAGTCGCTTGTGGCCATGAAGCTGGTGGATCACACGCCGTTGCTGGGCAAGCTGCGCGCGCCGAGTCGAGACTTTCGCTGACGCCCGGGCGTTTCGGGGACGGCGTCAATGTGGTCCAAGGCAGCGGCCTTTTCGGTGAGCGAGAGCTGGGTCAGCACGTGGCGCATGTGCCATTCAAGACGCGCTCGCGTGAAGTGGTCCATGTAAGTCGGGAAGCCGGAAAACAGCACTGGGACTTTTCGATCGGCAATGACATCGATGTGACAGCCCAGATCTTCGTTCGCGCGCACGGTGGCGCTACGCACCTGCAAGTAGAGACGGCTGGCCAGCGCATTGACGATGACAAGGATGCGAGGCCGGGCAGCCACCAGCAGCTGCTCGAACAATTTGAACTGAGCTTCTCCAAAGTGGGTCATGGTTAGCGGCTGGTTACGAAACTGACGCGCTAACACGCGACCCTTCAATTGAAGACTGTCAGTCTCCCTCACGAAGAACAAGTCAAGGTGGTTCCAAGCCATCTGATGAGTCGCTCTGATCTTGTCGCGGAGGCTGCGCATAGGCGCGTAGAAGGAATGATGCTCACGAGCGCTTCTCTCAGCACGTAGCGCCGTGGCCAAGTCGAAGTTAGATCGGTCGGCAGCATTCCACGTGAAATGCGCACGGGGCCTTTCCACAACTGCGCCAGCTCAGGATCGCTCCTGAGGTGAGCCCAGCCCTTGGTTCCATCCTCGGAAAACGATGGATTCAGCCCAACGGACACGAAGCCGTCTGGCGCGATCTCTTCGTGCATCATCGGCCAGAGCGTCGGCTGCGGATTCTGCCGCTCCCAAAGTTCAAGGAGCGCGGCATTGACGGCGGCGGCGGTCAACGAGCCACCTCGCTGAACTGGCGGGGACCTACTTCGAGAGAGCTCGGGAGAGATAGGTTCATGGAGTGTTCGTACACGTCACAGAGGCGGGAAGCTCGCGATGCTATCCGCTGCGCGCCGACGCGATTGCGCGATCGACCTCCGTCCGGCGAAAACAAATGGGCGATTCTTGCGTGCTGGTGGCATGGTTGAGGCTTTTATAAGGACTTTCGAAGTGAATCCGGCCACGCCCATCCAAACCCTCTTCGTCAGCAAGCTGGTCTCCCTCGGCTGGTACCCCGACCGCGTGCGCATCGACGTAGCAAGCAAAGACTTTGACACCGCCGCCGGCGGCAGGACCGCCGTTGTCTATTGCCGGGTGAACAGCGATGGCGATCACGTGCTGACAGGCGACTACCGAAGCGAGGGCAACAACGCACTCTCCACCTGCTGGGCCTTGCTCCGACCAGGGACAGATGAGGCGACCGTCGCCGGCGAGATCGACAGGTTTGCCACTTCAGTTGAGAAAGCGGTCGCAGAGACGTACGCCATGCGCATCAAGGCGCTCATGGCCGAGCCTGACGAGGAAACTTCTACCGGCGACGCGCCCAGCCTCGGGATGTGATTCGAACCGCAGTCAGTCGCGCACCTCGAGCTTCGCAACGCGCCACCGAAGTGATTCGGCTTTTGGCCACATCCGTTGCTCTCTTGGCACTAGCACACGCTTCCCCTCCAGTTCGAGGAAGGGTCTGTGATCGGCGATGCGACTATCCAGTCGCGAGGCGACGCGCCACTTGAAATCTGGCCCTGGCGCAATCAGAAAATGATCCATCGCCCAGTGCATGTTCGGGGTAAGCGCTAGACCGTTGCGCGGGTCGTCGTCCTGCGCTTCGCTGTACGGATGAATGTGGGCTGCTTCGACCATCGCCGTGCCGTCCGGAAGCACCAATCGCTGGCCGGTCGCCGCGCATTGGTAGTCGTAGAGCTCGGTCACGACACGGCGGAACGCCGGATCGCGCACGTACGCCGGCGGAGTCTGCGGGCGGACCTGCAGCGCCGGGCCTGCGCGCAACTGGTGCTCGTAGCGGCTGATCACGCTTGCCTGGGCGACCACGGCGCGCAGCTCGCTCAGCCCGCGATCGAACCAGGATGTTGAAAGTGCGTCCCCCAGGGCCTCGATGTTGATCGGCGACTGAAGCAGCTCGAACAGCTCTTTGTCCAGCGACGCGAAGGCGATGTTCTCGAGGATCGCTGCATTGCTGCGCGCCGTAGTCATTGCATCCAGCACCGTCTCACGCCCGGGTAGCGCGTGGAGGTGCCAAAAGCTCTCGCCACCACCGCGCAGGAGCCCTGCCAGATGGAAGAATGGGAAGTAGGGATTTCGATGGTCGGTGGGCCCGCGCACGGCGTCGAAGAAGCGTGCGTATCGCTCCAGAAGCGGAGGCGCGTAGTAGATGCGGTTTTCGATCAGCGCCCCGCCGCGGGCGAGGTCGAGGACGGCCAGCAGCATGCAGATCTTGTGTGGGCTGGCCCGGCCAGCCACGGCATTGACGTTCAGCCGCGCGAACCTCTGTTGGTAGGCTTCGACGGACATCAGTGAGAGAGCGCCCGCTGACGGCACATCCGATCGTCCGGTTCAGTCGAGGTCGAAGAAGAAGCGAAACGCGAAGAGAGCGGCGATGCCATGCAGCGAAAGTACAAGGCATGTGCCCATCCCCATGACGCTCCACATCGGGGGAGCGAGGTGATTCCCCAGCAGAAAACCTGAGAGGAAGAAGCCTGCTGCCGCGGCCAAGGCAAGCATCGTCACGGCAAACACGACACTGTGCAGCGCCGGCAGGAATGGGGGACTTCCCGCAGCCGCGGGAACGCTCGAGGTAGACGCAGGGCTCATTGTCATGGCCCGGATTCTGACATCTGACTGCTTCGCTTGGATAGGTCACCTCCCCCAGCAGTTCGCGTGCAGCCGGCAGGCAAGCCATTACCATCCGGCCCGGAGCTGCGCCGCCTTGCATGGCTTCCTACGCGACAAGAAAGGCTCAACCAGTGGAACCATCGTCCCAGAACTACGTCACCGAGAAAATCCTGGCGATTGTGCGCGCCAGTTCGAGCTGGGATGCCGCTAAGCAGCGCATTCTTCGCAGCTTCGGCGACACCTACCTGGAACTCGCTCGCGAGGAAGGCCGTCGGGTACACGGATTCGATTGGGTCACCGACCCGCTCCCATCATCGACGCCCACGGGCGACCTTAGCCTCTCCGATGTCGTGTGGATACAGAACCTCGTCCACGACAGCGGCAGCTGGTCCGACGTCATGGCTCAGGTCCGCAAGCGTCTCGGCGCCAGCCGACTCCACGACGCGCGACGCATCGCAAAGGAGACGAGGGGCATCGCCTGGGTGCATGAACAGGTTGACCCGAACGATCCCCACGAAGAGCGCGTCCGGAAAAAACTCATGGCCTTGGACGACTCAACAGAGGAACTGCGCGCCGCTGGCCTTGAAGCCTCTCCGTCATCTGGGAACGAAGAGGCGCCAGATGCACTGGCGTCCAGGCCGGCGCACAGCCCAGCTGCCGCCCGGGCCGCAGCGCCTTCACCAGAGCCGAGCGCTGCCGCTGATCCGCAGGCGCAGTTTCTTGAACGGAGCAAGCGTGAGCAGGACGACATCCTCCACCGGCGCATTCCCGAACTCGGCTTTGAGATCCATGCAGCCTCAGCGGGTACTGCCGTCAACTGGTCAGCTGTGCAAGAAATCGCCTCGCAGACCGCCGCCGGCAAGAAGCTCCTCTTGCGCTCTGCCATCGAAAAGGCCGTCGCCTTTTTCATAGGCATCGGCCTGTTCTTCACCTCCGCAGCTTGGTGGCTGTGCCTACTGCTGTGTGTGCTCCTTGTGGGCTACGCGTTCTGGCATCACGTCGTGCTCACGCGACGCGCGGCAGGGCGCGCAGCAAGCTCGGATGTCGATGCGTTCGGCACGCTCTGGAACATGGGAGCGATCGCGCTCTACCGTCCAGCGGTCAATGATCACTATTCGAACCGACCAACCCCCACGCGTTGGCAAGACGTCGTTCTCTACGCGTTGGATTGGGATGCCCTTGCGACTGATGCGCCGATTGGGCGCAAGGAGGCGATGGCAAAGGTTCTCGACGGCATCCTGCCGCAGCGCGAGCCCACCGCTTGAGCAGCCGCGGGACCGCTTCAACTCACCTTAGGACGAGATGAAGTTCCGCTGTCTGGCGATGAACGATCGAACGTACTTCCCCGGGTCACGCTCGGAGGCAGGCCACTCGCTCTGCCAGCGCGCGAGGCGCGAAGGTAGGTCGAGATCCTCGCTCGCCGGGTGCAGGCGAGACAGCAGCGCGATCCCTTTGGGCGAGACGAGCAGGCGCTTTGGCGATCCCATCTCCCAAAGGAGCTCGTCCTTCACCATCCGGTCCAACAGTTCCGGCACTGCACCGGAGGGCTTGAACGGGATGACATCATTTCGGCCTGTGCCACGCCATTGCGCCATCGCTCGAAGCATGTCCGGCCTCGTCAACGGGTGCTGCGAACGCAGCCAGTAGAGGACCTGGAGGCCGCTCAACGAGATCGCCTCGGCGCCGAGGCCCACGTCGCGCGCGATCGGGCCAACGATGCCCAATCCTTCGGCAGCGAACACGGCATCGAGGGACCGACCAGCAAGGCCACTTTCAACCCGAAGCGGCATGGGGCTGGACGAAGAGATGGTGGTCATCATTGTTTCGATGGATCGGGCGGCAAGCAGTTTATTTTCGCCTGTCCTTGACGGATGAAGATCCGCTTCCGCAAGATGGTTTGCATGAACGCAGATGCCCTCAATTGCCCTCGCACCTTGAACGCCTGGGTCAAGGCCGACGACAAGAAGCTCCTCACCGCGATCGATGGCGGACTGACCGTTCACGAGGCCTCGGAGGCACTGCAACGCGAGCCGGTATCGGTTCTCCGGCGCGTCAGTTCCATCGGTGCGTTCGAGTTCGAGTCCGGATCGGAGGAGTGGGTCGAGATCATGTCGCTTGCTCTCTCGGGCGTGCCGCTGCAGGACGTGATCGCCTGGTGCTCGGCCTCGGACGAGCGGATGCCCTACGACTTGCTCGATGCAATGCGCTCTGGCCCGGATCAACGACCGGCGTTCGAGCTGGCGCGCGAACTCGCGATCGAGGTCCCCAACGTGGATGCGCTCGTAGACTTGGCTTGGCTGCTCGAGCGGCCTATTGAGATCAGACTGGGTTACGCCGCGGCCGCTGGGCGGGTCCTCGCTCGTTTCGATGCACTGACGCCGGCGTCGTTGAAGAGCGAAGTGCTCGGGATCGCGCCGGCTGATCTCCGCTGGATGGGCGGCACCGCGCCGAAGACGCGCCGAGGATCGAAGGCCGCCAAAGCAGGCACCGCAAACGCTCGTCCGCCACGCAACGCTGCTTCAACCTCGCGCGCGCGCAAGCCAAAGATCAGAAACCGTTGGGCCTACGCCAACTATCTGAAGAAGAAGCGCGCCTCTGCGAGCGGAAAGTACTGATAAGCAGCTTTGAGGCTTCAGCAGCCGGTTAAACCCGCCGGGGGTCCCGGCCACGAGCCACCCCCCAATGAGGCAGCTCCCCGGACTTGTCTATGACTGCCGTCCCTGCCACACTGGCGTGAGACAGGTCACAGATCCTATCCCTAAGCCTTCGGTCGGAGGTCTAATGCCGAAACGCGAATCAAGGTCCGACGCGTTCCTGCGCGTCCTGAAAGAGCTGTGGCCCGTGCTGCAGGAAGGCGTGTTGAAGAGACTGGGTGCGGAAGGGAAGCCAGACGTCTATGTCGACATGACCGATGATTGCCCGTTTATGCTTGAGCCGCGGGATTACTTCAAGCTGGACTACTACGCCAAGTATGTGCGTCGCTTCAAGCCTGTTCAGATGAGCGTGCGAAACGCAGGATCCTCTGCACTAAGAGTCCGCAGTGCGGTCCTGATCGCAATTCTCGACCCTATACATCACCAAACCCTCGAGTTCTACGCGCCCGGTGAACCTTCGAGTTTCAGCGTTACCAACTGGTCATCCACGCTGAACTTTCAGGAGCGCAACAGGCCCAACGTCCCCAATGTCCCCTATGCACTGACTAAGCTCGACAGTGGCTCTGTTTTGCCACTGGAGTTCCCTGCAGCTGCTGTGATCGAGTTTTCCAAGCTCGCACACAGGTATCACAGCGGCGCCATTACAGAGAATCTTGATGATCCGTATGTCCCTGATCTACGGCTGGAACCTCAACTCGACGCCGAGGTTCGGGCGGCCCTGCCGAACCATCTTTGCGATGTTGCGCAGATCGGACTTCAGATCTGGACCGATAGGAACGATCTCGTGCCGTTCCTCTGGGACCGTGAAAGAAGGAGTTTTTTCCTTGAGTTCTGGTTCTCAGGCGTCGTTCGGTTCGGCAAGTAACCACAGACATTGGAACAACCGCCCGCTGGCCCCTCTCCCAAACCGCCGAGTTGCTCGCATGGTTCCGCCCAGCGCATGGCCCCTTTTTTGTCGCTAGGCCGACAATATTCTTTTGCCCTGCCCCAACGAGCATGCCGATTTCGCATAGCCGGACCACGGCTCGTTTCCCTTGTCCAGCCTTGTGTGGATGTTCCGGACGTTCCAGTGGGCCCCGCTGGTCACCTTCGTCAGCTCGCTCCACGCGATCGGCACCGAGACCCCCAGCCCCGGGCGCGCGCGCGCCGACCATGCGGAGGCTGTCGTAGCGCCGAACCCGTTGCGAAGGTAGTCGATGAAAATCTTGCCCACCCGGTTCTTCGGGCCGCTCTTGGCAACGAAGAGCTGAGGGAGCGTTCGCGCCAGGTGCACGACGATCGCCTGGGTGAAATCCTTGACGGTGTCCCAGTCGTACAGCCGCTTGACCGGCACCACAACGTGCAGCCCCTTGCCGCCACTGGTCTTCACGAATGAGACCAGCCCGAGCTGCTCGAGGAAGACCCGCACGAGCTCGGCGGCCTGCTGGATCTGCGCCCACTTCACGCCGTCGCCCGGGTCGAGATCGAAGGTCATGCGGTCGGGCTTGCCGATGGCTGTCTTGACTGCGTTCCAGGTGTGGAACTCGACCACGTTGAGTTGGGCGGCCGAAAGCAGCCCCTGCGCGGTGGCCACCTCGAGCAGCTGGGCGTGCGCGGGATTGAGGGCCGGGTCGAGCTGTCGCACGCCGGGGATCTCGCCTTTGTCCAAGTGCTTCTGGAAAAACAGTTCGCCCGTGATGCCTGCCGGCGCGCGCACAAGCGACACAGGGCGGCCTTTTAGGTGTTCGAGGATCAACGGCCCCACCAGGCCATAGAAGCGCACCAGCTCGATCTTGGTGACGCCAGTGGAGGGGTCGATTACACGCTCCGGGTTCGATACCCGAAACTTGGCCGGCAGTGTGTGCTGGACCGCGGCGCCAGCGGCCGGGCGCAAGTGCTGAGGGACCTCTCGAACGACGGCATTCGCCGGCTTGTCCTCCCGCAGGCCGTGGAAGACCGGGTGACGGACGTGGCCGCTCTTCGTCCATTCGGCGAAGCTCACTTCGACGACCAGGTCGGGCTTCACCCATTGGGCGCCGCGCGCTGCGGCATCCGTCGCAGCCTTGAATGGGCTCTTTGGCTCAGCCAACGGAGCAAGCAGTCCCTGGAGGACGGGGATAACCTTGCCGCTGACCCCAGAGCCCACGCTGCCGGCATAGACCAGGTTGCCTGCCTCATCGTGCACGCCGAGAAGGAGAGACCCGATGCCGGACTTCGTTCCGCGTACGTAGGTCCAGCCGCCGACCACAAATTCCTGGCGCTGCCGACACTTGAGCTTGATCCAGTCGGGGGAACGGCTCGACGTGTAGGCGCTGTCCTTGCGCTTCCCAATGATTCCCTCCAACCCCAGCTTGCAGGCGGAGGCGACAACATCCCGCGGCGAACCGGCGAAGGCCTCGCTGAACCGTAGCGAGTCGGGCGCGTGTTTGAGAAGCAACTTCAGCCGCGCGCGCCGCTCGACCAGTGGCACGTGGCGCAGGTCCAAGCCATCGTGATGCATCAGATCAAACAAGTGGAACGTGATGTCCTTGGTCTTGGCGTTGTCGAACGCGTTCTGGAGGGCGCCGAAGTCGGGCAGCCCATACTCGTTGAGGATCACGATTTCGCCGTCAAGCCAGCACGGCGCCAGCTTCATGGCCGCCAGGTCGCGCGCCAGGTGCGGCAGCTTCCTTGTCCAGTCGTGGCCGTTGCGCGTGAAGAGCCGCACGCCGGCGACATCCACCCGCGCCAGCAATCGGTACCCGTCGAACTTGAGTTCAAGGACCCAGTCGTCGCCCGTGCTCGGCGGTCCGTCGACGAGGGTGGCGAGCTCGGGCGTAATCTTGGCGGGGAGGGCGGTCTTCTTGGCGCCTTCCAGCACGCCGGTCGCTTCGGTCGGGGCGGCAGCGCCGGCGGGAGGCGGGAGCCCGGCCACGCTGTCCGGCATTTCGTCGACCACGCTGAACTCGCTGGCGGGGCGGACGTACTGATCACGCTCCTTGAGCAGCAGCCAGGCGTCCTGCTTCTCGTCCTTGCTCTTGATCCGCACCAGCGCCCACTTGCCGCGCAGCTTGTGCCCGCGTAGCTCGAATTTCAGGTTTCCGTCCTTGTAGCCTTTTCGCGGATCGCCGACGGGCACCCAGATGCCCTTGTCCCAGATGACCACCTTGCCGGCGCCGTACTGCTTCGGAGGAATCGTGCCCTCGAAGGTGTTGTACGAGATGGGGTGGTCCTCGACGTGCACCGCCATGCGCTTGTCGGCGGTGTCGTAGCTTGGGCCCTTGGGGACCGCCCAGCTGAGCATCACGCCGTCCAGCTCGAGGCGGAAGTCGTAGTGCAGCCGCGTGGCCCAGTGCTTCTGGACCACGAACTGCAGGCCGCCTGCTGCCGATTCGCCGCCCTCGGCCGGCTCGGGCGTGACCGCGAAGTTGCGTTTCGCCTTGTACTTTGAAAGTGGGATCGCTTCGGCCATCCGCGGAATGTACGGGCGCTGGGGCGGCGCCATGCAGGCGATTTCCGCCACGAAGAGTCGGCAAACCCAGTGGCGCGTGCTCTTCGGTTGCTGCGGCCGCACCGCAGTCCGAGTGCGCGATAGAGGTCAGCAAGCGCTGGACACAGCCCGTCGATCAGGAAGTGGCCGATTCCGTCTGTGGGCCGCCGATTTTGCCCCGTCACCTTCATGAGGTCTGCGAAGTGAAGAGTGCGCTTGGCCCTCTTGCTCTGCCACGTTTTCCGTCTCCTACCCTCAGGTTCGCTGCGGATGCAGGGTGCGCGCAGAATCCGTCCATGCTTGTTGTTTGAACGCGCCGCCAGGCATGTGTCAGCCATGCCTGGATGGCGTTGATCCGCTGACTCAACTTCAGACATGGAGAGACCATGGCTACTTTCATGTTCATCAGGCACAAGGTTCAGGACTACAAGACTTGGAAGGCTGCGTTCGATGCCCATGCGTCCAGGCGCACCGAGGCCGGTCTCACCGAGAAGTACCTGCTCCGGAGTTTGGACGACCCGAACGAGGTGTTCGGACTCTTCGAAGCGACGGATCTCGACCAGGCTCGAGCTTTTTCCGAGTCAGCAGACCTGCGTCAGAAGATGCAGGAGGCCGGGGTCGTCGACAAGCCAGACATCTACTTCCTGAATAGCTGAGGTGCCACCGATGGAGTGCTGCTCACTCCTTCGCCTTGAGGCGGCACAAGTTCCCATAGAAGCAGTCGTTCAACGTTTGACATGAGCGGCGGGCCAAAAGGCGCGAAGCGGCCTTTGGAACGTCCGCTCGATTGAAGTGTAGGGCGTGCTAGGGCGCCTCCCGGAGTGCCAGTACTCAACAACTGCAAGGGCGCACCGATTCAGAGCTTGACGCGCTTATGGTGGCTGCATATGAAGCCCGGTATCTTCGTGAAGGTGACAGGCTTGTTGCCCATGCCGGGAACCAAAGTCCCGGTGATCATGCCGGGAACGCACGAAACCTCTGAGCCAAGGCCGGCGCAGCCACTGTTGTGGCTAGATGGTTTGCACTGGCTACCCACGTGATAGTGCACCGTATCGGTAATCTCGTAGTGGACATTTCCGGTGGGCAGGTACTGAACCTGTCCGGTGATTCGAACCAGAGGCTGTTTGCTGATGAAGTACGGCGAGTTGTCGGTGGCCATTGAGTTCCCCTCGTTCTGACTAAGCCGGTGATGTTCTGCGGCACGACAGTCTGGCACCGGTTCGTGGAACTGTCGAGGTAGCTGGTTGGCCAAGTGGCGCGCTCACGAAGGTCCAGTGTCGTTCCGCATCGGCCCGGGGCGGCGTGCAAGAATCGCGTCTCGACGCCATAACCTCTCCGTTGCGAGGTAAGGACCCCTGAACCCGTTCCGGGCGAAAGATCCTGCATTGGAAATGACAGAAGTCCCATGAATGCCATTGCGATTCGCAGTAGCCTGACCGAATAGTTCTTAGCTTTTCGAAGGGCATATATGGCTACAAGGATTGCTTTTCCGTCGGTGTTCGCGATCGCGGCTCTATTCATGGCTGCTGTGATTACTCCTGCGGATAGCCACGCAGAGAAGTGTTATGCCCCAGTCGATCCGAAGTTGAACACCAACAACAACAAGCCAGGTACAGCGTGCTACCGCCAGATGGTCAAAGTCCGGAAGCTCGAGTTCGACCCGCGTTTCGACTGCACCAAAAGCATCCGACTGGAGTGGGTGAGGGAAATGGAAATCGCCGATCGCATGGGATGCAAGCTTTGAAATGTTCGCACGTTCGCAACGCTTTTTTTGATAAGCGGCCAGCAAGCCTTTGAGATCGGGAGCCGAGGCGTACGAGTGGCCTGCGGGCTTCCGAAGCGACGCTTGCGAAAGAACAACCGATGAGAATCGTCTCTTGGAACTGCGCTCGTGGTCCTCTGGACAGGAAACTGACAGCGTTGCACTCGCTCCACCCAGACATTGCGGTCGTGTGCGAAACGCCAGCGCCACCAGATCCGAGCGACCGCGTCCTCTGGTTCCCCACCGAAGAGGGACAGTCAAAGCTTGGCATTCAGGTTCGCTCCTATGGGCCATACAGGATCGAGCGGCTGTCGCGCGCGGCGGGGCTACCTGCCTGCGTGAACCCTGTGAGAGTGTCTGGCCCAACCGCGTTCAACCTGCTCGCAGTTTGGACCTGGCCCGCACCGACCTATCTGGGCGCGATCGCGAATGGCATCGAGACATATGCGGAGCTCTTTGCTGAAGGTCCAACGGTGGTGGCTGGCGACTTCAATGGCAACCCGATCCACGACAAGCCCTTCGCACGGGCCAAGTGGGCTGACACGTTCACACGCATCAACGACCTCGGGTCTGTGAGCGCCTATCACCACGCTAGGCAGGTCGACTACGGTGGCGAGCTCGACCCGACGCATCACTTTCTGAGAAATCCGGAGCGCCCGTTCCACATCGACTTCTGCTTCGTCCCGCAGACCTGGTGCAATGAAGGAATCACCGCCAGCGTCGAGTGGGGCGAACCATGGAATTCCATCGGGGACCACTTTCCGGTCGTCGTGGACCTATCTGTTCCGCTCGGCTGACTCGGTTCGTGCGCTGTGACCGGCACTACCGGGACAGCCGCCGGTACGCGCTCCAGTGTCGGATGGCCATCTGCCCGTGGCCCAGCTCATCGTGGATGCGGCCCGAGTTGTAGTGAGCGTCTGCGAGTTCGGGGTCGAGCTGCAGCGCCTTGTCGTAGCTGTCGAGCGCTTCATCGAAACGGTTCAGATCTTCGAGCGCCACGGCGCGGTTGTAATACAGGAGCGGTTCATCGGGGCGCTGCGCGATCGCCTTGGTGAACAGGCGCACGGCCTCGTCGCACTCACCGCTCTCGCAGAGCAGCGCGCCCAGGTTCAGGGATGCGTTGGTGAAGTCTGGAGCTCCTTCCAGCGCCTGCCTGTAGGCGCGCATCGCCTCGGCGTCGTCGACGCCTTCCAGGGCTTCACCCCGGAGGTACAACTCCTCCGGTGAAGCTGCCGTGGCCGACGGCTTGGTGGCCTCCACGTGCCGCAGCACGGTCACGCCCCCGCCCTTGCTGTCCGCGCCGATCTCGAAGTCCATAAGCAGCTGACCGGTGTCGGCCGCCCACTGAGCATCCCGATTGCGCACGGCGATGTCGTTCCCCACCGCGGTGATGCGCAGGCCAGAGAGAGGAGCCTCTGCGGGCAGTTCGTCTTTCAGGCGGCGCAGTGAGCGAAGAATCTTGGCGGTGGGGATGCTCGCGGCGCGCAACTCGTGCGCCGTGCGCAGCAGCACGACGTCCTGGAAGGAAAACAGATAGGCCAGGCGCGGCCCTCTCCTGGGCTTCACGAAGCCCATCTCGACCAGGCGAACGATCGCGCTGCGGGAGAGGCCAAGCATCTCCTGAACGCTGCGAAGCGTGTGCGACTCCAGACCAACCTCCCGTCAACGGACTGAGGGGCGAGCTTACTTCCTCGCGCGGGTGCGGGCCGGCGTCGCCACCGCTTCCTCGGTCTTCGCAGCTCTGCGCACGCCCTTGCGCTCCTTGGCGCCCAGGTCGGCAACGTTGCCCGCGGCGGCGGTCTTAGCCGCAGGCGCCTTCGTCTCCGGCTTGGGCCGCTTCAGGCTCGCCATAAGCGCCTCGGTGAGGTCGATGACCTGGGCGGTCTCCTGCTCGCCCGCATGCGGCGCAGCGACAACCTCCTTGCCCGCGATCTTCGCGTCGATGGCGGCCAGGATGCGCTTCTTCTCTTCGTCCTCGAACATCGTCGGGTCGTAGGTGTCCTGCGAGATCTGGTCGATGAGCTGCAGCGCCAGCTTCAGCTCAGCCGAAGACGGTTCGACGTTCTCGATGCCAAGGTCGGCCATTGAGCGCACCTCGTTCGCGTACAGCAGCTGCTGCAGGACAAGCCCATCCTCGGCAGCCCGCACCTGGACAACGTACTGCTTGCCCTTCCAGGACCACTTGGCCAGCGCGCACCGGCCGCTCTCGCGCATCGCAGCGCGCAGGAGGCTGTAGGGCTTGCCGCCGCGCTTGTCGGGGGCCAGGAAATAGGCCTTGTCGTAATAGATCGGGTCGACTTCCTTCTCGGGAATGAAGGCGACGATCTCGATGACATGGCTTGTGCCTTCTTCGAGCGCCTTCAGCTCTTCGGGCTTGAAAAGGACGTACTGGTCCTTCTCGAACTCGTAGCCCTTGACCATTTCCGAACGCTGCACGACCGTTTTCATGTCCTTTTCGGCCACGTATTGCTGCTTCACACGCCCGCCCTCAGGCGTCAACATGTTGAAGCGGATGGCCTCCGAGGACTCGGTCGCAGAGTAGAGCTTCACCGGGATCGAGACCAGGCCGAAGCTGAGCGACAGTGATGCGATGGAACGAGCGGCCATGGTTTCCTCGTGTCGGCGGCGCAATCCGGCCGCTGGAAAGGGGAACTTGCCATGTTTTTCCTCTCCGCGCTAGAGGCGGAATTCGTCCACTTTCCACGCCCTGAAACGTCGCATAGCATGCGGCAGATGGAGCCCCGGCAAATCGAACAGATGGTCCCAACCGAACTCGTAGTCGGGTTCCCATGAGCGCAACCGAGACCATTCCCTTCGTCTATGCGCCGGAGGACTTCGAAGTCAACGACGCGAGGATCCTGCGTTCCGTGCGCACCCCTGGCGTCGAGGGGACGGCAGTTTTCGGGAAAACGACCGACGGTTGGACCAGGGTTGTCGTCACGATTTCTGGCGAGCCCGAGCCAATGCGAATCGCGCGCGCCGGCCTACCGATGGAGGCCCAGGACCTCGGCTGCGATAGGCGAAAGGCGATCAAGCCGCGCTCGAAGAAGTGACTGGACTGGCCATGGATCGCGCATACCGCCTGATGTCGG
Organism: Variovorax sp. LjRoot290; assembly: GCF_964253985.1. Lineage (NCBI taxonomy): Bacteria > Pseudomonadati > Pseudomonadota > Betaproteobacteria > Burkholderiales > Comamonadaceae > Variovorax > Variovorax sp. LjRoot290. Next base: position 177,729 of record NZ_CAXURW020000003.1, on the reverse strand, counting down.
TGCTCAGCTGGGGCGCAGCCGCCGGCGAGCCATCTCCGCACTCGTCACCTTCTTCCGCCGCCGGAGCCACCCGCCTCCGAGGGCGGCGATTCCCAGCATCAGACCTCCGCCTACCCATCCCAGGTGCCTCGTACCGAACGGCAACGGGGCGCCAGAGGGATCGGCTGGGGCCGGTGCAGACGTAGTCCCGCCGGCGCTCGCCCCTTCCGCGGCAACGGGTCCGCTGGGGGGCGCGCTCCCACCGGTAATTGGAGCCGGCGGCGGCGCAACTTCCGATGGGGTGCTCGCCTCGGATCCAACAAGGGGCGCGACGCTCAGGTTCTGCAGTTGATGGGAGACTTGCCGGCGAGGCCTGGTCGGCGTGGACGGCTCCCTTTGCTGCGCCACGGCCGCGGGCAGCTGCGGCAGCGCGGCTACTGCAGGCAAGTCGACCATCTCGGGAGCTCCGGCACTCTCGCTGCCTGAAGCAGCCTTCGGGCGGCCCAACGCGGTGAAGTGTTGCCATGACGCGGAGATCACGGCCGCGCGGCATTCTGGGCCAGCCGGCAGACCCTGCAAGCGCGTCTCGAACCCGTTGATCGATGCCTGCTCGTAGCCCAGGCTCTTGAACACCAGCTGTGCGTCGTTCAAGCGGCTGCGAGAGGTGGGCGAGATCTGAGCCAGGTCAGCATCTGCAGGCCGGGCGCTCCCGCCGCACAGCTCGGCAGCTACGTCACGCAACAGGATCGACGCGGATGCTTCAAGCTGGGCTCGATTCACGGCTTGCGACCACGAGGGCGCAGATAAGGAAGCGAGGAGGAACAACCAACAAACGGGGCGAGGCGCGAACATCGAACCTATCTTCGCCGCAGGCACCCACCTTGCGCCACGAGAGTTACTCGCCGACACGCCGTGCACGAAGGGCGCCAGCTGGCGAACGGCCATGCAGCGGTCGTCAGGGCGAGGGTCGCGCCGGGCCGAGTCCCACGCGCGCGAGCAACTCGCCGGTCATCTGTCCAGCTTGCTCGACCTGTCGCACCCGGTCATTGATGACGCTCAGCAACTCGTGCTCGCCGCAAACCAGAGTGTCGCCCGAACCCGGAGTTCCATCGGTCATCTCGCCAGGGAAAGAGAGGTTCCAATACGGCCAGCCCACAGGAAGCACCTCGATGCTGTAGGCGTCCGCCAGCGCGAACGCCGGCCCGGCGACCGATTCGAGGAACCCATGGTCTGGGGAGGCGAGCGGGACCGCGCGGTACGGCGTCACCGTGAATGCGAACCTCACGGGCGCATCCATGTCGAGGATCCCGGTTCGAACGAGAGCACCGAGATCGCCCGGGGCGCTGTTCGACCAGGCAGCTGCTTGGCTGCCCAGGAATGCAAAGGCGTCGCCGGAATCACAGAGAGCCAACAGCCGTTCCGCGCACCCAGGCGATTGCCCGTATGTGCGAAGCAGCTGACCCACGAGCGGGCGCCGATGGGCGTCGGCGTAGAGCCGGTGCCCAGGTCGCGCTCTAGTCGGACCACCGCCTTGCTTGCGACGGAGGTGTTCAGGCCGAGCTGTTTTGCCGCGGCGGTGAAGCTGCGGTCTCGGCGACCCGCGCGAAGATGGACAGGTCGTTGAGGTCTGTGGGCCGGGTAGTCTGCATGTGGCAGCCATAGGCCAAGTTGCCGCAGGTGCTTCGCCCCTCTGTCCTGGGCGGGGGTCGAGGCGCGGCTGAAGCGCAGGGCTTCGATCAGGCGGACGGGCATCGCGTTGGCGCAGCGAGTCTTGCAGCCGACGCGGCAAATTTCGCCGCAAAAAAAGCCGGTCCAGCGCAAGAAACGCCGAATCTGGCGCCCCGCCGATGATGCGGCCCGGCGTGGCACTGCGCACAATCCAAGTCGCCGAGTGCGCCAATGGTCCCATTGGCGATGCGGCGGAATCCAGATCCTGGCCCATTTACAGGACGCTGCCATGAGCCTTTTGAAGTCTCTCACCTACTCCGCGGTGCCACATCGGGCTCGTCGACGCGAAGGGCCCCATTCGCCGCGTGCCGGCAGGTCGCGCTGCTGCGCCGGCTTGGCGAAAGTGGCCGGGGCCATGGCGCGTGCGGGCGCTTGGACGCTGCTTCGCACGGTTGCGGCCTTGCTTGCGGTATGGCTGGCGACCGGTTGCGCCGCGCTGCCGGTGCCGGAGTACCGCGCAATATCACACGCCTTGCCTCCGGTGTCCTCGAGCCCGCTTGTCCGCCTGGCGCAGGCCTCGACCCCCGATCCCGAGCTCAGCGGCTTTCGTCTCCTGCCGACCGGCCCTTACGCGCTCAGCACGCGCGCGGCGCTGGCGAGGCGCGCGCAGAGCTCGTTGGACCTGCAATATTTCGTGTTCCAGAACGACGCGACCGGCCGCCACCTGATGCGACAGATGCGCGACGCGGCCGCGCGCGGCGTGCGCGTGCGCCTCCTGATCGACGACATGCACACCATCGGCCTGGATGAACTGCTGGCCGACCTGGCGGCACACGCCGGCGTCGAGGTGCGTCTGTTCAATCCGTTCTCGGCCGGGAGACAGACGCTTGCCACGCGCTTCGTTTCCTCGGCGCTGGACTTCTACCGGGTCAACCACAGGATGCACAACAAGTTGTTCATCGCCGATGGCGCGATGGCGGTGACTGGGGGCCGCAACATCGCTGACGCGTACTTCACACGCGATCCGAACCAGAACTTCGCAGACCTCGACGCGTTGGTCATGGGTGCCGCGGTCACCGAACTCGCCAGCGCGTTCGATGACTACTGGAACAGCGAGTTCGCCATTCCGATCGAACATTTCACCGGGTCGGCCACCTCGCCGGCGGAGCGTATAAGTCGTTTCGACGAGGCCGTGCGGGGGGACCCGATCCCGCATGAGGTCACCGAAGAAAAGACCGACATCCTCGGCTACGGTCCTGTCGTGGAGGAACTTGACGATGCGCGCATCGGACTCATCTGGGGGCGCGCCAAGGTCTGGGTCGATCCGACGGAGAAGGTCTGGAATTGCAGGCCGACGCCGGACGGGAGCACGGCGGAGCACCTGCATACGGTGCGCCTGCAGGTAGAGCAGTTGATGCACGGCGCGCAGCGCGATGTGACCCTGAGCTCGCCGTATCTTGTGCCGGGGGGTACCGGGATGCGGATGTTCCAGGAAGGATTGCGCCGGGGGGTCGGTTTCAAGGTGCTGACCAACTCGCTGGCGGCCACCGACGAGCCGCTGGTTCACTGGGGATACATGCGGTACCGGAGGTCCATGCTGAACATGGGCGTGGAGCTGTACGAGCTAAGCCCGACCCGTGCCACCCGGGACCGCAGCTTCGGGTTGTTCGGCAGCCAATCGCTCGGACGGTTGCATGCCAAGACAGCCGTCATCGACGAACAGTACGTTTTCCTCGGCTCGATGAACTTCGATCCTCGTTCGGACGCTCTCAACACGGAGATCGGCATCATGGTCGAAAGTCCCGAGCTCGCCAGGGAGGTGCTGCGCCTGATGAGCCTGGACAAGTTGCGCGGGTCCTACCGAGTGCGGGTCAACGAACACTCCCAGGCCATCGAGTGGGTCGGCATCGACGAGCTGAAGGAAGTGGTGCTTGACCGCGAGCCGGACGCAGACTTGGCGACCCGCGCGTACTTGTGGCTGGTGGCGCCTTTTATTTCGGAAGGCATGCTCTGACGCGAGAGTCGTCCGCGGGCTCGCGCCCCCTGCGTTGCCGCGGCGATACTCGGGGCCGATGGCCGACTTGCATTGCTCCGATGAAGCTTCGTTCTTAAGCGTGCGCGACCTCGCCGTGCGATTCGGTGGCGTCGAGGCGCTGGCGGGCGTGTCGTTCAATGTGCAGCGAGGTCAGGTCTGTGGCGTCATCGGTCCCAACGGCGCAGGCAAGACGACGCTCTTCAACTGTCTGAGTGGCCTCTATGCGCCGCTACGCGGGATGATTCGCTTCGAAGGACGGGACCTCCTGGCGACATCGAAGCATGCCATTGCAGGCCTCGGCATCGCCCGCACCTTCCAGAGCGGCGCGCTGTTTCCGGCCATGACGGTGGCCCAGAACGTGATGGTCGGTTGCCACAGCCGAGGCGGCTCAGGCTATGTGGCCACCGCGCTCGGGCTGCCGTCGGTGCGCCGCGAAGAAGAGAAGATCCAACGCCGCACGTTCGCGTTGCTCGACGACATGGGGCTGCTGAACCTGGCACGGGTGCCGGCGGCAGAGCTGCCCATGGCGATGCGCAAGCGTGTCGAACTCGCGCGCGCCCTGGTTGGCGAGCCCAAGCTGCTGATGCTGGACGAACCTGCGGCCGGCCTCGATCACGACGAGGTGCAGGCCCTGAGCCGGCTGGTGGCGCAGGTACGCGAGCAGTTTCGGGTCACCGTGCTGCTGGTCGAGCATCAACTGGACTTCGTGATGCAGCTGTCCGACCAGGTCGTGGCGCTGGACTTCGGTCGCAAGATCGCGGACGGATCGCCGGCTGCGGTTCGCACCGATCCTGCGGTTCTGCAGGCCTACCTCGGGACGGACCGGGCGCCATGAGTGTCCTGCTGCAGGTCAAGGGCCTGGAAGCCTTCCATGGCGCTGCCCGGGTGCTGCACGGCATCGACTTCGAGATCGCTGCAGGCGGCGTGACCGCGGTGTTGGGTGCCAATGGCGCAGGCAAGACGGCCATCCTGCGCGCCATTTCGGCGCTGATCCGCACCCGCGGCGAGATCTGGCTCGAGGGCCGGCGGATCGAGCGTTTGCCCACCGAGGCGATTGCCGCGCTCGGCGTCGCGCATGTGCCCGACGACCGCGGGACGCTGGTCAATCTGACGGTCGAAGAGAACCTGCGCGTCGGTGCCTACCTGTGCCGCGAACGGGAGATCGTCCAGGAGCGGATCGAGCGCGTCTGCGGCTACTTCCCCCGGCTGCGCGAACGCCTGGCGCAGCAGGCAGGCACGCTCTCGGGCGGCGAGCAACAGATGTTGGCGATAGGCCGTGCCCTGATGATGCAGCCTCGCCTGTTGTTGGTGGACGAGCCTTCCTTCGGACTGGCACCGCATGTCATCGACGAAGTCTTCGACTTCATGCAGCACGTCAATCGACAAGAGAGCGTGGCCATTCTGCTCGTGGAGCAGAACGTGACGCGCGCGCTCTCGTTGGCAGACCATGCACTGCTGCTCGAAACAGGGCGCGTGGTTCTGGCCGGAACTAGCGCGGCATTGCGTAGCGACGAGCGGCTGCGACGCGCCTACCTGGGTGGTTGAACGAACACGCAAAGGAAGCTCACGCAATGACGTACCTGTTGCAGCAGATCGCCTCGGGCCTTGCCATGGGGGGCATTTATGCCTGCCTCGGCCTTGCGCTGGTCATGATCTACCGGTCGACGCATCACATCAATTTCGCGCAAGGCGAAATGGCGATGTTCTCGACCTTCGTCGCCTCCATGCTGCTGAAGGCGGGCATGCCCTACGGTGTTGTGTTTTTCCTCACGCTTGCCTTCGGCTTCGTCATGGGCATGGCCATCGAACGCGTGGTGCTTAGGCCTTTGAAGGATGCACCCGAAGTCTCGATCATCGTGGTGTTCATCGGGCTCTACCTCGGCATCAACTCGCTGGCGGGCTGGCTCTTCGGCCACCAGTTGCAAGGCTTCCCGAGCCCGTTCGCTTTCATGGAGCATCAGACGGCGCCCACCACCTGGATGTCTGCGCACGAGATCGGCACCCTGTGCGTGGCCCTTTCCGCGATGGGACTGCTGCATGTTTTCCTGCGGCGTACGCGGCTGGGGCTGGCCATGCGGGCTGCTGCCGAGCACCCCTTGGCGAGCCGTCTCGCCGGCGTCCCGGTGTCGCTGATGCTGTCCCTGGGATGGGGCGTGTCGGCAATGATCGGCGCCGTCGCCGGGATGATGGTGGCGCCGGTGCTGTTCCTCGATCCAAACATGATGAACGGTGTGCTGATCTACGCCTTTGCGGGCGCTCTGCTGGGCGGCATCGACAGTCCATGGGGCGCGGTCGCTGGCGGCTTGATCGTCGGCGTGCTGGAGAACCTGGCGGGTGTCTACGTCGTCGGCACGGAGCTGAAGCTGTCGGTGGCCCTGCTGGTGATCGTCGGAGTGCTTCTGTTGCGGCCGTCCGGGCTGTTCGGACGAAAGCTCGTCGCGAGGGTCTGACGCATGAGTGCATACCTTGCCGACATGCGGACGGGACCCTGTGCCGGCCCGGACCGCTTCGAGACCCGGGGTGCAGCGCTGGTGCTGGGCATGGCGCTCGTGCTGCCGCTGGTCGTTTCCGACTACCGGCTTTTCCAGGCCACCATGGCCATGAGCATGGCGATCGCGGTGCTGGGGCTGAACCTGCTGGTGGGCTACAGCGGACAGCTCTCGCTGGGACACGGTGCGTTCTTCGCGTTGGGCGCCTACACCGTCGCGGTGTTCGTGAAGCATGTCGGCCTGGCCTGGTGGTGCGCGCTCCCGATCGCCGCGACAGCGTGCTTCGTCTCCGGCTTCCTCTTCGGCTGGCCGGCGTTGCGTCTGAAGGGACATCACCTCGCGCTCGCCACGTTCGCGCTTGCGCTCGCGGTGCCGCAGCTGCTGAAGTCCCGTCACCTCGAAAGATGGACCGGCGGGGTTCAGGGCATCTTGCTCCCGAGGCCGGAGGCGCCTGCCGGCTGGCCGCTGTCGGCCGACCAGTGGCTGTATGCGATCACCCTCTCCATCGCGGTGGCCATGTTCGTGGTGGCCAGGAACCTCGTGCGCGGGCGAATAGGGCGTGCCATGGCCGCGATCCGCGAGCAGCCGATCGCCGCGGCCGCGATGGGTGTCAACGTGCCCTACGTCAAGGCGATGACTTTCGGCATCAGCGCGCTCTACGCGGGCGTCGCGGGCGCGCTTGCGGCGGTGGCGGCATCCTACGTGGCGCCCGATAGCTACGGCATGTTCATGTCCATCCTGTTCCTCGTCGGCGCGGTGGTGGGCGGGCTCGGCAGCGTCGGGGGCTCCCTGGCCGGCGCGCTTTTCATCCAGTTCGTCCCTGGCGTGGCCGACGACCTTTCCAAGTCGGCGCCGTCGGCGATCTACGCGGCCTTCCTGATCCTAGCCATCTACGTGATGCCGGCAGGCTTCGCAGGGCTCGTGCGAAAGGTTCGTCGCTCCCTCAGCGCACGCCGTGTAATCAACTGCAGCGTCGATTGAGAAAATGTCATGTGTAACTCGGCCCTTTACGCTGTGTCGCGGGTCGGCGCCGACATAGGATCGAAATTCCTTTTCCGGTACTCGGCTTGTGGAGACAACGGCATGAAGCGAAAGTCACTCCTGTTGGCGACGATGCTGGCGCTGGTGCTGGGCGCCACCGCGCAAGCGCAGAAGCGCTACGACCCGGGCGCGTCCGACGCCTCAATCAAGATTGGCCAGACGCTGCCGTACAGCGGCCCCGCGTCGGCCTATGCCGTGATCGGCCGGGTTCAGGCGGCCTATTTCCGCAAGGTGAACGACGAAGGAGGCGTCAACGGGCGCCGGATCGACTTCGTGAGCCTGGACGATGGCTATGCGCCACCGAAGACTTTCGAGGTTTCGCGGCGGCTCGTGGAGCAGGAAAAGGTGCTGCTGCTGTTCCAGACCGTCGGCACTCCCACCAACATGGCCATTCATGAGTACGTCAACGCTCGCAAGGTCCCTCATCTGTTCGTCGCGACAGGGGCATCGAAGTGGAATGATCCCGTCGGTCATCCCTGGACGATGGGCTGGCAGCCGAACTATCAAACGGAGACGCAGGTCTACGCGCGTGACATCCTGAAGGAGCGACCCAATGCCAGGATCGCCGTGCTCTACCAGAACGACGACTACGGCAAGGACGCCCTCAAGGGACTGCGCGACGGGCTGGGCGCCAAGGCGGCCGGGATGATCGCCGCCGAGGCAAGCTATGAGGTCACGGACGCCACCATCGACTCGCAGATCCTGCAGCTCAAAGCATCGGACGCAGATGTGCTCGTCAACATCGCGACGTCGAAATTCGCCGCGCAGGCGATCCGAAAGGTGCATGACATCGGCTGGCAGCCGCGGCATTACCTCAACAACATCTCGCAGTCGGTCGGTGCGGTGCTGACTCCCGCGGGGCTCAACAAGTCGGTCGGACTGATCACCAGCATTTACAACAAGGATCCGACCGATCCCAAGTGGGCGGACGACCCTGCCATGCAGGAATGGCGCGCATTCATGCGCCGCTACTATCCGGAGGGCAATGTAGAGGACGCCCTCAACGTCTACGGCTATGGCGCGGCCCGCGCGCTGGTGCAGGTTCTCAAGCAATGCGGCGATGACCTGACCCGGCAAAACGTCATGCGCCAGGCGGCCAATCTGCGCAATTTCGAGACGGGTGTCGAACTCCCCGGAGTACGCCTCAATACATCGCCCACACGCCACGCACCGATGCAGGCCATGCAGCTGGCGCGCTTCGATGGCAAGTCCTGGGTCGAGATCGGCCACGTCATCAACGTGGCGGACTGAGCCAGGAGCAAGCCGCGTCGCGGCTCATGCACGTCGATGCGGCCGCTCGGGCGTGCCGGACGGCATCTGCCATGCCCGCGAGTGCGATGGCGGCGGCCGTCCGGAGCAATCCAAGGGGTCACAGGGATCCCACGTCGAACTGGCCACGTGCAGCCGCGCGGGCTTCTTCGCGGACGGTGGCGCGGGCGAGCGTGCCGCCCGTGGCGAAGGCGGTGCCGCCCGATGCGCCGTCTCCATAGACATTGCCAGCACGTGCGATGGCAACAGCGCCGGCACGCACGTCGCTGCGCGAAAGGGCGCTCGCAAGCTGCGTCGGGGCGCCGGATGCGGCGCCTTCCGCATAGGGGTTCTCGCTGCGCGCGGCAGCAATGGCCTGGGTACGCACTTCGGCGCGGCTTTGCGTCGACTGAAACTGCAGCACGCCGTGGTACTCCTCGGCGGCGGCGCCGACGGAGCCCAGCGATGCGAGCAATGCGAGGGTGGCGGCGGCGGTGATCTTCGAGACTTTCATTTCGGTTTCCTTTCGATGAGGGCTGGTAAGAAGAGTTGCTGTGGCCGGCTGCCAGCCCGGGGATGCAGCGACACAGTGGGGTCAATGCTAGGTGCCGACTCGTTGCTTGATAAGCCAGCCGACTCGCCGAAAGCTTTGAAGCGTTCCTTCAGGATCGACTGGTCAGTTTGACTTCAAGGTCCATGCACCGATTGCCGGCTTATCGCGCGCGCCGTCGCCTCCTAGTATGCGGAGCAGCTCGCACCCGCCATGAACTCCACCGTCCATCCCTCTTCCGACACCCCATCCGCTTTGCCGGATGCGACGCCCGACAGGCCGCTACGCCTGGTGGCCGGTCTTTGGCGACGCCACTGGCGGCTGTTCCAGGGAGGCCTGGTCCTGACCCTGATGGCCACGGGCTTCGAACTCTGCCTCCCGCTGGCAGCGGCCAGGCTCGTGGCCTCTATCTTGGCGCCGGACTCCGCCACCGGCGCCGTCTGGTATTCCTGGAGTCTGCTCGTGGGCGCTTTCGCCGGCGCGGCACTGCTGCGCAATGCGGGCTTCCGTTTGCTGCTGGTGGTCGCGGCCCGCAACATGGCGTTTATCGCCGATGCGACGCATGCCGCAGTGCAGCGGCTGGGTCCGGAATGGCATGCGGCCCAGCCTGCCGGCGCCACCATGCGTCGCCTCAGCCAGGGCATGTGGGGCTACGACAGCGCCACCGATGCCATCGGTCTGCGGCTGGCGCCGGCCTTCGTGATCCTGGTCGGTCTGTGCGGGCTGATTGCGTGGCGGCTGCCGATCGCGGGCGCGTGGGCGGTTGCCGTGCTGGTGCTCTTCTTGCTGCTCAACGCCTGGGCGGGCCGACGCTACCTGCGCCCTGCCAACCGGGAATCGAGCGCGCTCGATGCACAGCTCAACGCGGAGCTCGGCGACGCGCTGTGGGGCCATGCGACAGTCCGGGCGTTCGCCGCCGAAAGTTACGAATCGGCTCGCATGGCGACGGCAACCGCCCGTTGGCGTGACGCGATCACGTGCACCTGGCGCCGGTTCGTCGACGTCGGCCTGGCCCAGAACGCCTTGCTTTGGCTGCTGCTCGTCGGCGTCACGGGCGCTGCCATCCGGGCGTGGTCGCACGGGCAGGCGCATGCCGGCGATGTCGCGTTCGCGATCACGGCCTTCTTGCAGATGGCCGCCTACCTTCGCAACGTCGGCGACGACGTGCGGAGCATGCAGAAGGGTCTGGACCAGGTTGCCGCCGTCGCAGAAATCATCCATGCACCGCCTGCGCCGACGGACGCCCGGACTTTGCTCGCCAAGGCTCCGGTGCCGATGTCGGTCGATCACATAACGTCCGGCGAGATCGCGTTCGAAGACGTGAGCTTCAGCTACGGCCGCGGCAGGGGAGCGCTATACACCTCGCTCGACCTGCGCGTGCGTGCGGGCGAGACCATCCTCATCGTTGGGCCGAGCGGATCGGGCAAGTCGAGCCTGGTCAAGCTGCTGCAGCGCCAATACACGCCGCAGCAGGGCCGCATCCTCGTGGGCGGCATCGACGTGGCAAGCCTGCCGCAGGACCAGTTGCGGCGGTCGATCGCCGCGGCATCCCAGGACACGGGACTGCTCCACCGCTCCATCCATGACAACATCGCCTATGCCCGGCCCGATGCATCGCGGGACGAGGTCATTGATGCCGCGCAGATGGCTGGTGCTCACGACTTCATCGTGGCGCTGCCGGACGGCTACGAGACGCTCGTCGGCGAGCCGGCGAAGTGCCTGTCCGGCGGGCAGGTCCAGCGCATCGCGCTGGCGCGTGCCCTGCTGTCGCGGGCGCCTATCCTGGTCCTGGACGAGGCGACCTCGGCGCTCGACGACGCGACCGAGCGCGGCATCCTCGCCCGCCTGGCCGGCCGCGCGGGTACGCAGACGCGCATCGTCATTTCTCACCGGCCCTCCCCGCTCCTGGGCGCAGATCGCGTGTTCGAGTTGGCGGGCGGGAGGCTGCGGCAGATCAAGCCGCCCCCGCCAATTCAGGCCGTGCCGGGCAGACGCAGATCGGGAGGCAGCGAGCTCGATGCGAACAGGTCCGCCTCGGTCCTCAGGAAGTCGATCAGCGCGCGCAGTTTCGCCGGCACCCGCCGGCGGTCGGGATAGTAGAGCGTGAGGCCCGGCAGCGGTGGGCTCCAGTCCGTGAGCAGGCGCACGAGGCGCCCCTGCTCGATCAGGCCGTCGATGTAGCCGTTGATCATGTAGGCGATGCCCAGGCCGTCGAGCGCTGCCTGTACCAGGGCGGACGAGTCATTGATCGTGAGGCGGCCGCTGATGGCCATGTTGAAGGTCTCGCCGCCACGCGCAAGGTGCCAGCGCTCCACTTGTCCGGAACTGACGTGCCGGAAGCCGATGCAGTTGTGGGCCAGCAGGTCGCGCGGATGCTCGGGCACGCCGTGCTGCCGCAGGTAGTCGGGCGCAGCAATGACATTGGCCTCGATGGGCGGACCGATCTTCATCGCGATCATGTCCTTTTCGACAAGGTCGCCAAAGCGGACGCCAGCATCGAATCCCTGGCCCACGATGTCGACGAGCTGGTTTTCGATGCGCACTTCGAGCCTCACGTCGGGAAAGCGATCGAGAAAGCGGCGCAGCACTGGCTGGAGTCCGATGGTGTAGCCGGCGCGCGGCACGTTCAGGCGCAGCAGCCCGCTCGGGTGCTCGGCTTCACGTCCAAGTTCTTCTGAAGCGGTGGTCAGTTCCACGACGGCGGGTCGTACCCGCTCCAGGTAACTCTCCCCGATTTCGGTCAGGCTCACGCTGCGCGTGGTGCGGTTGAAAAGCGTGATGCCCAGGCGCTTCTCCAACGCCCGGATCGACTGGCTGACCGCCGAGGGCGTCACGCCCAGCCGGACGCCGGCAGCCGAGAAGCCGCGCTCCTCTGCGACGGCGATGAATGCGATCAATCCTTCGAGTTGGTCCTGTCTCAAGTTCGTCCTTCATTGGCGGCGGCGCGTAACGGAGGAGGGCGCCGAACGGGCCCGATGATCGGGCGGTTGGCGCGCCAGGGCAAGCAAAAGCCCGCGGGTCGCAGGCCCCGGCCCGGGCCCGGACGCCACAGGAGGTGCCGGGCCGGACCGTGAATCAGGCGAAGTCGGTCGACAGCGTCACTTCTTGCCACGTGTCGATGTCGCGCGTCATGTGGGCGATCTTCTCGCGAACCTTGCCGATCGCGTCGCGGCCCAGCAGCAGATGCGCGGGCGGGTTGGCCGAGGCCACCAGCTGCAGGATCGCCTGTCCCGCCCTGGCCGGGTCGCCCGCCTGGTTGCCGCTGCGCTTTGCGCGCGCCTCGCGCTCGGGGTTGAAGATCGCGTCGTACTCTGGGATCGCGCGTCCGGCGCGAACCATCGATCGGCCCGCCCAATCGGTGCGGAAGGCGCCGGGCTCGACCGCGGTCACATGCACGCCGAAGGGGGCCAGTTCCTTGCCGAGCGCCTCGGAGATGCCTTCCAGTGCGAACTTGCTGCCGTGGTAGATGCCCAGGCCGGGGTAGGTCACGATGCCACCCACCGAGGTGATGTTGACGATGTGCCCGGCGCGGCGGCCGCGCATGTGCGGCGCCACGGCCTTCAGCACTGCGACCGCACCAAACACGTTGACTTCGAACTGCCGCCGCAGATCGTCGAAGCTCGACTCTTCGATCAGGCCCTCGTGGCCGTAGCCGGCATTATTGATTGCCACCGAGATGGGGCCGATCTCGCGTTCGATCGCATCCACCGTCGGCGCAACCTCGTCGAGGCGGGTCACGTCGAGGAGCCGGCCGAAGGCGCGACCCGGGGCAAGCGCTTCGAAAGCGGCGAGCGCCTTCTCGTCGCGCAGCGTGCCGACGACGCGGTGGCCGGCGTCCAGCGCCGCCTGCGCGATGGCGCGTCCGAGACCGGTGGAGACGCCGGTGATGAAGAAGATCTGGTCGGATGATGAAGCCATGGTGCGGGCCCTTTTTGCGTGTGGTTGGTGCCTTGAAGGTATTCGGATGGAGCGGCGAGAGCAACGCCTCGGCGGCCGAAAGGGTTTGTAGAGTCCCTTACAGGTGGCGCGTCGACCCTGAGGCGCTGCCGCTCATCGGCTCACAGCTTCACGATGACCGACTTGGTCTGCGAGTAATGGGCCAGCGCGTCGCGGCCTTGCTCGCGGCCATAGCCGCTGTTCTTGAAGCCACCGCAGGGCGTCTGCACGAAGCCGCCGTTGTACTCATTCACGACGATGCGGCCGGCGTCCAATTGCGCGGCGACCCGGTGCACGCGGCCGATGTCGCGCGACCAGATGCCCGCGCCGAGGCCATACTCGCTGTCGTTGGCGATGCGGATCGCTTCCGCCTCGTCGTCGAAGGGAATGACGCACAGCACCGGGCCGAATATTTCTTCTTGCGCGATCAGCGTGTCGTTGGTCACGCCGGCGTAGACCGTGGGCTCGATGAACCAGCCCTTCTGCAACCGTGGATCGGTTGGCAGGTGACCGCCGATCGCCGGGGTCAGGCCGCTTTGCCTGGCGATGTCGAAGTAGGTCTGGATCTTCTCGTACTGCGCCTTCGTGGTGATGGGACCGGCGACGGCGTCGTGCTCCGGCCCGATCTTCAGCGCCTTGACCGAGGCGACGAGCTTCTCGACGAAGGCGTCGTGCACGCTGCGTTGCACGAGGCAGCGTGTTCCGGCGCAGCACCACTGGCCGCTGTTCCAGGTAAAGGCCCGCACCGAGCCCGGCGCGGCCGCATCGAGGTCGGCATCGGCGAACACGATGTTGGCCGACTTGCCGCCGAGCTCCAGCGTGAGCGGCAGCACGCGCTCGGCCGCGATCTGGCCGATTTCGCGCCCCGCGCGCAGGCTGCCCGTGAAGGAGATCTTCATCACCGCTGGGTTCTTGACCATCGCCGGCCCGATGACCGAGCCCTGGCCCACGATAACGTTGAACACCCCTTGCGGCAGCCCTGCCTCGACCGCCAGGCGCGCCAGTTCGACGAGCGACCCCGAGGTGTGCTCCGATGGCTTGGCGACCAGCGTGTTGCCGGCCGCCAGCGCCGGCGCGATGGCGCGTGCGGCCTGATGCAGCGGCGCGTTCCAAGGCAGGATCACACCGATCACACCGAAGGGGTCGCGCCGGGTGTACGCGTGGTAGCCCGGGCCTACGTTGACGATCTCGCCTTCGTCGATCGAGGCGATGCCGCCGTAGTACTCGAAGAACTGCGCCAGCAGGTCGATCAGCACCGGCATCTCCTGGCCCGGCTTGCCGGTTTCGAGCGATTCGATCTCACCGAGCGCGCCGCCGTTGGCGCGCACCGCCCGGGCCACGTCGACCAGGATGCGGCCGCGCTCCGATGGGCGCAGGTTGCGCCACGCGGGCAGGGCGTTCGAGGCCGCCGACACCGCGAGGTCGAGGTCTTCGGGCGCGCTGCGCGCGACTTCCTGCATCTTGGTGGCCGTGCGCGGATCGTACTTGTCGCTGTACCGGCCGCCGCTGGGTGGGACGAACCGGCCGTCGATGAAGCTGTGGAGTCTGGGAAGCATGATGGATCCTTTCAGGGTGTCGGCGTGGACGAGGGGGAAGCCGAGGAACTGGGTGCGGATGCGGGATCGAGCGCGCGAGCGCGCCGGAACAGGGTAAGCGTCGAAATCAGCGGCGCGATGGCGATCACCACGAAGGCCAGGCTGTAGTTGCCGGTGGCGGACGCGAGGCTGCCGAAGAACGGCGGGCCGATCACGACGCCTGCGAACAGGCACGACAGGATCGCGCCGGTTGCGCGGCTGGCCATTCCGGGCGGGGCCTGGCGCGCGACTTCCGCGAGGAAAAAGCCGTTCCAGCCCAACGCGCAGGCACTTACCAGCACCACCACACACAGCAGCGCGCCTTGGGACCAGTCGCGCGGCAGTGCGGCCATGGCGAGGCAGCCGACGGTCATCACGGCGCCGAGCACCAGCAGCAGGCGTGGACCGCGCAGCAAGTGATCCGCTACGTAGCCCCAGACCAGGCGGCCGACGATGCCCGCGCCCTGGGCCATCGACATCATGAAACCCGCCATCACCAGCGAGTAGCCGAAGCCCTGGTGCATGTAAGTCACCAGATAGGTGCTGAGCGACAGCTGGAACATCGAGAAGAAGAACGCCGCGATCGCGAGCGTGCGCAGCGGCGTCGACGTCTTCAGCAGCAGCGCCATCTCGGAGAACACGCACAAGCCCATTGGATGTGACGGTTGGCGGTCATCGTCATTGGGGCTGCGCCACCATTGCGCGAGCATCGCGCAGACGACGCAGAAGATGGCGCCGACCACGAGTGCCATGGACCAGCCCGAGGGCTCCGCGACCCGCGGGCCGACGAAGCCCGCCAGCGCGCCGCCCAACGGAACGCCTGTCTGCTTGATGGAGAACACGAGGCCGCGATGGCCGCTGGGGGCGGCGAGTGCGAGCATGTGGCTGCTTGCCGGCGTGACTGGCCCGTAGCCTAGTCCGATCAGCAATGCGCCGATGCACCCGAGCCACCAGATGCCACTGGCGACCAGCAGCAGGCCGCCCGCGCACAGCACCAGGCTGGCCTGGCTCACGCGCACGGGTCCATAACGCAGCACGGCGTCGCCCCCGAGCACCGACCCCGGCACGGCCGCCAGGTAGACCAATGCCACGTAGTAGCCGAGCACGGCGCCGGGCAGCTGAAGGTCACCCACGATGCGCGGGCCTAGCACTGGCACCATCAACGCCGCCATCGAAACGAGCGCCTGAACCGCGGTCGTGAGCAGCAGCACGGACGGCGCAGAGGAACGCCGCCCGGGCGTAGCCGATCCCGTTGCGGCCGCCGGCACGACGACCGATGAGCTGGATGAGAAAGTCATGATGGGCGACCTCCGAAAGACCTACTGCCTCACGTCGTCGTGGTCGGTCGAGGTGGCAAGCTCTTCGTACTTCGCGAGCTCTTCTTCGACGAACGCGTTCTTGCCGCGCAGCTTGGCGATCGTGTCGGTACCCAGCGGCAGGCGCTGTGGCGGCGTCGGGTTGTCGGCCAGAACCAGAATCGCCTTCGACAGCTTCTTCGGATCACCGGGCTGCTTGTGATTGGCGCCGGCCATCAGCACGCGCATCTCGCCCACGGTTGCCGCGTATTCCTTGATCTCCTTCTCGGTCTTGACGAGCGAACTGGCGTCGAGGAAATCGGTGCGGAAGAATCCGGGTTCGACCACCGTGCTGTGAATACCGAGCGGCGCCAGTTCGATCGACAGCGATTCGCTGAGCGCTTCCACCGCGAACTTTGTCGCGCAGTACACACCCCAGCCGGCATAGGATGCATACCCGCCGATGGACGAGATGTTCATCAGATGGCCACTGCGCTGGCGCCGCATGTGGGGCAGTACCGAGCGTGTGACGCTCAGCAGGCCGAACACGTTGGTGGCGAACAGGCGTTCGACTTCGACACCGCTCGATTCCTCGACCGCACCTAGCAGGCCGTAGCCGGCGTTGTTCACGAGGATGTCGATGCGGCCGAACCGGCCGATGGCGGCCGCCGTCGCGGCAGCGACCTGCTCCTCGTTGTTCACGTCGAGCGCGACCGGCAGGAGGTTGTCGTGAATGCCGATGGCGGCCTCGATCGTTTCCGGGCGTCGCGCGGTGGCGACCACGCGATCGCCGCGCGCCAGCGCATCTCGGGCGATCTCCATGCCGAAGCCGCGCGATGCGCCTGTGATAAACCAGACCTTGGATGAGTTGGACATATCAGTTCCTTGTCGAGTGTTGAGGGAGATCGCAGTCTCCGTCCGTGGCCCAAGACGCGCCTTGCGCGTTTGGTGATCGGTCGGCGTTTCTTGCTCTTTCATCGAGGGCCCGGCGGAGCAGGCCGAATCCATGCCCTCGCATAAGCGAGCACGCGCGCGCGTCGTGGCCGCTGCGGCCACGCGCAGGCGCAGTGAGTCCGTGATTCGAGCGTGGCTGCCAACAGCTTCGTGTCGGCGGCCGGTCGCCCACCGGCATTGCGGTGGGTGCCGGCGACGAGATCGCCTTCAGGCCTGCGCCGCGCGGCGGTACAGCTGCGGCGTGGTGCCGCGCCGCGCGCGGAACACGCGGGCGAGCTGCGTTGGATCGTCGTAGCCCACGGCGGCAGAGATGTCGCTGATCGAATCGGTGGTAGTGCGCAGCAGCTCGCACGCGCGTTTGACTCGCGCTTCGATCAGCCATTGATGTGGCGGCACGCCGGTCGATGCCTTGAAGGCATGGCAGAAGTGGTGGTACGACAAGCCGACCATCCTGGCCAGGTTCGCAAGCGACACCTCGGACGACAGATCGGCATTCATGGCATCGAACACGCGGCGCAGGTGACTCGGGGATAGCCCGCCCGCTGCGGCGCGACGGCTGCGATCGTCCAGCGTCGAATGCTTGCGTACGAGCTGCAGCATCAGCAGGCTCGCGCGGCAGTCCATCTCCAGCCGGGTCGGCTTGTCTTCCTCGTCGAGCGCGCGCCGCAGGTACAGGTCAAGCATCGGGATCACCTCGGCATCGAGTCGCATTACGTGGTTCTCCGCCAGCAGCTCCGACCGGTCTCCACGTTCGCCAGCCCATTCAGTGGCAACGCGCCGCATGAACTCCTCGCTGGCGCAGAAATGCGCGAACTGGATCCGGCCGTCGGCCAGCATGCGCAGGTCGTGCTGCGCGGGCTGGATCGAGAACCCGTGCGGAGACAGTTCCTCGACGGGCTGCCGGTTTGACAGCACGCGCTGTACCAGTGCACCGGAAAGCCGCCAGGCCACCACGTGATAGGGCCGGTTGTCGGGCTCCTGCGAACTGTCGAAGCCATCGGGACCTTCCCAGAGGGCCACCGGCATCACCCAGCCGCTTTCGGCGCCGGCCGTGCGAGCAGCGAAAGTCCCCTTGCGGGGGATCAGCTGCTCGACTCTTTCGGAGGAGTCGATCAGGGAGTATGACGAAGACGACATGGCGCGCTCGAGCCGCTTTGGCGGTGTTGGGGTTGACATGGGGATGGCGCACGACGGCGCCACCGCTGGCGAGAGCCGCCACTATCTGCCCAAAGATGCGCGATGACGAGTTAATGCGCGCTAGAACGCGTTATGCCCGCGCGCAGCCGTGGCGCGCCCGCCGCCCGCGCAGAATTTACGCGTCTTAACTTGCCGTGACGGACGCCGTGCTTCAACCTAAGGCGATCAGGTAAGGGCGTTTGTTGGCCAATCTCTACACAGTCAAGAACCCGGCTCAACCCGGTTCTCTCATCAAGGTGCCGTCCTCCGCGTCGTTAACGCCTCGTTTGAACACGCCGCTGCAAATCGGGCCGTGGGCGCTGTCACATCGCGTCGTCATGGCGCCTTTCAGTCGCTTGCTGGCATCTGCGCCTGAAGGTGTGCCGTCCCCGGCGTTGCAGCGGCACTACGCCATGCGGGCGTCCAAGGGCGGGTTGATCGTGTCGGAGTCGATCGCCGTGGCGCCCGCTGCCGTGGCGCAGCACGGCACTGCCGGCATCTTTGCCACGGATCAGGTCAACGCCTGGAAGTCGGTCACCGACGAAGTCCATCGGCAAGGCGGCTACATGGTGGCGCAGCTGTGGCACGGGGGACGGCTTGCGTCTCCGCGCCTCACCGGCTTGCCCGCCATCGGCGCATCGGCAATCGCGCTGCCGGCTACCATTCATGCGCCCGGCGCGCAGCGTCGATCTGCCGAACCGCCGCTCGTGCTCGACGACGATGGTATCGAGGAGGTGATCGATCAGTACCGGCGCGCGGCCGAGAATGCCGCCGATGCGGGCTTTGACGGCGTCGAGATGTGCTGCGCCAACGGTTGCCTGGCGGACCAGTTCCTCCACAGCGGCAGCAACGTGCGGACCGACCGCTACGGCGGCCCCACCGAGAACCGCGTGCGCTTCTTGATCGACGCGGTGCAGTCCTTGGCGTCTGTCTGGGGTTCGTCGCGCGTGGGCGTCCGCCTGTCGCCGCTCGGCGCGATCAATGGCACTTTCGATGCAGCGCCTGAACTGTTGTTTCCGCACCTGCTGCGGCGTCTGCACGAAGAGAGCCTGGCCTATGTGCATGTGGCGGAGCCGCGCGCGCTCGGCGGCTTCGACCACGGAGCAGCGGCGCACGAGGCGCTGGTCGTCGACTGGCTTCGCCCGAGCTATCCGGGCGTTATCGTTGCATCGGGTGGCTTCGATGGCGCGAGCGCCAGCGCGGTGATCGAGCGCGGCGCCGCCGACGCGGTGGGATTCGGCCGGTCCTTCGCCGCGAACCCCGATCTTCCCGAGCGGCTGCTCACAGGCGGTCCTCTCAAGGTCGCCGATCCTACGCGCTACTTCATCGCGGACGAGGCCGATGACAGCGATGACGCCGACGATGTCGATGAAGAGGCTTGACACTGCGCCGCTCAAGGCGGCAGATCGGCAAGCGCGCGCGCACGGGCGTGCAGCATCGTCGCGGCCTTGAAGTCGGGTGTGGACAAGCCTTCGGTCACGCGCGACAGCAGCGCATCGAGCAGTTCGGATACCGCCCGCGCATGCCCATGCTCAAGCCAGTGCGCGCCCAGCGTTGTAGCGCAGCGGATCTCCCAGGCCAGCGCGCCGTTGCTGCGCGCCATGTCGAGCGCGTTGGTCAGCAGCGCCTCGGCGACCGAGGGGTCGCTCGATCGCAGTCGGTCGCCGCGTACGCGCAGGATCTCCGCCGCGCACCAGCCGGCGAGTCCGGCATCGCCGCGTGCGATTGCCTGGGTGCTGACGTAAGCCGGGTGCAGCGGCACCATCAGGTCGACCAACTGAGGCGCGGTTTGGGCGTGATGCGAGGGGAGCGGCGGCGGTTGTCCCGAGCCGCCTCGCTCGCTCCAATTGATGAACGCTTCATACGCCAGGCCGAAGTGGAGCCAGCCCGCCAGCGAATGTTCCCGCGCCTGCCGCAACAGTATCTGGTTGCGTGCGCGTGCGAGGTTCAGGTCGCCTCCGTGCATCGCCATCGCGCATCCGCAAAAACCGGCTGCGAAGGCCAGCGCCACGCTTTCGCCCTCGCGTGCAGCGATCTCCATGGCCTCGTCATACACCGCATTGGCGGATTCGGGCCGCCCCTGGACCCACAGAATGCGCGCGTGAATGATCCCGAGCGACACGCGGCGGTCGATCTGCGAGCCCGACAGGAACGGTGGCCGAGCTACGCTCTCGACGGCGATGCCGCGCTCGACGCACGCCAGTGCCTCCTGCTGGTCGCCGAGGAAGTGCAATGCGGGCGCCTTCATCCGGTCGTACATGAGGGTGATCGATGGATCGTCGTCACGCGCGGTGACTTCCTCGAACTTCCGGGCGAAGTGCAGCATGCGTGTGGGCTCGCCGCTGTTGTACGCACCCATCCAGTTGGAGCTATAGGCCAGCGCGAGCATCTTGCGGTCGTTCATCTCGCGTGCGATTGCGAGCGCCTTGGTGAAGCCCTCGGCGCTTTCCGGGTGCAATCCGCGCGTGTGGAACAGCACGTGCCCGTAGGCGATGCGGAGTTCGAACTCGAGGCGCGGATCGATGGACTCCACGCCTTCGATGGCCCGCAACGCGCGCGCCGCATGCTGGCGGTGTTCTTCGGCGAACGAGAGCTGGAACAGCAGCGGTGCCGATCCGGCCGTCAGCGCCACGCCCAGAGCCACGTCGCCACGATCGGAGAACGCCCACTGCAAGGCTGCGCGCACGTCGTCGAGCCTGAAGCCGTAGGCCCGCAGCCATTCGCCGGCGCTCAGCGATTTCCATGCCTCGCTGGCTTTCGCCAGCAACTCGACGAAATGTTCGGCATGGCGCCTGCGCAGGGCATCCGCGTCGGGCGCGCTCGCGAGCGTCTCGCGGGCGTAAGCCCGCGTGGCGTCCAGCAGCCGGAAATGGACCTCGTCGCCGCCGACGTCGGCCGTGACGAGCGATTTCGCGACCAGGTCCGACAGGCCGTCGAGCACATCGGTCGGGCTCAGCCCGTCGTCACCCGCCACCGTGGCCGCAGACTCCATCGTGAAGATGCCTGCGAACACTGAAAGACGGTTGATGATGGTTCGATCGCGTGGCGAGAGCAGGCCGAAGCTCCACTCCGTCGTCGCGCGCAGGGTCTGGTGCCGGGCCAGCGCGGTGCGCCGGCCCTTGCTCAGCAAGGCGAAGCAATCGTCCAGCGCGCTCGCGATGCCGCGCAAGCCCAGCGGATCGATGCGCGCCGCCGCCAGTTCGATGGCCAGCGGAATACCGTCGAGCCGTCGGCAAATGTCGGCTGCGACGATCGCGTCGGCGTCGGTGAGCGCAAAGCTGTCGAGCGTTGCCGAGGCGCGCTCCACGAACAGTTCAACGGCCGAGAACGAGATCGCCTGCCTAGCCGTCAGCGCCGCCGAGCGCGGCGGGATGTCCAGGGGCTGGAGGCGCTGTACCCATTCGCCCTCGGCACGAAGCGGCTCGCGGCTGGTCGCCAGAATGTGGATGCCATGCGATCCGCGAAGGATGTCCTCTGCCAGCGACGCGACGGCCTCGATCAGGTGTTCGCAGTTGTCGAAGATCAACAGCAGCGACTTGTCGTGCAGGTAGGACAGCAGGCCCTTCGTCGAGCGGTCGACCGGCGCTGCAAGCCCCAGCGATGCGGCCAGTGCGCTGGGGACGAGGCTCGGCGAGGCCAGCGAAGCGAGGTCCACGAAATGCACGCCGCTCCAGCCCGCGTCCGAGCGCAGCGCCGCGGCGGCTGCCGTCAGCGCGACTGTGGTCTTGCCGATGCCGCCCGCGCCAACCAGCGTGACCAGCCGGCGCTGCCGGATCTGGTCGCCCAGGTTGCGAAGCATGCTCGCTTGGCCGATCACACGGTTGAGCGGCGACGGCAGCCGCTCGGCTGCAATGTGCGCTGGCGGCGGGGCCGGCGGCTTGGACGCTCCTTCGATGCGCACGGGCTCGATGAAGCTGTAGCCCCGGTTCGGCACGTTGACGATGTAACGCTGGCTGTCGCGGCCGTCGCCCAGCGCCTTGCGCAGCCCGGCGACGTGCACGCGCAAGTTGCCCTGCACGACCACTGTCTTCGGCCATACGCGCTGGAAGATCTCGTCGTTGTGGACGAATTGGCCCGCCTTTTCGATGAGCAGGATAAGGATGTCGAGCGAGCGACTGCCGAGCCGCACGGGTGTTTTGTCGTCGAGCAGGATCCGTTCGACGGGGAAGAGGCTGAATGCACCGAACCGGAAAATCGCGCCAGCGCTGAGCGCGGACAGCTCGGAGTCGTTCATTGATGACGAATGGGTGTGTGGGAAGGGCTTCGTTGCGCAGCGACACGCCGACATGCAAGCCAGCGCCATATTGCCACACAAGACATCAATTCCGGTGGGATTACGGCGCACCCGTGCTTGAGTAAATCTCAAGTGAGAGGCGAGCCGTGGCTCGCCTCGGCGCGGTCAAAGCGCGCGTTCGCGATCCTTGGCTCGCGCGAGAAGCGGCGGTGCCATAACGCCCGCCGACGCAGCCTCGCCGAAGGGGTTGCCAGCGCGCGCGGCGGCATAGGCCTGCGTACGCACCGACGTGCGGTCTACCACGCTGGCCACGGCTTCGGCCGGGCCAGACTCGGCGCCTTCGGCATAGGGGTTCGGCATACGCGCGGCGACGGCGGCGTCGGCTCGGACCTCGCTGCGCACGGCGGTGGAGTCGAACTTGAGTACGCCCTCGTACTCCTCGGCGCGGACACCGATGGCGGAGAGCACCGCCAGGGTGGCGATCGCTGCGATGCGGATGTTCTTCGAGACTTGCATGATGTTTCCTTTCGAGAGTGGCTGAGTTGAGGGTGGATCGGCGTCGCCAGCCGTTCGACGGATCCGGGCGCTGGTGGAATGCGGCGCCTGAATCCAGTGTCGGCCCGAGCGCGATGCGGCGCGCGGCCATGTTGGTGATGGGTCGGCCTGTTTTGCGAAGTCTCGAGACGACCCGTCGCGCACACGGTCAGGCCGGATTGCTGACCATGGTCAGGCGGTGGATCTGCAGGGGCTCCGCCGTCATGTCGTCGACGTCGGCGAGCAGCTTCACGAGCGGCGGGGTCGCGAAATGCAGGTCGAGCGCCTCCGGCGACACCCAGTTCTCGTACAGGATCCACACCGCCGGGTCGGTGTTGGAACGATGCAGGTCGTAATTGATGCATCCGGCTTCGGCGCGTGTGGGCGCGACGAGTTCGCCGAGGCGTCGGCCGAGTTCGTCCTCGATGCCCGGACGGGCGCGCAGGATGGCAACGATGGTGAGTTGTTGGTTGGCGTTCATGGTGAATGTCCTGGTCGAGTGATGGAGGTAGGGAGAAGCGAGAACAAGGGATGGCGGGTCAGGTCGTGACCACGACCTTGCCGAACTGCTGGTTCGACTCGAGATACCGGTGCGCCTCGACGAAGTCGCCGAACTTGAAGGTCCGCGCGACGATCGGCTTGAGCGATCCGTCGGTCAGCCCGGCAGAGATCGACTCGATGGCTTGTGCGAAGCGTCGTGGGTCGCCCGCGATCTCGAACAGGTCGTAGCCGCGGATCGTGAGGTGCTTGCTGAGCACCGGCAGGATCGGCAGCGGCGTGATGCCCTCCGCAAGGGCGCCGTAGATGAACAGCAGGCCTTGTGGCGCGGTGGCTTCAGCCAGGCGCGTGAAGTTGTCGCCTCCCACCGGGTCGAACACGACGCGCGCGCCCTTGTCTTCCGTGAGCGCCATGATGCGCTCGCGCAGGTCTTCCTGATCGGTCACCACGACATGCGACGCGCCCGCCGCTCGCAAGGGCGCCACCTTTGCCAGGCCGCGTGTGAGTGCGATGGAGGTGGCACCTGCGCGGCGTGCGAGCTGGATGGCTGCCAGTCCCACGCTGCTCGACGCGGCCGGGATCACGACTACATCGCCCGGGCCGATGCGCGCAATGTCGATCAACGCGCCGTAGGCGGTGATGTACTGCATCCACGCGGCTGCGGCATCTTCCCACGACAGGTTCGATGGGTGGCGCACCACCTTGCTGGCCGATGCGACGACGAGCTCGCCGTGGAGCGCGTATTCGGTCAATGGCAGCACCGGCAGGACACTCACCGCGTCGCCGACCGCCAGCCCCGTCACTCCGGGACCGACGGACTCGATCTGGCCGGAGGCCTCGTAGCCGATCGTCGCCGGATAGCGAGGCTCGACCACGTAGGCGCCGGACCGGTACATCGACTCGGCGCGATTGAGTCCGAGCGCGCGTGTCCGGATGCGCACTTCGCCGGCCTTGGGTTCGGGAATGTCGACGTCCTCGATCCGCAGCACCTCGGGCCCGCCGGTTCGATGGAAGCGGATGGTTCTTGCGATGGTCACGGTGAAGTCCTTTCTTCGAGGGTGATGGAGTAGCGCTTGTGCGGTCTTGAGCGGGTGAGCAAATGCTAGGGACCGATCACTCGCGGAACAATTCGTCGTGTCGCAGAAGACCTTTGAAGCGGCGCTGTCGAATCGATGAGAGCGCGCGGCGATCTTCCGCGGACGTGCGAATGCCGGCATGGCGAAAGTTGCGGTGCACAGGCGTCGCTTGCGATGAGCGCGAGGCGCGGAACACAGATTTCGGTTGACGAAAAATCAACCGAGTGAGGCCATTTTTTCGATTGTCCGGGCCCGGCCTCACTGATTAGCATCGCGTCCCGACAACGTACATGAATGCGTTGCAGCACCCACCGTGCGACACCCATAAGGACATTTCGAATGTGCCGACGAGACAACCAACCTGCGGGCCCGGCGAACAGCCACCGCCATGCACGATGAGCGACCGCTACATCCTCGAAGCCTCCGGCCTCTGCAAGTCCTTCCTGGGCTTCGTCGCGGTCGACGGCGTGGACCTGAAGGTGCGCCGCGGCTCCATCCATGCGTTGATCGGGCCGAACGGCGCGGGCAAGTCGACCTGCTTCAACCTGTTGACCAAGTTCATGCAGCCGAGCGCAGGGACGATCCGATTCAATGGCATCGACATCACGCGCACGGCGGCGGCGGCTGTCGCACGCATGGGAATGGTCCGGTCGTTCCAGATCTCTGCAACGTTCCCGGCGCTCTCGGTGCTGCAGAACGTTCGCGTTGCACTGCAGCGGCGGCTGGGCACGAGCTACTTCTTCTGGCGTTCGCGCCGAAGCCTGACGGACCTCGATGCCGAGGCGCTTCGCCTGCTCGCATCGGTGGGGCTCGAGCATTCGGCCGCACTGCCGGCCGGCGAGCTGCCCTACGGCCGCCGTCGCGCATTGGAGTTCGCGACAACGCTGGCGCTCGAGCCCGAGTTGTTGCTCCTCGACGAACCCACACAGGGGATGGGCCATGAAGACGTCGACCGGGTGACGGAGCTGATCCGGACCGCGGCTGTGGGCCGCACCGTGTTGCTGGTCGAGCACAACATGGGTGTGGTGTCGCGCATCGCGGACACCATCAGCGTGCTGCAGCGCGGCGCAGTGATCGCGGAAGGCGACTACGCCACCGTGTCTTCCGACCCGCGTGTCGTCGAAGCCTATCTCGGCACACCGGCAGAAAGCGGCGTCGACGCGCTGGCGGCAGAGGCCGGCCATGGTTGAGCGCCGCATCGCTCTGTCGGCGAAAAACCTCAATGCCTTCTATGGCGATTCTCACGTCCTGCACGGCATCGACTTCGAGATCCGCGAGGGGGAGGTGGTGACGCTGCTCGGCCGCAACGGCGCGGGGCGCAGCACCACGCTCAAGGCCATCCTTGGACTCACGGGACGCCGCACCGGATCGATCGTGTGTCGCGGCAGGGAACTGGTGGGCATGCCTTCGCACGAAGTGGCGCGCCTGGGCATCGGCTATTGCCCCGAAGAACGCGGCATCTTCTCCAGCCTCAGCTGCGAGGAGAACCTGATGCTGCTGCCCACCGTGGCCCCTGGCGGCATGTCGCTCGACGACATCTACAAGATGTTCCCCAATTTGCACGAGCGGCGCCGCAGCCCGGGTACGCGCTTGTCGGGCGGTGAGCAGCAGATGCTGGCGCTCGCCCGCATCCTGCGCACCGGCGCGACGCTGCTACTGCTCGATGAGATCTCGGAAGGGCTCGCCCCGGTGATCGTCCAGGCGCTCGGTCGCGCAATTTCTGCGTTGCGCACGCGGGGCTACACGATCGTGCTCGTCGAGCAGAACCTGCAGTTCGTCTCGTCGCTGGCCGATCGTCACCTGCTTGTCGAGCATGGTCGCATCGTGGCCGACATCGCGGCGGCGGACCTCGATCGTCACGCAGACACCTTCCGGCAGGTCCTGGGCGTCTAGAAGCGCCGGCCTTTCGACGTAGACCCTCGCTTTCAACCACAGGAGACATCATGAAGCGCAAGCTGCTCAATTCCCTCTCGATCGCCGGTGCCATCGCCGCCAGCACCCTGCTACCCGCGCAGGCCCAGCAGGTGTCCGGCGACGTCGTGAAAGTCGGCGTGCTCACGGACATGGGCTCTCTTTACTCCGACTTCTCCGGCAAGGGCTCGGTAGAAGCGGTGAAGATGGCGGTCGAGGACTTCGGCGGCAAGGTGCTGGGAAAGTCGATCGAGGTCGTGTCCGCCGATCACCAGAACAAGCCCGACATCGCCGCCGCAAAGGCGCGCGAGTGGTACGACACCGGCAACGTGGACGTGATCGTGGACGTGGTGTCGTCGGGGGCGGCACTGGCCGTATCGGAGGTGGGCCGCCAGAAGAACAAGTTGGTGATCGTCTCGGCGGCCTACACGTCGCGGCTGACCAACGAGCAGTGCGCGCCGTACACGATCCACTACCAGATCGACACCACCGCGCTCACCAACACGCCGAAGACACTGGTCAAGATGGGCGCCGACAGCTGGTACTTCGTGACGGCCGACTACGCGTTCGGACAGAACATGGAGCGCGACGCCACCGCCGCCATCACCGCCGGCGGCGGCAAGGTCTTGGGGTCCGTGAAGCACCCGCTCAACAGCAGCGACTTCTCGTCCTTCATGCTGCAGGCGCAGGCTTCGGGCGCCAAATACGTGGGCCTGGCCAATGCAGGCGGCGATACCGTGGCTTCGATCAAGGCGGCCAACGACTTCGGCCTCACGCGCAACGGCAAGCAGAGCGTGGTCGCGATGGCGCTGTTCCTGAGCGACGTTCACGCGATCGGTCTGCCGGTGGCGAAGGACATCTACACCACGGCGAGCTTTTACTGGGACCGCGACGACGCCAGCCGCGCCTGGTCGGAGCGGTTCTTCAAGCGCATGGGCAAGATGCCGTCCGAGGTGCAGGCCGCTGACTACTCCGCCACCATGAGCTACCTGAAGGCCGTGGCTGCCGCGCGCACCGATGAATCCAAGGCGGTACTAGACAAGCTGCGCGAGCTGCCGGTGAACGACTTCTTCGCCACCAACGGACGTGTCCGCGAAGATGGCCGCTTTATCAAGGACATCTACCTGGTGCAAGTCAAGAAGCCCGCGGAGTCCAAGCGCACCTGGGACTATTTCACCGTGAAGGCGACCATCCCCGGCCAGGAAGCCTTCCTGCCGCTGGCCAGGAGCGCCTGCGCGCTCGTCAAGAAGAGCTGACCGAGCGCCGCCGGAGACTTCAAGATGTCCGATGTGTTTGGGGTGCCCTTGCCGGCCGTGGCCAGCCAGCTGCTTCTGGGCGTGGTGAATGGTTCGTTCTACGCATTGTTGAGCCTGGGGCTGACTGTCATCTTCGGCATGCTCAACGTGGTGAACTTCTGCCATGGCGCGCTCTACATGGCCGGCGCGCTGGCCGCCTGGATGGGCATGAACTATTTCGGCATTGGCTACTGGCCGGCGTTGCTGCTGTCGCCGCTGATCGTGGCGGCGCTCGGTGTGGTGATCGAGCGCACCACGCTGAGTCGGCTGCGGGGTCTCGATCCTCTCTACGGCCTGCTGGTGACGTTCGGCATCGCGCTCATCGTCGAAGGACTCGCGGTCAACGCCTACGGGTCGACGGGCATGCCCTATCCGCCGCCGGATGCGCTCGCGGGAGGCACCGAGATCGGCTCGCTCTTTCTGCCCAAGTACCGGCTCTGGGTGCTCGGCTGTTCGGCGGTGCTGTGCCTCGCCACCTGGCTGCTGATCGAACGTACCCGCCTGGGTGCCCGGCTGCGCGCGGGCACCGAGAACCCGCGCCTGTTGCAGGCTTTCGGCGTCAACGTGCCAGTGATGATCACCGCGACCTACGCCGTCGGCGTGGGCCTGGCGGCGCTCTCGGGCGTGCTCACCGCGCCGCTGACCGCAGTGAGTCCGCTGATGGGCTCGAACCTGCTGATCGTCGTGTTCGCTGTCGTCGTCATCGGTGGCATGGGGTCAGTGCTCGGCTCGGTGGTGACCGGCGTTGGGCTGGGCGTGCTGGAGGCGGTCGCGAAGGTCTACTACGCCCCCTTCGCCAACACTGTCGTGTTCATGGTCATGGTGCTGGTGCTGCTGGTTCGTCCGGCAGGCCTGTTCGGGAGGTCCGCATGAAGCAGTCCACATTCGCGCTCTTCTGGGTCATGGGGGTGACGGCATTGGTCGTCGCGCCGTTCGTGGTCTACCCGGTCTTCCTGATGCAGCTGCTGTGCTTCGCGCTCTTCGCCTGCGCGTTCAACCTGCTGCTCGGCTATGCGGGCCTGCTGTCGTTCGGGCATGCGGCCTTCTTCGCCTCTTCGGCTTACGTCACTGCGCACACGGTCAAGGTGCTCGGCTTCTCGCCGTTGGCCGGATTGGCGGCCGGAATCGTCGTGGCGATGCTGCTAGGCGCGCTGATGGGCCTCGTCGCCATCCGCCGCCAGGGGATCTACTTCGCCATGATCACGCTGGCGCTGGCACAACTGGTGTACTTCTATTTCATGCAGTCTCCGTGGACCGGCGCCGAGGACGGCATCCAGGGCGTGCCGCGCGGCACGCTCTTCGGCGTGATCGACCTCGAGAGCAACCTGGCGATGTACTACGTGGTCGCTGCGGCGTCGCTGGGCGGCTTCGCGCTGATCCATCGCACGGTCAATTCGCACTACGGCGAGGTCCTGAAGGCCATTCGCGACAACGAGCCGCGCGCCGTTTCGTTGGGCTACGACGTCGATCGCTACAAGCTGCTCGCCTTCGTGATGTCGGCCGCGCTCGCCGGGCTCGCGGGCTCGCTCAAGGTGCTGGCGCTCCAGCTTGCGTCGATCAACGACGCGCACTGGCACGCCAGTGGCCAGGTGATCCTGATGGCGCTGATGGGCGGCCTCGGTACTTCACTCGGCCCTGTCGTCGGTGCCGCGCTCATGACGGGCATGCACCACTACCTGGCGGGCATCGGCTCCTGGCTGATGGTGATCACGGGCGTCATCTTCGTCTTCGTGGTGATGGTGTTCCGGCGCGGGATCGTGGGGACGCTCATGGCGCTGCCGATGTTCAGGTCCCGTTCGGTGGTTCCGCCTGCGCCGGGCGTCTGAGCGGCAACGCCTTGCCGGCAGCAGAGGCACACGCGGATGCCGTTGCGAGGCAGGCCTCGGCTCATGCCGGCTGCGTTCGCACCGGCGAGTGTCTCGCTGATCGGGAATCGGATTGCATATGCCATCAACGGAGCGCGCCCCTCTGGACGGTCGGTACCAGAGGGGCGCGCTTCGATGCGGAATCGCCTGCCGCATGGATTTCCGGCGCCGCAGCGCCGGCTTCGGAGACTACAAGCGGATGATCACCGACTTCTGTTGCGTGTAGTGGGCGAGGGCGTCCATGCCCTGTTCCCGGCCGTAGCCGCTGAGCTTGTAGCCACCGCAGGGGTTCTGGACGAAACCTCCGCCATATTCATTGACCACGATGCGGCCGGCTTCGAGCCGTCCGGCGACGCGGTGCACGCGGCCGATGTCGCGGCTCCAAATACCGGCGGCCAGGCCGAAGGGCGAATCGTTGGCGATGCGGACGGCATCGGCCTCATCCTTGAACGGAATGACGCAGAGCACCGGTCCGAAGATCTCTTCGGTGGCGAGCGGCATGTCGTTGGTGACGCCGGTGTAGACCGTCGGCTCGATGAACCAGCCCCGCTCGAGCCGTGGGTCGACGGGAAGCCGCCCCCCGATGGCCGCTTTCACGCCGAGCGCGGCGGCGACCTCGAAGTAGCTTGCGATCTTGTCGTACTGCGCCCGCGTGGTGATGGGGCCGGCGGCCGCATCGTCTTCCGGGCCGATCCGCAGCCGGCCGACGGCTTCGACCAGCCGCTCGACAAAGACGTCGTGAATGTTTTCCTGCACCAGCAGGCGCGTGCCGGCAGCGCACCATTGGCCGCTGTTCCAGGTGAACGCGCGCACGGAGCCGGGCACGGCTGCGTCGAGGTCCGCATCGTCGAAAACGATGTTGGCTGATTTTCCGCCCAGCTCCAATGTGAGGGGCATGACGCGCTCGGCGGCGAGCCGCCCGAGCTCCTGGCCTGCGCGCAGGCTTCCTGTCAGAGAGATCTTCCGCACGTGCTGGTTCGCGACCATTGCGGGTCCGATCACTGTGCCCTGTCCGACGACGACGTTGAGTACGCCAGGCGGCAGTCCCGCGGCCTCGACGGCCAGGCGCGCCATTTCGACCAGCGAGCCCGATGTGTGCTCCGACGGTTTGGCCAGGACGGTGTTCCCGGCGGCCAGGGCGGGTGCGATGGCGCGAGCGGCCTGATGCAGGGGAGCGTTCCAGGGAAGGATGACGCCGATGACGCCGAGCGCTTCGCGCACAACATAGGAGTGGTAGGCGGGGCCGACGTTGACCAACTCGCCGTCCATGGCATTGGCGATGCCGCCGTAGTACTCGAAGAACTGGGCCACCAAGTCGATCAGGGCCGGCATCTCCTGTCGAGGCTTGCCGGTCTCGAGCGCTTCAATTTCGCCGAGCGCGGATCCATGCGCGCGCACGACGCGCGCCAGCTCGACCAGGAGACGCCCTCGTTGCGTTGGGCGCAGGTTCTTCCACGCGGCGAGGGCGTCGGCCGACGAGTCGGCGGCCCGGTCGAGGTCGGACGCTTCGCTCTGGGCGACGTCACACAGTTTCTCTCCCGTTCGCGGGTCCATCTTGTCCGCATAGCGGCCAGCATCAGGATCGACACTTTGTCCATGGACGTAGCTGAGCGTGCGCAGAAAAGTCATGTTGCCTGTCTCCTTTATCGGGCGATTCATGCCCGGCGTGCGATCTCGACGCCCGTCAGTGCTTCGAGTTCGAGCACCACCTTGGACATGTCCTCTCCACCATTGCCGGACGCCACGGCCCGGTCGAAGAACTGCTTTACGACGGAGGTCGCGAAGGTGGCCGCGCCGACGCGCTCCGCTTCGAGGAGAAACAGCCGAAGATCCTTTCGCATGAGGTCCATGCGGAAGCCGAGGTCGAAGCGGCGCTCGAGGATCGAGCCGGCCACGATGGTCTCGCTTGTGAAGCTGCGTGCGGTGCTCTTGTTGAGCATGTCGATGAGCACCTGGGGATCGAGGCCGTTCTTGATGCCGAAGAGTACGGCCTCGCAGGTGGCGACGAGCGTCGCGCCGACAATCATGTTGTTGACGAGCTTTAACGTCTGTCCGAGGCCAGGCTGGTCGCCCACGTGGACCACGTTGCGCCCGAAGGCCTGAAAGATCGGCTCGCACCGGCGATAAGCATCCGCGTTCCCGCCCACCATCACCGAGAGCGTTCCGGCCTCCGCGCCTGCGACGCCTCCGGCAAGCGGCGCGTCGAGCGCGAGAATGTTTCTTTCGGCCAGCTTGGCGGCGATGCGAGACGACACCGTGTGGCCGACGGTGGAGTGGTCCACGAAATACTTCACCGCGCTGCCGGAGCCGATGCCATATTCCGACAAGGCTACTTCCTCGACGATCTCGGGAGTCGGAAGGCAAGTCAGCACGATCTCGGCGTTGTCCGCCACATGCAGCGGGCTTTCGCATCGGAACGCGCCGTGCATGACCGCTGCGGCGACGGTGTCGCTGTTAAGGTCCGAGACGTAGACGTCATGCCCCGCCTTGAGAAGGTGGCGCGCCATGTGGCCGCCCATGGCGCCCAGGCCCACGAAGCCGATCTTTTCCATTCTGTGTCCCCACGAAGTGTTGTTCCAGGGGAATGCTAGAAAGGCCAGTGCCCGGCTTCAACCGAGATTTTGGCGTGGCCTGATTGACAATTTCTCAATCGACGAGTGTGTGGGTGCAGTGCGTTCCACCGGCCCCGATGCGACTTGCGCGCGCTTCACGCCTGCCGGAATTGGTCCAGCAGCCACAGGCGAAAGGTCGTCATGCTGGCGGACTCCGGCTTGTGATCCGGCGTGAGCAGGTAATAGGTGTATTCGCCCAGGTCCAGCGTGTGCTTGAACGGCAGCACGAGCCGGCCGTTGCGCAGATCGTTCTCGACCAGGAAGAGCTGGGCGATCGCGACCCCTTGGCCTTCGATGGCGGCGGCGTAGCTCATCGCGGAGCTCTCGTAAGTCATGCCGGCACGGGCGTCGAACCGGGCGTCCACCCCCGCCGACTCGAGCCAGAACATCCAGTCGTCAAGCCGTGCGATCGAGTGCAGCAAGGTGTGCTGCGCCAGGTCGGCAGGACGCTTGAGGCGCGGTCCGCTGGCGAGCAGATCAGGGCTCGCGACCGGGGCCAGCACGTTGGACACCAGGCGATAGCAGTTGGCATTCGCCCAATGCCCGTCGCCAAGGCGGATGGCGGCGTCGATGTCCTCCTTGCGGAAGTCGACAGGCTCGAGCGAGGCCTTCAACAGCACTTCGATCTCCGGATGCGCCTGATGAAAGCTCGAGAGGCGCGGGATCAGCCAGCGCATCGCGAAGGTCGTGTACGCGCGGATCTTCAGTTGCTTGCGGTGGCTGCGCCGTTTGAGCTTGCGGGTTGCATTGCGAAGTGCGTCGAGCGCCTGCGTGATGGCGCGGTAGTACTCGCTGCCGTACGAGGTCAGCGCAATCTGGCGATGGCTGCGCTTGAGCAACTGCAGGCCCAGGGTCGATTCGAGGCTCTTGATCTGACGGCTAACCGCGCCCGGGGTGACGCTGAGCTCGTCCGCGGCCAGCGTCACGCTCAGGTGGCGCGCAGCGGCCTCGAATGCTCGGATGGCGTTGAGTGGGGGAAGGCGATCCATACGTGACGTGGCGACGAAGTCGAGTGGGCCCGATAATCGCACGCACCAATGAGCAGCGTCCATCCAGATCGACCCTCCGCCGACCGCGCCGGCCCCTCCGCACTGATCGTGCATGCGCACCCCGAACCCCTCAGCATGAATGCGTCGCTCACGCGCGCTGCAGTCGATACTCTGAGCGGATTAGGCATGCACGTCGTCGTCAGCGACCTCTACGCGGAGAACTTTCAGCCCGTGGCAGGACGCGGCGACTTCCGGCATCGGCACAGCCTTGATCGATTGAGCATCGCGCACGAGCAGCGCCATGCGGCACCGACCCGGGCCTTTGCCGACGACATCCTGCGGGAGCAGGACCGCATCGTCGCAGCAGATGTGCTGCTCTTCCAGTTCCCGTTGTGGTGGTATGCCGTGCCGGCCATCCTGAAGGGATGGGCGGACCGCGTGCTGGCCGAGGGCTTCGCCTTCACGCAGGACGCGCTGTTCGAAGACGGGCTGCTGCGCGGCAAGCGCGCGATGATCGCCGTGACGACCGGCGGCACCCAGCAGGAGCTTTATGACGATCGCCGCCACACCGGCACGATCGAGGAGTTCCTCAAGCCCTTCACGGGAGGCGTGCTGAGCTTCGTCGGGCTCGAGGTCCTGCCTGCGTTCGTCGCGTACGCGCCTGCCAGCCTCTCGCCGGAGGGTCGGGAGGCGCAGCTCGGCGACTACCGCGCGCACCTGTTGACGCACATTGGCTAGCTCGAAAGGCGCGGCGCGCGCGCTCAATCGAGCCGTATGCCCTTGGCCTTGATCAGTTTGCCCCAGTAGGCGTGTTCGCGTTCGACGATGGCTGCCGTCTCGGCGGGCGTCGTGGCGGTGCCGGTCGCATCGAAGTCCCTGAGACGTTTCATGACCTCTGTCGTGCGATTCGCCTTCGCAAGTTCGACCTGGAGCCGATTCAGGATCTCGGGCGGTGTGCCTGCGGGCGCCCACATGCCCTGCCATCCCACCAGTTCGAGACCGGGTACCGATTCGGCAAGCGTCGGCACGTTGGGCAGTTGGCTGCTGCGAACGGGCGAGGTGACGGCGACGGCCTTGACCTTGCCCGATTGTGCAAAGCCGATGCCGGAGGGAAGGGGTTCGATGAACATGGACACCTGGCCGCCGATCACATCGGAGAGCGGCAATTGCTTATAAGGCACTTGCAGCATGCGCGTGCCGGTGCGATCCTGGATCAGTTCGAAGCCCAGGTGCGAGGCGGTGCCGGGCCCGTAGGACGCGTAGGCCAACTCGCCGGGGTGGGCTTTCGCATAGCGGGCGATGCCGGCCAGGTCATCCGCCGGGAAGTCCTTGTTGGCCAGGATGACGTAGGCGGTCGTCAGCGTCTGCGAGATGGGCGCAAGGTCCTTCAGCGGGTCGTATGCCAGCTTGCTGAACAGATGCGGGTTCATGGTCGGGATCTGGTTGAATGCATACAGCAGCGTGTACCCGTCCGGAGTCGCTTTGGCGACGGCCTCGGCGCCGAGATTGCCGGATGCGCCCGGCCTATTCTCCACGTAGAACGGCTGCCCCAGCGCGCGACCGAGTTGCTCAGAGTACATGCGCGCCAGGATGTCGGGCGCCGTTCCTGCCGGAAACGGAACGATCAGCCGCACCGGCTTGGACGGGTAGGCAGGCTGCGCGAAAGCGCCCGCCGCGCAAATGGCGAGCAGGCAGGACGCGATCCATCGAAGCGTTCTCATCTGTTGTCTCCTTGAATATCTGATGGCTGCTGCGCTGCGGGCTAGGCCGCACCGGGCCGCCGCGCGACGACGCCGGCAGCCGCCATGAGGGCGAGTTCCTGGGGGGCGTACTCGACGGCGGGCGCCTCGCCGGCAATGATCGCGAGCAGCAGGCCCTCGGTACGTCCGGCTTCTGCTGCTTCGCATTCAAAGCGGCGCTGCACGCCCACGGGGCAGGCGATGAAATCGAGAGGACCCAGGCTGTGCCTGAGGACATCGCCTTCTCCTTCCCACTCCACGCGCCA
Organism: Variovorax sp. LjRoot290; assembly: GCF_964253985.1. Taxonomy (NCBI): domain Bacteria; kingdom Pseudomonadati; phylum Pseudomonadota; class Betaproteobacteria; order Burkholderiales; family Comamonadaceae; genus Variovorax; species Variovorax sp. LjRoot290. The sequence continues at coordinate 142,765 of NZ_CAXURW020000003.1, read as the reverse complement.
GCGTCCGTTCATGACCATGAAGGTCTCGACCGTGTCGTGCACGTGGAAGGCCACGCCCTTGCCTGGCAATGCCGAGACGAAGGCCACGCCGAAGCCGGCCTGGAGGTGCGAGACGGCTGCCGGGGCGAGGTCGCCGACCGGCGAAAACTGGGCCGGGTCCGCCGCAGCGGGTTGCCGGTAGCCCAGCACGTTGCGAAAGACGCGTTGGTATTGCGGCAGCTGCATGTCGGGGAGTCCGGCGGCGCAGGCCTGCAGATCGTCGAAGCGCGCGACGCAGCGCAGCATCTCCGATGAGGAGGGGCGGGTGACCATGATCGGCATGGCTTGTTTCCTGAGGATGTGGAAGGCAGTCATGCTAGGAGCCCCGGCCGCCGATGCCCAGAGTAAGCCCGCAATGTGCCCATCAGCCGGCAGTGATACTGGTGGGCGCGTCAGTTGTGCGCGCCTTTCACCGCAACGCCTGTGCAGCCACCGCGCGGATCGCGTCGCGCAGCCAGCGATGTGCGTCGCTGCGGTGGGTGCGCGCATGCCACACCATCGAGATGCGGAACTCGTAAGAGCGGAATGGGGTCTCGAAGACCTTGATCGGCAGGCGCATGGCCTGGGCCTGCGCGCCGCGCATCGGAAAAGTCGCGATCAGCTCGGACGCCGCGACTATGGCCGGTAACGCCAGGATGCTTGGCACCGACATGGAGATGCGGCGGACGACATCGTGCGGCTTCAGCGCGGCGTCGGTCTGCGCTTCGACCGTGCTTGCATAGTTCGCGCCCGCACCGAAGGTCACGTGTCGCTCCTGGGCATATTGCGCAAGGTCGATGCCCTCCCGTATGCGTGGATGGTTGCTGCTTGCGATGCATGCCATGCGATCGGTGAGCAGCGTGGTGGCGTGGAAGTCGTCCGGCAGGGTGGCGAAGAAGCCGATCGCGAGGTCGAAGCGCCCCTCCGTCAGTGCCTCTTGCACCAGGTGGGGGGACAGCGGGTAGAAAACCAGTTCCAGGCCCGGCGCCTCCCGGTCCAGGTGCTCGGCCAACGCCGGCAGCAGGCTGAGGCTGGTGTAGTCGCTGGTGGCGATGGAGGCGCCGAAGGAATCGCTGCACGGCAAAAATGGCTTGCCGCCAGACAGCGCCTCGTCGAGATGGCGCAGCGCTTCGCGGGCGTGCAGCGCCAGATTGAGGCCGCGCTGCGTGGGCGTCATGCCCTGTGCGGTGCGGATCAGCAGCGGGTCGCCGACGGTCTCGCGCAGTCTGGCCAGCACGTTGCTCATCCCCGGCTGCGTCATGTCCATGCGCTTGGCAGCGCGCGTCACCGAACGCTCCAGTATCAGCGCCTCGAAGCAGACGAGCATGTGCAGATCGATGTTGCGATACGACATGCCGGCATCGTAGTGCGCGCTTGCCGCTCGCGCCGTTCGATTGATAAAAGCTCAATCAAAAATCCACGAAATATCGGTTGTGTGGTGGGAGCGAAACGCGAAAACTACGCCCATACGCCAGGCAGTCGCCAGGGCGCACCAGCCAGGAGACACGGACAAATGGACACCTCTTATCCGCTCTGGAGCGACGCTCCGCAGCCCCGCCTCATCGCCTCCCGCCATCTCACGACGAAGGAATACGTCTTCCCGGTCGTGACGGACGATTCGCCGCTCGCCGCCGAACACGAGCGCGTCGAAGTCGAGCGCGTGGGCCAGGTGTACAGCTATACCGTCATCCATCCAAGCAAGAAGAGCGGCGAACAGCCCTATGTGCTCGGCTACGTCGACTTGCCGGGGCCGGTGCGCATCTTCGGCCGGCTCGTCGGCAAGCCGCGTCCCGTCATCGGCGAGGACTACGCCGTGCGAGTCGACGAGACCTACGGCTACGTGTTCGAGGCCGTCGAGGCCTGATCGACTTTCACGCAACAGGAGACACTCGAATGAGCGACATCTACATCACCGGCGGCGCCATGACGACTTTTGGACGTCATACGGGCGTCCAGGCACCCGAGTTGGCGCAGCAGGCCATCCTCAAGGCGCTCGACGACGCCGGTGTGACCAAGGACGACATCCAGGCCATCTACTGTGCGAACGTGCTCGGCGGCATGATTCTGGGCCAACTGATCGTGCGCGACCTGGGCTTCAAGGGCATCCCGGTCTACAACGTCGAGAATGCCTGCGCCAGCGGCGCCACCGGCGTGCACCTGGCCCGCCATGCGCTGATGGCCCGGCAGTACGACACGGTGCTCGTGTTCGGCATTGAGCAGCTCACCGCACTCGGCGGCGGCACGATCCCGCTGCAGCGCAACGACCACAAAACCGAGCTCTACGCGAAGTCGGGCATGGTGCTGCCGGCCGTCTATGCGATGCGCGGCACGCGCTTCCTGCACGAACGCGACGCCCAGCCCGCCGACCTCGCCGCGATCGCGGTGAAGAACCGCTACAACGGCTCGCTCAACGAGTACGCGCAGCAGCGCACTGAAGTCACGCTGGACGAGGTGCTCGGTTCGCGCATGATCGCCGACCCGCTGACGTTGCTGCAGTGCTGCCCCTCGCAGGTGGACGGCGCGGCGGCGGTGGTGGTCAGCACCAAGTCCGGCAGGCCCGGCGCCGCCGGCAAGCCGGTGAAGGTGCTGGCCTCTTCGGTCGTCTCCGGCCTTCGCGAAGACGCCCGCGACGACATCCTCGAAGCCGAGATCACCGCGCGCGCCGCGCGCCAGGCCTACGAGCAGGCTGGTCTGAGCCCGAAGGACGTCGACGTCGTCGAGCTTCATGACGCCTTCACCATCGCGGAACTCCTGTACTACGAAGCGCTGGGCCTCGCGCCGGCCGGCGAGGCCGTTCCCTTCCTGAAGTCCGGCGCCACCAAGATCGGCGGCCGCGTGCCGGTGAACCCGAGCGGCGGCCTGCTGGCCAAGGGCCATCCGTTGGGCGCGACCGGTGTCGCGCAGATGGTCGAAGTGATGTGGCACCTGCAGGACCGCGCCGGCGCGCGGCAGGCCAAAGGCGCACGCATCGGGCTGACGCAGTGCACCGGCGGCGGCATCGCGGGCGTCGACCACGCCGCCTCGTCCGTTCACCTGCTGGGAGTCTGAGATGCCAGGACGTTTCGATCCCGGACAAGTAGCCGCCGTCACCGGCGCGGCGCGTGGCATCGGCTTCGGCATTGCAAGGCGGCTCGCGCAAGAGGGCCTGACCGTCGCCCTGCTCGACCGTGATGTCGATGCGCTCCAGCAAGCCGTTGGCACGCTCGAGACCGAGGGCTTCAAGGCCGTTGGCGTGACCGTCGACCTCACCGATTCGGGAGCCGTCAACGCCGCCTTCGCCGACATCGTCGCCCGCACCGGGCGCCTGGACCACCTCGTCAACAACGCCGGCGCGGTGCGCGACATGCGTTTTCTCAAGATGACCGACGAGGACTGGGACCTCGTCATCGACACCAACCTGCGCTCGCAGTTCCTGTGCTGTCGCGCGGCGCTGCCGGGCATGGTCGAGCGCGGCTTCGGCCGCATCGTCAACATCTCTTCGCGGGCATGGCTCGGCGGCTTCGGGCAGGCCAACTACTCCGCCGCCAAGGGTGGCGTGGTGAGCCTGACGCGTTCGCTGGCGATCGAGTTCGCTGCCAAAGGCGTCACTGTCAATGCGATTGCACCCGGCATCGTCGACACGCCGCTGTTCCGCAACTTCACCGGCGACGTGCAAGCCAAGCTGCAGAACTCGGTGCCGGTCAAGCGCATCGGCACGGCAGACGACATCGCGAACGCGGTGGTGTTCTTCCTCGACCCTGCGGCTTCATACGTGACCGGCCAGACGCTCTACGTGTGCGGCGGCCGCAGCCTTTCATCGCCGAGCGTGTGAGGCGATGCCGTGACACGTCCCAACGTGAGCATGCGCACGGCCGGCGCCGTGGCCATCCTGACGATCGACCGCCCGGAGGCGCTCAACGCGCTGAACGTGGATGCGCTGCGCGAGCTGCGCTCCCATCTGTGCGAGGTGCGCGACTGCACCGACCTGCGTGTGGCCGTGATCACCGGCGGCGGCGATCGCGCCTTCTGCACCGGCGCCGATCTGAAAGGCACCCGCACCTCGCCAGCGAGCTACCCGGAGGCGTTGTTCCGCAGCACAGACCAATCCTCGGAGATGGGCCTGTACATCCGTCTGATGGATCTGACGGACCTTCAAGTCTGGAAGCCCATCGTTGCAGCGGTGAACGGCCACTGCCTCGGCGGCGGCCTCGAGCTGGCCTTGCAGTGCGACCTGCGGATCGCGTCCATGAACGCGAGCTTCGGGTTGCCGGAGGCCAAGGTGGGCTCCATTCCTGCCATCTCGGGCCTGCAGCGGTTGCTGAAGGCGGTGCCCTCGGCGCACGCGATGCAGATGGCGCTGACCGGTGCCCGCATCGACGCCGCCGAAGCGGCACGCATCGGCCTGGTGACCCAGGTGGTCGAGCAGAGCCGCTTGCTCGATGCCGCAATGACGCTGGCGGAAGCGATCGCCTCCAATGCCCCGCTTGCGGTGCAGGCGATCAAGAAACTGGCGAGGCAGACCGGGCACATGAGCGAGGTCGACGCCCAGCAGGTGACCGAGCTGTACTGGGGCGTTCTTCGCGATACCGAAGACCGCCTTGAAGGCCGCAAGGCTTTCTCCGAAAAGCGAAGCCCCAATTACCAAGGGCGTTGATTCAAGACAAGTCAGCCAGGAGACAGCAGAAATGACATTCGAAACCAACCGCCGCCAAGCCATCCTCCGCATGGCAGCCGCATCGTTCGCGGCGACCGCCGGCGCCGGCGCCCTCGCGCAGACCCCGTTTCCGAAGCAGAAGCCGATCACGCTCGTCGTGCCTTTCGCCACCGGCGGCGGCAACGACATCCTGGCGCGCGCCATCGCGCCGCGCATCGGCGAACTGCTGGGACAGACCGTGGTGGTCGACAACCGCCCCGGGGCCGGCGGCAACCTGGGCACCGACCTGGTCGCCCGCGCCGCGCCGGATGGCTACACCGTCGTCATCGCATCGAGCCAGGTGACGATGAACCCCTTCCTCGACATGAAGGTGCCCTTCAACATCGAAAAGGACTTCGAGCCAGTCGGCGTCGTCGGGTCAGTGCCGCTCGTGCTGGTGGCGAATCCTCAAGAGGGCTACAAGACACTGCCCGAGCTCATCGCCTACGCCAAAGCCAATCCCGGCAAGCTGAACTACAGCAGCCCGGGCAACGGAACGCCGCAACACCTGGCGGGCGAGGTGTTCGCCAAGCTGACGAAGACCGACCTCGTCCACGTTCCCTACAAGGGCACGGGTCCCTCGGTGACCGACCTCGTGGCCGGCCAGGTCCAGCTCTCGTTTGCCACCTTCGCCTCGGTGTCGCAGTTCATCAAGGCCGGCAAGCTGCGGGCGCTGGGCGTGGCCGGACAGAAGCGCACGCCGCTGATGCCCGAGCTGCAGACTTTCGGCGACGCCGGCATCAAAGGTTACGACGCAAGCCTCTGGTACAGCCTGCTGGCACCCGCGAAGACGCCGCAGCCGGTGGTCGCGCAGCTCAACAAGGCGCTCAACACCGCGCTGACCGACCCGACCGTGGCGAAGCAGCTGACGCAACAGGGCTTCGAAACGCGCACCTCGTCGCCCGCCGAGCTCAAGCAGTTCATTGCCGAAGAGCTCAAGCGCTGGCAACGCGTAATCACCGAAAACAACATCAAGGTCGTGCTGTGAGCGACGACGATGCCGGCCGCCCCGACGGCGATGTAGACAATCCCCTGCTGGATTACCTCGGCATTGAACGGGTCGGCGTGGCGCCGGGCGAGGCCACCTTCGAATTGCTGGTCGGCCCCCGGCACCTGAACCGGCAGGGCAAGCTCCAGGGCGGCGTCACCGCGACGCTGCTCGACGCGGCTTGCGGCTACGCGGGCCTGGTCAGCGACGACGGCGCGGCATTCGGCAACGCCGTGACCGTGATGCTCAACATCAGCTACGTGCGCGGCGTGAGCGCGGGCCGCCTGCGCGCGGTCGGCAAGGTGACCAAGACCGGACGCACCATGTACTTTTCCAGCGGCGAGCTGTTGGCAGAGGACGGCCGGCTGCTTGCCACCGCACAGGGCGCGTTCATGCGCGCCACGACGTCTCCGAAAGGCTAGTCATGCTGGGCAACGCATTGGACGGTCTGACCGTCGTCGATTTCACACAGATCGGTGCCGGGCCCACCTGCACCATGCTCATGGCCGACATGGGCGCACGGGTCATCAAGATCGAAGCCCCGGCGGGCGAGCTCGGCCGCGGGCTGGGGCCGGGCTGGGTCGGCGAGGACGCGGCGCTCTTCCACGGCTTCAACCGCAACAAGCTCGGCGTGTCGCTCGACCTCAAGTCGCCCGGCGGTGCGGCTGCCGCACGCCGCCTGATCGCGGGCGCGGACGTCGTCGTCGAAAGCATGCGCCCCGGCGTGATGAAGCGCCTGGGCCTGGGCCACGAGGAACTCCGTGCGAGCAAGCCTGCGCTGATCTACTGCTCGATTTCCGCTTATGGCCAGACGGGCCCCTACGCCGACCGCGCGGGGGTTGACGGCATCATGCAGGCCGACTCGGGCCTGATGAGCCTGATCGGCGTCGAAGGCGCCGAACCTTGCAAGGTACAGGCGCCCGTGGTGGACGTGATGACAGGCTACGTGGCGGCCATGGCGGTGCTCGCCAAGCTCAACCAGCGTGCGCGGGACGGGCAGGGTGGCTACCTTGACGTCAACCTGTTGAACTCGGCGCTCGTGCTGCAGCAGTCGTCGATCACGAGCTACCTCGCCGACGGCGAGGCACCGGTGCGTGTGGGCAGCGCCGCACCGTATTCAGCGCCCAACCAGGCCTTCGAGACCCGCGACGGCTGGGTCATGATCGCCGCCTACATGCCCGACCGCTGGACGCGCCTGTGCGTGGCGCTGGGCATTCCGGATGTAGCGACCGATCCGCGCTTCGCCACCTCGCCGCTGCGCGTGGCCAATCGACATGCGATGGTCGAGGTGCTGACGGCGGCCCTCAAGACGCGCACCACCGACGAATGGCTGGCGGTGCTGAGGGCTGCGGACATTCTGTGCTCCCGCGTTTCGACTTACGAGGACATGACGCGACATCCGCAGGTACAGTCCAACGGCATGCTGGCGCAGGCGGAGCATCCCGCGCATGGCATGGTGAGGATGCCCGGCTTTCCGGTCAACAGCGTGGAGATGAATGCACGGCCGCACCGTGCGGCGCCCGCCTGCGGCCAGGATACCTCGCGCGTACTGCGCGAGGCTGGTTTCTCCGAAGAAGACATCGCCGGGCTGATCCGCTCCAAGGCGGCGCACTGCACCAGCGCGGAACTGGCGCAATACCAGCCCGCCTGAGCGGGCTGGCGGCGACACGCCATCGGGGCCGCCAGTGGGTCGGTGTCGATCTCAGCGCACCGTCGTGCCGCCAGCGCCATTGCCGGCCTGGCGCTGCTGGCTCGTGCGGCTCGGCATGTCGTAGTAGGACGGTACGCGGCTGTTGGCGAAGGCTTCGACGCGCAGGTTCTGGTTCGGACGGTGCGCGCGCTCCACGGCTTCGGCGTAGACCGATGCGCGGTCACGCGGCGATGCCATCGCAGGCGCTACGCCGGCCAGCGCGGCTTCGGCGTAGGGGTTAGACCTATTCGCGGCCTGCACGGCCTGCGAGCGCACTGCGGTTCGGTCGACACTGCTCTGGAACTGCAGAACGCCGTGGTATTCCTCGGCCTGTGCGCCGGTGAAGGCGAATGCTGCGACGGCGGTAGTGGCAAGGAGGAGGGAGGTTTTCATTTCGGTTGCCTTTCAAGTGTGGAAGTGGAAAAAAACGAGGGAGCGAAATCGGTTGCCGATGCCACGTTCTGCGCGGGCAGGTTCAGCGTCGGCGCGGGAACGACCGGGAGCGCCATGACTGCCTGCACGAACGCGCCGGCGCCGGCCAGCGCGACGGTCGCGAAGAAACCGATGGGGGCGAGAAGCGTGGATGCGGACATGAGAGGCTCCGGGGTGGTCGATGGTTGGCTACGGGTTCGTATGTGCGGGTCGGATGCAGGTAATTTATGGTTTGGCGCGCTCCGGACCAAGGGGGCTGCAAGCACAGCCCCTTGAAGGTCCGCTAACAGATGGAGATGCGTGCACGCGCGCCTCGCGCGACCTCGCCTCCAGCGATGGCCGGGTGCGTCAGCGCATCGGGCTTCGGGCGCGAGCGCTCCGGCGTGCCGCGAGCACAACGCCCAGGTCGTCCTGCGCCAGACGGATGAGAGGCGAAGCGCCGCCCAGGCAGGCATGCGGCCGCGTGAACCAGGCCGCGATCGCGAAGGGGTCGTGCGTCGCCCTGAGTTCGGAAGCGATGGCGCGCACGTCTTCCCTGGGCAGCATCGTGGCCGAGGCCAGTTGGAACAGTGGCATCCATGCTTCGCCGGCCCATTCGAAAGCGAACACCTGCTCGTTGCGCACCCAGGCGTGCAGCATCTCCGGCGGTTCGTCGACGCGCAGCAGCAGGCTCGTCTCGAGTTCGCGCAGCCGCGCGAGCCCTCCGTGCGGCCGGTAGGCGTCGAGCATCAAGACGAACTGCGCATCGACGCCGAGCGCCGCATGCACGTCGACTTCACCCGCGGCCGGGTGCGGCGAGGGAGGGGCCCAGGAACGGGCCGACCGGGGCATGGAATCGAGGTACGAAGGCTGGTACATGCTGATCTCCAATCGGGGTGAATCGTCGGGGTCCATCGTCCCGCTTCTGCGCCGGCCGGGCGCGGCCGAAATTGCGGAGTCGCGGGAACGGTTGCGGCTGCATGGCGCCGCCACCGTCCGCACCATGCGCACTATCGGCGCGCCGGGCGCTGGTGGCGAGTTAATCCGCGCAGTTCTTCCCCTCCTTCGAAAAGCGCTCGGCCAGGCGATCCGGATTTGCACGCCTTAACGCGCGACGACGCCGGTCAGGGTTTTCCTCGACACACGGCGCACTTATCGCGCCAGTCGCAGTGAGTGTTACCCAGCGCGCTGTCGCGTTCGTACGATCCGCCCGCAGCCGCCGTGCCGTCCTGGACGGCGATGAAAAGCCGAACCAAGCAGGAAGCCATGGCCGCAGCCCAGACAGCGACGATTCAGGAACACGCAGACACGCCGCCCCGCGCCGCCAAGGGACTGCGCCTGTCCCAGGAAATCATCGTGGTTGCGCTGGCGGCGATGCTGTTCGCCGCCTTCAGCCTGCTGCTGCCGAACTTCGCCTCGCCTGAAAACCTGCTCTCGCTGCTGCGAAGCGTCTCGGTGCTTGGCATCGCGATGGCGTTGCTGGTCATCGGGCGCGGCATCGACCTCTCGTTGATCGCCACCATGGCAATTTCCGTCGGCTGGACGCTGTCGCTGATCGGAGCTGGTCACGCACCGGTATCGCGCTCGCCTGCGGCTTCGGGCTGGCGCTCCTGGTCGGCATCGCCAACGGGCTGATCGTCGCGTACGTCGAGATCCCCGCAATCTTCGCGACCCTGGCCGTCGGCATCTTCGTCTACGGCTTCGGGAGGCTGTTCCTGGTGGACATCGACGTGGTGCCGCTCGGCGAACGTGCGGGTTGGATCAGCCAGTTCGGCCGCGGCAGCGTCGCCTCGATGCCCGCCCCGGTGGTTGCCTTTGCCGACGTCGCGCTGCTCGCGATGCTGTTCCTGCGCTACGCGAAGGCTGGCCGATACATCTTCGCGATGGGCGACAACTACCTCGCTGCGCGCATCACCGGCCTGCCGGTCCGGCCGATGCTGGTGCTTCAGTACGTGCTTGCCTCGGTGATCGCGGTCGTCGCCGGCCTGATCACTGCCGCGTCGGTGGCGAGCATCAACACCCGCATCGTCAACTCGACGCTGATCTACGACGTGATCCTGGTGGTGGTGCTCGGCGGCATCGGCCTGAGCGGCGGCAAGGGCGGCGTGCGCAACGTGATCGTCGGCACGCTGCTGATCGGCATCCTGCTCAACGGCATGACGATCATGGACATCCAGTACACGGTGCAGAACCTCATCAAGAGCACGATCCTCCTTGGCGCGCTGGTCGCCGACAGCCTGCTCAACCCGCGCGACGAGCAGACGGCCCAGCAGGGCGACATCTGAGCGCGCCCCTGAGCCACTACCCCAACCCTCGAACGGAGACAAAACGACCATGAAACGCATCCTTCAGATCCTGCTGATCGGACTCGCCATGCTGGGCGGCGCCGCGCGCGCCGAGGTGGACGATCCCGCGCGCCCGGCCTACTACGGCAGCCTCAAGGGCAAGACGCTCGCCTTCATCCCCATGTCGATGGGCATGGACTGGACCGACGGCTGGGCCGCCATGCTGCGCGGCGAACTCGAGCCCCTTGGCGCAAAGATCGTGATCCGTGACGCCAACTGGAAGACCGATGTCGGCGCGCAGGCGATCACCTCGCTGATCTCCGAGAAGCCCGACGCGATCCTGATCCAGAACCCTGACATCCAGTCCTACGCGAGGCTGCTCAGGCGCGCGCAGGAAGCGGGCATCCATGTGATCCAGGTGAACATGCGCACCAGCACCGCCACCGACGTATTCGTCGGGCCCGACTGGGTCGGCGTCGGCGAGGCCAAGGCACGCGCCATCGTGGGCGCCTGCGGCAAGGGCTCCGGCAAGTCGGGCAAGGTCGCGATCGTGCAGGGGGTGCTCACCGCCGCGGCCAGCATGTACATGATGAACGGCATCAACACAGTGCTGTCGCAGAACCCGGATATCAAGGTCATCTCCAACCAGCCGGCCGACTGGGATGCGTCCAAGGCCCGTTCCATCACCGAGACCGTGCTCAAGCAGCACCCCGACCTGTGCGGTGTGATCGGCTTTTGGGACAGCATGGACCTGGGCACGTCTGCGGCGATCCGCGAAGCCAACATGCAGGGCAAGGTTCATCTCGTCACCGACGGCAGCCTTGCGCACACTGCCTGCGACAACGTCAACAACGGCGCCTTCAGCACCTACATCGGCACCGACGTGCGCCGCGAGTCCAGCGACATCGCCTCTGCGTTCAAGTGGCTGATGCAGGCCAAGCCGAAGGCGGGCGAGAAAAGCATCACGCTGTACACACCGGTGACCGTGCTTACCAAGGCGAGCATGCATCCGGCTTCGTGCTGGAACCTCGCCCACTATAAGAAGTAAGCACCGCCAACCGCCAAGAGCCCGCCCATGAAGGAGCTGCTGTCCCGGTGGCGATACAGGTACGTGCCCGATCACGTGGTCGGTGAGATCCTCTCCAAGAGCTGGATCGACAACACCGTCCCCGTCGGGGGCCTCGTGCTGGCCATCGCCATCTTCGGTTCGCTGATACCGAACTTCTATTCCACGTCGAACCTGCTGGACACCCTGCGCCAACTGGGCGAGTTCAGCTTCGTGGCCTTCGCGATGGTGCTGGTGATGATCGCGGGGGGCATCGACCTCAGCGTCGGCTCCAACTTCGCGCTGGGCAACCTGCTCGCCCTGCTGTTTCTCAACGTGGCCGGCCTGCCGGTCGGCGTGGCGATCGCGTTGGCGATCCTCGCGTGCAGCTTGGTAGGTTTATGCAATGGGCTGCTCATCGGCTACCTGCGGCTGCGCGCCTTCCTCACCACGCTGGTAATGCTGATCGTCGTGCGCTCGATCGTCGACATGCTGCTGCTGAAGTACGCGGTGCAGATCTCCGCCTCGACTCTCGAATCTCCCACCTGGGACTACGTCGGCACTGCGTCGGTGGGTGGCCTGCCGTTCAGCTTCCTGCTCGCGCTGCTCTTCGGCATCTCGGCGCACGTGTTCCTCAGCCGAACGCGCCCGGGCTGGCACATCATGGCGATCGGTGGTTCCCGCAAGTCGGCCTACAACGTGGGCATCTCAGTGCGCCGCACGATCTGCCTGACCTACGTGGGCTCGGGCGCCCTGTGCGGCGTGGCAGGTGCGCTCTATGCCGCACGTCTCAATGGCGCCGGCGCCGACACCGGGATCGGGCTCGAAGTCGTTGCGCTCACCGCAGCGGTGCTGGGCGGCAACAGCCTCCGCGGCGGGCGCGGCTCGGTCATGAAGGCGATCGTCGGTTCGATCATCGTGCTGCTGGTCACCAACGGCCTGGTGCGCCTCGGCCTGCCCACCGGCGCCTCGTCGCTCGCGCTCGGCCTCATCCTGCTTGCTGCCGTCGGCATCGATGTGCGCTGGCTCAAGAACAAGCACAAGCTGCTCGCCAAGGTCTACACCTCGCCTGCTTACCTGGCGCTGCCGCCAAGCCCGTCGATGGATCGCGGCTCCGGCTCGCCTTATGCGGTCAACGACAAGCTGCGCGACGTCTCGCTCATCGGCCTGGGGCAGATCGAGGGGCCAGAAGACGTGATCTTCGACCGCGAAGGACATCTCTACACCGTAACGCGGCAGGGCGATATCGTGCGCTTCCGCGCGCCCGACCACCAAGAGCCCGAACTGTTCGCGCACATCGGCGGGCTGCCGCTGGGCATGGCCTTCGACCGCGAGGACAATCTCGTCGTATGCGTGGGTGGCATGGGCCTGTACATGGTCCGGCCCGACGCAAGCGTGGTCAAACTGACCGACGAGACCAACCGCAGTCCGTTCTCGGTCATCGACGACTCCCGCCTGAGCCTAGCCGACGACTGCGACATAGCGCCCGACGGCCGCATCTTTTTCAGCGAAGCCACGTTGCGCTACTCGATCCACAACTGGCATTACGACGCGCTCGAGAGCCGGGGCAACGGCCGCATCATCTGCTTCGATCCGGCCACCGGCAGGACGCGGTCCGTGCTGCGCAATCTCGTGTTCCCCAACGGCATCTGCATGGCACGCGACGGCGATTCCTTCTTCTTTGCCGAGACCTGGGCCTGCCGCATCAGTCGCTACTGGTTTGCGGGTACCAAGGCCGGCACCGTCGAGCCGGTGATCGAGGATCTGCCGGGCTATCCGGACAACATCAACCGTGCCTCCGACGGTAACTACTGGCTCGCGCTGGTCGGGGTACGTTCACCCGCTTTCGACCTCGCGCAGCGGATGCCCGCTTTCCGCAAGCGCATGGCGCGGCGCATCTCGCCGCATGAGCTGATCTTTCCGAACATCAACACCGGCTGCGTGGTCAAGTTCGATGCCGAAGGGCGCATCCTTGACGCGCTGTGGGACATCGGCGGCGCCAACCACCCCATGATCACATCGATGCGTGAAGACCGGGGCTACCTGTATCTCGGCGGCATCTCCAACAACCGCATCGGCAAGTACCGGCTCGAAGGCGCAGACCCGACCTGGACCGGCCCGGCCAGCTACTGGGGAGAGGGGAAGTGAACGACATGATGCGATGGGTCTCCGGCAACATTGACGCCCTGCTTGGGCGCGGCGACCATGCCATCGCCGTGCCTCCACTTGACGGAGCGCTGCAACCGAATGTACGCCTCGACGAAGCGCAGGCGGTGCTGCCGACGGGGCAGGTCGACAACCTCGTCGCGGACGGCCAGGCCCGACTCGTTTTTAGCGACGGCCCACTGCTGATGGGCTGGACGCCGGGCGATGCCCAGGCGCGAATGCTCCACAGCTTTTCCAGCGACATCACGGCGATCGCCTCACTGGGCGATGGCGGGCTCGCGGTGGCGCTCTCGCGTGGCGGCATCGCCTTGCGCGATGCGTCAGGCCTGACACGCGTCGTCGAGCGGATCGGCGACTATCGCCCGTTCTGTCCTACGGCCATTATCGCGGCCGAGGCAACGACGCTGATCGTGGCCGAAGGCTCGGCAACGCATGCCGCGAACGATTGGCAACGCGACCTGATGTCGAAGGGCCGCAGCGGCAGCATCTGGCGGCTGGAGATGACGGCGCTGCGTGCGACCTGCCTGGCGCGTGCGCTGGCCTTCCCGTATGGCCTGGCGCTGGACGCCAGCGGCCAAGTGGTGGCGAGCGAAAGCTGGCGCCACCGTTTGATTCGCATCGTCCCGAAGGGAATCGAAACCGTCCTCGACGACCTTCCAGGCTACCCTGCGCGGCTGGCGCCATCGGGGCAGGGCGGCCATTGGCTGTCGGTCTTCGCGCCGCGCACCCAGCTCGTCGAGTTCGTGATGCGCGAGCGTGCTTTCCGCCAGCGGATGATGGCAGAGACCGCGCCTGCGCACTGGGTGGCGCCTGCCCTCGCGACCGGTCGGGATTTCCGTGAACCCATGCAGGGCGGCGCCATCAAGACCCTCGGCATCTTCAAGCCCTGGGCGCCTTCGCGCTCGTACGGGCTCGTGGTGCGGCTCGACGGCGACTTCGTGCCTGTTGAGAGTCTGCACAGCCGTGCCGACGGCAGGCGGCACGGCGTGACATCGGCCGCCGAGTTGGGAGGCTGGCTTTACGTCGGCAGCCGCGGCGCGGGAGAGATCGTGCGTGCCGACATCGACATCGTCTGGGGCAGCCCATGAGCGAGACACTGATCGAGCTGAGGCAGCTCACCAAGGCTTATCGCGGCACTCCGGTGGTGCGGGACATCTCGCTGGCCATCGGCGCCGGCGAGGTCCATGCGCTGCTTGGCGAAAACGGCGCCGGAAAATCCACGCTCACCAAGATGATCGCCGGGGCCGTGAAGCCCAGTTCGGGCGAGATCCTGTTCGACGGCGCTCCGGCTTCGTTCGAGAGTCCGCACGATGCGCTGCGCAAGGGCATTGCGATGGTGTACCAGGAAACCAGCCTGGTGCCCTCGCTGACCGTGGCGCAGAACATCTACCTGGGCAAGGAGCCCTTCTTCAACAGGCTGAGAGGCACCTACATCAGCGCTCAGCAGTTCCTGCAGTCGCTGAACTTCGCCGTCGAGCCGACGCGCCTGGTGTCGACGCTCGGTGCCGCCCAGAAGCAGATGGTGGAGATCGCGCGCGCGGTGCACCACCAGGCGCGACTCATCATCTTCGACGAGCCCACGGCGACGCTCACGCCGGAGGAGAAGCACCACTTCTTCGCGCTCGTCGAGCGGCTGCGACGCGATCGTGTGGCGGTGATCTTCATCTCGCACGCGTTGGAAGAGGCGATCTCGATCTCGGACCGTATCACGGTCATGCGCGACGGCAACCATGTGCTGACGGAGAGCACCCGCAGCCTCGACCGTGACAAGATCATCAAGGCGATGGTCGGGCGCTCCCTTTCCGGCGAGCTCTACGGCCAGCAGGCGCGCAAGCGCCGCCCACGCGGCGACAAGATCCTCAGCGTGCAGAACCTCTCAATGGGCACGATCGTCAAGAACAATGCCTTCTCGATCTACAAGGGCCAGGTGACCGGCTTCTTCGGCCTCGTCGGCTCCGGGCGGACCGAGACGGCCAAGATCATCTCGGGCGTCGTCAAGCGCGACTTCCTGCATGGTGGCGAGATCCGGCTCGGGGGGCGGCCCGTGCGATTCCGGGTGCCGCGCCCGGCGGTCAAGAACGGCATCGTCTATGTCACCGAAGACCGCAAGATCGAGGGCTTCTTCGAGACCATGTCGATCCGCGAGAACATCTATTTCGGCAAGCTGGCTTCACCGGGCGGCACGGCCTTGGCGGGGCGTCCGGGCGAGATGCGCGCGCTGGCCGAGCACTGGCACCGCCGGCTCGACATCAAGGCCACCGGTACCGACGCCGCCGTGATCGAGCTGTCGGGCGGCAACCAGCAGAAGGTGGTCATCGCCAAGGCGCTGGTGCAGAAGCCGCGCTTGATCATCTTCGACGAGCCCACGCGCGGCGTGGATGTCGGCGCCATCGTCGAGATCCATGCACTGATCCATCAGCTGGCCGACGAGGGCATGGCGGTGATGGTGATCTCGTCCTACCTGCCCGAGATCCTGAGCCTGTCCGACCGCATCCTGGTGACGCGCCAGGGCCGCGTGGTCGAGGAATTCGATCCACGCGACGCGGACGAGGAAAAGATCATGTACGCGGCGGTCCACTAGCGGGGTACCGCGCCGGCGCGAGCCCGTTGGCCACCACTCGTCCGCGCGCCGACTCAGGGTTTTCCTCGACACATTACCTGCTTATCGCGGCAGTCGCAATGACTGTTATGCGCCGCGCGGCGCGCTTCCTAAATTCGATCCCACCCACTCTCCAGCGTCGTTCGCCGGATTTCACATGCCACAACACTTCCCGATGTTCATCGACGGCCGTGACGCCGAAGCGGCCGATGGCGCGAGCTTCGAGTCGACCGATCCTTATACCGGGGAGGTCTGGGCCACATTTCCGCGCGGCCGTGCGGCCGATGCGGAACTCGCCGTTGCAGCGGCGCGTCGCGCCTTCGAGTCCGGACCTTGGTCGCGGCTCACGCCCAGCGCACGCGCCAAGCTGTTGTTCAAGCTGGCCGACCTTATCGAGCGCGACGCGGACCGGCTCGCGGAACTCGAGGTGCGAGACAACGGCAAGCTCATTGCGGAGATGCGCGCGCAGGTCGGCTACATCCCCGAGTACTTCCGCTATTTCGGCGGCCTCGCCGACAAGATCGAGGGTGCGGTGTTGCCCATCGACAAGGCGGACACCTTCAACTACACGCTGCACGAGCCGCTGGGCGTGTGCGTAGCGATCACGGCATGGAACTCGCCGCTGCTGCTGGCCGCCAACAAACTCGCGCCGGGTCTCGCGGCCGCCAACACCTTCGTGCTCAAGCCCTCGGAATTCACGAGCGCCTCCGCGGTCGCGCTGGCCCGGCTTGCGCACGAGGCCGGCTTCCCGCCCGGCGTGCTCAATGTGGTCACGGGCTACGGCGGCGAGGTCGGCGCGCCGTTGGTCAGCCATCCGGATGTCGCCAAGATCGGCTTCACCGGCAGCGAGTTGGGCGGCCAAAAGATCAACGAGAGCGCGGCGCGCGACTTCAAGCACGTCACGCTAGAGCTCGGCGGCAAGAGCGCGAACATCGTGTTCGACGACGCCAACCTCGACAACGCGCTGAAGGGCGCCGTCTCGGGCATCTTCGCCGCCACCGGCCAGACCTGCGTGGCGGGCTCCCGCCTGCTGGTGCAGGACGGCATCTACGACGAGTTCGTCGAGCGCCTGGTGGCCTTCGCGAAGCAGGCGCGCATCGGCGATCCGAAGCTGCGCACCACGCAGGTGGGGCCCGTCACCACCACAGCCCAGTACGAGAAGATCCTCGACTACATCCGCATTGCGAAGGACGAGGGCGCCATCTGCCGCCTGGGCGGCGCCCGGGCCACGGGCGAGGGCCTCGGGCAGGGCCAATTCGTGCAGCCGACCATCTTCGCCGAGGTGCGCAACGACATGCGCATCGCGCGCGAGGAGGTGTTCGGGCCGGTGCTCAGCTGCATCCGCTTCAAGGACGAGGACGACGCGGTGGCCATCGCCAACGACAGTCCCTACGGCCTTGCCGCCGGCGTCTGGACCGGAAACATCCGCCGCGCCATCGACATGCCCAAGCGCCTGCGCGTGGGCATCGTGTGGGTCAACATGTACCGCGCCGTCAGCTTCATGTCGCCCTTCGGCGGCACCAAGCGATCCGGCATGGGCCGCGAGAACGGCGCCGATGCGATCCGCGAATACATGCAGACCAAGAGCGTCTGGGTGAGCACCGCACGCGAGACGCCCGACCCTTTCGTCATTCGTTAACGCCTTCCAAGGAGACACCTCATGAGAACCGTCAAGGATCTGCAACCGATGGCACCGCGCTTTCGCGTCGACGGCAAGACGGCCCTGGTCACCGGCTCGGGCCGCGGTATCGGCTCGGGCATCGCGCTCGCTCTGGCCGAGGGTGGCGCCGAGGTTGTGCTGCTGTCGCGCACGCGCAGCGAGCTCGATGCCGTGGCCGCCGAGATCGAGCGGCGCGGCTTCAGCACGCCGCTCGTGCGCGTGTGTGACGTGACCGACAACGCCGCCGTCCGGGCCGCGATCGCCTCGCTGCCGTGCCTGGACATCCTCGTGAACAACGCGGCCACCAACATCCCGCGTGCCTTCCTCGACGTGAGCGACGAGGACTTCGCGATCATGAGCGACCTCAACGTGCGCGCCTATTTCGTCGTGGCGCAGGCGAGCGTGCGCAAGATGCTGGAGGACCCCGATCGAAAGGCCAAAGGCGGCGTGGTGATCAACATCACCTCGCAGATGGGCCACATCGGCTCGCCCAACCGCGTGCCCTACTGCATGACCAAGCATGCCGAGGAAGGCATGACCAAGGCCATGGCGATCGAGCTGGTCGACCAAGGCATCCGCGTGAACAGCATCGGCCCCACCTTCACCATGACGCCGCTGATCGAGAAGATCGTCAACACGGAGGAGATCCGTAACTTCCTCGTCTCGCGCATTCCGATGGGCCACATGGCCGCCATCGAGGACATGGCCGCCGCAGCGCTGTACCTGGCGTCGCCGGCCGCCGCGATGGTGACCGGCTCGTCGCTGCTCGTCGATGGCGGCTGGACCGCGCAATGAGCGGACGCAAGGGCTACATCTTCGGAGACCTCACGGTCACCGATGCGAAGTACTTCCACGAGGAGTACATGACGCGCGTGCGTCCGGTGCTGGACAAGTACGGCGCCGTGTTCCTCATCGGCCAGGACAACCCGACCACGCTCGAAGGCGACCGCCCCATGACGCGCGCGGTGCTGGTCGAGTTCGAAAGCCCCGAGCGGGCGCGCGAGTTCTACCAGTCGGCCGACTACCAGGAAGTCATCGGTTACCGGCTGCGTTCCTCGAGCACCTATCTCTACCTGATGGAAGGGGTGCCCGCGCCCCTGAGCTCTTGACCATGCGCATGCGCCCGGAATACGACTACGTCATCGTCGGCGCCGGCACGGCTGGCTGCGTGCTCGCCTCGCGCCTGTCCGCCGATCGGGGCAACCGCGTGCTGCTCATCGAGGCCGGACCGCGCGACACCAATCCCTGGATCGACATCCCTGCAGGCGTGTCGCGCCTGTTCTCCGACACCTCGGTCAACTGGGCCTACGACTCCGAGAGCGAGCCCGGCCTCAACGGCCGAAAGCTCTATTGGCCGCGTGGCAAGGTGCTCGGCGGCACCAGCGCGATCAACGGCCACGTCTACATGCGCGGCAACCCGGGTGACTACGACGCCTGGCGCGATGCCGGCAATCCGGGCTGGGGATGGACCGACGTGCTGCCCTACTTCCGCCGCAGCGAACGTTTTTACCGCGGCGAAGGACCTTTTCACGGTGCGCGCGGCGAGCTGCCGGTGACCGGCGTTGAGGAGCCGCACCCCACGTCGGAAGACTTCGTGCGATCTGCGGTCGCGCTGGGCCATGCACGCAACGACGACTTCAACGGTCCGACGCAGGAAGGCGTGGGCTACCTCCAGTACATGATCGGCGATGGGCGCCGTGCTTCCACTGCGCGCGTGTTCCTTCGGCCCGTGCTCGGCCGGTCCAACCTGAGCGTGGAGACCGGGGCGCTGGTCGAGCAGGTGCTGTTCGACGGCCGGGCCGCGCGCGGCGTGCGGCTGCGCGATGCGCAGGGCACGCGCGAGATCGCGGCCGCGAAGGAGGTCATCCTCTGCGGCGGCACGATCAACACGCCACAGTTGCTGATGCTCTCGGGCATCGGCGAAGCGGACCACCTGCGCACGTTCGGCATCGACGTGCTGGCCGACCTGCCAGGCGTGGGGCGCAACCTGCAGGACCACATCTACGTGCACAGCCTCACGGCGGTGGACGATGCCTCCTCGCTGAATCGGCGCATCCGCGGATGGCGCATCGCGCCGGAGGTGTTGCGCTACTTCTTCCAGCACAAGGGCCTGCTCACCTCGGCGGCGGCGCAGGTCGGCCTGTTCGCCAAGTCGAGCCAGCGGCTCGAATATCCCGACCTGCAGATCCAGATGCGGCCCTTCAGCATGCTGATCCGCGACGGCCGCTACACGAGCGAAGCCACGCCCGCGATCACCGCTTCCTGCACCCTGGTGCGGCCGAGCTCGCGCGGCCAGGTGCGGCTGCGCAGCGCACGGCCGAGCGACGCACCGTCGATGGTGGCCAACTACCTGACGAACCCGCGCGACATCCCGCCATTGGTCGAGGGCTTGCGGATCGTGCGCGAGATCCTGCGCACGCCGCCGTTCAGCCATCGCGTTCGCGGCGACCGCCTGCCCGGCCCGACCGTGAATTCGGACAGCGAAATGGTGGCCTACCTGCGGCAGTATGCGCAGTCGATGTACCACCCGGTAGGCACTTGCCGCATGGGCCCGAGCGAGGGCTGCGTGGTCGACCCCGCGCTCAGGGTGCACGGCCTTGAGCGGCTGCGCGTGGTCGACGCTTCGGTGATGCCACTCATTCCCTCGGGCAACACCAACGCGCCCACCATCATGGTGGCCGAGAAGGCCGCCGAAATGATTCTTCTCGGCGCACGCGCCGGCGCCCCCTCCGCGGGCGCGCCGCGCCGCGCCTCCACCCCAACGGAACTCGTGACATGAAAGCCATCGTGGTGACTGGGAAGGGAGGCTTCGCCTTCCAGGACTTGGACGTGCCGCAGCCGCGCGACAGCGAGGTGCTGGTACGCGTGAAGGCCTGCGCCCTGAACCGCGCGGACCTCAACATGCTGGACGGCGAGATGTACGGCAGCCGGGGCGGTCCCGGTACCGTAATCGGCATGGAATGGGCCGGCGACGTGGTTGCCGTGGGCAGGGAGGTTAAGCATGTGGCGCCGGGCCAGCGCGTCATGGGCTCGGGCGCGGCTGGCTTCGCCGAATATGCGGTGGCTGACCTTGGGCGCGTCAATCCGATCGCGAGCGATGCGATGGGCTACGAGGAAGCATCGACCTTGCCCATCGCGCTGCAGACCATGCACAACGCAGTAATCACGCAGGGCGGTGCCGGTCCGGGCAAGTCGGTGCTCGTGCAGGGCGCCTCCTCGGGGGTGGGCCTGATGGCGCTCCAGATCGCGAAGGCGTTCGGCGCAACGCTGGTCGCGGGCACCTCCACCAACACCGAGCGGCGCGGACGGCTCACGGAGTTCGGCGCCGACGTCGCGCTCAACCCGCTCGCGCGGGGCTGGAACGACAGCGTGCGCGACCTCACCGGCGGGCGCGGCTTCGACGTGATCATCGATTTGCTGTCCGGGCCCTACATGGCGCACAACCTCGAGGCGGCAGCCGTGTGCGCGCGCATCGTCAACGTGGGGCGGCTGGCAGGGCGCAGCGCGGACTTCGACTTCGAAACGCACGCGCTCAAGCGCGTGGAGTACATCGGCGTGACCTTCCGCACGCGCACTGTCGAGGAGGTGCGCGAGATCAACCGGCTGGTGCGCGAAGAGCTGGGCCCGCACCTGCAACGCGGTGCGCTTTCGTTGCCGATTGATCACCAGTACCGCTTCGAAGAAGCCGCGGAGGCCTTCGCCCGCATGCGTGCCAACCGGCACTTCGGAAAGATCGTCCTCACACTCAATCAGGAGACAAACCCATGAGCGCCACTTTGCCAACCGGGGCCGCCATCGGCACTGCCGGGACCTCGGCCACGTCCGCCGCCACGCCAGGTGAAACCAGGAAGGTCATCACCGCCGTCACGCTCGGCAACGTCGTCGAGTGGGTGGACTGGGTCATCTACGCGACCTTCGCGCCGATCTTCTCCGCGCACTTCTTTCCGCAGGCTGATCCGGTCGCGGGCCTGCTGGCCACTTTCGCCGTGTTCGCCGTCGGGTTCGTGATGCGGCCCCTGGGCGGCGCCATCCTCGGGCCCTACAGCGACAAGCACGGCCGCAAGAAGGGCCTGACGCTGTCCATCGGCCTGATGGCCGGCGCCTCGTTGGTGATCGCTCTGTGTCCGACCTACGCCAGCATCGGCGTCGCGGCGCCTGTGATCCTGGTGCTGTGCCGCATGGTGCAGGGCCTGTCGGCCGGCGGCGAATTCGGTGCTGCTTCGGCCTACCTGGTGGAAGCGGCGCCGCCTTCGAAGCGCGCTTTCATCGGCTCGTTCAAGGACGTGGGCGTGAACGGCGGCATCCTGGTCGCGGCACTGATCGGCGTCGCCTTAAGCAATATGCTGAGCCCGGAGGCGCTGAAGGATTGGGGCTGGCGCGCCGGCTTCGCCTTCGCGGCGGCGCTGGGCCTCGTGACCGTGTGGATCCGGCGCGGCGTGGGCGAGACCGCGGCCTTCTCGCATGCCGCCGCCACGGGCAAGACGCAGAGGAATCCCTTGCTGGCGATGTTCGCCGAGCATCCGATGGCCGCGTTGCGCGTGATGGGAATCGCTATCGCGGGCGTGATGCTCAACTACGTATGGATGGTGTACTTCCCCACCTTCGCCAATCTTAAGACCGGCATTCCGCTCAAGACCGCGCTGCTGGCCAACAGCATCGCGCTGGTGATCTTCATCGTGCTGCTGCCTTTCGCCGGCAGGGTCTCCGACCGCTTCGGCCGCCGGCCGACGCTGCTCTTCTTCTCGATCGGCTCCGCGCTCTACGCCTTCCCGGCGCTGCACTTCATGGAAGCCAGCTTCTGGAATATCTTCGTGATCGACCTGATCGGCATGCTGCTGATGCTGGGCTATTCCGCCAATGCCGCGGTGGTGATGGCCGAGCAGTTTCCTTCCGAGGTGCGCGTCACGGGCATCTCCGTGCCGTTCGCGATCTCGGTCGCCGCCTTCGGCGGCACGGCGCCCTACATCCTGACGGCCATGACGAAGGGCGGCATGGGCGACCTGATCTGGATCTACCTGTGCGTCGCGTCGCTGATCGGCACGCTGGTCTACGCGACGATGCGCGAGACAGCCGGCAAACCCTTGCTCTAGAAGCCGGCATGGAAACCCGCCGGCTTGAATACTTCATCCGGATCGTCGACTTCCGCAGCATCACCAAGGCGGCCGCGCAGATCGGCGTCGCGCAGCCGGCCTTGAGCCAGCAACTCGCGATCCTGGAGAACGAGTTCAAGACCAAGCTGCTGCACCGCAGTGCCCAGGGTGTCGAGCCGACGAGCGCGGGCCTGGACCTGTACCGGCACGCCCGCGTGATCTTGCGCCAGCTCGAGCAGGCGCACGATGTGGCGCAGTCGTCCGCGACGGCGCCGAACGGGCCGGTGTCGGTGGGCTTCCCGATCAGCACCGCGTTGCTGCTGTCGATGCCGTTCCTGGAGACCATGCGGGAACGTTTTCCCAGAGTGACGCTGCACATCACCGAAGGGCTCAGCGGCCACCTCAGCGAACTCGCGATCAACGCACGCCTCGACGTGGCCTTGCTATTCCAGGCCCATGCGTCGGCGGGCCTGGTGGTCGAGCCGATGTGGACCGAGGACCTGCTATTGATTGCGCCGGCCGATGCGGAGTTGCCCGATCCGATCGGCATCGAGGAAGCGGCGCAATTGCCGTTGATCATGCCGGCGCGTGGCCACGGCGCGCGGATGGTGCTCGACGCGGCCCTCGCGCGGCACGGCCTGAATCCAACCTTCGTGGCCGAGATCGACTCCAACGCCACGCTCAACCGTGCGGTGCAGAAGGGGCACGGCTTCAGCTTCCTGCCATGGACCGCCGTGTACCACGAACTCGCGGAGGGCCGCCTGCGCGCCGTGGCAGTCGACGTGCCCCACCTCTACCGCACCGTGTCGCTGTGCCGAGCCTCGTCGCTGCCGCTGACGCGGCCGATGGAGAGCGCGATGCGCGTGTTGCGCGAGCATATCGTCAACCTGCTGGGCTCAAAGGCCATTCGAGGCATGCGGCCCGCCGCCTGAGGCGAGCTGGTCGTCAGGCGTCGCCGCCGCCAGGTTCCGACACTGCGCCAATCCAAGTCATCAGGCATCGCGACCCGCGAAGGTGGTGCTCTGCAGCAGACAGCGCTGGCGGGCTACTTCGCGTCCGGCGACCTGCCCGAGAAGACCGGCAGCGCCGCACCGTACGCCGCCCCCAACGAGGCCTTCCCGACCGCCAACGGCTGGATCATGATCGCGGCGTACCAGCAGGACCGCTGGCGCAAGCTGTGCCAGACGTTGAAGCGGAACGAGTTGATTGACGATCCGCGGTTCGCCGCCCTGGCTTCGCGCGTCGCCAATCGCAAGGTGCTGGTCGAAGAGCTCGGCAATACGCTCAAGGGCCGCGACACCGAGGCATGGGTCGAGATACTCGAGGCGGCTGACGTCCTGTGCGCGCCGATCGCCGACTACCGCTCAGTCGTCTCGCTTGAACAGGCGCAGCACAACGGCATCTTTGTCGACGTGCCGCACCCCACGCTGGGGCGCATTCGCCAAGTGGGTTGCAATCTCGGGCGACGAGGAGCGGACGTCGCGGTGCGCTATGCCGCACCGACACTCGGTGAACACAACGCCACTATTTTCGCGGACGAGCGCCGCAAGGAGCCTGCATGACGCAATGGGTGCGATTCGTAGCCGACAGCAAAGAGGGATTCGGCACGCTGGAGGAAGGCGATCGCGGTGGCGGTGATCGGTGGACTCGAGTCCGGCTTCGGCATCGTCATCGGCGGCCTGCTGCTCGGCGTGGTCGAAACTGCCACGGGCTTTTACATCTCGACCGGCTACAAAGACGTCCCGGGCCTGCTGCTGCTGCTGCTGGTGCTGGCGATTCGGCCCGCGGGCATCTTCGGCCAAGTGCGCATCAAGAAAGTCTGAGATGAGAACGCAGACCTTCGCGCTCGGCGCGATCGGTGCGGCGGCCCTGTGTGCGCCGATCGTCATCGACAACCCCTACTACACGCACCTGCTGACGACCATCGGCATCTACTCGATCCTGCTGTTCGGGCTCGATGTCCTGGTGGGCTATGCCGGCGAGCTGTCGTTGGGGCATGCGGCCTTCTTCGGCGTCGGCGCGTATGCGGCGGGCATCGGTGCATCCACGCACGGGCTGCCGATCTACGCCACGATCCCTCTCGCGATCGGGGTCACCGCGCTGGCGGGCGCGGGGCTTGCCTTCGCGTCGCTGCGCGTGAGCGGTCCGTACCTCGCCATGGTCACGCTGGCATTCGGCACGGTGATGCAGATCCTGATCAACGAGATGGACTTCCTGACCGGCGGCCCGATCGGCGTGCAGCTGCCCGCCACGCAGCTGTTCGGCCGCGCCCTGGACGGGACCACCATGTTCTACCTGGTCGTGGCGGCGCTAGCGCTTTGCTTGGTGCTCGTCACGCGGCTGTTGAAGTCGCACGCGGGCCGGGCTTTCGAGGCCCTGCATGGCAGCGCGATCGCCTGCGACTGCATGGGGGTCAGCGTCTACCTGTTCAAGGTACTGGCATTCACGCTCAGCGCCGCCTTCGCCGGGCTCGCAGGCGCGCTGTATGCCTATTCGGAGCAGTACATCGCGCCGAACGCCTTCGGCATCGATCTCGCCATCCTGTTCCTGCTGGCCGTGTTCCTGGGCGGACGGCGTGGGCGAGCGGGGTCGATCACGGGCGCGGCGATCGTGGTGTTCCTGCCCAACATGCTGTCGGACCCCACGCAGGTGCGGATACTCGCGGTGCTCATCACGCTGGTCGCCGCCGTGCCGCTGCTGGAATCGGTGCGGCGCGGCACCTGGAGCCTGCGTAACGGCTGGCTGCCGATGCTTTTCCTGGGCGCGTTCGACGGGCTCGCGTTCTTCACGCGCGACATGAACGAGCATCGCCTGACCGTGTTCGGCCTGCTCATCCTGGGCACGGTCTACTTCATGCCCGAAGGCATCACGGGCTGGCTGCGGCAGGCGGTGGGCCGGGTACGCGCGCGCCGCGCCGCGCCAACGCTGCCGAAGGCTGCGCAGCAAGTGCCTGCGCTGTCACGCAGCATCGATGCCGGCGATGGCGGCACCATCCTGGACGCAAAGGGGATCGTCATGCGCTTCGGCGGACTGACGGCGCTCAGCGCGGTCGACCTCGTGGTCCGGCGCGGCACCGTTCACGGCGTGATCGGCCCGAACGGCTCGGGCAAGAGCACGCTCATGAACGTGCTCAGCGGCGTCTACACGCCCAACGAAGGCGACATGACGCTGGGCGGCACGCGGCTCAACGGCAGGTCGACGACAGCGATCGCGAAGCTCGGCATCGCGCGGACGTTCCAGAACGTGCAGCTCTTCGGCGAGATGCCGGCGATCGACAACGTCATGGTCGGCCTGCACCATACGTTTCGCACGAACGCGCTGCACGCGATGGCGTCGACCCGCGCGTACCGCGCCGAGGCGAGCCATGCGCGCGACCGGGCCCTGGCGATCCTGGACTTCATCGGCCTCGCCGAGTACGCCGAGATCGAGGCCCGGCATCTGCCTTACGGCCGCCAGCGCATGCTGGAGATCGGGCGCGCCCTGGCGCTCGACCCCTACGTGCTGATCCTCGACGAGCCGGCGGCCGGCCTGACTTCGGCGGACATCCGCATGTTGATCGGCATGATCCGGAAGATCCAGGCCAGCGGCATCACGGTGATCCTGATCGAGCACCACATGGACATCGTCATGAACCTGTGCGACACCGTGACCGTGCTGGACTTCGGCAAGAAGATCGCCGAAGGCATGCCGGCCGACGTGCGGTCCGATCCGAAGGTCATCGAGGCCTATCTCGGTGCCGGCGCCGCAAGCCATCCGGCTGCCGGGGCGCAGGTCTGCGATCCGTGTGAACCCCGGGAGGCCGTCGTATGTTGATGGTGCACGACTTGGTGGCCGGCTACGGCGAAGTGCAGGTGCTCAAGGGCGTGCACATCCACGTGCCGAAGGGGTCGGTGGTCAGCCTGATCGGCAGCAACGGCGCAGGAAAGACGACCACCATGCGCGCCGTCTCGGGCATGCTCAAGCCGAGGGCCGGCAAGGTCGTGCTCGACGGCAAGGACATCGCAGGGTTGGAGTCGCACGAGATTGCCGCGCGCGGGCTCGCACATTCGCCCGAAGGCCGACGCGTCTTCCCGACTCTGTCGGTCCGGGACAACCTGAAGCTCGGCGCCTACACGCGCTTCGCCCGCCGGCGTGCGCGCGGCGACATCGAAGCCGACCTCGATCGGGCGATGGAGCTGTTCCCGCGCCTGCGTGACCGCAGCGCGCAGGCGGCCGGCACGCTGAGCGGCGGCGAGCAGCAGATGCTGGCCATCGCCCGAGCGACGATGATGAATCCGCAGATGCTGCTGCTCGACGAGCCCTCGATGGGCCTGGCGCCGATCCTGGTGGACGAGGTGTTCGCGATCATCTCGCGCCTGCGCGCGCAACACGTGACCATGCTGCTGGTCGAACAGTTCGCCGCCGCAGCCCTGGCGGTGAGCGACTATGGCTACGTGCTCGAAAGCGGGCGCGTCGCCGTGGAGGGGCCTGCCTTCGAACTCGCCAACAACGACAAGGTCCGTGCCGCCTACCTGGGCGGCGGGGCCGCACATTGAGGTCGACATGAAACTGAGTGGAAAAATCTGCGTCATCACCGGTGGGGCGTCGGGCATTGGACGGGCGAGTGCGTTGCTGTTCGCGCACCATGGCGCCACGGTGGTGGTGGCCGACTTGTCGGAAAGCAGCGTCGGCGAAGTCGCGCGCAGTGCGGGCGGCGAAAGCATCGGCATCGCGGCGGACGTCTCGTATGCGGCGAGCATGGAAGCCTTGTTCGACACCGTGGCGTCGCGCTTCGGCCGCCTGGATGTCATGGTGAACAACGCCGGCTTCGGCCTGCGTGCGGACATCACGCAGACCACTGCGCAGGACTGGGACCGGCTGCTGGCCGTGAACGTCACCGGCGTCTACCACGGCTGCCGCCTCGCCATTCCGTTGCTCAGGCGTTCGGGTGGCGGCGTCATCGTGAACACCGCCTCCGTGGCGGGGCTGGTCGGCGTGAAGGACCGCGCCGCGTACTGCGCTACCAAGGGCGCCGTGGTGGCCATGACGCGCGCGATGGCTCTCGACCACGTGAAGGATGGCATTCGCGTCAACGCGGTCGCGCCCGGCACCATCGATTCGCCGTACTTCGAGAACATCTTCGCCGGTGCACCCGATCCGGCCGCGCTGCGGCGAACCTACGAGGCGCGCCAGCCGATGGACCGCATGGGCACGCCCGAGGAGGTCGCCGAGGGCATCCTCTGGCTGGCGAGCGCCGAGTCGGCGTTCGTCACCGGCACGATCCTGACCATCGACGGGGGCATGACGGCGCAATGAAGACCACGATGCGGGCGCCGGTCAACATCGAGGACCTGAGCTGGTTGGGCGAAGGCCTGTCCCGCCCGGAATGCGTGCTCGCCACTGCCAAGGGGGAACTGTTTTGCGCAGACCACGCCCACGGTGTCGTGCAGGTTGGCCGCGAGAAGCAGCCGTTGAAGGGCGTGCCCGAAGGCTTCCTGCCGAACGGCGTCGCCATGCTGCGCGACCGCAGCTTCCTGATCGCCAACATGGCGCCCGAGGCGGGCGGCGGGGTGTGGTCGGTCGGGCCGGACCGGGTGTTGAAGCCCTGGCTCATGGGGGCCGAAGGCCAGGCATTGCCGCATGCCAACTTCGTGCTGCTCGACGGCAGCGAGCGCATCTGGATCACCGTCAGCACGCGTCGGCAGCCCCGTCAGGTGGCTTACGCGCGCGACGGCGGCGACGGGTTTCTGGTGATGGTCAACGGCAAGGGCGCTCGCATCGTCGCCGATGGTCTGGGGTTCACGAACGAATGCCGCCTCGACCCTGCCGGCCGATGGCTCTACGTCGTCGAGACTTTCGCGCGCTGTCTTTCGCGCTTCCCGGTCCGTGACACCGGGCTCGGTCCGCGGGAGGTGGTGCACGAGTTCTCGAACGGCGACTTCCCGGACGGTCTGGCCTTCGACGAGGAAGGCGCGGCATGGGTTGCCTGCGTGGTCTCCAACCGCCTGATCCGCGTGACGCCGGAAGGCCGCGCGAGCAAGGTGCTCGACGGCTCCGATGCGGGCATCGTCGAGACGGTCGAGCGCAGCTTCTTCCACGACCGGCTCGGCCGGCATGAGCTGGAACTGGGCATGCGCAGCGTGCTGGGCAATCTGTCGAGCATCACCTTCGCGGGGCCTGACCTACGCGACGTGGTGCTGGGCAGCCTGGGCAACGCGCGGCTCGCCTGCTTTCGGGCCAGCGTGCCGGGGGCGGCGCCGGCGCACTGGCATTTCTAGCGCTCCGCGGCGGCTTGCCTCAGGCCCGCACGGTGCGCCCGCTGAGCGCATCGCGGATCGGTGTCGGCTGCGCAAGATCGCCGGTCGGGCCGTCGAGGACCAGATCCACCCGATCGCCGAACAGCGCGCGCACGCCCTCCGCGCTGCGCGCCGGCGGTTCGCCATGCGGGTTGGCGCTGGTCGAGACCAGCGCATCGCCGAACGCCGCGCACAGCGCGGCAGCGCAGGGTACGGCCGTCACGCGCAGGCCGACGGTGTCGTGGCGGCCGTGAATCCAGGCGGGGCAGGCTGCCGATGCCGGTAGCAGCCAGGTCTGCGGGCCAGGCCAGCCGGCACGGATGCGCTCCAGCAGCGGCTCTGGCGTGCGCGCGAGGTCGATGTAAGGGGCGATGCGCTCGAAGGCGTCGCCGATGAGGAGCAGTCCTTGCCCGGCATCGCGCTGCTTGAGCGCGACCAGGCGTGCGACCGCCGCCTCGTTGTGCGGATCGCACCCGAGGCCGAAGACCGACTCGGTCGGGTAGGCGACCAGCCCTCCGCCCCGCAGTACCGAGGCCGCTTGCGTCAAGTCGATGTGTGGAGCCACGTTCCGTCGACCTCCTGCACGCCTTTGCTCGCGAGCGCGGCACCGAAGCCCTTGATGTCGACGATGGACTCGCCGGCAGCGATGCGCGCCCGCACCGCGACGTCGCTCTCGCGCCGTGCGTGCGCGAGCGTGGCGATCTCGAGTGCGCGAGCGCGCGGCAGCACGATCACGCCGTCGTCGTCGGCCGCAACGACGTCGCCGGGGTAGACCAGCACGCCGCCGATCACGATCGGCACGTTCACGCTGCCGGGCACGCTCTTCTCGGGATGCGAGGCGCTGACATGGCGCGCCCACAGCGGATAGCGGTGATCGAGGATGTCGGCGAGGTCGCGAACCGAGCCGTCTGCCACCGTGCCCGCCAAGCCGCGCGTGCGGCACTCGAGCGCGGTCGTGTCGCCGAACACGGGGCCGAAGACCGACCCCTGGCTCGAGATCATCAGCATGTCACCGGGCTGCGCGGTCGCGATGGCCGGGTAGATCATGCAGTTGTCGCCCGGGTGGTTCAGCGAGGTGATGGCGGGTCCGGCGGCGTGTTGCCGCTGCTGCACGGGCCGGATCCCTGCATCGACGAGCGCCACCTGCCCGACCAGGGCATGCATCGCTTCGACCAGGTCCGCCACCGGCAACGCGCGGGCCAGCTCGACCGCGCGCGCCGCGGGCCTGGGAATCCGCTTGTAGATCACGCCGCTCATGGCCGGCCGCTCACCAAGGCAGGCCGGTGGTCGACGCGGACAGGCCGCCGTCTATCACGAGCGAGGTGGCGTTGATGTACTTGGCATCGTCGGACGCCAGGAAAGCCACCGCGTTGGCCACGTCCCACGCCTCGCCGAAGCGGCCGCTGGGCACCTGGGTCGCGCGCTCGGCCATCTTGCGTTCGTACAGCGCCTTGTCGTCGCCGGCCTCGTGCGCGATACGCCAGCTGACGCGCGGCGTCGCGATGTAGCCGGGCAGGATCACGTTGCAGCGGATGCCCCTGGATGCATAGGTCACTCCGACATTCTGCGAAAGCTGGATCACCGCGCCCTTGGAGGCGGAGTAGCCGGCGGTCGGCAGCATGGAGCGGATGCCCGCCACCGAGGAGTTGTTGACGATCGCGCCGCGCCCCTGTTCCAGCATGTGCGGCAGCACCGCCCGCATCGTGAGGAAGAACGAATTGAGGTTGACGCGCATGACGCGATCGAAATCGGCTGGCTCTTCCGACAGGCAGCCGCGGATGTGGATGCCGACGTTGTTGAAGAGCACGTCGACGCGGCCATGGCGCGAGACGCAGGCGCCGACCATCTCGTCGACCTGCGCCTGGTCCGTGACGTCGCATTGGTGCAGCGTGCATTCGCCGCCCTCGGCGTCGATCATGCGCTGGGTCTCACGGGCGCGGTCGAGATCGCGATCGACCGCGAAGACCTTGGCGCCCTCGCGGGCGAGCGTCACGGCGGTGGCAATACCGTTGCTCAGGCCGTCCTCGACGGCACCTGCGCCGGCCACGATCGCGACCTTGCCTTGGAATCTCTTCTTCATGTGTTCTCTCTTGGTCAGTGTGATTCGGAATGGATCGAAATGGATCGGCAGGCGTGGACGACGCGTTTCACTCGAGCCGGATCTGCGAGCGCTGTACGGTCTGCTGCACGCTCTTGATCTCCGCCTCGACGAAGCGTGGCCAGGCGGCCGCGCCGCGCGCATCGACCACGCCCCCCAGGTCGGAGATGCGCTGCGAGACCTCGGGCTTGGCGAGGACCCCCTGGACGCTGGCGCTGACGCGCTCGACAATGGCCTCGGGCGTGGCGCGAGGCGCGATGAGGCCGCCCCAACCGACGCGTTCGTAGCCGGCGTATCCGAGTTCGGCCACCGTGGGCACGTCGGGCAACTGCTTGACGCGCTGCGCCGAGGTCACTGCCAGCGGCCGCAGCTTGGCGCTGCGCACGCCCGACAACGACGAGGAGACGCTGTCCACCGCGTAGGGAATGTGGCCCGCCATCAGGTCGGTGATCATGGGGCCGCTGCCTTTGTAGGCAACGGTGTTGACCTTCATGTCGGCGCGCGAAGCGAGCTCTTCTCCCGCGAGGTGATAGGTGCTGGCGTGCCCGGCCACGCCCCAACTGAGGCCGCCGGCCGCGTGCTTTGACGCCGTGATGAGATCGCCCAGCGTCCTGGCCTCTGACTGCGCGTTGGCGACGATGACCGCGGGCATGGTGAAGACGCCGCTGATCAGCCGGTAATCGGTGACCGCGTAGGGCAGCTTGGCGTGGACGGCGGGGTTGACGGCGATCGTGGCCACCGTCCCCATCGTCAGCGTGTAGCCGTCCGCGGCCGCGTCGCGCCCTGCGACCATGCCGGGAATGCTGGCGCCGCCAGCGCGGTTGTCGACGAACACGGACTGGCCCCAGGCCTTGGTCAATTCTTCGGCGAGGATGCGCGCGACCACGTCCGTGGCTTGTCCGGGCGGGAACGGCACGATGATGCGCACGGGCTTGCTGGGGTAGTCGGCTCGCGCCTGTACCTGTGCCTGTGCGGCAAAGGCGACTACCGCGCACATGGCGAGCGCCGCGCTGATGGGTCGAAGCATCTGTCTTGTCTCCTTCACGGGCGCGGGGTGCGCCCATGCTTTCAATGTAGGTGCGCGCCGCAGCGTTGCCGATTAGAGAATCGGCAAGCGACGCTTCGCATCGTGCGAAAGGCTGCACGGGTCTTCGCCGTCGGACGGGCACGCGAGAAAATCGGCGATCGCGCGCAGCGATGCATCGGTGGCGCCGGGTCGCAGGCACACGAGCATGCGGCGACGCGCCCAGGCATCTTCGATGTCCACCGCCCGGATGGCCAGTGCGTCGAGGTAGGGCCATGCGGCGCCGCGCGGCAGCACGCCGATGCCGCGTCCCGACTCGACCATGCGGCACACCGCTTCATAGCTTTGCACCTGCACGGTCAGCTTCAGCGGTTTGCCGGCTTCCTGTGCTGCGCGTTCGAGCAGCCGCGTCAGGGCGGCGCCTCGGCCCAGGCCGATGATCTCGTCGTCCAGCAAAGCCGCGAACGCCGTGCGCCTGGCCTGCAGCGGATGATCCGGCGGCAACAGTGCGCACAGCGTGTCGGTACCGTACGGCCGCGTCTCGAGGCCTGCGGTCGACAGGCCTTCCATGATCACGCCGACGTCCGCCGTGCCGTCACGCAGCGCCTTGATGATGCTCGCGGTCTGCGCTTCGCGGATCTCGATGCGGACGCGGGGCTGGCGCTGCCCGAAGGCCTGCAGCTGCTGCGGCA
This sequence comes from Variovorax sp. LjRoot290, assembly GCF_964253985.1. Lineage (NCBI taxonomy): Bacteria > Pseudomonadati > Pseudomonadota > Betaproteobacteria > Burkholderiales > Comamonadaceae > Variovorax > Variovorax sp. LjRoot290. Next base: position 110,052 of record NZ_CAXURW020000003.1, on the reverse strand, counting down.
GCTTCTGGCTCATGGCCGAGGGCGTGCCGACGACGCGCACGTTGCCCTTCACGCCGGCTGCGAACTCTGCCAGCGTCTGCGTCAGGCGCTCGACTTCGGCCGACAGCTCGCCCGCATGGAAGGCCGCCGCGGTGCCGGCAGCCGTGGGCTCGAGCCCGCCGCCGGGCAGCCGATGGAAAAGCGCGATGCCGAACTGGTGTTCCAGCAGCGAGATGCGCCGGCTTGCGGCCGAGAGCGCCAGGTGCATCTGCGCGGCGGCCTTCGACAGGCTCCCATGCTGGACGGCCAGGCGCAGCAGCGTCAGCGAGAGGAGGTCGGGAACCATCGGCAGGGTCGGTGCGGCCGCGCCGGGTGTGGCGCGGCGTTGCGATCAATCGCCTTCCGGCTTGACGGCGCCCTGCACGATCAGCTGGTGGTTGCGCTCGAAGTCGGCGTCGAGCATCGCCTTGAACTTGGCGGTGGATTCCTCCACGACCGAGCCGCCTTGGGCGTCCATCTTCTGCTTGACCTCGGGCATGGCGAGCACTGCGGCGATGTCGACGTGCAACTGCTCGACGGTTGCCTTCGGCGTGCCGCGCGGCGCGAGGATGCCGATCCAGCCGTTGTAGTCGTAGCCTTTGAGACCCGCTTCGGCCATGGTCGGGATGTCGGGCGCCGACGGTGAGCGCGAGCGGCCGGTGACCGCGATCGGCTTCACTTGGCCCGACTTGATGAAAGGCAGCGCCGAGCCGAGCGATCCGATGGCCAGCTGCACCTGTCCGCCGATGGCACCCGTCATCGCCTGGCCCGCGCCCTTGTAGGGCACGTGTTGGAATTTGGCACCGGACTGGCTTTTCACCAGTTCGGTCGCGATGTGCCCCGGATGGCCATTGCCGCCGGAGCCGTAGCTCAGGAGCTCGGGCTTGGCCTTCGAGAGTGCGACCAGCTCGTTCAGCGACTTGGCCGGCACCGAAGGATGGGCGACCAGCACCATCGAAAAGTCACCGACCTGGATCACCGGCTCGAAGTCCTTGCGCGGGTCGAAGGACAGCTTGCGGTACAGGTACGCATTGGTGGTGAAGTTGTTCGAGGTGTAGAGCAGAGTGCTGCCGTCGGCCGGGGCCTTGGAGACGACCTCGGCGGCAATGTTGCCGCCGGCGCCGGTGCGGTTCTCGACCACGACCGGCCGCCCGGTGCGTTGCGCGAGCCGCTCGGCGATCCAGCGCGCCGAGGAGTCGACGATACCGCCCGGCGGTGTGATGACGATCAGGCGCGTGGTGCGCTGCGCAGGGCCCGACTGGGCGTGGAGCCCGCCGGCGGCCAGCGTGAGTGCGGCCACGGCGCACCAGCGTGCGACGCGGAACGAAGGGGTTGCTTGGGTTGCTTGTTTCATGTCTGGGCTTTCTGCTGTCTGTCGATTCATGCGCTCACCGCTTCTCGCGCTGCCACTGCGTCGGCGAGCGTGACGAGCACCATCGCCTGCTTCAGTGTCGCGTCGTCCTGCATCTTGCCGTCGACCATCGCAGCGCCGGCGCCGCTGCTCATGGCGTCGATGATGCGCCGAGCGAAGGCGACTTCGGCGGCGTCGGGCGTGAACACCTTGCGCGCGATGTCGATCTGGCTCGGGTGCAAGGTCCAGGCCCCGGCGCAGCCCATCAGGAAGGCGTTGCGGAACTGGGCCTCGCAGGCCTCGGGATCGCTGAAGTCGGCGAACGGCCCGTAGAAGGACTTGAGTCCGTTGGCCGAACAGGCGTCAACGATGCGCGCGATGGTGTAGTGCCACAGGTCCTGCTGGTAGAACGGCCGCTCCGTACCGTGGCGTGCATCGGCGAGCACCCGGTAGTCGGGGTGGCCGCCGCCGACGCGCGTGAGCTTCATGCCCCTGGAGGCTGCGAGGTCGGCCGGGCCGATGCTCATGCCGTGCATGCGCGGCGAAGCGGCGGCTATCGCCTCGACGTTGTTCACGCCCTCGGCCGTCTCGATGATCGCGTGAACGAGGATCGGCCGCGCGATGCCGTTGCGCGCCTCGAGCTGCGCCAGCAGCTGGTCGATGTAGTGGATGTCCCATGGGCCGTCGACCTTCGGCAGCATGATCACGTCGAGCTTGTCGCCGATCTCGCCCACCAATTCGACGAGGTCCTCGAGGCCCCAGGGGCTGGCGAGCGTGTTCACGCGGGTCCACAGTCCGGTGGCACCGAAGTCGTGCCGCTTCGCGACCTCGATCAGGCCCAGGCGCGCGGCGACTTTCTCGTCGGAAGGAACCGCGTCTTCGAGGTTGCCGAGCAGCACGTCGACCTTGCCGATCAGCTCGGGCACGCGGTCGCGCATCTTCGCGATGTGTGGGGGAAAAAAGTGGATCAGGCGCTCCAGGCGCGCGGGCAGTTCGCGCAGCGGCTGCGGTGCGCCGAAGGCCAGGGGTTCGTAGAAGCGGCGTGGGGATTTCATGGAAAAAACCGGATGGGTTGGGGTATCGCGGTCAGCGGCCGGTGTAGAGCGGCGGGCGCTTGGCCGCGAAGGCGGCGCGCCCCTCGAGCCGATCCTGCGTGTCGCGCAGTGCGCCCCAGTACAGCTCGGTGACCTGCTGCGCGTCGGCGTCGCTCAGGTGTGCCGTCTGGCGCGACAGCTTCTTGACGGCCTGCACCGCCAGCGGCCCGTTCTCGCAGATCAGGGCCGCGAGTTCGATGGCATGGCCCAGCAGTGCCTCGGGTTCGTAGACGTCGGACACCAGGCCCATCGCCAGCGCACCGCCGGCATCGACGGGCTTGCCCGTGAGCGCAAGCTTCATCGCGTGAGCGGTGGGCACGGCGCGCATCAGGCGATGCACACCGGACACGCCCGGTATCGAGGCCACGCGAGGCTCCGGCAGGCCGAAGCGCGCCTGGCTGCACGCGACGCGGAGGTCGCACTGCAGCGCCAGCTCCAGACCGCCGCCAAGGCAGTGGCCGTTGATCGCGGCGACGATGGGCTTCCAAAGGCCAAGGTCGGTCAAGTCGATCATGCGGGCATACATGCCCGTCTCGCTGGCGATGTCCAGCGACTTGAACATCGCCTCGGGATAGGTGGCGGCAGAGCTCTGTGTTTTCTTGAGGTCGGCGCCGGCGCAAAAGGCCTTGCCTTCGCCGGTGAGCACTGCGGCGCGCAGGTCGTCGCGGTCACGGAACTCGCTGAGGTGCTTCCGCAGCAGCTTCAGCGAGTCGAGGTCCAGCGCGTTGAGCGACTCGGGTCGCGCCAGCGTGATGATGGCAACGGGGCCTTGGATTTCGAATCGAACGGTCATTTGTGTCTCCTCCGTGTGGCTCAGACGCTGTGGCCCGCGAGGCTTCGGCCACCGCAGACGTAGAGCGTCTGCCCGGTGACGTACGACGCGGCAGGATCGAGGAAGAACTCGACCGCCAGCGCCACGTCGTCCGTGGTGCCGATGCGCTTGACGGGAACCGTGGTTTTCAGGCGCTCCTGGACCTCCGGCTTGAAGTTGCGGAACAGCGGCGTGTCGACGATGCCGGGCGCGATGCTGTTGACCGTGACGCCCTTGGATGCGAACTCGAGTGCGAGGCTGCGGGTCAGGCTGACGATCGCGCCCTTAGCGGCCGAATAGTTGGCCTGCCCGGCGCTGCCGAGCCAGGCGCGCGCCGACATGTTGACGATGCGGCCGAAGCCGCGCTCCACCATGCCGGGCAAGACCGCCTTGCAGCAGAGGAACTGCGAGCGCAGGTTGGTGTTGATGACCAGGTCCCAGTCTTCGGGCTCCATTTTGAGGAAGCGCATGTCTCGCACTGCGCCGGCGTTGTTGACGAGGAAGTCGATGCGACCGCCCCAGGCCTCGACTTGGCGCATCGCGTGGTCGACCGACGTCGCGTCCGCGAGGTCGGCGACCTCGCCGCGCACGCGCCACCCCTGCCCACCGAGTTCGGTGACGGCCTTGTCGAGCGCTTCGGCATCGCGGTCGAGCAGCGCGACACCGATGCCTTGCTGTGCGAGCCGCCGTGCGATGCCGAAGCCGATGCCACGCGCGGCACCGGTGACGACCGCGACGTGGCCGCTGTCGAATCGCGATGCCGTCATGCCACGACTCCTGCGCTGCGCAGGTGGGCGATGGCCTCTGCGTCGAAGCCGGCGTCCGTGAGGATCTGGTCCGAATGCTCGCCGAGCGATGGGGCGCCGGTAGGCGGCGCAACCGGCGTGGCGCCGAACGCGATCGGCGAGCTGAGGCCCCGGTAGCCCGTGCCGTCGCCGAGCGTCATGTGCGCGGTGAGGCCGTTGGCCGCAACCTGCGGATGGTCGAACATGTCTTCGATCGAGCGTGCGGCGGACGAGGGCACGCGGCCGGCCATGAGGGCCTCCCACTCGAGTGCCGTCTTGGCGCTCAGGGCCTCGCGCAGCTGCGGCACCAGCTCGGCGGCATGCTCGGTGCGCTTGCGCATCGAGTCGTAGCGCGGATCGCGGGCGAGATGTCCCATGTTGGTGATCTCGCACAACGCCTGCCAGAAGTGCTCGGCATGCGCCGAGACGAAGAGGTGGCCCTCCTTCGTCGGGTGGATGCCCGAAATCTTGCCGAGGTTGAGGTCGCGGTTGACCTCGCGCGGCTCATCGTCGACCCAGACGAATCGGCCGGCCTGCAGCGTGAGCGAGGTCGCCAGCAGCGACGTCTCCGCATACTGTCCCTGGCCAGTGCGCGCACGATGGTGCAGCGCGGCGACCACGCCGAGCGCGCCCATGCTCGCGGCGTAGTAGTCGAGGATCGAGCCAGAGACGTTGTGCGGGGGTGTGTCGGTGGCGGCGCCCTGGAAGGCGGCGATGCCGGTGAAAGTCTGCAACACGGTGTCGAAGCCCGGGCTACTGCGCAGCGGCCCCCGGCTGCCATAGCCGCTGATCGCGAAGTAGATGAGGCTGGGGTTCTCCGCGCGCAGCGATTCGTAGTCGAGTCCGAGCCGCGCCATCACGCCGGGGCGGAAGTTCTCGACCAGCACGTCGGCGGTGGCGACCAGCTTGCGAAGCACCGTCTTGCCTTCGTCGGACTTGAGGTTGAGCGCCAAGCCCTTCTTGCGGCGGTTCAGGCCGAGAAAGGCGCGCGCATGGCGCGGCGCCGTGGAGGGCAGGCGGCGTTGCATGTCGCCGTCGGGCGCCTCGATCTTGATCACCTCGGCGCCCAGGTCCGCCAGCAGCCCGCAGGCGAACGGGCCGGCGATGTAGGACGTCAGGTCCAGTACTTTGATTCCGTCCAGCGGACCGCTCATTCCAGATCTCCTTCCATGCCCGTGTTCCGGGCAGTCATTGACGATGAAGGAATGGTAGAAATTGCACGCCGCTGCGCCCAACAGTCGTTTTGACTGCGGTGATAAGTGGATCCTTTGTGCAGGTAAACCCTAGGGCCGCCGGTCCGTGCCGCCCAGTGCGGTTGCGGTCAGGACGGCGCGCGAATGCCTGGCACGTTGCGCCGGGTCAGCAGTTCCTCGACCTGCTGCCGGATGATCGCGGTGAGGCAGTCGGAAGCCGCGGTCACGGGCATGGCCGAGGGCGAGCAGAGCGACACGGTACGAACCATCGCGGGCTCGTCGACCGCGGTCACGCTGAGCCGGTCGCTGCCCACTTCCTCATGCACCGCCGCCCACGGCAGGAAGGTGTAGCCCAGGCCCTTCTCGACTGCGCGCTTGAGGCTCAACGTGGAATCGATGTCGGCCACCACGTTCGGCGTGAGGTCGTGGCGCGCCAGCAGTGCGTTAAGCACGTTGCGCGAGCCGTTGCCCTGGGCGGGCATCAGAAGCGGCAGGCGGGCGGCCTCGGCAATCGACATCTTCTTCGGCAGCTCGGCCTCGGCCGGCGCGATGAGCAACAGGTCCTCGATCCACAGTGGCTCCACCTGCAGCCCGGTCATCGGCCCCGCGAGGAACAGCAGCGACATGTCGAGCCGGGCATTGAGCACGAGTTCGGTCAGCATGCCGCTGACGCCTTCGGAGATCTTCAGGTGCACGTCCGGGAAGCGCGTGCGAACCGCTTCGAGGATCGGAATGGTCAGCAGGTTCGCCGAGGTGGTCGGCAGCCCGAGCGAGACCGGGCCGGCCGGCTTCTGGCTGGCGTCGCTAACCAGTTGATGCGCCTGCTCGAGTTGCCTCAGGATGATGCGGGCGTGCCGGTACAGGTCGGCGCCGGCAGCGGTGGTCACGATGCCCTGCGAAGTGCGGTGCAGCAGCCGCGCCTTGAACTCCGCTTCGAGGATGCCGAGCTGCTGGCTCAGCGCTGGCTGCGCGATGCCGATCTGCGCGGCGGCCTTGGTGATGCTGCCCGCATCCACGATGCGAACGAAGTACTCGAGCCTGCGTGTCTCCATGTTCTTCTCTTTCGGCGCGGTGCGCCATCAGTCGGGCGCCTGCCAGTTGGCTTCGCGGACGAAGTCCACGAACAGCCGGAGCTTGGCCGGCATCTGCGCGCGATGAGGATAGTAGAGGTGAAAGGCCTCGCGCGACGGGCTGTAGCGGTCGAGCAGCACGACCACGCGGCCCTCGTCGATATCGCGCTGCGCGAATTGCCGGAACACGTAGGCGAGGCCCGCGCCGTGACAGGCCGCGCTGAGCGCGGGACGCATCTCGCTGAAGCTGAGCCGGCCCTGCACGTCGATGTGGGTGGGCTTCGAAGCAACGAGAAATTCCCAGTCGAGGAAGCGCCCGCGCGCGCCGAGTCGCTGGCGGATGCAGTCGTGCGCGAGCAGGTCGCGCGGCGTCTTCGGCGCGCCGTGCGCCTTCAGGTAGGCGGGCGCGCCCACGACCACGCGCTGCTGCAGCGGCCCGAGCGGCACGGCGACCATGTCGCGCTGTAGCGCATGCCCGAGGCGGATGCCGGCGTCGTAGCCGCTGGAAACGATGTCGCTCAGGCCGTTGTCGACGTGCATCTCGACGCTGAGCTCGGGGTAGCGCGCGAGGAAGGCCGGCAGGTGCGGCTCGATGAGGGAGGCGTGGGCCACGAACGATGTGTTGATGCGCAGCGTGCCGGAAGGGCGGCTGGTCGACGCACGCACCTGATCGACCGCGCCGCGGATCTGCTCGAGCGCGGGCGCGAGGGCGTGCAGCAACTGCGCGCCGGCATCGGTGAGGGCAACGCTGCGCGTGGTGCGGTTGAACAGTCGCGCGCCGAGCGTCGATTCGAGCTGGCGGATAGTCTTGGACATTGCCGTGGGGGTGACGTCGAGCGCGTTTGCCGCTCGGGCGAAGCTCAGTTCCCGTGCGACCACGGCGAAGGCGGCGAGCTGCGGCAGGTGCAACCCGGACTCGGGGGTAGGCGGCTTGACGGTGGTGGCCATAGTGGTGGCGATTATGTACCTGAGGTTCGCGGCGAATAGCAGTTTGCGGAGATTCACAACCAGAGTCCGGCGCCCTAAATTTCGTTCTACCGGATCGGCCCACAGCCGCCTCGGCAGCCAAATCAATCAACGTCCACTGAGGTTCCATCATGTCGCTCAACCAAGTTCCCGCGCATAACAACGCATCGCCTTTCGCTTCGATGAAGGGCCATCATGTCGCGGTCCGCGTGCCCGACTTCGAAGCCGCCAAGCGCTGGTATGTCGAGAAGCTCGACTTCCGCGTAATCCACGAATGGCCTTATGCCGATCAGAAGCTCGCTTACGTCGGCCCCGCCACGGATGACGGCTTCTATGTCGAACTGTTGGGCGACGGCACGCCCGGCCCGATCCCGAAGCCGGTCTACACCGACCTCGGCGACAGCTTGCGGCTGGCCGGATACCACCACTTCTGCCTGAACGTGGCCGACATCGAGGCCACGGTCGCCGAGTTGCGCCGCCGTGGCGTGACGATCGTCACCGAGCCCTTCGAACTGCCGGTGATCCAGCGCCGCCTGGCCTTTCTGGCAGACCCGTTCGGCAACTTGATCGAACTGGCGCAGGTCCTTGCCTGAGCACCGCCATCCGTCCGATTTCCCTAGGAGAACATCTTGACCAAGACATTCCTGAGCATCGGCGCCGGCCCCGGCATCGGCCTGGCCACCGCGCAACGCTTCGCACGCGAGGGCTACCGGATCGTGCTGGCTGCGCGCAACGGGGAGCGCCTTGCCGCGAGCGCCGCGGCCCTTCGTGCCGCCACCGGCGCCGAGGTCGACTTCCGTACGGTGGACGCAAGCGACCCGGTGGCCGTGGCGGCGCTGACTTCCGGCATTGGCGATGCGCTGCACGTCGTGCACTACAACGCCGGCGTGCTGCACTACGACAAGGATGCCAAGCTCTTGACTCGCGGCATCGACGATGAGAGCACGGCTTCTTTGATCTCCGACATCAGCATCAACGTGACCAGCGCGCTATCGGCAATCCACGCGGCGCTGCCTGCGTTGCGCAAGCAAGCTTCGGGCAGCTTGCTGCTGACCGGCGGCGGGCTCGGCGTGCAGCCGTCCGGCAGCTTCTTGACGCTGAGCGTCGGCAAGGCCGCGGTCCGCGCCGCCGGGCTGGCGTTGTTTGAGCCGCTGAAGGCAGAGGGCATCCACGTCGCAACCGTGACCGTGGCGCGCCTGGTGTCGCCCGAGTCCCGGCATTCCGAGGAGATCGCCGAGGCGTTCTGGCAGCTGCATGCGCAGCCGCGCGACACCTGGACGTACGAAACGAGCTACAGCTGAGCACGCGAGTCGGCCATGCGAACCTGGTTCATCACCGGCGCCTCGCGCGGCTTCGGCCGGGCGATCGCTGCGCAAGCCGTGGCGGCCGGGGATTCCGTGGTCGCCACCGCTCGCGATCCGCAGGAGGCTGCAAGCAGCCTCGGCAACGATCCGCGGCTGATGGTGTTGCCGCTTGACGTGACGAACGAGCAGCAGGCGCGCGATGCCGTCGCCGCTGCTCTTGAACGATTCGGTCGCATCGACGTGCTCGTCAACAACGCCGGCTACGGTCTCGTCGGTGCGGTCGAGGAGGCCAGCGGGCTGGAGGTCGAGCGGCTGTTCGCGACCAACGTGTTCGGATTGCTCAACGTCACACGGGCCGTGCTGCCTGCGATGCGGTCCCGGCGCTCGGGCCACGTGATTCACATGTCGTCCGTTGGCGGCTATTCGGCCTCGTCGGGCTTCGGCATCTATTGCGCGTCGAAGTTCGCGGTGGAAGGCATCGCCGAGAGCATGCGCCTGGAGCTGGCACCTCTGGGGGTCAGGGTGACGCTGGTGGAGCCCGGCTACTTCCGCACCGATTTCCTGCATCGCCAATCGCTCGCGCTCGCCGCACGCACGATCGACGACTATGCGCCGCTGCTCGACGACGTGCGTGCCTTCGCGGTCGGCGCGGACGGGCAGCAGCCCGGCGACCCCGAGCGGCTCGCGGCCGCGCTGCGCGAAGTGATCGAGAGCGACGACCCGCCGCTGCGTCTCGCGCTCGGGCCCGATGCGGTGCGCCGCATCGAGGACAAGCACCGCGCGGTGGCGGCCGAAGTGGCGGCATGGCGGCACCTGGCCATGGGGACGGGATTTCTTCGCTGACGATCCGCCGCGGCCCGCCGCGCGCCGCGTGCCGGGCCCGGCAATTCCACTCTTTGGAATTGGATGGTAGGTCGCAGCGACCATTGTTCGTACGATGCGCTGCACTGGCACGGCGTGGCCGCAGCCCTTGCCTCAACATCAAACGGAGCACTCATGCACGGAGACAACGCAGTCCGGCCCTTCCTGATCGGTTCGACCTGGACCACCGGCGAAGGCCAGCCTTTCGAATCCATCAACCCCGCGACCGGCCAGCGCAACGCGCTCATCGGGTCGGCCAGCAAGGCCGACGTCGATCGGGCGGTCCGTACCGCCAAGGCTGCGCAGGCAAGCCCCGAGTGGCGGCAAATGCTGCCGCACAAGCGCGCTGCGATCCTGCACCGCATCGCCGATCTGATCGAAGCCCACGCCGAAGAGCTCGCAGACGCGCAGATGCGGCAGAACGGCAAGCTGCGCCACGAGTGCGTGGCCCAGGCTGCGGGCGGTGCCGCCGCCTATCGCTATTTCGCGTCGATCTGCGAAACCATGCCCTCGGAAGTCGCGCCCTCGCGCGGCGACCACCTCGCGATGGTGATGTACGAGCCTTATGGCGTGGTTGCCGCCATCACGCCCTGGAATTCGCCGCTGACGCTCGAGTCGCAGAAGGTCGCCGCCGCGCTAGCCGCCGGCAACGCGGTGGTGCTCAAGCCCTCCGAGTTCACGCCGACGATTTCTTTGTCCGTGGCTGCGCTCGCGCTCGAAGCCGGCCTGCCGCCGGGCATCCTCAATGTCGTCACCGGCCTGGGCCTGGAGACGGGTTCCGCGTTGGTCGCGCATCCTGATGTGCGACTGATCTCGTTCACCGGCGGCACGGCGACCGGCAAGGCGATTGCGCGCGAAGCCGCCGGCCGCATGGCGGCGGTTGCGCTCGAGCTGGGCGGCAAGTCGCCGCACATCGTGTTCGCCGACGCCGACCTCGACAAGGCGCTACAGGGCGTGCTGCACGGCGTGTTCTCGTCCTCGGGGCAGTCATGCATCGCAGGCACGCGGCTGTTCGTCGAACGCGGCATCTACGACGACTTTGTCGGCCGCCTGGCGGACGCCACGAAGGCGCTGCGTGTCGGGCCGCCCGACGAGCCGGCTTCGCAGGTGGCGCCGCTGTCGTCCTTCGTCCACCGCGACAAGGTCGAATCGATGGTGGGCATGGCACGCGAAGACGGCGCCACCGTGCTGGCGGGCGGCTGCCGCCCCGACGATGCACGGCTGTCGAATGGTGCGTATTTCCTTCCCACGATCCTGGGCAACGTGGCCAACAGCGCGCGCATCTGTCAGCAAGAGGTGTTCGGCCCGGTGCTGTGCGTCATGCCTTTCGATGACGAGGACGATCTGGTCGCGCAGGCCAACGACACGCTCTTCGGCCTGGCGGCCGGCGTGTGGACGCGCGACTTTCCCAAAGCCTGGCGCGTCGCGCGCGCGGTCGAGGCCGGCACGGTTTGGATCAACACCTACAAGACGCTCAGCGTCTCGGTGCCCTTCGGCGGCTTCAAGGAAAGCGGCACGGGCCGCGAGAAGGGCTTCCACGGCATCCGTACCTACCAGGAAGCCAAGACGGTGATGGTGGGTCTTTAAGATGACGGTCGGATTCATCGGGCTGGGCGTGATGGGCGAGCCCATGTGCGCCAACCTCGCCGCAAAGAGCGGCGTGCGCGTGTTGTGCCATGACCTCGACGGCGCGCCGATGCAGCGCCTCGCGGCGCACGGCGCCGCGTCTGCCACGACGGCCGACGCGCTGGCGCGCGAGGCGGAGCTTGTGTTCATGTGCCTGGCCAGTGCACAGGCCACCCAGGCCGTGGCAGACGCAGTGCTCTTGGCCTGGCAGGGCCTTGCGGGCCCGCGCTTGCTGGTGGACATGGGGACCACCTCGCTGGCCGTGACACGCCGTCTCGCAGACCAGACGGCGGCCGCGGGCCATCGCTACGTCGACGCGCCGGTGGCACGCATGCCGGCCGCCGCGATCGACGGCAGGCTCAGCATCATGGCCGGGGGCGAAGCGAGCGACATCGAGGCGCTCATGCCCTTCCTGCGTTGCATGGGCACCGACATCACGCGTTGCGGCTGCGTCGGCAGCGGTCAGGTCGTGAAGATCCTGCACAACACTGTCCTGTTCGAGGCTGTGCATGCGCTGGCCGAAGCCGCTTCGGTCGCGCGCGCGCACGGCGTCGAGGCATCGGTGCTGCTCGACGCGATAGAACTCGGCTCGGCCGACAGCCACGCCGCGCGCGTGCAAGGGCGCCAGGCGCTGCTGCCGCGCCATTACCCCGAAGGCCGTTTTCCGACGCGCTACGCGCTCAAGGACGTGAGCCTGGCCGTCGAACTCGCGCGCTCGGCGGGCGTGGACGCTCAGATGGCGAACGGAACGGCCGCGCTGCTGCAGCGAACCATGGACGCCGGCTGGGGAGACCGCTATTACCCGGCGATGTACGAACTCGTCGCCGCCGACGGGCGAGACGGGCCGCGCGACTGAGTAGCTAAGCGCCCTCGCGCTTCTTCAATCCATCAACCCTCGACGATGCCGAAGCGACCGGCAGGAGACAAGGCATGACAAGCATTCACACATTGGCCCTCGGGCTGTTCTTCGCGGCAGGCAGCGCGGCCGCCGCGTTTCCGGAAAAGCCGGTGACGCTGATCGTGCCGTTCCCGGCAGGCGGCGCCACCGATGCCATGGCACGCTTCACGGCGAACCGGCTCTCCAAGGAGATCGGTCAGCCCGTGGTGGTCGACAACCGCGGCGGCGCGGGCGGTACGATCGCCGCCGAGGCGGTGCTCGCGGCGCCGAAGGACGGGTACACCATCTTCTTCACGACCACGGGAACGATGGCGATCAATCCCTACATCTACAAGAAGCTCCGGTACAACCCGACCAGCGATTTCGAGCCCGTGGGCAACGTGGCGTCGGCCTCGAACGTGCTGGTGGTGCATCCCTCGGTGAAGGCCAACACGGTGCAGGAGCTGATTGCGTTGGTCAAGGCGAACCCGGGCAGGCTGACTTACGCGTCGGCGGGGGTGGGCGCGTCGAGTCACCTGTCGGGCGCGCTGTTCGAAAGAATGACCGGCACGCAGATGCTGCATGTGCCCTACAAGGGCTCTGCGCCCGCACTCACCGATTTCCTCGCGGGGCGTGTCGACATGATGTTTGACACCGCGTCGACGCATGCACCGCACGTGAAGGCCGACAAGATCCGTGCGCTGGCGGTGACCAGCACCCGCAAGTCGCCTGCGTTCCCCGGCGTGCCGTCGATCGCCGAAGCCGGCGTGCCCAACTACGACGTGACCATCTGGTTCGGCGTGGCGGCGCCGGCCGGCGTGCCCAAGGCGGCGCTGGATCGCCTCTCCGGTGCGCTGGAGAAGGCGCTGCAGGCGCCCGACACCAAGGCCTCGCTCGCCGAAGTTGGCGCCGAGCCGCTCTACATGGGTCCGGCCGAGTACAAGCGATTCATCGCCAGCGAGAACCAGAAGTGGGGCCGCATCGTAAAGGCGGCCGGCGCGGAGGGCCAGGAATGACACAGGGGCCCCACCGGGCCCCCGTCTTTTCATCCGGGCTCGCGCTCAGGCGCTGCGCGGGCGGGCCGAGGCCGTGGCGGCCATGCCGGCCTTGACACGCTCCGGCGTGAACGGCACCTGCCGCAGCCGCGCTCCGGTCGCATCGAAGATCGCGTTGGCGATCGCGGCCGGTATGACGGTCGGGCTCGCCTCGCCGGCGCCCCATGGCGCTGCCGCGGGCTGTTCGATCAGGTCGATATCGACGCGCGGCATGTCGGTGGTGCGCAGGATGGGATAGGTCGCCCAGTCCACGCTGGTGACCTTGGTACGGTCCCAGGTGACTTCCTCCATCAGCGCGCGGCTCACGGTCTGCAGCGCGCCGCCTTCGACCTGGTTGGCCACGCCATCCGGGTTGATGATCTGGCCGCAATCCTGCGCAACGCAGATGCGCTTGACCGACACCTCGCCCGACGTGCGGTCTGACCTTTCGCTTCGCGAGCTATGAGCTGGTCACGGTGGTTCCCAAAGGCCACCCACTGGCCTCGCGCAAGTCGCTGGCTTATGCCGAGGTCCTGCCGTACGAGCAGGTGGAGCAGGCGGTGAGCAGTGAGCTCACCCAGTTGCTCGACTATTCGGCCAGCCAGGCCGGTGTGGTCAAGCGCACGCGCATCCGCGTGCGCGGCTTCGAGAGCATGTGCAACATGATCGCCGCGCACATGGGCGTGGGCGTGCTGCCGTCATTCCTGAAGCCGTCGCAGATCCGGCTGAACGGGCTGCGATTCATCCCGCTGACCGACGCGTGGGCACACCAGCACCTGTGCATCCTGGTGCGCGACGTCGCGACGCTGCTATCGGCCGCGCGCGCTTTCATCGAACACCTCCGGCCCGGCATCACGAAGTCGCCGGACTGGGAGTAGCCGCAAAGTCGCCGCGGCGACGGACGCCGCGCGTGCGGCGCCCGCGCGAAGCTCAAGGTGCCGACAGCGTGCGCAGATACGCGCCGAGGTCTGCGCGGTCCTGGGCGCTGGGCACGTTCAGGGGCATGGAACTGCCCGGGAAGGCACGCGTCGGAGCCGCCAGGAACGCCTCGAGCGACGCGGCGTCCCATGGCGCCGTCGATGCCGCCATGCTCGACGAGTAGCGGAAACCCGGGGCCTTGCCCGCCACGCGGCCGAAGACGCCGTTGAGCGCAGGGCCGATGCCGGTCTTGCCCTCCACCGAATGGCACGCTGCGCAGCGTGCGAAAACGGTCTTGCCGCGCGTCGCGTCACCCGCGGGCGGGGTCTGCGCGTGCAGGGCGCCCGCCCAGCCGAGCGCGGCCAGCGCGGCGATGGCCGCACGTGCCGAGGTTTCGGTTCTTGTCATCGTGTACTCCTGTTGATGTGCGAAAAGGAATTCATGCCCGTTTGAGTTCTTCAGGGGCGATGGGCAGCTTGCGGATGCGCTTGCCGGTGGCGGCGAAGATGGCGTTCAGGACGGAAGGCGCCGTGACCACCGTTCCGACCTCGCCCACGCCGCCCGGCGCTTCGGTGCTCTCGACGATGTGTGTCTCGATGACCGGCACTTCGTTCATGCGCAGCACGGGATAGGTGTCGAAGTTGCCCTGCTCGACGCGCCCGTCCTTGATGGTGATGTTGCCGTGCAGAACCGCCGACAGGCCGAAGACCGCGCCGCCCTGCATCTGCGCCACGACGGTATCGGGCGTGATGGCGCGTCCGCAGTCGATCACGATGACCATGCGGTCCACCTTGACCTCGCCTTCGGCACCCACGGTGACTTCGGAGACCTGCGCCGCGTAGCTGCCGAAGCAGAAGGTGAGTGCGACGCCGCGGCCCTTGCCCGCCGGCAGGGGCGTGCCCCAGCCGGACTTCTGGACCACGAGATCCAGCACGTGCCGGGCGCGTGGATGCTTTTCGAGCAGCGACTTTCGCAGCGCGATCGGGTCGGTGCTGGCCTGCTGCGCCACCTCGTCGAGAAAGCATTCGACGGGAAACGCGTTCTGCATGTGACCGACCCCGCGCCAGAAGCCGGTGGTGATGCCCGGTGGCGGCTCTTCCCGCACGTATTCGACGAGCACGTTGGGGAAGGCGTAGGGGCCGGCCGCATCGCGGATCGCGTCGCCGTCGATGTCGTTCTGGAAGCGCGCCGGCGCCCAGCGCGCAAGGATCGATGACGCGGTCACGCGGTGGTGCCAGGCGATCGGCTTGCCGCTCGCGTCGAGCGACGCGCTCAGGCGGTTGTAGTGGTAGGGGCGGAAGGTGCTGTGCTGCGTGTCTTCCTCGCGCGTCCACACCACCTTGACGGGGCTGCCCACCTGCTGGCCGATCCGCACGGCCTGGACCACGAAGTCGATGTCCAGCCGCCGACCGAAGCCACCGCCGAGCAGGTGGTTGTGCACCTGGACCCGGTCGGCCGGCAGGCCCGTCACCTGCGCCGCGGCGGCCTGTGCGCGCGCCGGCACCTGCGTGCCGAGCCACAGGTCGCAGGCGTCGCGTCGCACGTGCACGGTGCAGTTCACCGGCTCCATGCAGGCGTGCGCCAGGAAGGGCTGCTCGAAGACCGCACTCAGCGTCTTGGCCGCGCCGCGCGCGGCCGCCACGGTGTCGCCTTCCTCGCGGGCGGTCGCGCCCGGGCGGGCGGAGGCCTTGGCGAGACTCTCTACCAGCTGCTGCGTCGAATAACTGGCGTTTAGGCCCTCGTCCCAGCGTACGACGAGCGCCGCCATGCCCTTGCGCGCCGCGCCCACGTGATCGGCGACGACGGCCACCGCGTTGTCGATGCGCACGATCTGCCGCACACCTTTGACGGCCTTGGCCTGCGCATCGTCGACCGCGGCGACGCGGCCGCCGAGCACGGGCGAGTTGGCGATCAGGGCGACCTTCATGCCGGGCACGTTGGCGTCGAGGCCGAACCTGGCGCGGCCGTTCACCTTGTCGGGCCCGTCGAGACGCTGCATGGGCTTGCCGAACAGCTTGGACGCATTGGCATCCTTGAGTGCGACTTCGGCCGGCACCGGCAGCGCGGCGGCGGCGCTCGCGAGTCGGCCGTAGGCGATCCTGCGCCGCGTCGGGATGTGCTCGACGACGCCGTTGCTGGCGCGGCATGTGGCGGGGTCGACCTTCCACTGGCGCGCGGCGGCCCCGATGAGCATCACGCGACCGGTCGCGCCGGCACGGCGCATCGGCTCCCAGGTGCTGCGCACCGAGGTCGAGCCGCCGGTGATCTGAGCGCCGTTGAGCGGGTTGGTGTATTGCTTCTCGTCGGCCGGCGCATGCGCCAGCCGCACGCTGGCGGGATCGACCTCCAGCTCGTCGGCAATCAGCGTCGCCACGGTCGTGTAGATGCCCTGGCCCATCTCGACGCGCGGCATCACCAGCGTGACCACGCCGCGCGTGTCGATGCGCACGACGGCGTTGGGTGAAAACGCCTCAGGCTGCGCGGCGACGGCCTTGCCCTCGTTTCCGGGCAGGCCGACGCTCAGCATGAGTCCGCCGCCGGCGGCGAGCGCGGCTCGCACGAAAGACCGGCGCGTCAGCGCCGCATCGGTCAACCCGCCGGTGGCCGCATCGGCCATGGGGAGATCATCGTGCTTCATGTCAGGCCGCCTTGATCGGGATCAGGGTCGCGGCGCGCTGCACGGCGGCATGGATGCGCACGTACGTGCCGCAACGGCAGATGTTTCCCGACATGCCGTTCACGATGTCCTCGGAAGTCGGGCGCGGCGTCGACGACAGCAGCGCAGCCGCCGACATGATCTGACCCGACTGGCAATAGCCGCACTGCACGACGTTGAGTTCCTGCCAGCTCTGTTGCACGGCCTTGCCGACCGCAGTCGCCGAGATGGCTTCGATCGTCGTGATGCGCTGTGCGCCCACCGCTTCCACCGGCGTGATGCAGGAGCGGA
Source organism: Variovorax sp. LjRoot290 (assembly GCF_964253985.1). Lineage (NCBI taxonomy): Bacteria > Pseudomonadati > Pseudomonadota > Betaproteobacteria > Burkholderiales > Comamonadaceae > Variovorax > Variovorax sp. LjRoot290. The sequence goes on along the minus strand of NZ_CAXURW020000003.1, from coordinate 93,197 downwards.
TCGCCACGCCGTCCTGGTGGACCGTACAGGCGCCGCAGAGGCCGGCGCCGCAGCCGAACTTGGTGCCGGACATTCCGAGCACGTCGCGAAGTACCCATAGCAGGGGTGTGTCGCCATCGACGTCGACGCTGTGCGACTTGCCGTTGATGTTGAGTTGGTAGGCCATTGCAGTGTTCGATGACGAAGAGTTGAGGGGCGGTCCGAGCTTAGGGAACCGCGCCTCGAAGACATAGACCCGGTTTCCTCAAGACCCTTGAAGTGCGGCTGCACAATCGCCAGGGCGACTGCGGACGCGGACGTGCGCCGCACGCACCGACGCCATGAGCGGATCGCGCCGCTCGCGTGTTCCGTGGGGTGGTGCGATGCGGGTACTGCGCGGCCGCGCACCTTTCGAACGGTGCGCGCCCACGTCCGGCTTGCCTCAGGCCGACTTCAGCGCATCCTGCGGCACCGGGTAGGTTCGGAATCGCTTGCCTGTCGCCGAGTGAATGGCGTTGAGCACCGATGGCGCGACCACCGCCGTACCGATCTCGCCCACGCCGCCCGGCGCTTCGGTGTTGCTGATGCGGTGGATCTCGACCTTCGGCATCTCGTCGATGCGCAGCGGCCTGTAGTCGTGGAAGTTGCTCTGCACCACGCGCCCGCCCTCGAAGGTCAGCGTGCCGTAGAGGACGGCCGACAGGCCGTAGACGATACCGCCCTGCATCTGCGCTTCGATGCCGTTCGGGTTGATCGCCACGCCGCAGTCGACCGCGCACACCATGCGGTTGAGCTTGATCGTGCCATCGGGCGCCACCGAGAGATCGGTCACCAGCGCTGCGAGGCTGTCCCACGCGTCGACCACGCAAATGCCGATACCGCGCCCCGGCTCGGAGGGCTTGGCGCCGTTCCAGTTCGCCTTCTGGGCAGCGAGCTTGAGCACCGCCAGTGCCCGTGGCTTCTTGTCGAGCATGCGCGCGCGATAGGCTATCGGATCGACCTTCGCGATGGCTGCGACCTCGTCGACGAAGCACTCGTTGACGAAGGAATGGTGCGTTGGGCCGACGCCGCGCCAGTTGCCCGTCATGATGCCGGCGGGCGGCTCGTGAGGGACGAACTCGACTCGCTTATTTGGAATGCCGTAGGGGGACTCGGCGGTGTGGACGGCATCGCCGTCGATGCCCTTGCTGAGCCAGACCGGCGCATAGCGCGCGATGACCGACGAGCCGGCGAACTTGTGGTGGAAGGCGACCATGCGCCCTTCCGCATCCAGGCCCGCGGACAGTTCGTCGCGGAAGTACGGCCGGTATGCGTCGTGCTGCATGTCCTCCTCGCGACTGAAGACGACCTTGAGCGGGTAGTTGACCTGGCGCGCGAACTTGACCGCAGTCTCCACGAAGTCCACATCGAGCTTTCGTCCGAAGCCGCCGCCGATCAGGTGGTTGTGGATGACGACCTTGTCCTGCGGGATGCGCAGCAGGGCGGCCACGGCCTTCTGTGCACGCGAAGGTGCCTGGATGCCGACCCACACATCGCACTGGCCCTTTCGAACGTGCACCGTGCAGTTGAGCGTTTCCATCGTCGCGTGGGCCAAGGGGGGCGCCTCGTACACGGCTTCGACGCGACGTGCGGCACTCGCCAGGGCGGCGGCGGTGTCGCCTTCCTTCATGGCTTCGACGCCATTCCCCTTGATGGCGGCGGCCAGCTGTTCGCCCCATGCGCTGCTCGAGAACGCGCGATTGGGCCCTTCGCGCCAGATGATCGAAAGCGCTGCGAGGCCCTTCTTTGCTGCGCCGTAGTGGTCGGCGACCACGGCGACGCCATCGTCCGAAGACAGAATGGCGCGAACGCCGGCAACGTCGCGCGCCTGCTGGGTGTTCATCGAGATGAAGCCGCCGCCGGCATACGGGCAGACCGCAATGGCGGCGACCTTCATGCCGGGAAGTTGCGTGTCGATGCCGAATTTCGCGGTGCCGTTGACCTTCGCCGGCGTGTCGAGCCGAGGCGCCGCCGTACCGACCAGCTTGTAGTCGGCAATTTTCTTGAGCGGCGGGTCCTTGGGAACGGGCTGCCTGGCCGCCTGGTCGACCAGTTCGCCATATGGCTTGGACCGACCCGATGCAGCGTGCTTGACGACGCCGCTTTCCACGGTGCATTCGGCCGCGGGGACGTTCCAGCCCTTTGCGGCCGCGTCGACGAGCATGACCTTCGCCATGGCGCCGGTCTGCCGAAGCCCCTTCCAGGCGGCCTGGATCGATGCGGAACCCCCTGTCACCTGAAGGCCGTAGAGCGGATGACCGTAGCGCTTTTCGTCGGCGGGGGCGTGCTCGATCCTGACCTGCGAAAGATCGACGTCCATCTCTTCCGCGATCATCATCGGGATGGAGGTGTACGTGCCCTGGCCCATCTCGACCAAGCCGACCACGATCGTGACGATGCCGTCCTTTCCTACGCGGACATAGGCGTTGGGCGAGAAGCTGTCGCGCGCTTGCGCGGCGTCCGCGCCACCGATTCGCGCGAGGCCAGGCACATAGGCTGCGACGACGAAAGCGCCGCCCAATGCAGCGGCACTGGCGAGAAGTGTTCTGCGGCGCAAAACGTTCTTTGCGCCGGCTTCGCCCTCGGCTCCGGCGCCCGTGGGCTCTTTGAGGTCGTGCATGGCTTTGACTCCGTTCAAGCGGACGCGCGTGCCGCTTCGTGGATGGCGGCGCGAATGCGGACATAGGTGCCGCAGCGGCATACGTTGCCGGCCATGGCGGCGTCGATGTCGGCGTCGGTCGGGTTGGCGTTGTCGCGCAGCAGAGCGGTGGCCGACATGATCTGGCCGGACTGGCAATAGCCGCACTGCGCCACTTCCAGTTTCGTCCAGGCGGCCTGAATCTTCTGTCCGGCGGGCGTACTGCCGATGGCTTCGATGGTGGTGATGGCGCCGCCCTTGACGTTCTCGACCGCGGTCTGGCACGAGCGGACCGGCTGACCGTCGAGATGAACGGTGCAGGCGCCGCACAGCGCCATGCCGCAGCCGAACTTGGTGCCAGTCATTCCGAGCACGTCGCGGATGACCCAAAGCAACGGAGTGTCGCCGTCGACATCGACAGTCCGTCGCTGATTGTTGAGATTAAGTTCATATTTCAACGCGGCACCTCGCTCGATTCATGATGTGTGGGGGCTGTACTCGGCCAAGCTGGCGAGTGGCCAGATGTTGGCCTCGCGGTTGCCGTGCAGCAAGTTAAGCAGTGTTAATTTGCGCTGGAAAGGCGGGGCGGCGCTTAACTCGCGGGGCGGATTGCGCAATAAAGGCCGAGATCCGCAAGAAAAGCTCCCGGGATCAACGGCCTTGCCTTGACCGTCTCATTGGGTTGGCGCCAGTTGGAGCGTCGCGCGGCAGGCGCGGTCGGCCATCAGCTGGCGAACGTTGAAGACAACCATCAGCGTCGTCGGCGCACCAGCAAGCAGGCAAATCCCGGTCCATCCCCAATGCTGCCAGACGAACATCGTCGCAGGCGAGAAGACCGCCGCACCGGTGAAGAGGCCGAGGACGTAGATCGTGCCGATTCGGCTACGCAGATGCGGACTGCCGGTGAATGCCTTGGCCTGGTTTGCGATGTGAGACGAGGTGGTGCCGAGGTCCAGCAAGACCACGCCGATCGCCAGCACCGGAAGATGCTGCCCGAAGGCACCCATCACCAGCCAGGCGATCGCGACGGCCGAGGTGGCGCCGACGATCACCGGCTGGGCGCCGTAGCGGTCCGTCAACCGGCCGACCATCGGTGCGATGACAATCGCTGCCAATCCGACCAGCGCGAATCCGGCCACCGCGCTGCTGCCCAAGCGATGGTCCGGGGATGCGAGCTGCAACGGCAGCGCCAGCCAGAACACATTGAATGCGGCAAACATGCTGCCTTGCGTGAGTGCCGCCTGCCGCAGTCTCGGATGGCTGCGTAGCACCTGCCAGAGCGAGCCAATCAGTTCTCGGTACGAAACTGTGCTCTGTGCCGGGAGAGCAGGAAGCCAGAAGCGAAGACCGAGGGCCATCAGGACGCAGGCAACAGCTGCGCCCCAGAACGTCCAGCGCCAATCGGCATGCTCGCCGACGATGCCGCTGATGCCACGCGCAACGAGCATGCCCGCGAAGACGCCGGCTGCCAGGCGACCGATCATCCGGCCGCGGGCTTCGGGCTCGACGAGACGCGAGGTCATCGGCGGAATCAGATAGGGCACGACCGCCGTGAAGCCGACCATGGCGCTGGCCGCGTAAAGATGGACCGGGCTGCTGGCCGAGCCAAGCGCGGCCAAGCTTGCAGCGTTACCGAGCAGGATGGTGGAAATGAGTTTTCGGCCGTCAATGATGTCGCCGGTGGAGAGCATCAACAGCACGCCGAGCCACACGCCCAGTTGCGTCGCCATCGACGCAAAGCCGATCTCGGTAACGCTCATGTCAAAGGACGCCGCGATCTGCATCATGACCGGCTGCATGTAGTAGAGGCTGCCAATGCCGACGGAGCCCGCGGTCACGAGGATGACCTGAGCCCCGGTTCCGAGCCGGGGGGGAAGGGACTGGTCGTTCATGATGAGCTGGCCCCAACGTAGGTCGCGCCAGCATCGAGGATCTGCAAGCTCCTTGCGCCAGTGCGGGTCAGGGAATGGTTGTCGCGCCATCGGCTCGGACCGGGTGGCGGGACCTCGATGATTTCGACCTCCTGGACTTCTGGAGCCCAGGAGCCGTGGAAACGGACTACCCTTGCCTTTGTCATTTTGCGGACTCGGTGGTGTCGAAGTTGGTCAAGGTACTGCGATCTGCCCACGCGGCCATGTCGGTGGCGACGGAATCGAGCTTGGCCTGGATGTTGCGATGGGCGTCAGGCCCCAGTGGGAGGCGCAACGGCGCGTTGTCGGCATCCACGGCGGCAAGGATGACTTGCACACCCTTGGCGGGGTCGCCAGGCTGGTGGCCTGACATGGTTTCGCTGACGCGGCGCATGCCGCCGGCGGTCTCGTCGTAGATGGGCAATTGGTTGGCGGCCAGCGTCATCGATCGGCCGAGGAAGTCGGTGCGGAAGGCCCCCGGCTCGACGATCAACACGCCGATGCCGAAAGGCTTCACCTCCTGCGCGAGCGCCTCGGAGACGGCTTCGACGGCGAACTTGCTCGCGCTATACAGCCCGAAGCCGGCACGCGTGGCAATGCCCGAGCCCGACGACAGGTTGACGAAGCGGCCACGACTGCGGCGCAGCGCCGGCAGCGCCGCGCGCGTCGCCTCGATCAGTCCGAAGACGTTCGTCTCGAACATGTGGCGGTATTCGTCGGGCGAAACCTCCTCGACAGCGCCGATGACACCGAAGCCGGCGTTTTTGACGAAAACGTCGAGCTGGCCGAACAACTGCTCGGTCGCGCTGACAGCGGCTGCGACGCTTTGGGGTTCGGTGACGTCGAGCCGCGCGCTGTGTGCCGTCTTCGGATAGCGGGCCACGATGTCCGCGAGCTTTCGCGTGTCACGAGCCGTCAGCATCACGCGGTCGCCGCGGGCCAGCGCGGCCTCTGCGAGGGCCGCGCCCAGGCCCGACGAACATCCGGTGATCAACCAACTCTTGCCTGATGTGGTCATTCGAATTCTCCGTGAGGTGTGAATTACTTGAAATCGGTCGATGCGCTGAGCGATGCCCAGGCTTCGATCTCCGCCAGACGGCGCTCGTAATGCGCGCGCGCCCATTGCACCGCGTCGGCGCCAAGCAGCAGGTGCATCGGCGGATCGGGGTGGTCGATCAGCGCCAGCATCGCCCGGCCGGCCGCGTGCGGGTCACCGCGCTGGCCGCCGTTCTCCTTCGTCTCGCGCGCCTCGCGCATCGGATCGAAAAAGCTGTCGTAGTCGGCGATGCTGCGGGGCTGCCTTGCCATCGAGCGGCCGGCCCAGTCTGTGCGAAACGCGCCTGGCTCGACCGCGGTCACGAAGATGCCGAAGCCGCGCACTTCCTGAGCCAGCGATTCGGAGATGCCTTCGAGCGCGAACTTGCTGCCGTGGTAGTAAGCCAGTCCGGGGAACGCAAGCAGGCCGCCGATCGAGGTGATGTTCAGGATGCGGCCCGCTCGCCGTTGGCGCATGAAAGGGAGCACCGCCTTGACGACGGCGATCGCGCCGAACAGATTGACCTCGAACTGGCGGCGCAGTTCTTGCAGGGGAGACTCCTCCACCAACCCCTCATAGCCGTAGCCGGCGTTGTTGACGACCACGTCGATGGGGGCGATTTCATGTTCGATCGACGCGATGGTCGGATCGATCGCCTGGAGATCCGTCACGTCGAGTCGACGCGCGAATGCCCGTCCAGGTGCAAGCCGTTCGAAGGCATCGCGCTGTTCATTGCTGCGCACGGTGCCGACGACGCGGTGGCCAGCAGCCAGTGCCTCCTTGGCCATCGCCAGGCCCAGGCCGGAGCTGACGCCGGTGATCAGGATGAGCTTCGTCATGCTCAGGCCCTCGGCGACACGGTTGTGAACGGCGCGATCGCGATTTCGCCCTCAAGCCGTTCGGGCAACTGCGCAAGAAAGGCCTGCGTGTAAGGCTGCTGCAGGTGTGCGTCGAAGTCGGCCTGCGAGCGCCACGTCTCGTAGACCATCCAGGTCGACGATCGATCGTTCGATCGATGGATGTTGTATTCGATGGCACCGGGCTCGGCGCGGGTGTCGGCGAGCAGCGCCATCAGGTCGCTGCCAACGGCTTCTGAATGCGCGGGCTTGGCCGGCAGCGTGACGACGAAAGTGATTTGCTTGGACATGGTTCTCTCCTTCGATGCGATGGCTCACAGCCCGGCAACGGACATCTTGATGTTCTGGCCGCCGTCCACCGTGATGGTTTGACCGGTGACATAGCTCGCGCGGTCCGATGCAAGCCACAGCATCGCGTCCGCGATTTCGTCGGACCTGCCGATGCGCTGCAGGGGCACGTTGGCGTCCCAGTAAGCCTGCATGTCCCGGCCCTCGGTAAAGCGGTCCGACATCTCGGTCTTGATGAACCCCGGGGCGATGCAGTTGACGCGGATGCCTTGGCTGCCGAGTTCGACGGCCAGCGCGCGCGCGAGCGATTCGGATCCGCCCTTCGTCGCGGAATAGACCGGCAGCAGTGCGCCGCCCTGGCGGCCCCAGAGCGAGGACACCGTGATGATCGAGCCGCCCGGTCGGCGCAGGTGCGGAATCGCGTACTTGGCCGTGAGCAGCGTGCCGCGAAGGTTGGTGTCGAGGACGGCGTCGATGTCCTCCTCGTTCAGCTCGGCCAGTGGCAGGACGTGCGGCGGTTCGATGCCGGCGTTGGCAATGACCGTGTCGAGCGCGCCGAAGTGCTGCGCAGCGCCTTCGACGAACCTGCGTACCTGCGCTGCATCCTGCACGTCGGTTTCGAGAAACCAGGCCTTGCCGCCGAGCCGCTCGATCTCGGCCGACGCTTCAGCGCCGCGCTGGGCCCGGCGGCCGGAAATTGCGACATTGGCGCCGGTCTTCGCGAAAGCAAGCGCGGCGGCGTAGCCGATGCCGGACGTGGCACCGGTGATGACGACTCACGCCGCGCAACTAGCCATCGGACAATCCACGAGCGTGTGTGTGCCGAGCGCCTCCCGGTATGTCTCGACCGGGGTGGTGCTCAAGCGCGGCGCGAAGTACGTCATCACCGCGGATAAGAGCCACTGGCAGGACTGGAGGCTCGACTCTGATGCCGATGGCCGCGGCAAGCCCACCTTCGCACAGTCAGCGGTGCAATGGGCCTTGCGCTGCAAGTCAGGGAGGTGGTTCCAGCTGATCGGTGCCGTGGGATGCAACAACAAACATTTCTTCCCGGTTGGAAAGCATCTTCAGTGGACCTATGAAGGGCAGGGCGGCAGCCGAGATCAAGAGCTGCACCTTTTCGCCAACGATGCCTGGTTTGCGTACTGGAACAATCAGGGCGAGATACACGTCACCATTACGCGCGTCGCATAGAGGGGTCACTAAGCAAGACCGCCTCGCCTCGCAGCCCTGAACGCGCGAGGATGATCAGCGGTCATCGGGTGCGGCCACAGCCCGTCACCCGGTACCGAACACTGCGCGGATCTCTTCTCCGCCGCGGCATCCCGTATCCGGGTCTTTGTAATGGTCGCCGATGCTGGCGCACAGCTCGACGACGGCATGAGCGAAATCCACGACGTTCTGGTCAAGCGGGTCGCCCGGGCGAATGAGCCCCGCGGCAACAGCGGCCTTGACGAACTCCGCGCGCTGGTCGATGCCAACCGGGTCTGCGTCATCGTTTCTCATTCGCACATCCTACTTCGCAGCGACAGGTAGTGCATTGGATCGACCACCTTGAATGGCCCAAGTCAAGTCAAACGGGGGACATCCGGAATGGGATGTGGGAAGTCGCCCGACTGGAAAACCCCGCTCCACCTGGTCGAGAGAGGCTGGCCCGTCAGGCTATCGACGACTTGCAGGGTTCCCTGGTCGAAACCAACTCGATCAATCAGCCCCAGGGAAAGTAGAAGGTCCGCCAGCTCGCTGGCCTCGATGGGACCGTCGGACAAGATGGTCCGGTAGAGCTGCCCTTCTTCATTGAGCACGGCGGTGCCGCGCGTTGGCCCCGGGAAGGGGTTCTCGCTCTGCGCCCGCACGAAGGCTTCGATCTTGGGATCGACAGCGAGGCAAACAACTCCGCCAGACAGGATGCTTCTCATAGCGATTGCGGCTCAGGAACAGTGGCGGCCGATTATCCCTACCGGGGCCTGTCGGTCGGTGAGTTTTCCTCGCAGCCATCGCCCGCGTCGTCACGGAACTCGGCCCACTTCGCAAAAGCCTCGACCGTACTCGTCCCACTTCCTGGTCTTCGGCCCGGCGCGGACCAAGCGACGCGGGTGACGGCCCCGTACGTGGGGTAGATCTTCTCGACTACGCGCAAACCTTGGTCCCTTCCCGAGGTGCGGCGATACCTGCCGCCGAGATGGATCTCCGCGATCTTCATCCGGCCGCTCCTGGCAGTGTTCCAGCGTCGCTGGCGGCGATGTACTCATCGATGCCTTGGGGAAGGATGCCCTCGTTGAGCTCGATCACGGCGCGAAGGAGGGATTCACGAATGGCTGATCGCGGCACGCGGTCGACGGAACGGTCGACGGCCTCTTGAATGTGCTGTAGGGCGTCCACGAACAGCCTATGCCGCCGCGTTGCTCCGGCTTTTCGAATGACAAACTCATCGATAACCGAATGGTTTCCTGTTCCCGCGCTCGGCGTACAGGGGCATTTCGACATCCGCGGTCCTTGATACAGCTGAGCGTGGACCCACTCGAAGGCCTCGTCACCATACACGTACTTCGCCTCCCGCGGACTCGATGAGGTAGTCGGTGTGTCCAACGAGTCCGCACGGAAGGTGCCGGGTGACGACGTGGATCCCGAAGCGGCGGGCCGCCTCAATGTGCCTCGCCAGCACCACGTCGATGCGATGTCGCGTGCTGCTGTTTGGTCTGGTGCGATCCCATCCGAGAACTGAACTGCTGGCGTCCTCAGTTTCGTTGAGTAGCTGTAGAACCTCGCTGCGTGCGGCAATGAACAGATCGACAATTTTCATGGTGCTGGAGAGTACCCAAGTTCCGCTGCGACCTGATAGGCTTCGCCGCCATGGGAGCAGATGCGATGGAAAGAACATGGACAAGCGAGCGGAGCTGATCGGCCTCGTCGTCGCCGAGATCGACCGCATTTTCGGATCCGGCGGCTTCGACGGCGAGCCCGGGCAATATGAATGGTTGCTCTCGAACTACGGTGTGTCCGAGTTTGACGACGTCCAATGGCAGATGATTTGCGAGTGGGAGCGCGGCGAGTTTGGTGAAGGCATGGACTACACGGAGGAAGAACTCGCTGAACGTGAAGGTTTCCTCGCGGATGAACCCGCCGTCATCGCCTTCCTCGAGGAAATCTTGATTCGGTACCGTAGCAGCGCTGCGACCTTTCCCGTTCCAAGGACGTCGACGTGAAAGCCTGAGAAGCGCGTGCCATTGCGCGCGTCAAGGCCGACAATAGCGACCAGATGCGTTCGCATCGCAATCAACAGAAGCGAAGCCCCTCAGAAAATCGCAGGGAGGCGGCTTGACAACGACTCAACTGGCACATGCCGAGTCCCGGTGGGCAGAGTAAGCGGCGATTGCGCAGGAGGCTCAGCGAGCGCGCGCTTGTCGTCCCATGCCAGCCTGTTTCTCCAGACTGGCCATCTCTCCCTCGACCCGTCGCATCGCCTTTTGCGCCTCTTCCAGTTCCAAGCGAAGTTCATCGCTCAGGTCGACCTTGCACTGGGGCGGGCGTCGCTTGAGAATAGCTCTAGCCTTTGGGAGCCGCCGGCGGATTTGCGTCGCCCTGCACGAGCGCCGCGATCTTTGCGGACAGCTCCTGCGATTGTTCCTTGAATTTTCCCGGGTTGGCCTTCCTCAGCTTCGTCAGGTTCTGCAGCTTCCATTGAATCGCGGGCAAAGCGCTGAGATGGTCGATCCCCATCCGGTCCCAGTTGGGCTCTCCGTCTGCGAGAGAGATGAGAAAAGCTCGTTCGTCCACGTTCAGGTCTTCGTGCAACCTGGAAATCATATGTTCCCGAGCGGCGAGTAGTGCCTCCATTTCAACCGGCTCCGTGGTCATGCCCTTGAAATTGGCCTCGAATTCGTAGGTCAGATCGTGCAGCGGAGGAAACAACACCTCGTGTATCGGCCTGTTGTGACACGCCAGGTACACCACGAACGCGCGTCGAATTCCATCGGTGATGCCGCCGTTGGCCAGAAGATGCATCACGTCAAACAGATCCCGCGGATGCTGCCGATCCATCGCGGCGACGAGCTTCCCGCCGTAGACATCATCCACCGACACCACGGGGATCTCCAGGTCGGCCTGGAGGACCTCCTGCGCCTTTGGCGTGAGCCCCGCCATCGCCACGGGCCTGACGGTGCCGCGCATCACATAGTTCACCTCAACCTTGACCTCGATGCCGTCCCGCTTCACAAGGAGCTTTGCCTCGCCCGCTTCCGGCGCTCCGGAGAGATGCGACTGGAATCCTTTCGATTTGAGCTGGTCGGCTGCTCTTCCGAGCGACGCCCCTATCTGCTCGAGCGCCGCCGCGCGAGACAAGGTGTGGTCGGGTAGGACCAGGTCGAGATCGACCGACAGACGTGGCATGTCGCGAACGAACAGATTGATGGCCGTGCCGCCCTTGAGAGCGAACGTGTCGTCGGTAAAGACGAAGGGGGCGACCTGGGTCAACAGGCGCGCGGTCTTGAGGTAGATGTCGTTCACTTCTTGAGGACCAGCAGTCCTTCGTTCGTTTGAGAGACCCAGCGCCGAGCACCGCCGGCCGGCAGGCGTGCCGGATCCAGCTTCTTCGCCCAGGGCAGGGATAGGTCACGCCCGAGTTGTAGGCACAGGCGGACCGTCTTGACGCTCGTGCACTCCAGGAGCAGCTCGCCAAGAACAGATGCGCGAAGGCTGTAGGTACTTTCGGCAAGCTCGCGCGCTTCGGACAGCGGCTGCCGCACGCCCACTTCGCTCAGCAGTTCCAGGAACGCGCGCTCGGGGGCTGAGACATTCGGCCCGTGCGCGCGGCCTTCGAATGGACGAGCATGCTTCAAGCCGGTCGAGTCGCTGCTGAAGAGCTGCTTGCGGTGGTATTCAGCCGGAAAGGAGGCCGTGAACCACTCCGGCAGCTTGGCCGACTTGAGCCCGTACAGGTGCAGCTTTGGATCCTGAGAGACATAGTGACGTACGCCATGCCAATCCAGCGCTGTCTTGCCGCCAACGTGGAGGCCGGGTATCTGTCGTTGAAGCAGCCAAAGACAGGGGTCTCGCTGCAGCGAGGCATCGGGGCGGGCGTACACGCCACGCGCGAGGCGCTTGAGCCATCCCGCGCGGACGTAGTGGACTGCCAGGTCTGCGGAGATTCCTTCGAGGGCGAGGTCGTCACTGGTCACAGGCGTGCCGCTGGGAACTTGCCTCAGCAGGTTGTTTAGTTTGGACCGGGTTATCGTAGTCACACTACGATTATCCAGATACTTTCAAACACGCGCAATGTTTCGTTTTGCGGGCCCTGTCGTAGTCCGACTACGATGAGTCGCTCAATTTCTAACGTTTGTGCGCGAGGTCCGCTGTTCGCAGCAAACCCTAGCCGCGGGTTGGCAGAAAAACCTAGCGTTCAAGATTGGCAGGTTCACTGCGCGCGCGCCTCACTCAGCGGTTGCGTCGTCATCGTCGAGCATGCGGCTGGCTTTGCGGTCGAGCGGGTCTTCGGCTCGGTAGTAGCCCATGAAGGTCTCATAGTGACGATGCCCGGTCATGGCCATGGCGTCTGCCGGGTCCATCTTGCGCCGGCCCGCCTCGGTCACGAAGCCCGATCGCAGCGAGTGTGCCGAGAAGTCGCCTGGGAGCCCGGCCTGGATGCATCGGCGCTTCACGATCTTGCGCACAGCGGTCGGGTCTAGCGGCTCATCGAGCACCTTTCCGCCCTTGAGGATGCGCCGGAAGATAGGGCCCTCGGTAATACCGCTTGCCTCGAGCCAGGCGTCCATTGCCGCGGCGGCCTTTCCAGAAACCGGCTTGGCGTCGTCGGGATTCTCCTTGCCGTCCTGGTTCGTCTTGGAGTGGCCCAACGTGTAGAGATAGCCGCGCGAATCGACCTTGCGGAGCCTCTCCATCGTCGCATCAGCGACCTCGGAGCGCCGGCGGCCGCCGCTGGCCCAGGCGAAGAGGAGGAGGGCGCGATCGCGCTTGCCGCGGGGGGAATCGTCACAGGTGGCCAGGAGCGCATCCATCGGCTCCTTCGTGAGCGCCGCCTGCTTGCGGGGCTTCACGCCGCGCTTGGCATTGCCGCTGCGCACGTTCTTGATCAGCTCGCGAACCTGGGTGTGATTGCACGGGTTGTCCAAGTTAACGTTCTGATGGGCCTTGGACAGGACGGCGAGCCGGTGCACGAGGGTGTTTTGCGCATATGCGCCCAACTTTTTCTTGTAGCCGTGGGCCACGAGGACCTGGTCGACCTCCGGCGGCAGATCGAACACCAGCGGCGCCTTCTTCTTGACCACCTTCCTACGGACTTTCTTGCCGGCAGGGACTTCGGCTTCTTCGGCGGCGTCCTCGACGATCTGCTCGCGCTCCGCGTGATCCACGATGAACTGCACCACCACGGGCACTGGCACGGGCAACCTGAGCTCCTGTCCATAGCGCGCGGCAAACCAAGCAGCCCAGTAACGCATGGCGCCCTGGTATGACGCGCGCGTATTGGCCGATTGGCCCTGGCGGATCAGCTCGCGCGCGGACTCCTCGGTCAGCCGCGACAGGCGGGCCGGGTCGAGCACCGGGTGAACCGAAAGCACAGCGGGCAGAGATTGTGGCTGCATAACGACGTTTTGATGTTTTCTTATCTTCTTACGTATGATGTAGTAAGGATACACCAAATTAAGGTCTCATAAATTTACTTATGAGACCTAAACATAGCCAGTAGGGCAGAGCCATGCAATCAGCAAGTACGAGCGTCTCGCGTCACCAATCCGGCACCGCATCGCGGCCGCGGCCGGGCCGACCGGGCATCCAGCTCGAGGACGTCCTGGGCGCTGCCGATGCGCTTGTGGCCGAGGGCATCAAGCCCACGATCGAGCGCGTTCGCATGCGGCTGGGGGGCGGCTCGCCGAACACGGTGAGCGCCCATCTGGACGAATGGTTCGCTCGACTGCCGGCGCGCCTGGTCGGGATGCAAGCGCCAGCTGCGGCTCCCCGCGACGATGAGGCCCCGCTCTCGGTCGTCCAGGCGGCCCACCAGTTCTGGGACGTTGCCCGCCGCGAAGCGGACCAGGTACAGGTCCAAAAGACCGAAGCCACCCGCCGCGAACTCGAACTGGAGCGCGACGCCCTCGCACTGAAGGAAGCGGAACTGAAGCGGCGCGAGGACTCATTCGAGCAAGCTCGCGTGAAGCTCGACGACGCCCTCGCCTCATCCAAGCAAGCTGTCGAAGCGATGCAAGCACAGATGCACGTGCAACAACAGGAGTCTGCCCGGATGCTCAGCGACTCGGAAGCGGAGGTGCGCCGCCTGCGCAAGGCACTCGACGGAGCTGTGGCCAGCAAGGAAGCACTGCGCGAGAAGGCCGCGATGGAACTCGATGCGAAGCAGCGCGCCGCCGACGAAGCCGAGGAACGCCATCTCGGGCAGGAGCGGCGTCTCCTCTCGGAGATCGACCGCGAGCGCATGGCCACGCGCCAAGCAACTGCCGAGCTCGCCAGGGAGCAAAAGGCGCGCGCGGCCGACCTGGAAATCGCGCGCAGTGCCCAGGAGGCAGCCAAGCATGCAGCCGCCGCCTGGTCGCAGCAGCACCAGGAGTTACAGCTCGAACTTGCAACGCTGCGCGAGCGCGCCGCCGGCGCCGATCAGCGGGCAACTGACCTCGTCTCCCAGCTTCAGCGCCAGCAGGAGCAGTCTGACCGCGAGATTGCACAGCTCCGAGAGAGCCATGCAGCGACGGCGGCCGCGCTGCGCCAGCTCGAAGCGCGCGGGAAGGGGCAGGAAGCGCCGAAACCAGCGCGCCCCAGGAAACCGTCCAAGTGAGCGATGCGCTCGCCGCGCGATTGGTTGTGCGTTGAGCGACGATCCAGTTATTCAGTGGTCCATTGCGCCAAATGCCGGCCCGTTACTCAACGCCAAGGGCTTTGAACACCGCGTCGACAGGATCCGAGTAGAAGCTAGTCTGAAATTTCGCGAACAACTCCCCCGGCACTGTCGCGATATCAGTCACGCTCGACATAGGCAACAAAATCCTCTTGGCACCTGCGTCGAAGGCTACCTGAAGGCTTTCAGCCAAGTTTCGAGCTGGAGTGATCGTCCCGCCAAGGGACATGTCGCCCATCACCACCATCTGACTCTGCACCGGCTTGCCTAACGCCGCCGAGCACAGCACGATGAAGCTAGCCAGGGTCAACGCATCGGGTGTCCCGGCGCTCTGCAGTTCGACCAAGTGGAGATGGAAGTCACGTTCAGCTGGATGGATTGACGCACTGACGCGGCCAGCGTTCGCTTTGAAAAAATCGAATGCCACGCGCACTGGTTCGCGTGACACGGGGCCTGAGACCGAGAGCTTGCCACCGCCGGCCATAGCCTGAATCTCCATGCGGTAGACGCCCGGCATACCCCCGTCACCCATTGTGATCGTGTGCAGCACGCCGGGGCTGAGCCGGCCCTCGGGGATCAGCCCACTACCGCCCTGCTCGGGCACGGCGATGAAGCGCTCCTGCAGGTCCTCCAGATCGATGTAGGAGAAATGAACGTCGTAGAACTCCATCCCACCGATCTTTTTGAGCTGCTCTTTCACCCGACGCCGGGTCTCCAGCGCGTATTCGAGGCACTTGCGCACCGTGTCCTTGGTGTAGGCTCCGTCCGGGCAGATCAGCTTCAGGAGCCCAGAGACCGTGCGCCGCACGGCGATGGTGTCGCGCTGGTTTAGGTTGTTGCCCAGTCTGAAGAATTTGTCGATCGCGTCGGCAAAGCTGCGCTTGCGCATTTCGCGCGCCCACTCGGCCAGGTAGTCCACGATCAAGCCGTACTGGTCGGTGAAGAACTCCGGCCGCATCTTCGGGATCTCCCAGCCCGGCACGTAGGCGTGGAAGCGGTCGAAGAAGGCCGAGTCGATCATCACGTCAGGGAACGGCGCGAACAGGTGGCTGGTCTTCACCAGCGACTCGACCGACTGCCCTTGCGGAAGGTTGCCGACGAAGACCATCGCAGCGCTGGCATTGATCGACTCACGCCCCCGGCTGAACGAGCCGGAGGCCATGAAGTCCTTCATGATCTGAACGCCGTCCTGATCCTTGAAGTTGATGCCGGCCACCTCGTCGAAGGCCACCACGTCCCACAAACCAACCAGGCCCACCTTGCGGGCGCTCATGTTGTAGAACAGGTTGGCCACCGTGGTCTGGCCGCCGGACACGAGGATGGAGTTGGGGCTGATCTCCTTATAGATGTGGCTCTTGCCTGTGCCCCGCGGCCCCAATTCACACAGGTTGTAGTTGTTCTCCACCAGCGGAATCATCCGCGCCAGCAGATGCCACTTCACGCGTTCCTTAAAACAGGTGGGCTCCATGCCGGTCGAGCGCAACAGCGCATCGATCCACTGCTCCTCGGTGAACCCCTTGCGGCCAGCGAACAGCTCCTCCATGTCCAGGTTGGGCATCTGGATGGGCTTGAGGTCCGACACCACGAAAGGCGATGTGCGCTGGTTCTCCTCAAAGCGGTACTGCAGCGTCACGATGCACCAGATGCCACCGACCAGCAGCTTCTCGAACTGCCGAACGTACGAATCGGGCACCTCAGCGTTCTTGATGCCCAGGTTGGACAGCAGCGCCTCGTAGGCATCACGGTTCTCGTTCAGCTTCACAGTGACCTTGTCAATCACCTTGAACGAGCCACGCTCACGGATCTTGCTCTTGACCTTCTCGGCCTCGTCAGGCCGAACGTAGTTCTCGGCCAGCACGTTCTTCACGGTGGCCAGGCCGGCACGGATGGTCTCGGCGTCGTCTGAGGCGCAGTACATGCCTAGCAGGTACTCAAGCACGTAGACCGGAACGTTGGCGCCTTCCTTGATGAGCTTGGTCAGGTCCTTGCGCACCACGCGCCCAGCGAAGCGCTCGTTCAACAGCCTGTCCAAGCCAGGGTCGATGGTGGCGGAAACTGTTGTTCCGGCCGCCGGTGCGATGTCGTCAACCATAGTCATTCTCAAAAGTCATTGCTAAATGCCAGGTCGATGCGCAGCGGCGCACGCCAGGCCTCCGCCTTGGTCTTCGCATCTCGGGCCACCAGGAAGTAGTCCTTGGCTCGATCGTAGCTGCCAGCAGCAAGCGTCAACATCATCGATCGCTTGCGCTCATCGAGCATCTGCGAAGTGCTGTCGAAGGTCAGGATCTGTTCATCACTGATTGACTGGTCACCGTCGCGGATCGACAGTAACAGTGTCACCGGCAGTACACGTTCTGACACCGCCTCGGTCTGGATGAACTCGAAGCGCTGCTTATTCGTGACCACCTTGTTGCTGGATCCGAGCAGGCTCACCTCTACCTGCCGGATCTTGGTCTTCTCGGTGTCGCTCTCCTTCACGACGATCACCGGCACCACAACCTCTTGCAGCATCGCACTGCCGTGTACGAAGCGGGCGCCGCCGACAAAGTGGAAGCGCCCCGCGCCCTTGGGCACCAGGAAGTCTAGGCTGCCTTCGCCTTCATCCGTGCCCGCAGTGGTGGCTGTGTTGCCGGCCCAGGCGTTCTGAAGCGGCCACATGCCGCGGCCAAGGATGTAGCGCTTCTTCGATTTCAGCACGCCCGGCATGCGTTCCTCCACCGTGTGGCGGTCGGCCTCTCCAAGTGCCGACTCCTGGTACATGAAGCCGTGGTCGGCCGTCACAAAGACAGTCGAGCCGTTGAGGTTATTGACGATGAAGCCCACCAACTCGGACAGTTCTTGGATCGCTTGTGCGGTGGCCTCGAAGGTCTTGGTCTCGGAACCGCGCTTATCGCCAATCATGTCGATCAGGTCGTGATAGATGTAAACCACCTTGTGCGGCTTGACGAACTCGCGCCCCTTTTCCTTGCCCTTCTCCATCAGAGCATCACGGCCGATGGCCACGCCACCGTGCGCAGCAAGAATCGCCGA
This sequence comes from Variovorax sp. LjRoot290, assembly GCF_964253985.1. NCBI lineage: Bacteria > Pseudomonadati > Pseudomonadota > Betaproteobacteria > Burkholderiales > Comamonadaceae > Variovorax > Variovorax sp. LjRoot290. The sequence goes on along the minus strand of NZ_CAXURW020000003.1, from coordinate 75,559 downwards.
ACGTTGTTCCAGCGTCGATGAGGGCTGCCCATCTACCGTCACATCCAGCGACGCATTTCCCTTGAAGGCAAGTTGCTTGTGCGGCAGCAAGCTCGCCATGCCCAGGGCGGTGTAGCTGGGCAGCACGCCCAGCATTGCGTCCAGACGCGCCCTGAGGCGACTGCGGCCGTTTAGCTCGTCTACCAGCTCAGCCGCAGCCTCGAAGCGAAAGGCGTCGGAGATGACCACGAACACGCGCTTGGCGCCGCCGTCGAAGGCCGGCGCCACATGGCGGGCGTAGAAGTGCTGTTGGTTGACGACTTCGTCGATCTTCCATTTAGAAAGCAGTCCGTCCGGCCCTTCAACGACCGCGTCCCAGGCGGAGGCCAACTGGCCCATGAACCAGCCTGAGTAGGCGTCCTCCATCCGGTCGCGCAGTTCGTGCAGCAGCGACCAGCCCATTGGTTCCACCGTCTCGGAAGCCCTCATGAACCAGCGGTACAGCTGGTCGAACCTGTAAAGCTCGGTGCGGTACACACTGAATGCTGTGGCGGCGTCAGAGAAGCTGAAGCCCTTCCCGTGCTTGGCCTGCAGTTCTAAGAACCCGGCCGCTGCCTCCAGAGCGTCATAACTGGCGGCCAGGGCGCGCGCTGCATCGTTGGCGCCGACCAAAAGCGGGTTGGCCCAGTGGCCGTCTCGGCGCCGGGCAATGAGCTCCCGCACCGAATCCATATTGGCGCCCGCCGCTGCGATGATGCGGGCTTTGAGATCACCGATGACGCGCTTCTCGATGGCCTCGAAGGTCATGGCGTCCGAAAGCTCTTCGGCCTGCATCGAACTCAGGATGTTGACGATCTTCAGCTCGTCGGCCGCCCAACCCGAGACCACGTCGTAGCTTCCGTAGTTGGCCATGTCGGTGCGCCACCGGCTGGCAAACACCGACGCGTGTGCCGCCTTGGCCCGCGCGTCGATTACAAAGTGCGACAGTGCAGCGGGCGTGCTGTGGGCACTGTTGCAAAAATCGGTGGCGAACAGGCGGTAGAGCAAGCCACGTAGCGTGGGCGCTTCACCGTCTAACTCGCTATAGCCGAACTCGCGTTCAACCAGGCTCCAGAAGGGAAGCTCTAGGTCAAAGCTGGTCAAGTCGTCCAGCAGCTTGGGCCGAGCACCCAGGTCGCTGCCCTCGGCCACAAGGGCGGCGAAGAGCTTCAGCAGGATGGCCGAAGTTTCTGCAGTCTCGGCACGCGTCACTGCCGCTATCATCTTGCGGTCCAGGTCGTCCGCAATGTCGGTGGGCTGCACCCAACGCTTGATGCGCTCGAAGCGGTCGCGGGCGCGCAGGTACTTGGTCCGCGCTTTGAGGTGGCCGCGCAGCGACTTGGTGCTCAGACCCAGCTCTTCCAATTGGATCGAGGCCGTGTCGGCGCTGAAGGGTTTGCTGCGCAGGCGCGCGTCGAGCAACCAGTCATGCGCCGGCTCGGGCTCATCGAATGGGGCATACACCAGCCAGCGCACACCAGTCTCGCGCTCAATCGCGATCTTGGCCTGCAGTGCGGGCGTACGGTCCAGCCGCAGCACCTTGACGCCATCAATGTCGATGCCGTCCACCTGCGAAGCGAACTCGCCGCCCGCGTCGTTCCAGAAGACCAGCGCATGACCCTCCTGGAACAGTCGGGTCAGGGCCGAGAAGAAGACGGGCGCACTACTCATCGCAGCCGCCGGTGATGGCCCTGGACTCGGCGACCAGATCGCCGAACTTGGCGTAGCTCACCTTCACGCCGTCGTCCAGGTCCAGCGTGATGCGCATGTCGGCGTATTGACGCAACTTTTCATCGTAGGCCAGCAATTCGATCTGCTTCTTGCGCAGCGACTCGATCTGCTTCTGCAGCTTGGTGCGGGCTGCCGCAGAGGTGGCTGCAGTCACGTCCTTGTCCAGCATGTCCAAGCGCGAAACCACCTTGGCGATCAATGGCACCACATACTCGGCGCGCATGCGGGCCAGAGTGCCCTCGTTGTAGCGATGTAGATAGACCAGGGCCTGGAAGGCGCCTTGCTTACCGCTGGAGAAGAGCCAGTAGATCGGGCGCTTCTTGTAGGTCTGCAGGTGGTCCTTGAAGAACTTGTCGGCCAGGTAACGGCGCACGGTTTCGTCCGGTGTCTCGCTGCCCTTGCTGCCCAGGCTCTCGGCCAGCCAGGCCATGTTCTCTTCCAGCGTCTCAGAACCCCAGACTGCGCGAAGAAACTCGCGCACGCAACTGGCAGCGTCATCTTCGAACCAACGCTCGTCAGTGAGCGGCACGATGCCGTCGACGTCGGCCGGGAGCTTTACGTACAGGTTCGCATCGAAACCGACGTTGCCACCGTCCGCATAGATCAGCCCCGGCTCATCGAGGCTGTAGCGACCCATCATGCAGCCCATGGCGTACGAAATCAGGCTCTTACAGTCTTTCTCACGGTCCGCGCGGGCAAGAGTGATTTCGTCTTCGGAAACTTCTGGGGATAGTTCGTCTTGGAGGCCGTAAGAATGGATGAGGATTCGATTATTTTCCTCTTCAATCGTCTTCAAGCGTTGCAGAAGATCCTTGCTGGAGGTTGACCATACCCTCCAAGAGGTCCCCAGCCGACCAGACTCCAACGCCAAAGCAACCCAAGGGAGGCCGCGAAATTCCCATGAAGCCTCAAATGAATCCCAATCCATTTTAGCCAACTGAACTGCTTGTTCGACATTCCCCTTCAGTCTAGTCATGTCGTCATTTTTCTTAGATCCGTTGAAGAACGGCAGCCGAGCGATATCCCCGGGGTTGGCAGAGATGGTGGGCGCAATGATCCCTAAGAATCGTTCTGCGACCCGACTATTAAGGAAACCCGCGACAACAAACGCATCATTCTCAGTTGGGAAGCAAGCCAATCCTGTTGATGCGAATAACTCCCCCCCAGGGGACACCCTGAAGGACAGCCTAGAAGAAGTAATGCTATTCCAATTTATGTTTCTTTGAAAGATGAACTCCAGATTGAAGTTCGTCGCCCAGACTCGATCCTCCGACGGATGCCGCTTGCTTCGAATTTCTTGCCCGTCATCGCTCCAATCGACAACTTCGAATCGATTGCCGTACCATTTTCTATAATCACCGCCCATTATGTAAGGGAACCACTTCTTTCCACTTGCTAGCGCATCCTCTCGATTCTTTGCGTCAAAGAACGTTTTTTTGATGCTTACCTCGTGCCAAAAACGAACAAAGCGTTCGTTGTTTGCGGTGACCATTCCCTTTCGAGTGGGCGCCACAGACCCGATAAACTCGGATCTTGAAAAACAATCAATGATTGACTTCGACGCCCAGTAAGCCAGTGGGCTCCCAGGTATGCTAGTTAGATCTGCCTCTTGAACATCGTGAACTATTGCTTCATTCCTATTGAGGAAAACTTCATTCTTGTCGGCCGACTGGGAGGCTGAGTTTAGATTAACGTACCGCCCAAAAAACCCCTGCACTAGCGGCGAAAAAATACTGAATGCACAGGCTTGCGCTATTTTTGAATTGATCTCGGGAAAACTGTTGTAGCCAATTTGAACAAAAGTGAAGATCGTCCGTGTGGACAAGATATTTCTCCTCAACCCATCATATGAGGAAAGAAACATCCAGCCTTGCATGGTGACCATGCTGTTAAATCCTGTCGACTTGCACCATTTAAAGCCTCGCTCCATAAACATCGAAAACAAGTCCGATTTGCTATCCGGAAAAATCGCCTTCGCGTAATTCTTAACCGTCGGATTCATTCCCTTGTTGCCCATATACGGCGGATTCGCCACCACGGCATCAAAATGCATCTCCAATGCGAGCGCCTGCCATACAAGCGGCAAGACATCCTTAGCCGCCTGCTGGGTATATAAATCGCCGTCGCGTAGTGCTTGCTGCAATCGGTTCGCCATTGAAGCCAGTTGGCCGTTCAAGGCCGGCGGAACTTGGATAAGTGATCCCAAGGTCTTCGCGTGCTCGAAGGTGTCGAGAAGCGCCTTGAGCGGCGCGCGCTGCAAGCCAAAAGCCGCCAGGTGGGTGGCCGCCTCATCCGCGTCCAGGCTCTTGCTTTCCTGCAGGCTCAGCACATTGAGCTTGGGGGGCTCATTGAAGAGGCGGCGATCGTCGGCACGGGCCTTCATCAACAGGGCGAACGCGGCAAGCTGGGCGGCGCGGTCGTCGATGTCCAGGCCGTAGAGGTTCTTCTCCAAGATCAGTCGGGGGATCGACCGGGGCTGGTAGCCACGCTCGAGGTAGATGGCCTTGAGCGCGTCATACGCCACCACCAGGATGTGGCCGCTGCCGCAGGCCGGGTCGAGCACGGTAATGGTCTCAGGGTTGAGCGTTTCGCCGTCTTCGCGGATCCGGGTTTGGATCAGCGCATCCAGTTGCGCCTGCACCTCGGGCGTCTGCTCGGCAGGCTGAATGAAGTACGGCCACTGGCTGGCCAGCGTGCTGCTCGGGTTGGCCATCAACCACAACCGGCCGACGCTGTTCTGCACCAGGTACTGCACGATCCAATTGGGGGTGAATAGCTGGGTGGCCGCGGGGATGTCCTCGCTCTTGACCACCGTCCCGATGACTTGGTCCTTCTTCTCGCTGATGTAGAACTGGTACAGCCAGCCGATCACCTCGATCTCTTGCCAGTCTTCTTCGGGGACCGACTCGACCAGCTTGGCCGCGATGGAGTCAGTGCGCAGCAGGTTTTCGGGCAGCAGCAGCTCGCTCTTGTCGTCGATGTACTCGAACAGGAAGGGCATCACCCGAGAGAGCTCGTTGCACTGGGCCACCAGCAACAGTTTGTAGAGCTCGTTGTCCTGGTTTCCGGCCAACTGCATTTCGCGCGCGCGGTCGGTGTTCAGGCCCGGCAGGGCCACCTCGCTGGCGTGGCGCAGGATCTCCGGCAAGCCGCCGTCGCGGCTGGACAGCACGCGCCAGCCGTGGCCCAGGTAGTCGTGGAGTTCCATATATCGCAGCGCGGCGAAGCGGTTGAACCAGGTGTAGGCCACCTCGTCCATGGTCTGATCGAAACCATTCCTCTTGATGCGGACGATAAGTTCGTCCCGCTGACGGGCTACCTTGGCTGACCACTCACGACCATCAATGATGGCGACGTCGCCACGCACTTCAGCCTGCGAAGCGCCTGCTGCCGAGATGCCCAGCACGTTTGCGCGTTCGGTCACCGCCTTTATGAAGTCCAGCCGCGCCTTCGGGGCGTAGCTCTTGAGGTTGGCCTTGTTCATGTCTACCTTTTTCTTGTGCTCACTGAATGCGGGCGCGGTGGCCTGAGGCTATGGCAGCCATCAGCTCGGTGCGCAGCTTGGCCACGTATGTGTCGACGTCCTGCTCGGTTTCCAGGTAGGTCTTGGCATTCAGGTCAGCCGTACGCACCACGCGAATGGGCTTGGCGGCCGGGGGGGCAGGCTGCGGCGGCGGGGTTGGTGTGCCTCCTGGGGTGGCCGGGTGCGGCGGCTTGAGGGAGGCCTTGGCTTCGGCGGCTGCAGCCACTGCGGCGGCGATCATGTCCATCGCCTCGTCCAGCAACTCACCGGCCCGCTGCTGCAGGAACATGATGCGAGGGATGCTCACCAGGGCCGCGAGTTGCGCTTTCAGCTCTTGCAATGGCCGCAGGACAGCGTTGCGCACAATGGGCTCGGCCTGCCCTGCGTCCAGGGCCTGAGTGGCTTCCAGGATCTTGGCATCAACGGACAGCAGCGCCTTCTCGCGTCGCGCGCTGGCCAGTGACTCGTTGACCTTCTCTACCGCCTGCAGTAAGGCCTCGATGCGGTTGACCTGCGCATAAGGCGTGAGGTTGGCGCGGATGGCCTCCAGTTCGGCCAGGGGCTGCGCAGATGCAGCATCTTTGACCAGGGCCTCACGGTTGTCGGCAAAGCTGGCCAGGCCGTCGAGCATGCGCGCCCACACCGGCGCCTGCGTCTCGTAAAAGCTGAGCACGTCGTGGGTGTCGTCAGCGAGGTCCAGCCAGTCGTCACGCGCCGACAGCATGGAATTCAAGAACTCGAAGGGGTCACGAATGGCCAATTGCCGGTCAATCGCCTGCAAGGCCTTGGCGATCTCCGTGGCGCCCGGGTAGTGCTTCTGCTCGGCTTTGGGCTTGGCGCGCTCCAGCTTGTTTTTGCGCTGGCTCAGGTTCTCGCGATAGGCGGTCACCAAGCCATCTTCGTCATCCGGGGGCTGCAGCGAGAAGATTTCGCGGTGCAGATCGCGTGCTTTGGTGCGGGTGCCAGCGTCGGCGGTCTTGCGCTTTAGGATGGACACCTGCTTGAATCGGACGGCCTTAGTCAGCGGCTCGGCGGCAGACTTGGGGTCGAGGTCAGACCCCGCCATCACCATCTTGATTTCGCCGGCCATGAACAGGCGGGCGATCAGCAGCACGGTTTCCAACTCAGGTCGCCAGCCCCACGGAGCGCCAGAAAAACGGTTGACCACATCCGACAAGAGCACGCGGCCGCCACTGGCGGCCACTGTGAGGTACTGGCGCATCTCGCCAATGGCCAAGGCGTTGCCGTCCTCACCATCGAGCGCCATCCTTTGCTGGCCGTTCGTATCGGCGGACAGCACGGCGCGGATCTCGGCAGCCGGGTCAGCCTGGCGCACCTTGATGTAGCCGAGCTTGGAGTACGTGTTGGATACGAGGTAGTTCAGGACCTCGTCCAGGATCACTGTTGGGCCCTGGGGTTTGAGCGCAAGCTTCTGGCCCAGGGCGTAGAAGTCACCCTGGCTCAGTAGCTCAGAAAGTTGCGCCAGGATGCGGGTCTTGCGCTCGCGGTTTTCGTCCTTTCGGTCCAGCAGGATCTTCTTGAGCGAGCGGGTGGCTGCATCGTTCTTGGGACTGGCGATGTATTTCTCGATCTGCACGTAGGTGCGAAGTTCAACGTCTACCCTGGTGTCGTTGGCCATACGCAGGATGGCGCGTCCTGCGCCTTCGATGCTTCGGCCAATGCACCTAGCTTCCGTCAACAGCTCGTAGTCGGCGCCCACAGGCGACATCACCTCCAACGTGAGTTGCTGGTTGGCCTGGCGCCAGGGTGCGCCATCGAGCAGGCGGTTGAATTCGTAGTCGGTCTTGGTGTCGCGGTGGCGAATCTTGGAATTGCCCCCCAGCACTTCGTCGAAGACCATCTCGGACACCAGACGCGAGACTTCGGCTGACGAAATCTCAACCGACTTGATCTCCTGCGAGACGTCGCGCTCTTCATTGGTGAGGAAGAACCACAAGTCGCCATTGCGGCTGACCAGGTTCTGCCGTTCCAGACGGGCCAAACTCTCCTGGATCTGGCGCTTCAGGCCCAGCTTGTCGGCGTCCAACCGGTCCAGGCACAGCGTGGCAAGATTGTCCACGGTGGCCTTCACGGCATCCGCATAGCGGATGAGGAACAGCGCGCGCAGCAGCTTGATGTCCCAGGGCTCCAGGGCCGGGTTTTCGTTGGCCTGGTCAATCGCCCGCTTGACGGACGAATCGAGAAAGCTCTCGATAGACGGATAGAAGTCGTAAAGGGGGACAAAGGCGTCGATGTTCTTGTCGCCATTACCAACTGCCGCCGTCTGGAAGGCGTCAAGCATAGAACGCTCACCGCGAGCCAGATGTCGGCCCGTGGCGCCCACCTTGCGAATGGACTCAAAGACCTTCTGCAGCAGCTGGAACTGGTAGGGAGCAAAGGGGTAGTGCGCCGCGAAGTCGTCAGCATCCTTGAAACGCCGGAACGCGACGGCATGGTCGGCGAAGGAGAGCTGGTTGTTGATGATGTCGCCCTTGGTCTTCCACACAGCGATCAGCGCTTCTCTGGCGGCAGGCGTTTTCTCTAGCAGGCGCTGCGAGATCACTTCATCGGTGTTTGAACTGGACAGAGACAAGCGGGTGTGGAAGCGCCCGGTGATCTTGGAGAAGTCGTTGGTGCGTGCCTGGTTGGCTTCGCCCAGCGTGGCGTCGATGTCTTCCTGGCTGGTGACGATGACCCAAGCGCGGCCCTTGCAGCGCACCCCGAGTTCCTCGGTGATGGTCTGCAGGTTCAGCATCAGCTGCGCGTTCTTTCCGATGAACTGGCCCACCTCGTCGACGAGGAAAATGACGCGGTGGCCCGGCCCCCTGGCGTCCAGGTAGGCGCGCACCAGTTCGGCGAAGCCTTCGATGTTGATGCGGTAGGCATCCCGAGCATCGTCGAACCACTTCCCGGCGGATTCGGCCGACATCTTCAAAGCAGCGCTCAGGCCCGCGATCACGTCATCGCGCAAGAAGTCCACGGCGTCGCGCTCGGCGTCCCAATCGTTGCCGTTGGAAGCTTTGAAGGCTTCCTTGAAGACATCAAAGCTACCCTTGGAAATGAGGTGACGCTCCATGTGCGCGACGTGTGGAGCGTCACCCGACAGACCCTGCATCTCGTTGAACACGCGCAGGAAGACCTGCAGGATAGCGTCGCGATCGCTCTTGGCATCAGCCTTGGAGTCGATGTTGAAGAGGATCACGTCGGTCTTGCCCGCCACAGCACGGTGGACATCGCCCAGCAGCATCGGATCCTTGATCTTCGACTCGAAGAACTGCGCTGCACGCCGATGGCCACCGGTAAGCGGGTTGGTCGCCTCCATGTTTGAGAGCAAGTACGACAGGATCTTGATGAAGTGCGACTTGCCTGAGCCGAAGAAGCCCGACACCCACACGCCCATGCGCGCGGCGATGGCGGGGTCGTTCGGGTGGTCGACCGTGGCTAGATAGGCGTCGAAGAAGCGCCGCAGGTACTCAGTCACCTGCTTGGTGGTGACGTACTCGTCCAGCTCCTGCCAGACGCTCTCGTCGTCGCGTTGGTCGGCCTTGATGACGCCATTGATGGGGCGGTCGATCTGCTTGACGAACAATTCTTTGATTTTCATGTGGCTCCCTCGATCACGAGACTAGGCTGAAGGCTCGGTAGTAGTTGTCGTCCGTGAGCTTGCTGAACAGGCGCAGGGACTGTCCGTCGTAGCGGCCTGGGTACAGCATCAACAGCGGCGTGTCCCGCATGTGGGGATGCAGCGCGGACAACAGCGTGTGGGTGCGCAGCATCGGGTACACCGCCCCGACCCCTTTGACGATCAGCAAATCAAGGTCCTTTGCGCCAGCCAGTTCTACGATTCGCGCTGCCAGGCGGTCTTCCTTCAGCACTGATCGCAATGACTTCAGCACTGCTTCGTCGCCCTGCTTCATCTGCATATCCAGGGCCTTGGTTAGCAGGCCCCGCTCCTCCAACAGGTCAATCACGCAGTCGAACAGATCAATCGTTGCGAAACGGAGGTCAGGCTTCAGCTTGCGCAGGCCGGGCTCGATCACCTCGGCGACCCATGAGCGCATCTGCAATTCATATTCCGGGGGATAGTCGAAGATCCAGAAACCGATCTCGCCGCCCGCACCGCGGTTGTCGAGAACGTCAGACGACGCTAGTCGCGGCAATATCTGGTTCAGTCGCTCTTCGAAGATCGTCTTCATGCTTGGGTTTCCATGCGGGCGAGCGTTGTGGTGTCGCCCAGGCTGTTCAGGTAGGTCCGTGCCTTTGGGTGCAGCATCGGCGGCGTCAGGCCCATGTGGCGCGTGGAGTCGAGGAACTTGGCTTCGACGAGCATGCGTACGATTACCTGGAAGAGCTTCTTCCGGGTGGTAGCAGCCCACAACCCCACCGTTGAGTCTCGGTGCTCGCACTCCACAAGGAATGCCTCCCACTGACGGTAGCTGAGCGTTCGCTCAAGACGCCGCAGGTCAGCGCCATACACGTCGCGCATGAAGTCGCTCAATAGCTGGCTATGTCGCGCTGCCGCGGCAAGCAGCACCTGACTGCACAGTTCTCCGTCGCCCTCGGCCACCAGTTGGAGGCCGTATTCGTCCAGTGTCTTCAGTCGATTGCGAATGAGCCGCGCCTGGCGGCGTGCGGTGGCTGGCTTTTTTTGCAGCAGGTTGTCGTTATTTAACGCTCCGTTCCACTGATTGGGGGTTGGGTGCGTTAGAAGTAGCCTGGCAATACGTCGGCTCTCGGGCAGCAGAAGGGATCCAGCTGAGATCTCTGCGTTATAGAGGCCCAAACCTGCCCCCTTCCTTTGCGCCTGGCGCGAAGACGGCGCTCTCGATGTCGTAGTCACGAGTGGCAGCCGCAGGCTCCACTTCTTGATCGGCAGCGCTAAGGATTTTGAGCATCTTGTTCCTGATCATAATGATGACGATTTCGTACTACCTGGACGATGCCTGACCAGCCGCACCTAAGGGCACCCTGCGAATCAGTGGAGCCATTCGACCGTGATGACGCGGTCGGTGTCACGGTCAACCACCAATGCAGCGTTCAGGTATTTGGACATCAAGGACACGGCTCGCTCACCAACCTCGCGCGCCAGCTCCCTGCGACCGCGTCGGTCGAACCGCACCTTGACGGCTCCGGACGATGGGTCTCGCCTTCCGTACGACAGGAGCCAGTCGACGACCAACGGCGGGATGCAGCGCTGCTGCTGGCGAACGGCGGCATGTCGGGTAAGGTCGTGGCGGCTCATTTCGTGGATCCCGCGTGGGTATCGGCGACGTCGCTGAGCAGACTGAGCAGCTCGGCACTCTCCTTGTGCCACTGCTCGTTCTCTTGCGTTCCAGGCACGTACATGTCCTCAAGATAGACCGTGAAGCCAGCCAGACCCCGACCCTTGGCGGTTTCCGAAATAGGGTACCCGAGCTGCAAGTCATGGAGGCGGCCTTCACTGTCTGGGTACGCGCAGCGAAGTGCGGCTCGAATCGCGAGGAAAGGGTCATCGCTCATGAAACTGCGTATGGCCACGAGACGCGGCCCAAGCAGCAGGGACTTGATCTCCCAACCCTCGTCGAAGATGGCGTTGGTGTGATCCTGAAACTTGAAGTCGAACTGTTTCTCGATGGCCGACGACTTGGCCACCAGGAAGTAGATCACCCGGTTCGCGAAGGCGTCACGCCAGACATTGACCTGATCGCACGCCTGCGACAGTGCGTCAGCCGTCTCGCTGGTGAGCGTGAAGCTGACCTGCTGGAAGTCCTTCAACTCGGCGAAGCACTGTTTGATGAACGCCCTTGCGCGGTCGCTGTTCTGCTTGCCGCCGAGCTCACCCACCAGCATCGCCGCTTCGTGGGCGAACACCACATCGAGGTACGCGTCCCGGTTCAGGCAGGCTGCAGCGGCAAGCTCGTTGAGCTTCTTGAGCAACGGGGTCCACAACTGTACCGTGATCTTTCGCTTTTCGGCTTTGGTCTTCATGGTCATCTCGCTTCGATGGACCAATTATCAGACACTCGCCGTACCGATTGCACTCCACACGCCGCACTTGTTTCAAGGCTTTTCCTTTATTTTTCGCACAATGCGCGGGTCGACCAATCTCGGCCAGTCCGCCAGCGATTGATGCGCCAGGCCAAGCCCCATGGAACAACACCAGCCGCGCGCTCGCGGCAATCGGCCAAATGAGCGACTCGCGGCATACTCATCAACCCCGCGCATCGATCACGCCTCAGGTCCCTCGGACCACCAACCCCCTATTGGAAGCAAGCCCATGAGCGAAATGAAGAACGCCGCATCGCGGCGCACAATCACGGTTCGCCCCAGCACCCCGGCCGAAATTGCCTCGCGGGATCAAGTGTTCGCCCTCAAGGCGCGCGCTCGCGTCTATCTCTTCGGAGCCATGACGGGCATGCCAACCTCCCGGCGCCCAGCCGAAAACACAGGCGACCCCCTCGAGACGATCTACTCTCAGGCCTGCTCGCTCATTGACGACATCCATGCGACCCGCGCAACGAGCTCTTACGAAGCTCGCAAGGCAACAATACTGGCGGTCGATCGGCGCTACTACAAACCGGGCACTGAAGACGATACCTGGGCGGCCGTGGACGCCGCCTTTGCGTAGCCAACCCCGAGCCTGCCTCGCTGCGTGGCGGCGACGGGGAGCGGGCATACGACGGAACATCACCAAAAGGAAACCTGTGAGGACTTGGGAATACCGTCTTGTCTTCGTCAACTTGTATGTCGAAGGCGACCCGCCGTTGGGGTTGCACAAGGTCTTCTACAACGACGACGGCTCGCTCCATAGCCATTTTCCCCTCGTCACGGTCGGTGGCGACGATCCAGCCACCATCTTGGCAGAAGTGCAGCGCATGGTTGAAGCGTGCAGCAAGCCGGTGATCGACGCCAACGATTTCCCCGAGCTGGAGCCGCTGCCGCACTCGCCGCCTGGGGGATTCACTTTCACGTTGGAAACGCGACGCCGTCCGAAACCGCCGCCCGAGCGGAAGACGCCGGAGTTGCGCGTGGTCCCGAGGGGCGACGGGGATATGTCGTCGAAGTGACCCTGCCCAAATCAGGCGCGCGGCGCAGCGACGAGTTTTAGGACGATTGCCACGCACGCTCCGACGTGATCTTCTCCTCGGAACGGGAGGTATCCCGCGCCGCCTGAGCCGTCGCTTCGCATTCGACCTGTATCCTCACCAACCATCTTAGAACGCTGGAAAAGGCGGGTAATGCAGGTAAGACAACTAAAGGTCACAAATTTCCGAGGCATTGCTTCCCTGGACTGGTCCCCCGCTCTTCCATTTTGCTGCCTGATCGGCCCGGGCGACTCGAGCAAGTCGACCATTCTCGACGCGATCGAGGCAGCTCTCTCATCTCGCTGGTTCGCGTTTACGGAAGCTGACTTCATCGGCGGCGACACGACGAAGCCGATCCAGATCGAAGTCACTGTTGGCGAGTTGTCCAACGCCCTGAAGTCAGACGAGCGCTTTGGTCTCCACATTCGCGGCTGGACCGCTCGGGGCGAGATCCGCGACGAACCGGACGACGGGGACGAGCCCGTGTTGACGGTCCGCCTCACTGTGGATGCCACCCTTGAGCCGGCGTGGGAGGTCTACTGCGAGCGGATCGAGGACACGCGCACCCTCTCAAATCGGGATCGGGCGCTCTTTGGGGTGGTGCGTCTTGCCGGAGAGGACGCCCGTCATCTGGCATGGGGCCAGGGTTCGGTGCTATCGCGCCTAACGGGCGACAACGAAGAAGCATCGGCCAGATTGGCTGTGGCCTACAAGTCTGCCCGCGATAGCGCAAAGCTTGGTGAGATCGAGGCGCTCATGACTGCTGCAAATGCGGCGCAGGGCTACGCCTTGGGTATGGGTGCGTATGTCGAAGGAGACTACACCCCAGGCTTGGAGCTGGGTCGCGGTGGGCTGTCCTCGGGATCGATCGCGTTGCACGATGCAGGCGTGCCTCTGCGCCTTGCTGGCCTGGGAACTAGGCGACTGGCAACTTTGGCGATTCAGAAGTCCGCCATCTCCGAAGGTGCAATCGTTCTCGTTGATGAGATTGAGCACGGCCTCGAGCCGCATCGCATCATGGGGGCAATCTCCCAGTTGAGGCGCGACCAGACTGCCGCATCCCAAGCACGACGCCCACTTGGCCAAATCATTCTGACGACCCATTCGGAAGTCGCCCTGGGCGAAGCCGGCGCTGGTGCGCTTTTCGTTTGTCGCACCTCTCGCCCTGCTCGAATGGTCGAAGTGGTGAAACCAGCTGCTCCCGACCCGATCCATGCGCTAATGCGATTCAACCCTCGCGCCCTCTTCGCCAGGCGTATCCTCGTCAGCGAAGGCATGACCGAAGTTGGGATGCTGAACGGCATTCGCGAGTTCTGGCCGCCCCGCCACAATGGCATGCCGTGTGAGCACAAGGGCGCCTCGGTCGCAGATGGCAATGGAGGGCAGACCGTGCCCATGGCTTTGGGCCTCGCTGGTTTGGGGTATACCGTGGCAGTTTTTCGAGACTCGGACGTCCCTTTGCCTCCGGAAAGCATCGCGTCACTCGCCGCCGCGGCGATTCCTATCTTCGAGTACGGGAACATGCTCGACGTCGAGCACGCCCTCTTCTCAGCTGCAAACGACGCACAGGTCCAACGCTTGCTTGACTATGCTCGCCAGGAGCGCGGCGAGGGAAGAGTCAACGACAACTTACTGCCCGCGCTGGACCTGAGCCGGGAAACCCTTGCTGTCACCTTTGATGCGTGGCAACTTTTCACTGCGCATGATGGCGCCGAACTGCGCAACCGTCTCGCCGGGGTATTTGTCGCCAGGAAGTGGTTCAAGGATCAACGCATCGGGCGTGGTCTTGGTCCCATTGCCTGGGACATCTCGGTCTCCAATCCGACGTCTCCTTTTGCCGTGACGCTAGCGGCTGCCGAAGCCTGGCTCTATGCCTGACGCGGCGGACCTTGCAAGCCTGGGCAACGGCGCCATCGTTGCACCCGCTGGCCACGGGAAAACGGAGCTGATTGCCAATGTGGCGGCCCTAGGTCGCCGCGCTCTCATATTGACTCACACGCACGCAGGCGTGCATGCGATTCGATCGAGGCTCAAGCGCCTGAAGGTGCCACACGCCGCCGTCGCCGTAGACACGATCGCCGGGTGGTCGATGCGCTATTCGCATGCGTTCCCACGAGTCGCTCAACCTTGCGAGGGCATGCCCCAAGGCCGGCAATGGGACGACCTGTACGCAGGAACGATTCACGCTCTTGGCGTGAGCGCGGTACGCAAGGTCGTGGAAGCTTCCTACGACCGCATCCTGATCGATGAGTACCAGGACTGTCACTTGCTCCAGCACGAGCTCGCCCAAACTCTTTCTGGGATCGTTCCGACGTTGATCTTCGGCGATCCGATGCAGGGCATCTTTGAGTTCGCAGGAGCGACCTTGAGCTGGGAAAACACGATCTACCCGCATTTTCCATTGATTGGCACCCTCGAAGTTCCCTTTCGTTGGCGTGACAAGAACCCGGAGTTGGGGGATTGGATTGCTGATGTTCGCGAGAGGCTGATGCGCGGTGACGCGATCGACCTATCCGCTGGACCGGCGCGTTTTCGCGAAGCCGACAACGAATTCGACATGGGGCCATTGTTCGAAGGGTTCGAAGGCCTGGAGGGCAGCTTCGCTGCGATTCATTGCAACAAGGGGCTCTGCTACCGCGTCGCTCGTGCGGCTGGAGGGGGATACCAAGCTATCGAAGAGATAGCGGCAAGGCGCCTGCAGGATTTCTGCATCGCCTGGGATGCAAGCGAATCGATTCAGGATCGGGCCGCCGCCATCAAGGGTCTGGTCAACGACTGCTTCAACATCAAGGAATTGCCACAAGGCGAGGAAGAGAGCCCCGCCGACACGGCGATCAACACTGAAGTCCGCGCTGCGGGAGCACATATCTTTGGCGAGCAAGGGGCCTCGGCGGGTGCAACTGTACTTGCCCTCATTCGAAAGCGATCGCGATATCGGCTGTACCGAAACGAGCTATGGCGCGACGTGGAGCGAGCCATGGGCGATGTAGCCTCAGGCCGAAGCATGTCAATGACCGAAGCAGCCAACCGGGTGCGCCATCGCATCAGCATGGCGGGCCGCAGGTTGCCGCGCCGAACGGTCTCGACGCCGCTGCTGCTGAAAGGTCTTGAGTTCGATCACGTGGTGGTGCCCAACGCTAGCCATTTCGCGGGCGAGCGGCAAGCCCAGGCCAAACTATTCTATGTTGCAATATCTAGGGCGACCCGTTCGTTGACGATCACCTCCCAGGAAAGCCGGATGCTCCTTCCCCGTCCAGACCTATAGACACGGGCGGCACACGCCACCTCGATTGCGGGCAGCGCAGCGGGTTCAGCCCTTCAACTCTTATGAGTCGCGGTAGAGAACCATGGAGGGACGTCGCTTCTGCTTCTTGCGGCCATGTTTCTTCGTGGGTGCTGGGAGCGAAGCCTCCGTCCCGGCTTCAGGCCGAACATCCGACAGTTTTGCGGCAAGCTACCGATCGAATGACGCTTTCGGACAGCGACGGCCAGGTCACCCCTGCCCTATCATGTACACGTGGAAATGAGCAGCTTCCCTGAAGAAAGCTTCACGCTCAAAGTTCGCGTCGAAGCGGAAATCTACGCTCGCTTTGAGAAGTTCTGCCACGGACGTTCGCTGGAGGTACCCCACGTTGTACGCATGATGCTCGAGGATTTCGTTCGGGACGGCACGATGGTACGGGTCCTGGACACAGTCGACAGCGACGGCGGATACATGCCGTACGGCTTGATCAAGGACATGGTGCTAGGCATGGAATGGCAACCGCGCAAGAGGGGCCGGCCACCGAAGGTGCCAGCCTAATACGGCTATGAGGAGAAAAATCTAGCTCGCGGTACTGCGACAACGCGGGTAGTCGGAACAACCCCAGAACGAGTTGCCCGCGTTCGCACCGCGCCTCGCGATTCGACGGACCATTGCAGACGAGCAATTTGGGCATATCGGAGCAGCCTCTGTTGGGCCGGCGGCGTGCACAACGGCGGTGCTCAGTTCAGCCGAAAGCTGCGGAGCCTGGCCTTGCGCGGGCCGCGCATCAGTTTCACCGACCGAAGCAGCTCTCGCCTCCTTGATCATCTGAAAGAGCGCTTCGCCCTCGATGAGCTCGATGTGGAATCCCTTCGCGAACACCCTCGCCTCAGCGGTGAACCGTCCTGATGTGACCACGATACCACCGTCGGCCTTCTCCGCGGTCATCACGCCGAAGTGCTCTCGAATGACTCCGACGCCGACCTTGTAGGAGCGCCACTGTTTGCATTGCACCAGGAACTTCTTGCCGCTCTTGCGCAGCACCAGGTCAATGCCGCCGTCGGCCCCGCGGCCACCCGACTCCTCAATTCGGTATCCCTTGAGACGGAACGCCTCGCCCACCAGCATCTCGAACTCGCGCCAGGTCATCGCCTCGAGAACATCAGCGCCGGTGCCGGCCGCCACCTGGTCGGCCAGGCCCTTCCGTTGCCATCGCCGCAGAGCCGAAAGCGCCGCGCCGGCCAGGCAGAGGCCCGGGACCAAGTACTGGCCAGCGGTGGCCAGCCCCTTCATCACGGCCGCGCTGGCCATCGCTCGCGGATCCGCGCCAATTGGCGAGACCGCGTACCTGTGCAGGAGCCAGTAGGAAACGACAGCCAGCACGACGCCAACCCACCATGGCAGCATCGCGAGCACATCGACGACGTTCTCGGCGCCGCCTGACCTCTTTCGTCCCACATGAGTCCTTTCGCGCGCCGTGGCGGCGCGGCTTGCATCATCGCAGTGACGCGCATTGCGAGGTGTCGTCTACCCGACGGTGGCGTGACATTTGCCACTCAGCGCGCCCCTTTTAGGCCTCTTCCCGCTTACCGTCACGTTCGATCCGCCTAAGGCGCCCGACGACCTCCCCGACCTTGAGGGTCGGAAGCTCGATCGTGGGCACGTCGGCAGCCGACAGTGGACGGACCACCCGGAAGGTCCAGACGAGCGCCTCGGTGTTGCCTTCCGCTGGGGAGCCGTAGGCGCGGCCCTCGTCGTCGACCAGGATCACCATTTCCTGGATCTCGAGCGTCGTGTCGTCGTCGAGATCCACGTAAGGCTTGAGCAGCGCTTCCGGGCTCGCATCGAGCAGCTTGCTTACGACCCGTTGGCCGTTGCAAAAGCTGGTGTCGGCGGCCTCCAGCGCCCGAAACAGAGTGGTCTTAAAACTCATGGAAGCATTGTCTCTCGCCACCCAATTGGGCCTTTTAATCGCGACGTCTATGCGATAGGCGTTGCGACCGATCTCACCTACCATGCAATCCTCTTCCTCAATGAGCGGGCGGGCATGAGGCGTAGATTCCCGAATCTGTTTCGGTCTGGCGACGATCCGCTCGTTCACGAGGGCGGGCCCATGGTGTTCGGAGTCTTGGGCTTTGCCGCCCTCGCCTACTTCAGCATCACCTTTCAGTTCACCGCGATTGGCGTCCTCTGTATCCCGATACTCATCGCTCAAATGGCCTGGACGAACCTGCTCTACAGTCGCGTTCGAGCCTTCTCGTCAGGCTGGCCGCGGCTCCGTACCCTTCTCGCGGCCGATACAGTTTGACGGGCGTTCTCTTTTCTCTGTACGGCTTACTCCAGGGTCGGCCGTGATTCCTGAAAAATTTGCAGGATCGTACTTAACTCTTTGAGTTTAAAGAGATTTTCATTTCCACCGTCACCTTTCCATACCCTGCGTCCAGCTCCACGCAGATTCGACGTGGCAGTGGCGTAGGTCGGCCGTTTGGTGGATTTCGCTCAGCATCTCGTGCATCGTCTTGTCGAGATCCTCGTCGACCTCAAACCTCAAACAGCGTATCTATGTTTTCCCACTGCATGAGTACCCGTCCTGCTGCAGCACAAAAAAAGTCCGGGGCACGGTTGTTGGAGAAAAGAACCACGCCGTATGGCCCGAAGAGCAACGAGACAGACCGCCAACCTTGACGTTGCAACTCTGCGGTGTCCGGGATAGGAGAGTTGGCCTCGAGAAAGGCGTCGGGCAAGTCGACATACACCAACGCGTCGAGGTCCTTGCAGTTGGCACCGTACTTTGCCGCCTTGTCAGCGAGAGCCGTAGCGACCTCGGGTACAAGATCCTTCAAGCTCGTCGGGACCGATGGCGAATACGGTTCGACGAGGTCTGCGGGGGACTGTGCCTCGGCGTATCGCGTTTCGCGGTTCTTCCAGTCGTCGCCCCGCTTACGATCTCGGAGTAAGTCCCGTACCTGAAACCGGGCGTCACGAAACTCGACGTCTACGGGTTCGACAGTCGGGGCGTGAAGTTCGCTATCAATGAACGAAACGCCGATCGCACGGAGGAACGCGCGACAAACCGTGCGTTCCCGCTCTGGCTTCATCTTATTGCCAAGGAACGTCCTCGTATCCGCAACATGAACCCTCCGCTTTTCCAGGTACTCGCGATCAGTCATGGTGAGATCGATCCTACGCGCAACACGCTCGACTTGAAATGCATTCAGCCAGTCTGACGGCATGAACGCCACTATCGAAGAGGCGCTGTGGTTGATCCGAAGCGTGTCCTCCACCGAAAGCTCGGTGCGCTCCAGATGGTAACCGCCAGGTCCTTAAGTCGGTTTACTGTTCCATTGCTCCCCGGACCCCGGGTACGCCAGCTGGCTCGACTACGCAGTCGAAGGGTTCAGCACCCGGCAAGTCTGGCTCGAAAGCATCTGGGAAACCTGGGTCGACGACACCGCAGTCGAACTGGACCGGGAAGAAATCCGCGAGTCTGCGCGCCTAGAGCTACGCGCCCTGCACAAGGCTGCGGGATTTCCTCGTTCTTGATTTACTTCTTGCTGGGTAGGTACGTCACTTTGTCGCCATCGATCTGAACGATGCCGCCCTTCGTCAGATACGCAACGGCTTGCGCGAGTGTTGCTGCGGACGCACCGTTCCCCAACATGGCCTCAAGGTGGCGAAGAAACGAGGCCTTCTTCTGAGGCCGCTCTGCCCCCATTTTCCTGAACGCTTTGGCGATCCGTTGCAGCTTTGGCGACGCGCTGCCGTCCTTCGGCGGAACTGGCTTCCTTGATGGCGCAACGATCGAGGCTGCCGCGGGCTTCTCGGGCTTCTTCTTGGGCGTTGCTGCCTTCTTTGGGGCGGACTTCTTTGCCGGCACCGCCGCCTTCTTCACAGCCGCCTTTTTGGTCGCTACAGCCTTCTTGGGCGCGGACTTTTTCGTGGCGTCATAGCCTTCGCGGCGAACCTCAAAACCAAGCGACACCGCGTGCTCGATCATTGGCTCGTAGCCTTTGTCGTTGGCGATCACGACAAGCCGAGCGTCGGGGTGCTTGGCCGCAACATATCCGAGATAGAACGACAAATGAAAGTCGAGCGCGTTGTTGCCCGTTCGAGTGATAGGCACCAGCGTGGCCCGATCACCGATCATCGTCTTGAAGGTCTGACTTAGCTTCTGCTGATGGGGACCATGGAAGATCCAGGCATCCGCGAAACCGGGTGCTAGCTCATCCAGAAGTGCTGCCGGTGGCTGCACATTTTCGAGGTCAACCAGCACGTGGACCTGGCTCGCCATCGCGCTGCCGCCGGTCATTCGTCGTAGGTGATTTCTTTGCCGTCAATCATGCCGTGGGACGACAGCGAGATGCTGAAGCGCTTGAACAGGCCAAAGAAGACGTCAGGAGGCATCTCGAGCTTGACGCGACGCACTGGCAAAGGCTTGCCGGTGTCGACCGCGGCCTTGACGCTGTCGTGGTCGCCGGGCTTGGCCAAAAGCGCGGTGACTTGGAAGGCCTTGTCGCTGGGTTGCTTCGTGACCTCACCAGACCAAGCTTCGATTCCCACAAGAACCTCGCCGTCTTTGATCAACCCCAATTGCGTGAGGTGCACTCGAAAATCTACTCGATCGTGGCCGTCGGCCTGCGCCGTGCCTTTGAAATCGCCGTACTGAACACTCGCATGGAAGATTTCTGTTGTCATCTCCGCTCCTCATTTGTTTGTTGGAGCCGCTAGCATAAGTCGGAAGGGCTTGGCGAGCTCAAGCAATCGCGCCGGCGTCGGCGCCGGGTCATGGAGTTGCTTGACCACCGTCTCGATAATCGCGATGTCCAGCTTCCAGGAGGCGTCCGGGTGTTCGACCACCCTGATCGCAGCCAGCGGGGCCGGGTGATCACGCATGCGCACTACTTCGCCCTGGCGGATGGACCGCTGCCCGAGGTACGCAGCAGTGATGACGCAAGCGAAGCCAGGTGGGTGCCCGTGTCGGAACTCGCCGGCATGGAGACGCAGTTCCACGACGATCACTTTCACATTCTTGACGCCTTCCTCAATCGAAAGTAGCCAAGAAAGCGAACTTCTCGCTACCGGCCCTCACAGGTGCCCTCACCCTGCCCGATGCGGCTTGTCCAGCCCGAACCGACCACCACCTAGCGCGACTCGCACTTGCATTGCTAGACTGTTCACGCGCGATCGAGCACGAGCTAAAGGTTCGGCTCGGTTGTGCCGATATCCGAATTGAGCTGGCCGCACAGGCGAAACATCAACTTCCTCCACTCGCAGACATGACCGAACCCAATCTCTTCCGCGCGGAAGCTCGTTTTTCGTGGGCCCGGTGCATACGCGTTCTCCTCTTGGGTGCCGGCAGCGCATTGTTGCCTCCCCTCGCTTTGGCGATTCCGACTTTTGGCCGTGACTCGAATCAGGTCTCCGATCGTGAGTCCACCTTCGTGATTTGGGCGGCCGTTTCTTTGAGCGTATTCGCCGGGATTGCCCGCGCTTTGACAGAAGTCGCGAGCACGAATGTGATTGCTTTCCCGCTGGTCGCATTGGCGATCTGCTCGCTTCCCTGTCTTCTGTTGGTGCTCTGCGGCGAACGGCCGACTTTCGTACTCGCAATGGTTGACGGGACCATTTCTCTTACGTTCTTCGCTGTTCGCGTGTTGGGCTTCGATCTCGACAGCTCAACTTTGCTGCTCTGGCGCTTAGTGGCGCTGTTCCTCACGGGAATGGTGCTGATGCTCACGCCTCGCGGTATCACTGCTAGCCACGCTGCATAGCGTCGGATCCCTAGCGCTGTCGTGCGGGCAGCTCGCGCCGCCACCATCGCCTCGGCTGAATTGCTTCCGGGTAAAATGCCGTATGTCCAACACCCAACTCACGCAGGATGGCCTGCGCTACGTCAAGAAGGCGCCAGGCACCATCATCACAACGCCGCGCGCCGAATCCATGATGTCGTGCTTCAAGTGCGGCAAGTTCGCTTTCCGCACGGAGATGACTTCGAAACGCTTCCTCGGCAAGAACCACCTCGTCTGCGCACCCAAGTGCGGGTAGGCCACGACCCTGCACTTGTCAGCCTGTAACGCCTTGCTCGAGACCCGCAAGATCTAAGCCCGTCCGTGCTGCCGGCTTCGGGTACCTGCAGCGGTCCGCGAGCTTCGCTTTGCGGCGTTCGCAGCAGTTTCCGAAACAGCACTGAAGTTTGCTTCGGCAATATCGGAAGCTTGCTTTACAGCTCGCTGCACCGATTCGAAGGCATGGTTGGCAGCTGCGATGGCGCTCTTCATGACTTCCACGGCTGACTCGGCCTCACGCACAACGCCAGTTGACTTAGGCGGCGTGTACGCGGGGTCGATAACCCTGAACGCCTCGGGCATGCGCGCGGCAATCGTCAACAATGTCTTGGCTGCGCCGGTCGGTTCGCGACGCCCTTGTTCCCACTGCTGAAGCGTGCGTACGGACACCCCAAGGAGGGTCGCAAAGCCTTCCTGCGACATGCCGGTTTTCTGACGTGCAGCGACGACGGGTGTGTAAACCTTGCGGGTCTTTCCGGCGGCCATCTGCCGCGCCGACAAGAGCAGTTCTGACTCCAGGTCTCGACTGGCTTCCCATGCCTCAAGTTCGGCATCAGTCATTGGCTTTTTCCGCTGCATCGCGAAGTCCTTTCAATGTTGCGCCACTGAGCGCATCGAGCTTGCTCTTCGCATAGATAAACATCAGGACGACCTCGCCGGCCTTGGTGCGGGTGTAATAGATCACTCGCACGCCCCCGCTCTTTCCAGATCCGGCGCGGGTCCAACGTACCTTGCGCACGCCACCTGAGCCGCGAACCACATCGCCTGCCGTGGGGTTGGCTGCAATGTAGGCCGCAAATTCACCACGCTCTTCTTCCGTCCAATAGGCGTCCCAAAGGGTCTGAAAGTGGAGCGTTTCAACTACCGTGAGCATTCGACTACAATTCTACGCCACAGGAGTACCGGATGCCAGATCGCTGCGCCAAAGGCGCAGCCCTGCTGCACGTCAAACAGGGTCATACGAAAGCGGGTGGACCGACCCTTAGGTCGCCTCGCGGAGTAGTTCAGCCTTCTTGGCAAGCTCAGCGGCCTCGGCGACCTGCTGAAGTGAAAGCGGGCCCGCCAGCTCGACCTCGCCAGCCAGCACGTTATCGAGCGCTTCCCGCCCTGCGCGGCCGGCCAACCAGGCAAACGCCGACGTGATCGATCCGCCGCCGAACTTCGCACGCAACGCCTTCCCCGCGGCACGGCTCACTTCTGCGAAGGCCTCCTGGTCCACCGCAGTCGATGCCGCGCGGACAACCAGGCAGAACGCTTCGAGCTTATCGGCCTCGTTGCGCAAGCGGCGAGCCTTTGCGGTGCTATGGGCGGCGTATCCAAGAAGTGCCGGTTCGCTTGCGTCTGTGAATTGCTGAATCTGCCGCCCCTCCACCCATCTCGAGTCA
Organism: Variovorax sp. LjRoot290; assembly: GCF_964253985.1. Taxonomy (NCBI): domain Bacteria; kingdom Pseudomonadati; phylum Pseudomonadota; class Betaproteobacteria; order Burkholderiales; family Comamonadaceae; genus Variovorax; species Variovorax sp. LjRoot290. The sequence continues at coordinate 52,529 of NZ_CAXURW020000003.1, read as the reverse complement.
CCTCGCGACAGAACCTCGACCGATCGCCCGCGAGCTTTCGACGCGCGCGCTGCGGCCGCGCGCGCCCCCTCGGCATCCTCAACGCGCCAAACCAGGAGAGGAGACTGGTCCGTGCCGTGAACCGCCCATCGACCAATGCTGTTGAGGCAGCGAGCGTAGCTGCTTGGCGAGCCACCGTATCGTGCCGTCTCCAGTGACGCCAATTGGTGATCGGGAAGCGAGAGAAGCAGGTATTGGTCGAACGGCATTGGGGTTTCACTGTGTGCCCATGATTGTCACCGCTGAGCAAGACGACCAGCCCAGTAGGATCCATGCATGCCCAAGAACCACGACCTCTTCGCCAGCTCAGCCTCCATTCTGCGCATGCCGTCCTGGCTTGGCCCCGGCGTCCATGAAGAAAGCGATCTCCCGTTCGAGCCGGGCGACTACAAGATCACACCTGGCGAGCGCTGGACCGTCACCGCGCTGAAGACCGGCGAGAGCGTCTACTCCGGCATCGGCCCAGTGGAAATCATCAGGGCGTAGGTCACCGGCGCCTACGGCCAAGTCGCGCGGGCGCGAGCACGGATCGGCACGGGAATTCGTCAGGTCTAGACTAAGAAGAACTACGCTGCCGCATCCCTGTGGGCGGCGCGCGACAGATCGCGGTTTCCCTGTTCAAACGTGTGATTGTGCGCGGCGATTTCGTGTCCGCCGCTCGCACAATTCCTGCTCATGAACCCTACTCGCGCCCCTCTCTGGTACCGCCACGTTTGGTGGCTACCCGGTGCGTGCTCAGCGTTCGCAGTCGCCCTGGTGGTGGCCACGCTGCACCCCACCGAACAGAGCATCCTGCTGTCTGTAGCGATCCTGTGCGCCCTGCCCTGGTCCCTCACCCTTCTCCTCCTTGACTTCGGTGAAGGGTTCGCCGATCGTGCTGCCGTCCTCGTCTGCATCGGGCTGTGCACGAACGCTGCTCTGCTGTGGTGGTCAACCATCCAGCTGCGTGTCCGGTTCCGGGCCCGGCACGCAGATCTGCACGATGCTGGGGCCTGATCTATCCACTACGAGGCACGCCATGACTTCCGAACGCAAAACACTCGTGTGGGGTCAAGAGGCTGTGGTTGAACACCTCGAGAAGCTCCTCGCCGCAGCAAAGGCCGGCGAGCTGGACGACGTTGTCATGGCTCACCGCGTATTCAAGAGCGATGGCACGTTCAAGGACATCGTCTATGGTGGGACGGAGGAAGAACGCCAGGCTGCGCTCGCGAGACTGAGAGCCACTGACGATTGACCGCGGTCGCTGCGCTCTGAAGGACCTGACCTAGCGCGAACCGTGGGCGATTGAGCACAATGCTCGCATGACTGAAACCTGCAGCCACAACCGTACCGCCCCTTGGCGGGAATGAAGATCCGTCCATGCGCACAAGCGATTTCGAAGAGCAGCACTACGGCGCGAGCCCTCTAGCGGTCCATATGGCTATAGCCATGTCATGGATCAACTACGGCATCGGCGCCTTGGTCATGATCACCTCAGTGTCGAACAGCTATCACGCAGCTGCCGGGATGATTGTTGCGGCATGCGTCGGGTTCGCCCTCAGCGGGCGCCCGGTCGCGGCGATCGTTCGCAGATTGACGGGATTGGCACAAGGCGCCTGCTATCCCCTTGGCATTGTTCTCGGCAATGCGGTTGGCCTGCTCGCCGGTGCTTCGTTCGCTTCGTACCTGGGGTAGCAGACGACCCAATGAAGCAGCGCGCCCGCCGGAAGTTCGTGTTTCGGCCACCGGCGGCTCGGCCATTGCCGCTGGCGAGATCGCCTTCGGCAGCCCAAGTCCGCGCAAGGATGCGAAAGATCCTGCGAGAACACACAGCTCTGTTCGACAGGCTCGCGGACGCCTAGAGCACGGGCTTGAAGTTGCTGCGGCGCCCCGCTCAGTCGGGCCGAGCCTGAGATAGCGCCGAGGCAAGCATTACCCCGCCATGAGCGCCCACGGCCTCGCTGACGGTCGACCCTACGGACGAAAGATCCATTTCCACCATCGAGCTGACGTACTCACGCACTGAAGCCATGTCGAGCATGCCCGGGTACGGGTCGTCGACATAGCCGAGCCCCGCGATCATGTGTCCATCGGTCAACCGGTAGAGCAGCAATATCCAGTGGTGGTTCTCGAGTACATGAGGCTGCTTTGCGGCTGCGGCGAACGCCGGTGACGTGGCGATCGCCGTGATGCCGGCAGCGAACGCAGTAAGCGTCTCGGGAGAAAACATCGCCCCCTCCCCTGCTCCGGCTCGCGCGCTGGCTCTTTCCATGGCCGCAGCTGCGCGGGCCCGGCTTTCAACAGCGGTCGTTTCGCCCGCGTCGGTCCTCACCAACGCCAACTGGGAGGGCGAGATCGCCGCGGCCGCGATCCAATGGCTGCTTGTGTCGACCAGGTAGACGTACGAGTCCGCCGCCAAGGGCGTCCGCCCCGCGTGCAGATCGAGACCCCAGTTTGGCCTGGCCTCATGCGCGCACGAAACCACGGCTTTCCAGAACGCCTGCTCCGGCGCCGAGCCGGAGGCGACGCGCCGCAAAAGCGCCTGGGTCTTGACGGATGACAACTTTAGGGTCCAACGGAGCTGGCCAGCATGGTACCCGCGGGAAGCTCGCTTCCCTTCGCAGGTCGGCGGGCGCGCTGTCCGCCCATCTCGATGCGCTGCTGCGCACCTAGCGCGGACCGGGCCTGGCTCGATATGCTGTACCAGACATGAAGCTCCTGATCCTCTCAGATCTGCACATCGAGTTCGGCACGCTCCGCGTCCCCGACGTAGATGCCGACGTAGTGGTTCTGGCCGGCGACGTCACCCCTTCTGCGGCAAAAGCGCTGCGATGGGCGCGCCGCGCGGGAAACTTCGGTCAGGAGAAGCCGCTCGTCCTCGTGCCCGGCAACCACGAGTTCTATGGCGGCGTGCTGCAGACCACCATCGCGGACATGCACCAGGCCGCCGGTGCCTCGAACGCATACCCGCTCGATCGCGGCCAGGTCATTCTCAACGGCGTCCGCTTCCTCGGCGCTACCCTCTGGACGGACTTCGCGCTGAGGATCGAGACAGATGAAGGGCCCGTGAGCGACGCACCGCGCGCCATGGCCACCGCACTGTCGAAGATGAGCGACTACAAGAGCATTCGGGTTGCCGAAGACGTTCGGAGAAGCGGCTATGCCGGCACCGCGAAGCGCCGGAAGCGACTCCTGACCCCGGAAGACACCCTGGCGCTACATCGCGAGCAGCGGCAATGGCTGGCGGACAAGCTGGTCGAGCGATTCGATGGGCCCACGGTGGTGGTCACGCACCACGCGCCTCACCGCGGTTCACTTCACCCGAAGTTCGCGTCGAACTGGTTGTCTGCAGCGTACGTCAATGAACTGCCTGACAGCTTCTTCGAAGTCCCCGTCCTTTGGGTGCACGGACACATCCACGAGAGCCTGGACTATCGGGTCGGCAACAGCCGTATCGTGTGCAACCCGCGCGGCTATGCAAGTTCTTACAAGCCCGAGGTCAACGCTCGCTTCCAGCCTGCCCTGACCATCGAAGTCTGAGCGCAATCCCGTCCGCGCCCTTACTTTGGCGCGGACTATTCTTGCTGATTGACCTAGCGTGTTTCGATGTGCGGTCCGTATGCTGATCGCAATGAACTCACTGGCGATCGCTCCCAACCTCTCTACTGCGGACAACCTCTCGTATGTGAACGACGAGGCCATTCCGGATCTATCGAGCTATGAACGGATCGTCTGCTTCTTCTCGACTGGGAAAGATAGCCTGGCCACGGTCCTGCACCTCCTCGAGCTGGGTGTCCCAGCAAGCAAGATCGAACTCCATCACCACAACGTCGATGGCGACCCGGCTCTCGGCGAGGGCCTCATGGACTGGCCCGTCACGCTCTCGTACGGCCAAGCCGTTGCGCGCCACCTCGGGACGGAGTTCGTGACGTCCTGGCGCGAAGGCGGAATCGAGCGGGAGATGAACCGAGAGCAGGCGCGCACCGCGCCGGTCGTTTTCTACAATGACGGCCAACGCATTGAAGTGGGCGGAGTCAACGGGCCGCTCGGCACGCGTCGCAAGTTCCCGCAACAGAGCGCCTCCCTGGTCACCAGGTGGTGTTCGAGCGTTGCGAAGATTGACACTGGCGCTTCGTACCTACGCAACCACCCGAAGTTCCGCAACCAGCGCACTCTGGTTGTGACTGGAGAACGCACCGAGGAATCAAGCTCCCGCGCGCGCTACGCTACGTTTGAACGGCATCGCGCCGACAGCCGCAATGGGAAGAGCGCTCGGCACATCGATCACTGGCGCGCGGTGCACGGATGGTCGGAGGAGCAGGTGTGGGCAATCATCGCGCGCCACCGCGTACAGGCACACCCGGCGTACGAACTCGGGTACGGCAGGGTGAGCTGCCAGTTTTGCATCTTCGGTTCAAAGAACCAATGGGCAACGAACCGGAAGATCACGCCAGTCGGCTTCGTAAAGATCGCCACCTACGAACAGGACTTCGGCGTCACGATCCACCGAAAACTCGCAGTCGATGCGCTTGCTGATCTCGGCACCCCTTACGCCGCGGCCGCCGGAATCTGGGTTCAACGTGCAATGGCCGCAACCTTCGACGCACCAATCGTTGTCGACAACTGGAAGCTGCCCGCTGGCGCATTCGGCGAGAGCTGCGGGCCAACATGATTGGGGGGCAGCAAACTCGCGACGAGCGCGGCACGCCATGCGTGCTACGACCAACCGAACTCGTTGATCTCAATCGCCCTATGGTGCTTTAAGGGGGCAACGAGTTCGGTTCCATCAGCATTGACAAACCCGCCCTTTACTTCGAACGAAACAGCGATTGGCGCATTGAGCCCCCAGTAGGCCTTGCTTCTCCCCTCGGCGTAGGCTTGGACCCATCGCTGGACAGCCAAGCGGGACGAACTCGGCTGCTTGTTCGGGCCATTCTCGTCAATCCATAGCTTTGCAGAGCCGAGACTTAGCGACCGTCGCACCTGATCGGCGGTCATCGAGAAATCCTCTGGAAGTGACGTGAACAGCCGCTCTTCTAGCGCTGCAACGAGCAATCGATTCGCCTCGACGCCGTGGCTCGGACTCATCCAATATTGCGCACGGTATCCGTAGGGCCCGTTGAACAGAGCGTCTCCAAACTGAGGAAGCCGAATCGAGAAGACGGGCCGACGATAGACACGCGGTACTGCATGCTGCCCATCTTCGACCACGCACTTCGACAACTGCAACTCCTGGACCACCAGCTGCACGAGTGCTTCAAAAGAACCTGGCGATGATAGACCGTGGCGCCGAGCGTCGTCGACACCAGGCTCGTATCTCCAATCAGCCAGGTCCACTGCTCAACCCTTCAGATCTCCGAGGGTCTTTCCGCCGGCGAGTGCATCCTTCAGCCAGCGCGGCTGCGGGCCGCGGCCGGACCAGGAGTTACCGGCTCCGTCGCGGTAGATCACGGTCGACCGGCGGCGCTTCTTGGATTTTGCCTTTTTCGCTGCGCTCTTAGGAGCCACGTCCGCGACGGTCCCAGTGCGGAAATCTTCCAAGGACTTTCCGGCAGCGAGCGCATCGCGAAGCCAGTACGGCCGCTTCCCCATGCCGCCCCATGTGTTGCCATTACCGTCACTGAACTTCTCTGCGCGGCCCCCCCTAACAGCCTTATTGCCCCGATTGATGGAGGCATTCGCGGTGCCTCCTGGAGCACCAAATCCAAGCTGTTGGGCCGTCAATCCATAGTGCTCAATGGCGGTCTTGATGCGCGCGACAACGCCTACAACTTCCCTTTCGCGTAGAGCGTCGGCAGATTTCTGAAGGGCAGCGATCTTCTTCTGGATCTGGGCATAAGTCTGGGTCATGAGTTACCTCGGTTCATTGAGTCAGAAGGCCCTAGCTTAGTCCTAATTGTGAATCGTCCAAAAATGGGCACTCCTACGCACTGCTCTCGGACGGGAGTCGTTCTATGCGGTATGTTCGATTGGGAACGTCAAAGGCAATCTCGAACCGTTCGCCTGGCATCACCCCGATTTGATGAGCAGCGGCGGCAAGTCGCCTGATCTGATTGTTGCTCTTGACGCTGATTGTCGGAAGAACGCCATTTGCGTCGGTGAAGATTCCTGCCACCTTCCCAGTTAGGCGGGCTGGCAGATAAACGACGCGTAGGGCAACGTCGACTGATGAACCAGATTGCGTGAGCTGGATACATAGCGGCTCGGCAAAGTTGGCTTCCCACTTCCCAGGCTCGGGACCAGGTTTCCCTTGCTCAGCAGCACGGCGCACGCGCGCCGCGACGAGCGCATCCGTAGGAATAGGCCGCCCTCGAACTCCGTAGATCGCAGCGTCGAGCTTCTGAATCGCCGGCGAAGTCGCCAAAGCATGGCTCACAGCCATGCTGGTCACCCCGAGCCCATCCATCATGACCTTGGCCACCTCACGGCGAGTTGCCGCGGAGCCGAGTTTCAAGATCGCCTCGACGGCTGCGAACTCCGATCTTGAGAGCACGTCCGTTGGTTCGACCGGCAGTTTCAGGACGTACCTGTTGTGCGCGTTCGCGATGAGCCAGTCCCAGCCCGAGAAAAGCTCGGAAAGCACATGCAGCGGCGGCACTGCAAGGGCCCGGCTACTGTCGCGGTAGAGCCAACGATCGTCGGTCATCAGGGCAGAGGCCACCGTGTCGAGATCGACACTGCCAGTTGCCACGCTCATGAGCTTTCGCAAGCGGCTCGCGAGGGCGCTGTTCTCGCTATCCGCGAGCGTGAACCAGCCAGCATCCGGGTCAAGCATGCGGAAGCCCGGCGCCTGCGCAAACAGGCCCTGCAATGTCTCAGCGTCTTGAGCGACGCCCTCTTGCAATGCGAGCATTCCGGCCACGCGAAGCAGGTTTGTGCACCCGACAAAGGTGCAGTCCCGGCGAGCGTGAGCGAGCGCGGCGGTCATCCATTCAGCCGGGTTCGCCGACGACTCGAACATCGGCACGGGTTTGTAGCCGGCCGACGTTCGCGCCTTTGGGTGCGTCCGCCGAATCGGATTCGCTACGCCCAAAGCTTCCGCGAACTGAATGGCTGCCCGAAGCCCATACCCCTCCCCGAGAAACTTCGAAAGCTGGCCATCCGCTTCGTCAAGCGGCAAGGGCATCACGCGGGCGGCTGCGGCGAGCGTGCGCTCGAGAGCCGGCATCTTCACCGACTGAGATTTCATCGCGGTCAGGATCGCTTCGCAGATCTGCCTCACGCGCTCCCGGGTCAGATCGAGGCGGTCTCCGATCGCCTGTAACTCGAGGCCTCTCGCCCGGCCGTAGCGAAGCTCGAACATGCTGATCCAACGCAGTTTGGCTCCGCTGGAGCCTGGCCGCGGATCCGCGCGTTCGATCGCATGAAGTGCGACATCCGCTAGCTCTTCCTTCCAGGATGCGCGGTTGGCAGCGACAAGTCGTCTGCACAAGTCGCGAGAAAGCTCCGAGGACACGGAACCTCCCAGCTGCCGTGAGAGCCACTCGGGAAAGGCCATCCCATCTACCCCCGGAAATCGGAGATCGTCCTCTTTGAGCTCGGCGACCCACTGGGTTGCAAGAACTGCACGGACTTCGGCAATAAGTGCCGCGTCCATCGGACTGTCCGCCATGCTCTGGACAGCCGTCGACGGCGCGGCCTTCCAAGGCGTCGAGACCCAGTAGAGCGCTTCAAGCTTCGCCAATACACCAAGGACAACCGCGACCGGAAGACCCATCGCATCCTTGACGCTTCGCAAGCTGCGCTCAGGAAAACTTCGGAGGGCATCGTCGGTGGCGATGAGGGGCAGCAATCGAAGTCGCTCTTCGTCCGTGAGCGCGCGTCGCCAGTCTTCGGTGATCTTGACGTGCACCTCTGAATCCCAGATCTCCAAGAATGTAGGCCGGCGCCGAGCCACGAACTGATCTCGAAGCTCCTTCGCGAGGTTTGGACTTGGCAGGCCAGGCCGCTGCCAAGCTAGAAGCTCATGCGCCTCTATGGCGCCAAGCTGCGAGGTGAGGGGGCGCGGCAGGAACCGCGTCGCGAAACTCGGGAGAACGCGGGCGTGCCGTGGAGGGGGCGTTGTCATGCGTTCGTCAAGATCTGCGCGCCAGGCAAGGGGTGTTTCGTCAGTGGGCAAGCTGCCACCACACACCAACTGCGCCGACAGCAAACGCCGGCAACAGGTTCCCCAGCCAAACACCACACCTTGAAGGGGTCCCGCCGTGTGTACGCGCCTCTGCAAGCGCCAGCGACCAGACGTAGTCGCCGGTGGTCTTTCCGGCCACGTAAGCTCCGCTCACGAGCATCGCCGTCGCGGCTGCGAGAAGCACAGAAGGAATCCATCGCAGCCCCACGATCATCAAGCCAGCAAGCCAGGACCAGGGTCAAGGCGAGCAAGCCGTAGCGTTCCTTCTCGATGCGTTCGAGTTCTTCCATTCAATCACCTTTGAGGGACGAAGCCGCGATCGTAAGGTGGCAGCGGGAGAATGCCCGAGGCCGGCGCCGTCAACATCGTGAACTTTTCCCGTGCCGAACATCGCTACTCAACCTAGCGCGATTCAGGTCAAGCCCCGTATCTTGGCTGAATGACTGTCGTTCGCCTCCCCCACCCTCACCAGCTCGACCTGCACTGCCAACGCTGGAGCCACCGCCGCGCCAGCTATCGACCGGCCGGAGAGACCTTCGATCCAAAGCGCGCCGGCGTCGAGCCGATTGAAGAGCGCGATGCGAAGGCGTTCGTCGAGAAGCACCACTATTCAGGCAGCTACCCCGCGGCGCGCTTTCGCGCCGGAGTGTTCGTCAAGGAGCCATTCCAGAAGGCCAGGCTCTCGGGAGTCGGTGTCTTCAGCGTGCCGATGAACCAGAAGGTCATCCCGGCGTACTTCCAGGATCTCGACGCTGCGCAAGGTGTCGAGCTCGGGCGCTTCGTCCTGGCTGAGGACTTGGCCTCGAACGCTGAGAGCTGGAGCCTAGCTCGAATGAAGAAGCTACTGCGTGAAGCCTTGCCGGAAGTGCGCGGCGTGGTGGCCTACTCGGATCCGATCGAGCGCCGGGACGAGACGGGTGCCCTCGTGAAACGAGGCCACGTGGGCACGATCTACAAGGCGACGAACGCGGCGTATCGCGGCCTTTCGAGCGCTCGAACACTCTGGCTCGCGCCCAACGGCGCAAGCCTCGCGGATCGGTTGCTCTCAAAGGTGAGGAACTCCGAGACTGGCGAGCGCTACGCTCTGGAGCGCCTGGCTGCCCTGGGTGCGCCGCGACGTCAGCCACATGAAGGCGGTGCTGCGTATATCCGCCGCTTGAAGGACGATCTGTGGCTCAAGCCGGTCCGCCATCCCGGGAATCACGCCTTCACCTGGAATCTCTGACGATGGCGGTCTGACCGATTGGCAACCTACCCGCGTGGTACGTCAGGGGGCGGATCGTTCTCTGGTTCCTGATCTTTCAGCGCTGATCGGACTGCACGGCCCCCCGAGGCGTATTCCCTGCGCTGCGCGCCGAGCCGGTCGTTGTCCAAGTACTGCGCCAATATTTCCAGGTCTGCAGCGCTCACCGCGCAGGCCTGGAAGTGCCGATGCCAATCATCGACCACGTTGGAGATTTCCTTCACGATGGCCTTGGCGTCGGCGAGCTTCAGCCCGAACGCGGAGACACTGGACAGGGCGTTCTCAATCGTCGAATCCGGCCCGTTGCTGCCCACCGAGATGGCCTGATAGCCCAGCCCGCTCATGCTGGGGACGACGTCGAAGGCCGGCGACAGCGCCCAGCCGCCGTCTGCCTGACGCAGCAGAGCATGGTTTTTCTCATGGTCGTCCGTGTTGTCCATGAGGATGTTGAACACCATGCGTCGGAACAGCTGCCCCTGCATATGCACGATGTCCTTCGGCGGGGCCATGCGGCGTAGCTGCTGGGCGAGCTGCGGGTAGCCGAATTCCTCGCCCACGGCGCGCAAGGCGACGTGCGCAGAGATCGCGTGGATGCGACAGCCGGGGGCGCGATCGAAACGGCGCACCGCGACCGCATGCTGACCACGCACCGGTAGCGCCCTGGTCGCCGCCACTTCGATGCCGCACCTGGCCGCCAGCGTCATCGTGGCGTGCTCGATGAGCGGCGTGTTCTCGTCCTCGCCTTCCCCAAACTTGACGAGCCATGGCTCGCCATCGATTTCAATGAGGGACTTGGGGCGCGCGCCACCGAGTGACACGCCCGGGCGGAGAAGTCGCTGCTCAACCTCTCCAACGGGTTCGTTGGCGATGATTTTGCGGATCACGTCCTGCATCGCAGGCAGGTCACCGAGGGAAGGTACGGGTGAGGACAGCCACGGCTTGTACTGGCTGTGCTCCTGGCTCACACTGAGCGCGCCGTAGCGATCGCCGCCAGCAAACAGCAAGTACTCGAGCAGCGACATCCGGGGGGAACGCTCAAACTTTCGAATGACGCGCTCGCCCCACCGGTCCGGCCGCGCATCTTCAACGGCACCGACAACCTCTTTCTTTTCCTTCGGTACATAGAGCTGATCAACGAGCGGCAGATCCTCGCTGAGAGCGAAGCCATTCGCGAGCCAGTGCGCCCCATACCTCAAGCCCACGCCCTGCCCGCTCAGCGCCAGCGAAATCTCGCCCACCAAGACTGGATGATCAGGGTCCGTGAGCATCCAGAGCGACAGTTGGTCCTGGGGAACGTATGGTTCAGACATCGATTTTTGCTCCACGGCGTGAGGCCGTCCGTACTTCGTTTTCCAGCGCCGCCAGGTCCTCGCGCGGATCGGCCAAGCCTGCAAGCGCGTCCTGACGCTGAATCATCCAGAGCGCCGTCGCATAGACGCCGGCGGACACGGTCGGATCGCCCTTCTCCAGCTTCACGAGAGTGGGCACCGAGACATTCAGCCGCGTCGCCCAGCTGCGCAGCGACTGCTTGCGCCGCTTGCGCGCGGTCGCGAGATCCGCGCCCAGGCGCGTCAGCGCTCTGGCCACGGCTGAAGGTAGGCTGTCGACGGCGTCGGATCGTCTTGGCATGAACGTATTCTTTCACAAAACGTCCTATCTGGTCAGTAATAGTTGTTTTTTAGTCTCCATGGTCGGCCGAACAGCTGCCAGGACGCGGCCACGTCGATCAGAGCGTCAGCGAGGTGCGAACTCGACCTATCGCGATCGCGTTCCGATCCGTATCTTGGTCCTCCATGAACCGAAACGCCCAAGAACTACAAGCAATCGAACGCGCTGAAACCGAGCTGGTCGACGAGAGCGCAACCTTCTTCGCACCCGTCAGCAGCGATCTGCTCGACGGCCTGATCGGCCAGCACCGGGTCCTGCGGCGCAGCATCGAGCAGCTCGGCGAAGCGCTGCGTGGCAAGGATTTCGCGGCCGCGATGGGGTACTTCCTGGAAGCGAGCGAGGAGCGCGGAAGGCGTCTTTCAATCGACTCGCTTGCCGACTTGCCGGCAGCGATGGCTGTGCTTGACGCCACCTTCTGGTCGAAGGCGCTTGCCCTCACGGACGTGCTCGACTGCATGCCCCAGGCTCGCCGCGACGAATGGAACAAGGCGATCTCCGACCGCAACACGGTGCCCTTCACTGAAGAGGCCGTTCGACCGACCATCGCGGATCTGCTCGCCTCAAGGCATAAGTTCTTCAGCGAGCGCGTGGATGGCATCTTCCGCGGGCTCTCTGGAGCTCACGTCACGAACCAGCCACAAGGCTTCTCGAAGCGGATGATCGTCGCGAACGTCCTGGATAGCTACGGGCACCCGAACCACAGCCGCGTGGGCCTCATCAACGACCTGCGCTCAGTGATTGCGACCTTCATGGGGCGGCCGGGTCTGAAGCACTACGAAACGAGCAATCTTCTTCGCCGCATCGCTGAGAGCGGAGCTTGGGGTGAGTGGCACGACATAGACGGCGGCGCTGTGCGGATCCGCATCTACCGCGGCGTCGGTACTGCGCATCTCGAGATCAACCCAGAGATTTCTTACCGATTGAATGGCGTACTGGCAAGCCTGTACCCCATGGCCATCCCGGCCAAGTTCCGAGCGCGCCCCGCGTCGAAGGCCAGGACGTTCAAGTTGATGGAACGTCCCTTGCCTTTTGCGGTGCTGCGAATCATCGACGGCGGCAGTCTAGAGGTCCGTGATGTTGAGCGCACATGGCGCTTCTCTTTCTCGTACAGCACGATGGACGAAGGTAAGCATGCGCGCCACGAGGCCGAGCGCCTGCTGGAGGCGATCGGGGGCGTGCCCTCGAAGGTCGGGTACGCCTTCGACTTCAACCCACGCGGCGTGCTCAACAAGGTCCTCATCTCGGGCTGTATCCCACATGAGGCCTCGCACCAGTTCTATCCGACCCCGACCACCGTCGCAGAAGCCGCTGTCGAGATGCTCGACGGCGGCGAGGACGACACATACCTCGAGCCGAGCGCAGGCCTGGGCGGGCTCGCCTGCCTCCTGCCGCCCGATCGCACAACCTGCGTGGAGATCTCCCGCCTGCGGTGCGAGGTTCTGCGCGCACGTGGCTACCAGGCCCACGAGGCTGATTTCATCGCCTGGGCGGCCGCCCAGCGCGCGACCAACGCCAGGTGGACGAGGTGCCTGATGAACCCGCCCTACTCGGATGGACGTGCGCTGGCGCATCTACAAGAGGCCTCGACGCTGATCCAAGCCGGCGGCCGGCTCGTGGCCATCCTGCCGGCGTCGATGCGCGGCAAGGATCTGCTCGCAGGCTGGGAGGGTGAGTGGTCGGGTGTGTTCTCGAACGAGTTCGCCGGTACCGGGGTGAGCGTGGCGATCTACGCCGCGACGCGGCCGCCAGCGAGTTCCACGCCTGGTGGGAGGTGAAGTGGCGCCAAGACGAAAGCAGCGAATCTTTTAGTGCGGCGCTGCCTGCTCCTGGATGCCAGCGTTTTGCGCCAACGTCCCCACGATTTGCGCCTTGGTGGTGGCGCTATCAGGCGCCCTGGCAAAGGTAGACATCAGATCTGCCAGGCGCATGCGCGCATCGTGAGGCACACCCATCAGCAGCGCCGCGAGGCTTTCGATCGTGGCGTCAGGTTTTGGGCTCGATGTCGCTGCCGGCGATTGCGCCGGACGTTGCAATGCCGACATTTCCACGGTGGCCTCGTCGTTCGGACCCAGGGTGATCGAGCCGATGGCGCGCGGCCGGCCCGACATATCAACCGTGTACATGCGCCCCACCGGCACCAGTGCCTTTCCCTTTGGGGCAGTGAGCGTCGGATCATCTTCCATGGCCGTGAATGCCGCCTCGATGGACTCGTGCAGATCCTGTGGCGCGCTACTGCGCCAGTCATAGCCTGGCGGCAGGGTCTGAAGGAAGTCGATCTGACTTGGCGCTCCTTCGCGCAACGGGTGGCTCGGCGCGAAGACGAACGCGCAGGGATGCATGAGGAGTTCTGGCCAGAACTTGTGCCAGTCGTCGGGACGCAGGCTCCAACGCATGACCGCGGGCTCCGTGGACAGCGGGAGATCGGGTTGGGTGTCCACCCAGATCAGCTTGAAGCGGTGGTGGGAACTGAAAACATCCAGAATGGTCGCAGGCGACGCAGCCTCGGCTCGAGTTGAGGACTCCTTCGGGGTCGCGCTTACTTGATCGGGGGATGACATTAGGCGGATATGGATCAGTGATTTGAAGGGACGGATTCTTGCAGCGCAACTCATTGGGTGCAAGAAAGGTATGGGTAGAAATGCCTCCGTCCAGGTGCCGCGGCGAAGCCCCGGTATCGTGCATTGCTCCGCGTGCAATGACTCTCTGAATGACCCAAGTAGACCCCGCCATCATTTCCGCTTTGCAACCCGCTGCCATCAACGCGGCGGATCTGCTCTCGCTGCCTGCCTACAAGGATGCAGTCGAGAAAACCATCCCCGGCGCGCGTACGGAGAAGGGCCGCATTGCGCGGGAAGGCTGGCGGATCCGCGAAGACCTGGGGCCGATCGCGTTCGACGGCGATCCAGCGACCGCCACGGTTCTGCTTCTGAAGGCAAATCCCAGCTACGGGGATGGCGCGACGCGCGAGTCGCATTTCGAACCGCATCCCGACTGGCCATTGTCCGTGGCCGGCCCACACGTCACAGCGGGCACGAGGGCCTACTACCAGAACGGCGTGTTTGGGACCTTACGCCGGGCGGGTGTCACGCTCGAACAGATTAGCCGTCGGATGTTGAAGGTCGAGTTGTGCCCGTGGGCGAGCAAGAAGTGGCCGACGGGTCAGCAGCACCTCCTTCAGCAGATGGCCCGCTTTCCGAGCCGCTCCCCGACCCTCGAACTGGTGTCTCAGCTGGTCGATCAGGGAGTGCTTGTCCTGATCGCTCGGGCCGAGGAGGAGTGGTTTGCCGGTGTGCCGGCGTTGCAGGACCTCGTGGGGACGCGGGTGTTCGTCTCGCGCACGAAGATCGCACCCGCCATCTCAGAACGGATGTACCCGGGCAGGTGGCCGCTCGTGTTGAAGGCGCTTCGCTCCTGAGCCGCGAGCTCAGGCTGGCGCCTCAAGCGCGCGGCCGCGGCTTCTCGCCCTCTTGGCTGATCGGCCTCTCGGCCAGCTGGTCCAACTCGCTCCAGATCTCGTCGCACAGGCCCGGGCGATAGGCCGCATCACGGAAGGCTGCATGCTCCGAGCGATACACCTCGAGAAGGCGTTCGTTGCCGTCGGCAATACATGCCCGCATGTTGGCTAGCCGATCGCACGGCTTGACGATCAGGGCTAGGCGGTTCGATGTCGAGGCCAGCCTGGCATACGCCTTCGCCTTGCGGTCCTTGCGCGTCGCGCCAGGCGGATCGCTCAAGAGGTCAACTGCCTCGGTCGCTTCTTCGCCGAAGGGCTCGCGAAGGTGGGCGAGCGTCATGCCGGCGACGTCCTCCTTCACGTCGTGCAGATACGCGACGGCCTCAGCATCGTCACCGTATGGCCGAGCCAGCTCGGCCACAGCGTCCAGGTGATGCGCGTAGGGGTGCCGACCGTACATCTGGTCGCCGTGCGCGTGCACCGCGAAGGATCGTGCCAAGGGGGCCTTGGGAGGCCGGGGACCGGATGATGCGCTTTTTTGCGGCACATGGAGCGCCTCCTTCTCCTGGGCACGATCACGTCGCGCCGGCGCGCCGACATTCTTCAGGTCTGTCCTTGACTGTGTTCGCTCGGGTATGCCATCTTGTTCTGCAACAGAAGCACGCTGCAAACAATTCCCCAATGCAACAGTCCGACCTCTTCGAGCCGCTCCTTGCGGCGTATCGCAACGTCCAGATCAACGACGAGGGCATTTCGAACCAAGCTCTCTACGAGGCGCTCGACCTGGTCGGCGGGGAGCGCAAGCCCGTGGGCCGCGCGCGCCAGCCCCACAACCTGGAACACCGGAAGGTCCGTTGGCACCAGCAAACGCTGCGCAAGCTTGGATTGCTCGAGCGCGTTCCTGGCCAACGAGGCAACTGGCGCCTGACTCCCAAGGCGCAGAAGGAAGGCGACCTCACCCCTGCTCCCCAAGGCGTGGCACTGGTTGCGTTCAGCACCGACCTCGGCGTGGCCATCTGGACCCGAACCGAGACCCTCGCCGGCAAGCTAACGGACCGGATCTCCGCGATCATTACCTCGCCGCCCTACCCCTTGCGCCAGGCCCGCGCGTACGGCAATCCGTCCGAAGAGGGGTACGTCGACTTCATCTGCCGCTCGCTGGAGCCACTCCTGAAGAACCTGATCGTCGGCGGCTGCGTCGCGCTCAACATCAGCCAGGACATCTTTCTGTCGAAGTCCCCGGCGCGGTCGATGCATCTGGAGTTGCTGACTCTGGCCATGAACCAAAAACTTGGCCTATACCTTCATGAACGGATGGTGTGGGAAAACCGATCGAAGCCGCCGGGCCCGACTTACTGGGCGTCGATCACACGTCAGCAGCTGAACGTCGGATACGAGCCGGTGCTGATCTTCTGCAACGACCCTGTCCGCTGCGTGGCAGACAACCGTCGCGTGTTGCAGCCCCACTCGGATCGGCACGCAAAGCTGCTCGCCGCCGGCGGCGAGACCCGCACCGCGACCTATGGCGACGGCGCCTACAAACTGCGGCCAGGCTCCTTCGGCAACGTGACCGCAGGAAAGATCCCGAAGAACGTTGTCTCGATCACGCACGCCAGCCGCGAGGTCGAGAAGACTCGCAAGCAAGCCAAGGAACTTGGCCTTCCTGTCCATGGTGCCCTTATGCCAGTGAAACTGGCGCGCCTCCTGGTGGAGTTCCTCACCCCGCCCGGCGGCCTGGTGCTCGACCCGTTCGGCGGTTGGCTCTCGACGGCCCTGGCCTGCGAAGAGGCAGGGTACCGATGGCTCGCCAGCGAAATGATGGCCGAGTACGTGGCCGGAGGCGGTATCCGCCTGAGCGGCCGCCCGGGATTCCGCGCCTCCTTTGACCTGGAGGGGTGGAACCCGGGCGACTCTTCGCGCAACTGATCGCACGTTCCGCGAAACTTTTGGCGAAGGGGGCGCGTGATTTCGTGAGGGGCCCGGAATTGCCCTCAGACCTCGGGCAGACTCGCCCGGGTGAGCATGACTGTCTACGTCGTCGACGACCACCCCATGATGCGCGATGCCATCGTGATGGCTGTCCGACGCCTTCGCCCTGACTCGAACATCGTCGAGCTCGACTGCATTGGTGCCGTCTACCAAGCCGTGAACGACCACGGCCCGCCGGCGCTCGTCTCGATGGATATCAACCTCCCGGACAACGACTCGGACGCTGGCGTTGCGAAGGTCCGGACGTTATTCCCGAACGCACAGATTGCGGTTTTCTCCACCCTTTCCTCCAGTGAGATGGAGGAAGTTTGCGTTGCCTCGGGAGCTGACATCTACGTCGAGAAGGCGAGTGGCCGAGGTGAGTACGCCGCTGCGCTTCAAGGGCTGCTGCAAGCCGGGAACGAGCACGACGAGGCGCCCGACGCGGACTCGCCCTCGGGCGTCTTCAAACTCTCGAAGCGCCAGAAGCAGCTGATTGCCATGATCGATCGCGGCCTCACGAATAGCGAGATGGCCACCGCTCTCGGCCTGGTAGAGACGACTGTCAAAGTGCACCTGTGGCGTCTGTATCGAAAGTTGGGCGTGAACAATAGATCGCGCGCGCTGCACATTGCCCGCGGACAGGGCCTCCTGGCCTAGCCAGGGCGGACATGCCGCTGGACTGAGGGAGGACGAAAGCGGCAGAATGGCTTGATGCCGCCGAGGGGTGCGCCTTTTCCGCCCTGGGCGAAAAAATGTATCCTCCGCGGTCATGCTCGCCCTCCTCCCGTTGCCACCAGCGATCGCCTACGGTCTGCCGTGGAGGATGACTTTTCGGACGAACCGCCCTCCGGCAACCCTCGAGAAGTTTGCGGACAAGAGCTTCGTTGAAGGCCTGACGCAGGACGAACTCAAGCACAGTGAGGCGGCGATCTCCACCCTGTTGGCCAAAATGCTGGCCACTCGCAAGATTCCCCGGACGCTCTCGCGCTGGCATTTGAACCTGGCGGCCTCCCAAAAGGTCTGGGACGAGCGGTCGCCGGCAGGACTCAAGGTTTCCCTGGGCAACACGCGGTTCACGGTTCTGGAGGCGTCCGACTGGATCGGCGACAGCGTCAACCGCCTGGTCAAGAGCCTGCGCCCGGACCCCGGGGCACGGCTGCCCGAGTTCAAAGCGCAATTCGCGGAATCGGACTGGGAAGACATCGGCCACCACGGGGCGGCGCCGGCGGCCGTCGGCGGCCCCAAGCCACGAAAGGCCCCCGCTCGAAAACCACCCCCCGAACTAGACCTGACACCTCCGGCCGGCCTAGCCCAGCGTCGCAGACGTCAGATCTCGAACCTGAAACTCTTGACCCGCTCAGGCCGCCCGATCTCCGGTACCGACTACCGGCTGGGCTGGCTGCTTTTCGAGATCCACAAGGTGGTGCCGCTGAACCATCGCGAGCCTGGACATGCTGACGACGTCCTTCGCAAGCTCGAGGCAAGCAGTGTTCCTGACGCATCGAGGCTGGCAAAGATCCTCCGAGGGCGCCTTGAGACATTGGAGTCGGCACAGGTGCCAGAGGAGGTTCGGGAGGTGCTGAGCACCATGCTCGCGAGCACGGCGAACTCCGAACCGTGGACGGAGCAAAGCCTGTTCTGGGCGTTCGGTGTCGCACCCGTTCGCGAGTCCTTTGATGCGGCGTTTTGGGCAGGCACTTCGGAGACACAGGCTAGGGCGTTCCGCCTGCGGCGAAAGCTGCTGCCGATGACCGATCCGTTCATCACCAGTTCCCTCCACTCGCCGGCCCTCGAACTCTTGGCCCACGAGCTCGCGTCGACCGAGTTCACTGGCGCCCGGCGCCTTCAATCTCGGCTAGGCCCGCTCCTTGGAGGCGCACATGTGATTGGCGTCAGCAAGTTCCTGACCGATGTCCTCGGCTGGAAGGGCGGCCGCTTGATCACCATCACCGTGGCGGCAGGCAACGGGCCGGAGGCAGCGAAGTCCAGCCTCTTCTTCTGGACGAAAGCACCACACGGGGTATTTCCGGTCCATCTGCTCGAAGTTTGCGTTCGCGCCAGAGAGCTGACCCTCGCGCGCGGCGCGTTCGATGTGAGCGAGGTCGCCGCAAAGTTCGCGGACCATCCGAGTTGGAATGTCTCGGAAGAGACGTGTGTGGAAATCCTGAGCGAATGGCCTGCGGTGCGTTGGTTGGACCAACGCGGCATCGGCGTCGTGGACGGTGCAAGCGTCTTGCCAGCGCTCGTCGAACAGCTCCTGAACGTCACGTGGCCCCGACCGCTCAACGTCAACGACGTGGTCGAGGCGATCCGGTCTGCCCCGCATGCAATGTCGGAGATGAACGCCGCCCAGGCCAAGCTCGACTCCGAAGGCTTGGTTCCGACCACGGTGCTGATCGAGGCCCTCGATGGCGCAGGCAACATCTGCCGGTCGGGCCGCAACCATCTGGCGCTCAAGACAGCGCCAGCACAGGACTATTTCAATCTGCGTCCCGTTGAGCTAGATCTCGTGGCGTTCCTGCATACCGTCGGCGGATCGGCGCCCAACCGCGAAATCTACAAGCACTTCCACGGTGACAAGGGCGTCGAGGCGGGCGTACTTGGCGCTGCGATGAAGGCCCTCCCGTACCTCTACTCGCCGACGCCTTACACAACGGCGATCAGGCCTTGGGTGATCCCGAGGAAGACCTCCTAGCTGCGGACCCCACGAGGGGCGAGGCGCGTCTGCTCGCATGCGACGCAAGAATGATGCGGCTGAGCTTCGAGCGTTGTTAAAAGGTGCTCGCAAACCTGGCTCGCGACCGACTCGCGCCGCGGAATGAATCAGAATCCGTACCGATGGAAGAGCGCCACTACCTCAATGTCCCGTTCAAGGAGAAGGACGCCGCGAAGGCATTGGGCGCTCGCTATGACCCCGCAAGCCGGCGTTGGTGGGTCCACCCCGACGCTGACCTCTCGGCCTTTGCAAAGTGGGATGTCCTTCCCGGCATCTCCAGCTCACCACCGGTACCAGCTCGCGCCGCGGCGCCGGCTGACGCCCCCGCGCCCGACCTGTTCGCATCCCGCGAGGTGGCTGCTGGTGCTGCCGGCGGCGAACTCACCGCGCCAGCGAAGGGCATCCCCCTATCCCGTCTGCTCGGCGGCGTCGCGGCCGCGATCACGCAGGCCTTCAAGGCCGGCGTCTGGACCACGGTTGAGGTGATGAACGTGAGGCTGAATAGCGGGCACGTCTACCTCGAGCTGTCGGAGCGCGACCGCGCCGGCCAAGTGCTCGCGAAAGCGCACGCCATGATCTGGGCGAACACCGCCGCCAAGATACTGCCCGAGTTCGAGCGGGCCACAGGGGCGACGATTGGCGCCGGCATCAAGCTGCTCGTTCGCGCGAAGCCAGGCTTCAAGGCGCAGTTCGGATTCAGCCTGGAGATCGACGCGATCGATCCGGCATTCACATTGGGCGATCTGGAAGCCCGGAAGAAGGAGATTCGGGCGCGCCTGCAGCGCGAGGGCGTCTTCGAGCAGAACAGGCGCATGCCACCGCCCTGGGACTTCACCTCCGTGCTGGTCGTGGCGCCCCACGAGGCCGCAGGCCTGGGCGACTTCCGCAAGGAGTCCGATCGCCTTGCGCTTCTCGGGCTGTGCCGCTTCACCTACGCTCACAGCCGATTTCAGGGCGAAGGCGCGGCGCGCGAGATCATCACAGCTCTCACCGAGGCACTCGACGAATGCGCGGCCGCTGACGACATGCCCGATGCCATCGTCATCATCCGCGGCGGCGGCGCGGTCAATGACCTGGCATGGCTCAACGACTACGACTTGGCCCGGGTCGTCTGCGACCAACGCCTGCCGGTCCTGACAGGCATTGGCCACGAGCGGGACAGCACGATCCTGGACGAGGTCGCATTCGCCAAGTTCGATACCCCCAGCAAGGTGATCGGTGCGATCGAGAAGCTGATAGTGCGCCGAGCGCAGGAGGCGAAAACCGCATCAGAAGCGATCATGGCGATGGCCGGCCGCGCGGCGCGCGAGATGCGCGTGTCCGTGGACCAGGCCCACGGCCAGGTCGCGACGGACGCGCGCGCCCAGATAGCCCATGCGCGCCAGGGCAGCCGCGACGCAATGAACAGCATCGGCGTGGCGGCGCTCCAGGACGTTCACCAGGCAGCACGCGACGGGCTTGCGCTCGTGAGCGAGATCCAGCGCGAAGCCTCCGGCCAGGTGGCGACGGCGCGCCGGCTGGTGCCGCAGCACATGGCCGACATCCGAACTCAAGCTGGCGCCCTCATTGGCCGGGCGCGCGGCACCGCCGACGTGTCGATCAACACGGTGCTCGACCGGGCAAGCGCCGGCGCACGATCAGCCCGGCACCAGGCCGACGCTCAGATCTCCGCTCTGGGCGAGCGAGCCACGGCGTCTCTGGGCCGAGCCCGCGCGAACTCTGACGCACTGATGCGCGAGATCGCAGGCCAAGGCCCGGACAAGACACTCAACCGCGGCTTCGCGATCGTGCGCGATGCCGAAGGCAAACCCATCACCAGCCTGCATCAGGCCGAGCTTGACCAGTTGATTGAGATCCAGTTCCGGGACGGCACCATGAGTGCGCATTCCGGCAAGCCAAAATGAAGGAACGAGCCATGGAACAACAGACCTTTCGCGAAGCCTACGGCGTGCTCCAGCAACACGCTGAGACCCTTCGCGAACAGCAAGAGCCCAACATCGACGATCTGCTCAAGATCGTCACGGAGTCCGTAGCGGCCTACCAGGTGTGCAAGAAGCGAATCGATGCAGTGGAGGAAGCTCTGAAGAAGGCCTTGGACGGCGCCGGGGTCGACGGCGCGGGCACGGCAGGTTGAAGCGTGGGACCGCCCCGGCAGCGGGGCGGGCAGTACGGCCAATCGCCGAATTCGCCAAAACCTGACGTTCAGCGACGCCACTGACGCTCACGCTCCCTGCCACGCTTGGGACCTCACGCGCGAGCAGCTGGCCGCGCTCAAAAAGACTGCACTGGGCCCGTTCCTACGGAACGGCATCGACGGGCCGCAGAACGACTAAGGCTACGCAGCCGGTAACCTTGTCACCTGCTGCCGCAATTGCAACATTTCGAAGAACACTATGACGGCGGAGGCCTTCGCGCAATGAGTGAAGCGCATCGCCAGCAAGATGCCGCTCTGGCATCCGACATGAATTGAAATCTGCAAGGCGCCAGCTATCATTGTCAGCATGGCACTCCATGCCAGCCGTGCGCCGCGGAACTTCCGCGATGGTGAAAATGGAGCTGCTCAGTCCATTGGCCTTGGTTCCAAGCAAGACTGTTCGCCGGTGAGGTAACGCGCACCCCTTCCACGCATGCGAACGCCTCTGCCTGGAGCAATCCACATGTCATTTGCATACATTCCCCTGAACGCAAGGCTCATCGCCTTCGTGGAAGACTTGGCTGCGGCCGTTGCCCGCGAGGGCATTCCGTTGACCGCCGATGAGGCCCTGGATTTGACCGGCCATCTATGGTCTGACGACCTCCTGAAGATCTTTGACGACCCGGCGGACTGGCATGTCATCTGGTGGGAGCGAGAAACCGCACAGACCGGAGAAATTGTGTCTGTGGCCAGGTCGCGGGCTGAAGCTGTAGCCGGAGTGATGGCCCACGCGCAAGAAGAAGGCCATGAGCTGGACGACCTGGAGACGGACACGCAACCCCTGGAGATGTATTGCGAAGGCGAGCTCTACGCCCGCATCGCGCCCCTCGAGTTCGTGCAACCGCGGGCGGACCTGCTCAAGCGAATGCAGACCCTGCTGGCCCCGATCAAGATCTCGGACGAGCGCACGCTCGTGCGCCGGCTGATGGAGTTGCCTGCCTGGACGGTCGAGCCCTACAACGACTTCGATTGGTCGTGGTCGAAGATTCATGTAATCCCAGTCGGCACCCCCCGTGCCGGAGAGTGGCTTAAACCGATTTCGTTCACTCACGGCAACCGGGACAAATGGCCCGAGCTCAAGGGCCGCGAAGAGCGGAATGACCTTTCGGTGATCGACTTGATAGAAGACCCGGACCCGACTGAGCAGAATCTGCAACCCATGTGGCCCACCCCTCAAAGCTTGGCGAAGCTGCTGCAATCAGAGCTGGCCCACAAGATGCAAGAACCGCCAAAGCTTTCCTGGTGCCAAGAGACCTTGGCCAAGTTGCTGCACGCAGGCTCCTGGAACAGCCTCGTCGCACGATTCAACGCGCATGCGTTTGTCCAAGTGACCATGAGTGAGGTGGCCGACACGGAACACGACACGCCCGAGGTCCTGTTCTACGAAAGTCCAGCCCACCTTCTGGCTTGCGTTTACGGGCGCTCCGAAGATTTGAGAGCAGCCGGTCGACCGGGCCTGTATATCTCCGTGAGCTGGCTGAGCAGTCCGTGCATTTCGCTCAGGGCCGGTGAAAGACCGCGGGAAGAAATTGAGACTGAGGTAGCGGCGAAGTGCGTATCACCCGGCCAATTCAATATGGAGACCGACGAACATCGGGCCGCCTCTGACGCCTGGGTGGGCTTGCAACAGGCCTTGCGAGCACGAAGCCAACAATTACGCGCTGTCGATTTGATGTACGTTTCCGCTAGCTATAGGGACGAAGAGCTAGAAGCTGCAGAGGAAGCGTTGGACAACCTGGTGTAGCCGGAGGGTGGAAGCACATGGACGGAGCCTGCGAATTCGGACGTTCAGCAGGCCCCTATCGAGGCATGAAGCACAGCCACACCCTCGCCGCCCAACAGACGCCCAACCGCGACACCTACCAGACGGGCTCTCCTGTGGCCTATCACCCCCTCGGGGGCGTCAATCGCATGGCGTAGGTGTCCCCACACACTCATCCGCCATCTGTGCGAAGCGCGCCACCGCGCCCTCGATCTCGCCATCGCTCGCATCGACAGGGCACGTCACCCAGCAGATCGAAAGCGCGTTCCTCCCCTGCTTTGATACTCATCGATCAGGATGCAGAGGCCTTCGGCCCCGTTGACCCGCACCCAGCCGTCGCATCCCTGTCACCGACCGCGGTCGAGCAGGTCTTGTTGGCGACTTTCAGAATGCGATCGGCCTCTCCGCAGCCAAACGGGATGAAGAGCGCCGAAACGCGACGCGCCAGCGCTCGCTGAGGATCATCGTTGTGCTGGGGGCAGCCGTTGTTGCTGCTACGTCCTGCGAGGGCGCCCGGCTGCCCTTGTGGTTGGCGTTGTCGCCGCCGGCAAATGTAGTCGTCACGTGCTCCGCGAGGCGCGCCGGGTGGGCTAGCAAAACAAATATTTCGATTTGTTTGTGTCGGTCTACTATTGCGGACATGATTTCTACCGACTTCTTTGCACGTCATCCGATGCTCTCCGATGCACAGGTGGCGGCACTCCTGGACCGTGTTTGCCTCTCCAAGTCGGACAAACCGTCGCGGACCCAGATGTGGCTCAGTCTCCCGGCCAATGGCGCCTGGCGACACGGCGGCGCCTTCAACGCCATCGACGCGTCCGAAGCGCTGATGGCCATGCTTGGCGCCAAGGTGATCTACCCGGTGGGAGCGAACGACCAGGCGGACCGGTACTACTACCTGCAGCTGGTCGAACGGGTAGACGGCCAGCACGATCTGTACCTCAAGTACCAGACCATCCTCGGGCAGCGCCTGCTCGGCGGCGTGTCGGACGCACAGGTCGAAACCCTGCGAGCGCGCTACGAGGGTCGGCTTCCGCTCCCACGCATAGCCGGCGAACCGGGTGACTCCCAGGCAGGCCTCCCTGCTCGACTCGCAAAGGGCAGCGCACGAAGAGACGAGCTTCTGGGGCAGATCTCGGAGGCACTTCCCTCCAACCACCGGCCGGCTGAAGTGACAGGGCCCCTGACCAGCACGGCGGATCTGACCAGGAACACGTCGGAAAGCCGCAGGGACGGCGACGAGGCACTCACGGCGCGGCCTACCTTGAGGGGCGCGGCAATGCCGGAAGCCGCGGCCGCCCGCAGTCGCCGCATCGATGACGACGTTCTGGCAGCCTTGCGAGCCGGCCGCACGGAAGACAACAAGTTCTATCTCGGACCCGAACGGTTGGATCCGAAGCTCTACAAGCGCGTCAACGCCGTTCTGAAGGATCTCTCTGGACAGTGGAAGGGCGGCAAGACGCAAGCGCACGTGTTCGAAGGACCCGCCGATGAGGCCATGGCCGCGGCCATTGCGTCGGGCGAATATCTGACAGCGAAGGACTTCGGCTTCTTCCCGACCCCTGCAGGTCTGGCGGACCGCGCGATCGCCATGGCCGGCCTTGTGCCCGGCATGAAGGTGCTTGAGCCCAGCGCGGGCAACGGAAGTTTGGCGCTGCGTGCCGCTGCAATCGTAGGCGCCCAGAACGTGACGGCCTGCGAATTCTTGGAGCGGAACGTGGCCACGCTGAAGGCTGCTGGCCTGACGGACGTCCTCCACGGCGATTTCCTGGCCATCGAACCCTCGCCGATCTACGACGCGGTCGTGATGAACCCGCCCTTCGGAAATCTCCAGGACGCGAAGCACGTCGAACACGCGGCTCAATTTTTGAAGCCAGACGGCGTGCTGATCGCAATCATGAGTCCGAGCTACCAGTCGCGCGCCACGGCAGTCGCGACGAAGTTTCGCGACTTCGCTGAGGCCAGCCAAGCTGTTGTGGAGAGCATTCCAGCCGGCACCTTCCGTGAATCCGGGACCGAGGTAGCTACGGTAATCCTCAAGATGGAAGCACGCAACTTTCCCTGGAACAACATCGTTCAGCTGGACGAGGAAGACGAGCAGGACCTGGCTGACGCACCGCGCGGCTGAGCGAGTATGGCGGTCGAAGTCTCATCCGCCGGCGCCGTGCAGCTGCCGAACCTCGTTGCCCGTGACCTGTTGATCGCGGCGCTCGCGCGTCTCGTCCCGCCTGACACGACGCTCAATCCCCTCGGGCTGGACGTCACATGCACCACCGACGGCGAAGCGCTGCTTGTTCGCGTTCCCAGTTTTGCCCGTGTCGAAGCGGACGCATCAGATGCCCAGGAAGCGCGCCTACGTGGCTAGACGCACCCACCGATCCCAATCAAACGATGACGAGGCTTCCCTTGACCGACTCTGTTCGAACTAACAACGCCTACATCGAGCGCCTGCATGCCACGCTCAGGCACGACGGCTTCTTGCTGCGCAAGATCAACAAGCGCGATTGGACCGAGGAGCTTCTCCTCGCCGCCGTCAAGAACGCCGGGCGCGCGCTGCAGTTGATTCCAGAGCCGAGCGCCGCCGTCGTCCTGGCCGCCGTAGAGCAAGACGGTGATGCGCTTCAGTACGTGCTCGAGCAGACGGACGAGATCTGCGCGGCCGCGTGCCGGCAGTGGCTCGGCGCCTTCCACCACATCGTGGACGAGGAAATGCGCGATCGGGTCGCCTCCAGCCTGGTCGATGAAGGCGTGCTTGCCACCCACCCGTTTGCCGATGCCGCGAACGCCTCGAACTACCGCCCTTGAGAACCACGATGCCCACCCTCATCGCTGCCACCGCACCAACCTCATCCACCGACAAGGCGCCTCTTTCGGCGACCGCAATCGAGTACGTGACACGGGATCTGTTCAAGGGCAAATCCCTTCGTGCGGCTTCGAAAGCGTTCCACCGCAGGTTCAGTGGCGAAGACAACATCTTCCTCGGCCGCGTGACCCAATCGATCGAGGAAATCATGCAGGCCATCCTTTCCGACAAGGCGGCGCTAGCCATCCAGAACGCTCGCAGGATGAAAGTGGGAAACGCGCACATCGCAATCGAAGGCACTGCGCAGCAGTTCAACCTCGAGGTCGGCCTGCTCGCGACCGAGGTGATGGCCCAACTCGCCTGCGCGGATCCGGCGGCCAAGACGGACGGGCCGAATCCTGTTGCGCGCGCAGTCTTCGCGCTGAATGCCGCCCATCCGGACGCCGCTCCACTCGCCCCCCACGACGGCGAGGCAGCCGAGGATGGCATGTCGGCTTGT
Source organism: Variovorax sp. LjRoot290 (assembly GCF_964253985.1). Lineage (NCBI taxonomy): Bacteria > Pseudomonadati > Pseudomonadota > Betaproteobacteria > Burkholderiales > Comamonadaceae > Variovorax > Variovorax sp. LjRoot290. The sequence continues at coordinate 26,073 of NZ_CAXURW020000003.1, read as the reverse complement.
GAAGAAGAACCAGCCCTCGGGGACGCGCCCCGATGACTACGGCGTCCTGCCCTCCACCGATCGTCTACCACGGCACCGGCGCCACCTTCGACGCCTTTGCTCCGAACGAGCGTGGAATCTTCTTCGCCGAGCGCTTCAACGCGGCGGCCGCCTACCAACGCATCCGCCGGGATGCGGCGCCGCGGGTCATCGCAGCGAGACTGGATATTCGCAACCCATGGACGGCAATCACCTATGGCGCGGACGTCCCCTACAGGGACCAGATCGACCAGTCGGTGGCCGCGATCGCAGCGCGCGGCTTTGACGGCATCTACCTTCCAAAGGAACGCGTCTGGGTAGCGACCTCCCCCCACCAGATCACAGTACTGGATCACGCGGTCCCGCTGGCGAGCTTTGCTGCCAATATGCAGGCGGCCGCCGACCAGTCCCAAGCCGGCTGGTACTTCGAGGAAGGCGGCTGCTGGGGCATGGCGTTGGCCCTGCGCTCGGCCCTGGGCGGCGAGATCGTGCTGCGCGACGACTTCCTTCACGCCTACGTACGCGCGGACGGCAAGACCTACGCCTGGCAAGGCGAGTCGACCTTCGCCGGCGGCCGCGTCGTTACGCGTGATCAGCTGGTGCAGGAGGCGCTCGGCAACGGGTGCGCCAGGGAGCAACTCGACGCCGACACCGACTGGGCCGACCAAATCATCGAACGAGCTCGGCACATGTGCTTCATGGAGGAAGCAGCGACCGAGAACGAACTCTCCACTCAACGACTAGGCGCCCCGCGGGGCTGAGAAAGCAAGTACATGAGCTACGACGCACGAATATCCTTTGAAGCAGTGATTCGCGACGGCGTCATGCGCCAAGCGGTCGAGGAAGCGCTCAAGCCACTCCTGGACCATTCGGAGACCGTGCTGCGCACGCGAGAAGATCCGACCGCATCGAAGATGGTCGCGCTTGACAGCGGTGTGTTGATTGTCAGCGTGGACGATCGCGTGAGCGACGGCTTTCAGACGAACGTTTTCATCCCAGTCGTCGATGCAATCGGAGCGCTCGCTGTCGAACCCTTCGAAGCCACGCTCGAAGACCAGGACACCGGTGATGCGGACGAGCGCTACTACACACGCCTCACAGGTCCCGCGCACCTCATCCCCGAGTTCAAGTCCCGTCAGGCACGCGATGAGCTGCAGATCAATGACATCGTGCTCCCGCTCAGCGCCAGGGGCTGGCCGTTGGAGGACCTTGCGACGCGCAGCTGCATGACCATCGCGATGTTCCCCAATCGAGGAGACCACAAGGATGCGGTCTCACGCGTCTCAGTTGACCTCGAGGGCTTGGACCTGGACGAGGCCCGGCGAGCGCGCATCGCAAGGCTCTCGGTGCTCCTGGCGCGCGAAATCGCCGGCGAATCTCTCATCCTTCACCCGCGGCCCGGCTATGGCGCTGCCGAGCGTGCCCTCGATGGAGTCGGAAAGACGCTGGGCGCGCTGATCGCCTACGACAAGCGCCTGAACGCGGAGCCGGCCAGGGCGCCGAACGGATCCGACTACAGCGCGCTTCTCGACATCGCCACCGCACAGATCATGGGAATTCACCGAGAGGCCCTTGCACGAGCCGATGCACGTGCAGAAACCGGCTCGGAACTCGAAGTCGCTACCGAACATGCAAGCGCCCCCCGGGGCTGAAGAGTACACCCATGGGTTTCAGAGCGTACTCACGAATCGACGCGATCCTTCGCCCGGGCACGACGCCGGACGAGGTGGCCAGCGCCTGCAGGCGCTTTCTGGACTGGCGAGGCCTCGAGCTTCTTCTAGACGATTCCGACCTCTATGAGACCGGGGTCGCCTATGACCCGTCGACGGAGTGCTTCATCCTTCAGATCACCTGCGAGTGCCCCCACGGCTTCGCGGAAGATATGTTCGAGCCACTTGTCAACGCCATTGGCGAACTGGCGGCGCATCCCTTCGTGGCCACCCTCGTGAACGAGAGCACGAGCAACGAAGATTCCCGCGAGTTCGAGGTAGTGGCCGGCCCTTCCGACCAGCTCGGCGAGTTCCGGGTACGCCGCGCCCGGTGTGCGATCGAAGAGCAACTGCGATACATCGACTTTCCGCCTGGCTCGACGGGCGACACCATTGCCGATCTCGCCACTCGCGAGTGCATGAGCATCGCCACCTTCGCGCCGAACCAGAACGCGGCTGATAGCAGCGCGGTTACCCGCGTTGCAGTGGACCTCACGGGCCTCAACCTCGACGCGGAGAGCCGCGACCGCATCGCACGACTCGCCACGGCGCTTGCGCGCGAGATCGCGGGCGACGAGCTGCTGCTCAAGGCACGACCCGGAGCCGGCGCAGCGGACTGGGTCCTCGCCCGCACGACAGGGATTGCCACGAAGCTAGGCGCCCGGAACGCCCTCATTGCCGACGAAGCCAACGGCGGCCAGAACGCACGCGACCCGAACGCATGCGACTACAACCTCGCCTTCAGCGAGACGATAAACGAGGTCATCGCGATCGAGCGCGAGGCCCTGGCGCGCGTCCAAGCGGAAGCGCCGGTCGAGCCCGAAGCGCCGGCGGCGCCACGGGCCTTCTGACCTCGATCCCGAAGACGACACCCCGACCGAAGCGCCCCGAGGCTAGCCAACAAACACATGAGCCAAACCCCCACCTACTGGCGGAAGGTCAAGCTACGGCTGATCGAAGGCGCCATCGCGTACGCGGATGTACTCGACCTGGGCGATCTCGAGGAAGAGCAGCAAGGACGGGCGTTAACCACCACCTACTCGCGCTACACCTGGGACCTGTTCGAAATCGGGCCGCGCAACGTCGCCGCCATCGCGGAGCGCGACCTCGTGCGTCGCAGCGGCGAGGACCCGACCGCCGTGCTCAGCGCGAAGGAAACCTTGATCGCTGCCGCCAAGGCATTGGCCAAAGTCGAGGCACTCTGCAACGACCCCGACCTGGCTCGGCGACAAATCTGGGGACAGGCGCATCGCCGCTACGACGACGCCATCGAAGCGCTGGGGCCACGTCTGCTGGCCGCTATAGTGCTGCGCGACCTGCCAGAACGGTACAGGCCCAACCAGGCCATCGTCGACCTCGCGCCAGAGGATGCGGACATCGATCCCGGCCTTCCGGAGGCTCCGGAGCTCGACGCCCCCAGGGGTTAACGCTCAGGCACTGCGCGTGCTGGCACCGCCAGGTGCACATAGGTCCGGCTGCACCGGCAGTGCTCCTCGTAGAACGCGATCGCCTCGCCGTCATCCGCCAGCGCAGTCGCCTTGTTGATCTTGCCTCCTGGCACGCAGAGACACCCGATCTCGGCGGCCCGCCGTTCTAACTCCGTGGTGTTCAGCGCAGGCATCTGATTCAACGTCAAAAGGCACCCACCGCCGTTCTTTTGTCCCGTTCGACCAAGTACAGGCTGAATGCCATCGCGAAGCCAAGCAAAGGGAGTGCGACCAAAGCGATCCATCCCATCGGCCGTTGAAGGGCCATGACTGCCTGAAGGAGGTGCGGTAGCGCCACCTCGGCGTCCTGGCTAAGGTCGAAGAACCCGACGAAGAGGAACATGGGCAGTCCCACGAAGTGTCCAGCGAGCAGGAGTGGCTGCTTCAGAACCAGCGCAAAGATAGCCGTTGCAACAAGGCAACCTAGCCAGACGCTCCATGCCCAAGCAGGCATGTTTACCACTTCGCTCCCTCGTCCGATCAGGGTGGCGCAAACTCCAATCGTCAGCCCCAAGAAGGCAATTTGTAGAGAACGCAACATTACAAGTTCCTTTGTTCAAAGTTTCGAGAGACGATCAGTACGTCTATCGGCAACGGCAGCAAAAAATTGAGGCTTCGTTCCCCGACGCGTAGGGGGATCCCGACTCCGTCGTCCCGTGGAAAGGCACCGGTTGCCGCCCGACATCCGGCGTCTTTCCGGTCAAGGTACTGCCGCCCCCAGGCTGCGACGCCGCTGGTAGTTAACGAAGGCATTTGGCCGCCTTCCCTTTCCTGAAGATCCTGCCGCCGAAACGGTGTCGTTCCAGCTCGGTCGAGCAACGTCGAGTCAACCAGGCGCATCGTGGGCGTCGGTGCGCCTTTCGCCCGCGCTGTTGCAGTTCTGTCGCCGGCGCTCATCGATCAGGATCCGCCCGGGGCACTGATGGGCCCGCCGAACGCTTTGCTGCACCGCTCCGTCATCTGGGCCCAGCTGATCTCGCCCTTGAGGCGTGCATTCTGTTGCCGGATGCATTCGGGTTCCTGGTAAGCGGGCACCTCGGCGGCCTTCGCCTTGGCCGTGGCAGCCTGCTGCTCCTTCAGCTCGCGCCAGCTTTTGGCCTCGTCGGATTCACCACAGCCGGTGGCGATCACGCTGGCCATCAGGATGGCGGCGAGGAAGAAGCGATTGATAGTTTCGGATTGCATGCGCACCAGTCTACGGATCGACCCCAGATTGCGATAGGTTGAACTAAAGCAGGTTTCCGTCACATCTCAGCGGTGCGCGGGTACTTTGGCCTTACTGAGCGAGACCGCCAATCGGTAGGATGCGTGCCATGATCACGAACCATCCGGCCGACGAAAGCTCAAGGGACCACGACTTGTCCACATTCGCTGGGCGCCTGAACTGGGCACTGGACGCCGCGCAAGTTTCTCGGTCTGCCTTGGCGCGCAGAGTTGGCACATCGCCCCAGGCGATATCCCATCTCTGCCAGCCCGACAACGGCGCGCAAGGCAGCGTTCACACCACAAACATTGCGCTTGCGCTCCAGGTCGACTCACACTGGCTCGCGAGCGGACGTGGGCATCCGGGCTGGCGCACTTTGACGGCGAATCCATCTCAGTTCAGCCAAGTACATTTGAGCATGACCGCTATTGGCCTCAGTTCACAGGAGTACCCCCCTCGTGGGCCCGATTACTCTCTTTGACAAGTCGTTCCTGCAATCTCTCAGCACTGACGAGGCGGTCTGGTTCGACAACTTCTTTTATCCCGTCATCTCGCCGCTATTCCTCATAGAAACCTTGGCAGACCTGTGGAAGACGCCCAGGGACGGCAAGACCGTCGAGGACGAGGTCGGCATCATTGCCGCCAAAACGCCGCAGCTACATGGGGGACCTTGCTACTTCCACAACGAACTCTGCATTCAGGACCTGCTCGGTAACCACGTGCCGATGACCGGGCAGATTCCAATGGCGGGCATGCGCACTGTCGTGCGTGATGGTAAGGAAGGTGCTATTGCAGAGGTCTCGCCCGAAGCCAGGGCGTTTCACAGATGGCAGCAGGGAAACTTCTACGACGTAGAGAGGTTTCATGCCCACGAGTGGCGTCACCAGGTAGAGAGCATTGACCTGGGGTCCATCGAGCGCGCTATGAAACAGATCGGAATCAGCTCAAAAACCTGCAAGACGCTAGATGCGGCTCTGAAGTTAGCTGACGAGGTCGTCGCCGGTCTCACAAAGACGTCTTCGCGCTTCGACGGCACGCTTGAGGTCCTGGAAGTGCCATCGCACTTTCGATCGCATATCAAGGAACGCTGGAAGCGCAAGGGGAAACCGCCGCTGCGGTTTCTGGCCCCATATGCGGCGCACGTACTGCGTGTGGAGTTGTTCTTTCGTGCCGCCCTGGGTGCCAATCTGGTGGCAAGCACTCGGCCAAGTCACAAGGTTGACATGGCCTACCTCTTCTACCTCCCGTTTTGCACCCTCTTCACATCAAGCGACAAACTGCACCGGCAGTGCGCTCCGTTGTTCATGCGTACCGACCAAGAGTTCGTTTGGGGCCCCGACTTGAAGGCCGATCTCGGCGCATTGAATGCTCACTTCAGCGGCCTGCCAGAAGAGGTGAGGCGGCAGGGGATCTACGAGTTCGCGAATCGTCTGCCAGTTGAATCGCAAGGGCTCATCCGTGGGCTTTTCGAAAGGCACACGCCGAACCTGCTGAAACCAACGGCGACTGTTGATCCGGCTGAGATCAACAAGGACGTACACAAGGCGCTACTGGAAGACATGAAGCGCTGGGAATCGGCGCCGAGCAGGCCTACAGTCGGTCTCTCGTCCGGCGAGGCCTTGGAGACCATGATCATCAAGCGATCGGTCAGTCGAACTCGAGGGTCATGGATGCAGATCGGCCCCGAAGTTCCAGACGAAGATGCTGGCTAGCCGATTCGCCGATTGCCGCTTCTCTGGCAACTGAGGTGTCAGACTTTTCTGCCCAGTTTCAACGCCGGGCAGAGGCGTCCGTAGCTCCAGATGGACGTGCCGCGGCTATGCTAGCGCTGGCAGTATCGCCAGATGAACTCTCCAGCGAAGTCCATGAACGTCAAGAAGATCGTGTGGATGCGATCGGCGACGGCGTCGGTACCGGCCCGCACATCCGTACCTTGAGGCACCCCCCACAGCTGTCTCACTACGACGCTGTCGACAATGTCATCAGCAACTTGAAAGTGCCACTGGCGCGTATCACTGCCGCGTTGGATGGATGAGATGCGGGCCTCTGCTCGAGCTGCTCTGTCCGCAATCGCTCTTGCGATCATCTTGTCGGACTGATAGTGAAACGTAAGGTTGTGGCGTAGCTTCTCGACGATGTCTCTGAACTCCGCATGGTTTGCACCGCCATGCATGTAGGTCTGCAACTTACTGAAGCTCTCTTGAGTTTGCTTATCGCAGGCCTTGACTACAGCCATCAAATCGCGGTCATTCTGCAGGTCATTCAGAATATGAAAGGCCTCGTACAGATGAGCGACCTGAACCCGCACAAAGTACATGCCTCCGCCCGGGCGGATGGACCGGTCCTTGTTGCCCCTTGCGAGCTTCCAGTCGCCCAATGCCTGATTCACTACGGACAGGTCGTTGGATGCCAACATGAGCTTGACGACGATGTTGGCACCGGCCCCTTTAGCTTGGAGATCTTCAAGATTCAGGTATCGGGTTTTCGACCAGGACATGAGAGGGGGGCCTTGCGGAACATCGGTTAACGCGGAACTGTTCGCCGTCCTATGGGCACGATCTTCCGATCATCGACGATCGCGCGAAGCTCCTGCAATTCGAGGTGCATGGTCATGTTTTCAGAAACGGCATTCTGTAGGTCATTGCGAACGACCCAGACCGGGACCGGCTGTCCGTTCGTTCCGTCCGTCAGGTCGAGCACGCGGACAGCGTCGGCATGCTCAAGTGCAATTCGGAACAGGACATGCCAGCGTTCACCGCTGCCCGTGCCTTCGTAGTCGTAGAGGTCACCGGCTTCGATGAAGCTCCAGGCGTCCCGTGGCTCCCCGCTCCGGCGGCAAGTCCAGTCGTCGAACTCCCTGCTGAGCTGGTCAACGACTGCGCGGTGCTGGGGATTCGTCGGGTCCGGCTCGGTGAGGTCCAGCACCCCACTCCCGGTCAGGACGCACGCAACGGGCTCGTCCTTTGGGTCGGGCCACTTTGTGTTGCCCGCGTACAGCTTCGCCTGCGAATACGCCTCTGTGAAAAACCACGGCCGTTGCCAATCGCCGCGCTCCCGCAGGCGGTTGTCCGGCTCCCCACGAAAGAGGACGGGCGAGAGGTCGCGCTTGTGCGGGTTGTGGCTCATGGAACAGGTGATTGTCGCTTCTGCTACGTTGGTGAGTTTCCAGGCGCCGCCCGATCGCTGCGCATGCTCACCCGCGCGGCGCGACGCCCGTCTCTTGCTCGACCACCGCCTCGGCAGCGATGTCCTCAATGGGTTCCGGGCGTGCGATCTTGGAGAATCCGAACTTGTCAACGACGTACGTGACGCCATCGCGCACGACCAAGTCACCCACGGACGTGCTTCGCCGCGGATTCCTTGTCATGACCTTCACGTCCCGGTTGGTCGACCAGTCGCTGTCGATGTGATTTGTGGCGGAGAAGGCCCGGTCCAGATCTTCGCCCTCCACTTCGGCGACCAGCTCGAACGACAGGCCTAGCTCGCGCCACTTGGCCTCCTCGCAGAAGATCTCGTTCAGCGCCTGGTGGTCGACACGAAAAGCGATGCGCTCATGCATGGCCACGACGTCCGCGCGCAACTGACCGCCGCGGTTCACCTTGCAATGGAAAACTTGAATCATGAGGGCCTCCTCCACAGTGAACTAGGCGGGCGGGGCCGGCGCGGATTCACGCTCGACCTCCTCGGCGAAATGGTGAGCAAATGGGCTTTCGATGCCATTCCGCTCCAGACGCTGGTGGATCGCAGGGAGCATCGCGACGCTCACCACGAGCGGGGAGTTGGCAGCTGCGGTGTTGATCGCCGCCGTACCGGACTCGCTCGCGAACGCCTTCAGGAGGTCGAGCTCGAACTCTGGCTCCATTTCCCTGAACAAGTCGTCGGGCGCAGCCGAGAGGATGAGGTCGCATAGCTCCTCATCCGATTCATGGCCTGACAGCTCGAACCGATCTTCGTCCAGGGTCTCCTGGATCACGCAGCGTTGGACGTCATCGAAAATCACAAGGCGATCCGACCGGTTGCACTCCACGACGGACTTGAGCATTTCGCGCATGCGAACCGCGTCGCTTGAGCCTTCGTGCGGCGCGCTCGGACCCATGGCCACCATCGCGGCAGCGAACACCCCGCTGAGCAGCGCGTCTTTCTCTGAAGCTCGGTCCACGGAATGGTTGCTCGCGTCGAACCAAGGCATCCACCTGCCGTGCTCCCCCGGACCGCCGACGAACAGGTCGTCCTTGGCGATCGCCGAGTGGTAGAGGGCGGCCTTCGCCGGATCCAGGGTGAACCGGCCGGGTTCACGCGGATCGGCCAGGTAGCCCTTGCCCGGCACCTCGCGGATCCGGAGGTCATAGATGGTCCCCTTTACCTGCCAGCCGCGCGCTTGGCTTACCTTCGCGGCGTAGTCAAACGCCTCTTCCTTGGTGGGCAGGTCGGCGATGCAAAGGGCGCCGCCGCCCTCCTCACGTAGATAGACCGAGCACATCCGCAGCGGACCGTCCTCGGGGCAGCAGATCACCCGCGCGCAGAAGTACTTGCCTCCTGGGTCCTTCTCGATGGCGATGGCCTCGACTTCGATGCCCTTGTAGTCGGCCCCCGGGATATCCGAAACGTGGGCATACATCCTCCAGGGGGTGACAGGGGCGACGGGTAGGACGGGTGCTGGCACGGGCGAGCTTTCTTGGTGGAAGTTGGGATGAATGCGGTCAGGCGTGTGGCGCCTCGGCGCGATCGCTCTCGCGCGCAGCCCAGTCGAGGATTCGTTCGTGAATCGATCGGGCCAGGTCCACCGGGGTCATCAATCCCACGCGGCGGACGATCTCTTCGGGGTCCGTCGTTCCCACCTCATCGGAGTAGTTGTACGGGCTCCAATCGCCGAGGAAGACACCGCCAGGGCCGATCACGCTGAGGAGCAAGCCGCACTCGGGCTCTCGTTGCTCCGCCGTGAAGGCACGCGCGTCGCCATCGGTCAACATGAACTCGACGCCGATCGCACACTCGGCGCCCGGGTGGTGGATCTCGATGCCGATGCCGCGCTCGACGTCGTGATCGATGTCGGAGGGGGTGTCGCACTCGACGCCCAGGCGCTGAAGTTCGGCGTAGATGGCAGCCATCGCTTGCTGCATGGAAGGCTTGGCGGCGGCTTCAAAGACGGTGTATTGGTCGTTGGTCACGGGTGTGGCTCACCTCTACGTTGTTCGGGCGGTTATTATTTCTTCGCGCAGGAAGTCTTGCGCGGCCTATTCTCCTTGCTACTTGCTGCAACGCGTTCGAATTTTTCCGGGCGCGCACACGAGCGAGCTTTGGGAGGCTGTGGCACAGTTGCCGCATGGCTCCACTGAAGCTCGATTCGGTCGAATCGCTGCCCTCACCGCTCAGGGCCCAGATGCTCGAACGCCGTGCTGTGTTCGAAGCGAGTCGTTGGCTCGACGACGTGCTGAAGGACCCGAAGGTGCAGATGATCGAGCTGGAGCTCGAGGCCTATCTCCGAACCCGGCAGGTGGTCGGCTATCACTGCACCAGGGAGCCAGAGCCGGGCTATTTCAAGCGCCACGGCTTGCGAGCGCTGTCGCTGCAGGAACACCAGGCTTGGTTCCTCGCCACGCACGGCCACCACTTCACATCTGAAGAGCGCGAGAAGATTGAAACCGCGTGGGACCATTATTTTGTTGGCCAGCAAGTCAAGGCGCGCCAAGGCACCTTGTGGTTCTGCCTGACCGCTGAGACGGTGTGCGACGGCACCGATGCGCTTTTCAAGTACAACGGCGGCGAGGCCGTGCACAAACCGCTGAGGGACGAGCCCGAGATTTTTGTCAAGCTCACGTCGATAGGCCGCCCCGTCGTCGTCGAGGCCTCCGTGGCCGGTCGGGACATTGGCCCGCACCAACGCCTGGCCCTTCCAGCGCTCACGGCATTCCATCGCACGATCCGGAGCGATGCGAATGGCCAGCCGTCTGAAGGACGGATAGTGGGGAGCATCACACCCGGCGCCGTCCTGGCCGTTCGCTCGCCTATTCAGTTCGGCTTGAGCGACGTGTAGCCCGTCCTCTACGCCCGGTAGCGGCCGGCCGCTGGAGGCCGTTGCGCCGCCGGCGCCGTTCTGGCATAGTTGCGCCCTCTTCGCGTTCGCCACCTCAAAGCGCACCAGGCAATCGAGCCACTCGCGCAATCCTATGCCGGCGAACCAAGAGGCAGCCAGTCGATCGCGCCCGCGCTCGACCCGCGTTGCCGCTTGTCATTTCCTTCACGAAACCGCTGCATGGTCGGAACGATCCGGCGTGCGCAACACATCAAACCATGGTCGATTTCGTTCGACCGAAGCAACATGAATGGACATCGAAGATGACCGATGAAACAGGCAGCCCCAAGCACGTGGATAGCGACCTCGAACGTTCAGAGCGCCACACGCGAGAAATGCAGGAACACTTCAAGACTTTCGAAGGAACAAGGGATGAGTTCAACTCAAGCTACGCCCTTCAGAGCATCGCGAGGCTACCTCACACCACGACCGGTGAACAGTTGGCAGTCACCGTGCTCAGCCGCGCTGTCCTACGCGACTCTCGGATCTTCTTCACCGGACATCACTACGACAGCAGCAGATGCCTAGACGTCGAGATTAGCCGTGGAGGTGACGGCCGGTTGGCGTGGGTGGCGAAGACCCCGAACGAAACCTTCGTAGGCTGATCTCGACCGGGCGCGCTCGCCCGACAGATCAGCCGGCCGGACGCGGCGCAGCGTCCGGCTCAGCTTCCTGAATCACCACATCGCGCCCCTCGCCCATCAGGTAGGAGGCAAAGCTGTGCTCTTGGCCGTTCCACGCGTGCGCATCCCGCAGCGTGACCTGGTCGCGAGACGGATTGGCTGGATTGAAGGGCGAATCGTCGAAGGCGACTGACAACGCCTGAGCGCGGGTCAAGCCATGGCGCGCGGCCCAGGGGTCCAGCCAGGTGGTGATCCAGGTTTCGCGAGCAGCTGCCTCATGCCGCACAGCCCGCGCTGCGCACTCTTCCAGGTCGACGCCTTCCTGGAAGTCCCTGACCGCAGAGTGCGTGCGAGGATTTGTCCGGCCAATGCCGGACTCAGCAAGACGCTCCTGCAGCGCCTCGATTTCGTGTTGGGTCCTCGTCATCATGCGTGGGGCCTTTCAGCCGGCTCCCCCTGGTCGTCGTCCGCGCCAGGCACGGGAAGATACCTGGGCCGATCGGCGGCCACGTCCCATTCGATCACGCCATTCCAGGACCCCGACTGCATCTCGACCAGCATGTCCTGTCCCACTGCCTTCAGAGGTGCTGGGTAGAGCCCGATGCATTGATTCCCAGCCGGGATGAACTGCGATACCCGCGTCACCTCCCCCGCCTGGACATCGAACAGCACGGTGGACACGTTGGCGGCCTGCAGCTCCTCGCGAAACATGGACCGCGTCTTCGGCGCGCCGAACGCATGCGGCGCGGACGAGCCGGGCGCCGCGCGCTGGATCGGCGCGATCGGCGGCGTCAGAGGAACCGGTTCATCGAAGAGGTCGAAGCTTGCCTGCATGCGTCCCTCCCTCAGCCGCGCGGCGCCGCTTCGGCTTCCGCCTCCGCGAGTAGTTCAGTGGCAAGCTCGGCGTCCACCCACTCTGCCGTGACGTCCGTTGTCAGGCCCCACGGCGCGGTCTCGAAGTAGACGGTCGCATCGCCAAGCTCACCCCAGCCGTGTCGCTCGCTCCAGTATGCCGTGCCGTCAGGGGCCTTCGCTACTCTCGGGACAAAGGGCGCGCCGGTGAAGCCCGGCATGAGCTCCTGCGTCTCCCGCAGCCACTCGCCGAAGATGTCCACCAGGTCGCCGCCGTTCACCTCGGCGTCGCCGGTATGCAGCGCCCGGCACATCCTGAAGAGGCCCTTGAGCTTCTGTGCACCAGGGTCGGCCTTCGGCGCGGCCATGCAGGCCACCTCGGCCTTGTGCTCGCGCAGCCAGCGCCCGAGGTCGTCGACCAGGACGGCGCCGCTGATGTCGCGATCTTCGAACTGAAAGTCGCTGAAGGTTTCGAAGAGGTTCACCAGCAGCTTGGTCGACGCGGCGCGATCCGCCGCGCCGACCGTGTACCCCGTATCCCGTGCCCATTGCTCTGCCTCCGCACGGCTGCGCCAATGCATTGGCGATTCGACTCCGGAGTGCTCCATCACATGGCCAGCGCGATAGCCGCTTTCGATTTGAAGGCAAAACCGGGAGGTCTTGCCGTAGGGTTTGCCGCGGACGGCCTTGACGAGGACGGGCATAGCTTCTCCTGAAATGGGGGCGATTCACGCGGTGGGAGCTTCCTTGCTCGCGACTTCGGGCTCGTCCTCATCAACCTCGGGCAGGGACAAGAGCATGTCTTCGCCCCAGGCCTCAGCGACAGCGTTCAGGGCCTCGAGGCATTTCGGCAGCGTCAACGCGTCGACCAGCGCCTGTCGCGTCTTCTGTTCACGCTCGCTCCCAGACGTGATGCGCGAAGGTCCAACAATGCCTTCGACGACATCGTCCAGCGTCTCCGTGGCGAGCTTCTGAACGAGATCAATGTCCGGTGCCTGCTCGTAGCCGATGTAGCCGTGCCAAACGACATCCGTGATCCATTCAGTCTCACTGCCATGCCGGACTCTGGTCCCGGCGATGCCCTCGATGAGAAGGTTGCGCTGCTCATCGGATAGGAAGCGCGCTTGATCGGTCCGGGTCTGGTCGATCACGGTCCTGGCGCCGTCGCGAAGGTATTGCTGAGCCGACTTGTCGGTCGGCGCCAGGTCGCCCATGGCGAGCAGCAGCGCAGTGCGCGCATTGTCCGCCAGGATGTTCGACGACTCGTTCATGTCGGACGCGGCGGCCAGAAGGCGCCGGCGCTCGAACTTCACGTTGTCGAAGTGCTGGTGCTGGAGGGCGTCGGTTTCTACCGCCCAGTCGAACTGGCTGCGGCCGCCATCGCCTGCTTCCCATCCGGGCACGTGGGTGTCGACCCAGGCGCGCAGGAACCTCGCAAGAAGCTCCATCTTCCATTCGCCCATCTTCCATTCGCTGATCGAAACCAGACGCCCGGAGGCGTCCGCGAGAGCCGCATGGAATGCCTGGTGCACGCCGTCGTTTGCCACCTCGAGTTGGAACCGCGCGGTCACGATCCCTACTTCGGACAAGAAACTGCGGTAGGCAGCGCGCTGCAGGGCAAGGTCTTCTTTACTCAACATCATCTTTGTCAGCCCCGTGGGCGCTCGGTTTCAGGTTCGGGTTCGGAATGGACAAGACCTTCGCTTCGGACGTAGCCGACGCCGAATTCGGCCACCAACTCGGCATCGCGTTCGACGAGACATGCCTTCATCGCCACCTCGGCACGGCCCAGTGCTTCGCGGTCGGCGCTCTCAATGCGCACAAGGCGCTGAGAGTCGTCGCGGGGCCATGCGCTCAGCTCTAGCCCCTCGCCGAAGGCCACGTCCTGAAGACCGACCGTGACGTCACCAATGTGCGCCGCGGCGCCAGCACCGGCCAATGGGCTGCGGAAGGTCAGCTCCAGGAAGGGCAGCTCGTTCGGAAACAAGCCACGACCCTCGAACGGGCGCTCGCGGCGCATCTGCTCCTGGACCGCCAGGTCGTCGTAGACCCTGACGGTCGCATGAAAGATCTGGTTCCTGCGCTCGGACGGGATTTCACCATTGGCCCGATCGCAGAATATGACTGCCTCGTTCGCGGCGGCGTTCCGGACGTCGACCGCGCCCGTTCCCATCGGCATTCGCTTCGAGCCCACGCATTCATCCCCATACCAAAGCCAATAGGTCACGAGCCCCTCGCCTTGCTGGGTCGCCGGGACGTAGTCGGGCACCTCGCGCAAACCGGTCGGGGCTGGTGGCTCCGACGCCGCGGCAACCACTGGGGTTGGCGCGGCCGCCGGCGGGGCGCTTGCGTCTGCATCTGGCGCAAGGCGGTCGGCCCTCTTTCGGAACTCGTGGATCCCCGAGCGAAGTCCTCGAGTGAATTCGAGCACGGCCTCGTTCGCTTGCTGGAGGGTCGCCTCGTCGATCTCTTCGCCCTCCTCGATCTTCACGAGGAGCGCATCGCGTTCATTCACCGCTTCGAGCAGCTCCTCGGCATCCTTGGCCAGGTAGTGCGCGAACTCGACCGCCTTCCTCAGGGCGTCGATCGAACCGCCTCGCTCAGCCACGTGCGGCCTCCTCGGCGGCGTCCACCTCGGGGAGCATTTCGGCGATCGCGCCCGCTAACGGGTTGGGCATTCCCCGACGCGTCAACTCCGCGTTGAGGCTGCCCAGTAGACCAAGACCCGGGTTTTGCGGATCAAACCAGCCACGAAGAACCGTGTCGACTGCCTGCGGACCCGAGAGCTCTTCCAGCAGGCTCAGGTCCAGCGGAACGATCGAGCGCGCCTCGCTCCCCGCGGCAACGATATCCTCGTACGACAGCTCCAAGGCATGCAAGATCACATGCTCGTCGCTGGCGTAGGCAAGTCCGTGGTGACCGTTCATGACGATGTCCACGAAGTCATCCGCTTGGCGGCGGTCCTCTGCGATCGCCTCGATCAGGGCGTCACGCACCTGGCCGGAGAGGAACCGTGGGTTGTCGTCCTTGCCATCCTCCATCAGGACGGCAATCTGCAACTGGAGGTGCCCGTAACGTGGCGTTCCGGGTTCCGGCGCCGACTTGCCGAGGGCGGCGATGGTCGCGGCGAGCACGCTGTCGCGAGCGGCGTTGTAGTTGGGATTCATGCTGGGGTTCGCTTTCTCTTCAGGCGTACATCCGCGGCCGCTCGGCCTCGGCTTCGGGTTGATCCTCCTCAGGACTCGGGCAGGCCGCAAGCTCGCGCAGGTCCTGACCAATCACCAGGTCGTGGTCGCTGCCGGGGTAATTGCGGCGTGAGATGGTCACGTCGCCGTCCAGAATCCACTCCAGAGTACCGGCGGAGCGCTGCCAAAGCTCGGCACCGCCCGGATTCGCATCCAGTTGGGAGACGGCGATGTGGCGCAGGTTATCGGCGTACTTCTGTCCGGGCGTCGCGCAGGGCTTGCCCGCCGCGTCGAGCAGTTCGGCGCTGATGTACTCGCCGATGTAGCGGTACTTGACCATGGCAATGCCACCACGCTGCATCAGGATTCGTAGCCCGGCGCGCTGGCCCTTCAAGGCCCTGTCGATTTCTTGCCAGGACTTAGCCACGGGGACGCTCCCCATCGAACTCGCTTTCCGGCTCGACGAACGCGGGCGAAAGGCTTCGGTGGTACTCGTCTACCCAGAGGTAGTGTCGAGCGAATTCATCGAGGTCGTTGAGGAGTTGACCTTCCCCTGAAACGAAGAGCGTTTCACCAGCGTGGCGCTCGCCAGCCCATTGCAAGAAAAGGCGCAGCGGAACGCGCGCCCCGCTCATCGGCCACCCTTCCGCGTTCAATCCGCGCAGCTGAACTTCTTGACCGAAGCCGATCACCTCAAGCCCAGGGGCGCTGAGATGCGTCGAGGGAAGTTTGCCCTTGGCAGCTCCCCCCGCTCGCACGGGCAAGTCTGTACCGCCAAGCGCCACGGATTCACCTTCTCGGAGCTGAGCGATAGCCGCCGCGTTCAGAGCAAGCTCGGCCCAACGGGGCATAGCTCGCCCCAGAGTTGGCGACAGCTCCATCACCACCAGGAGCGGTTCTTCCCGCCAGACTTCAATGCCCACCGGCGGGGCCTGGCAGTCGAGGCGCTCTGATGCATTGAGCCAGCGCGATGGCTGGAAGATGCGCTTGTCGCCCTGGACACGAACGGATCTCGTGAGTTCGTCCCGTTCCAGGTCCCAGTCGATCGTTGAGACCCAGGCGGGAACGACTTCAACCTGCTCATAGTAGGAGGCCTGGAGCAGATCTTCGTCTAGGCGCCCGGCCAGGAGCTTCAGCTCCGACGGGTCGAATCCAACAGCCCGCCAGTCGACCTCGGACTGGACGGCATCGAAAACCTTGAACGACGTGATTCGCGGTTCCGTTTCCTCTCCGTCTCGTGTGACTTCGATGAGAACCCGGTGCAAGCCGTCTTCTCTCAGCAGGCAGGCGCGCAGCTCCGCGACTTCCACAAAGTCGTCGCCATGCTGCAGCACATTCAAGGTTTCGGCAGCTGCCATGAGCTGGTCTCGCTGGTCAGGCGACATGAGCGACCAGGCAGACCGCAGCAAGTCCTGCAGATCGCCAACCTCGTGGTCGGGCTCGGAGTTCGTTCCATGTTGCTCCGCCGCGCGAATGACGCGCTCGATGCGCGGGTCGCGCCGTTCGGTACCTGAGGTGGTCATGTTGTGCTCAGCCTGTCGTTCGATTCGGGTGGCATAGATGCTGGTTCTATGGACGGCGAAAACATCACACGTCTATCGCCGCATTATGCTTATGCTACGAACTAATCTTTTGTTTGTTTTTGGAGCCTTTCACATGGCGATGACGTCAGCAAGCGTGCCCCTCGATGCGGAACAAATTGCGCAGGCCCGCCCTCCCGCACCAGCGCCTGCGGTGCTGCGTTTCGCCCCGTTTCGCCGCGCCGCACCTGTAGCCCCTGCGCGTGCCGCGGCGCCTGCTTCCGTTCTCCGGCTCACGCCTGCCCCGCCCCCCGTCCTCGCTTCAGCGCCGGCTCCGGCGCCCATTGCTGCCGTCCCGGCTCCAGCCACCGCCTTCCGCCCTCTTTCATTCGGCCGGATCCCCGCTGCGCCCGCGACGCCTGACGACGCCGCCACCCCAGCCCCGGCCGCCGCAGCCGCCCCCGCTCAAGCCACTTTCGGCTTCGGCTTCAAGGCCGCGGCCGCCGGCGCCGAAGCTCCACTGCCCTTGGGCTTTGGCGGCGTGAGCAAACCTTCTCCGGACGAGACACACGTTGGTATCGTCAAGAGCGTCGCGATCTACGGCGACTGGGCTGTCGGCTCGATGGACACCCAGGAGCGGGAATCGCTGAAGATCACCGGGTCGGCCGTCGCGCACCTGAAAGAGGGGCTCGAGTACGCGCTCACGGGTCGCATGAAGGTCCACCCGAGCCATGGCGTCCAGCTCGACGTTGTGAGCTTCGAGCCCCACATCAAGCCAGACGTGCCCTCCATGGCGCGCTTCATCGCAGCGAACTTCACGAACATCGGGAAGAAGCTGGCCGAGAAGTACCTGAACCAGGTCAAGGACGAAGGCGGCGACGAGGGCCTGGAGGCGTTGCGTCTCAAGCTGGTCAATGAACCGTGGACGGTCACCTTCGAATCGGTATCCAACCGGAAGACCACATTCGGCGACAAGAACGCACCGCCCGACGATGCCGACAGCCCGCGTCCGCTCGGCGACTCGCCCGAGATCCCGTACATCGAGCGGATGCTCGCCACCAAGTTCGGGGCTCTGCGCGAGCTGAAGGCCGCGTCGCTCAAGCTGCTGGCGATGACTCTGTTCGCCCAGGCGAAGGAACTCGACGACAAGGAGCGCCCGATCACCGAGGTGGCTGCGGCGCTCCTGGCGAAGGATCCCTACAGTCCCATGCGGACGATCCCGGGCTATGAATTCCAGAGCGCTGACGCGATCGGCAAGGCCTTGAACATTCCACGCGATGCGGCCGTGCGCCTGACTGCCCTCGCCTCGTACCTCGTCACCGAAGAGTGCGACTCGTCCGGCCACGTGTACGTGAGCGAGCCGCAGCTGCGCAACCGGCTCGCCAAGACCGAGCCGATGATCTCACTCGAGACACTGATCGAGTACGCCACGGACAGCGGCGACCTCAGGATCGAAGAAGACGATCGCGGCAATCGGCGCATCTACCCGGCCAAGCTCTTTGACGCCGAAGTCCGCCTCGCCGAGGACCTGCACGGAATGCTGGTGTCGGGCAAGCCCCTCCTGGTGAAGCGCACCTATGAGCAGTTCCGCGCCAAGGCCCTCGAGGTGAGCCAGCGTCTGCTCGGCTACAAGCTCGACGAGGACCAGATGAAGGCGCTCTACGGCATCGCAACCAGCGAGTCGCGCCTGCACGTCGTGACCGCCGGCCCGGGCTGCGGCAAGACCGCCATCATGGAGGTCTTCAGCGCCATGATGTCCCACAAGGACTGGGCGTTCTCCGCCCCGACCGGCAAGGCATCCAAGGTGCTTTCCGCCCGCGTCGAGCGCAACGGGTACTCGGCATCGACGATGCACTCGCTGCTCAAGGGAAGCCCCGAAGGGGGCTTCGCCGTCAATCGCAACGAGCCCCTCGCCTGCCAGATCCTGGTAGTCGACGAAGGCACGATGCCGCCGTTGACGCTTTTCGAAGCGGCCACCGCGGCGCTGCGCGACGACGCGCACCTGATCATCCTGGGCGACCCTGGCGTTGACGGCCTGGCCGGACAGTTGCCATCGATCGGCGCCGGCCGGGTGCTGAGCGACATCCTGCGGCTGCCCGGCGTCGACCACCACCACCTGACCGCCACGAAGCGCAACTCTGGTGCCATCCTGGAGACGGTGAACCAGATCCGCCAGTACTCGCTCGACTGCCAGGATGGCGAAGGCGTCACGTTCTCCCATGGCCTGCCGTCGGCGGAGAGCTACTTCGAGACCGTCGCCGCCAAGTACGTCGAGCGCGTCCAGGCCAACGGGATCGAGAACGTTGTTCTCCTGATGTCTCGCCGCAACGGCGCCGCCGACGAGCCGAGCTGGTGCACCGACTATGCGAACGCACGTCTACGCGACCTGATCAATCCTCACGCAGTGAAGATCCCCGGCACGGCGTCCCTGCACGTCAACGACCGGATCGTGATCCGCGACAACATGACGCTCGGCCAAGACGAGGACGGCCTGGACGTGCGCGTCGTCAACGGCGATACCGGGACCATCACCCGGTTCCAGCCCCACAGCGATCCAAAGCACCGTGGCGCCCAGTACCTGGTGATCAAGCTCGACGACGGCCGCTTCATCCAGTTCCCCGGTGACGCCACCAAGGATCTACAGCACAGCTACGCCGCGACCGTGCACATGAGCCAGGGCAGCGAGTACAAGGACGTGATGCTGGTCATGACGCCTGGCCAGCCCTCGTTCATCAACGCGAGCATGTTCCTGACGGGTGCGAGCCGCGCGCGCGAAGGCCTCTGGATCTACGGCGACGACGCGGAACTGCGCAAGATCGCCGCAACGAAGCTGCCCGCCCGCAACACCACGCTCGTGGAGCGAGTGGCCGAGAAGGTGGCCGAGACGGTGCGCAACCTCGAAACCGCCTGCGCGGACGAGGATCGCCCGAAGGGCTGACGGCGCCATGGACGAGACGCTCATGCGCCGGGGTTCAAAGCCGAGCCTTCCATCTGCGCCACTTCTGGCAGATCGTGCTACCGGCGCAAGGGTCGTGCTCGCGCCGTTCGCCACATTCGACCTGCCCTTCGCTCGAGGCGAGGTCGGTGCCGGCCGGTCTGCATACGATGACCTGGTCGGACCGAATATCGGGGCGGTCATGGCAAGAGTGGGCTGGCGGTTTGACGGCTCGATGATGCGCGTCGACGCCCTCCTCCCTGTGGCGGGCTCGGCCGGATCCGATTCCCTCATAGTCGCGAGCGGTTGGGGAGGCCCCATTCGAGCCAGGGACGGAACACGGGGCATCAACGTCAGCTACGGCGTCGGAGCAGCCCATCGCGGCGCCGAGCTCGGCCGAATGCTTGCCTACTGCGCCGTCGCGGAATGCCTGGCCCACCAGGCGCTCGCCGGAGAGCCCATCCCGACCTTCGTCAACATCCAGGCGCGCGCCACGAACGGCGCATCGCTGGCAGTGGCGCAATCACTCGGCGTTCCACCGTGCGAGAGCGCGGCGTTCGCGGTGCCCGCCAGCGGGAAGAAACTCGCCTACGTCGGCTTCCGCGAACCCGTTCAAGAATTCCTCGCCCGCGGCCTGGCACACGCCAAGTCGCGCCTGCCCGACTACGACCCCGGCTCGCTCGCCGCCGCGCGCATGGGCCTCATATCCGAACTCGGCGCCGACCTCGATCTGCTCGGATGGCTGGAGGATTCCACAGTCGACGCAGAAATGGTCTCTGACCATGAGTCGGAAAGGTTTCATTCCGGAGGTTGACCTATCGGAATCGGGGTTCGTGTCAGTAGACTGGCGCAGGAATAGAAACCGCACCATGC
The DNA here is from genome assembly GCF_964253985.1 of Variovorax sp. LjRoot290. Classification (NCBI taxonomy): domain Bacteria; kingdom Pseudomonadati; phylum Pseudomonadota; class Betaproteobacteria; order Burkholderiales; family Comamonadaceae; genus Variovorax; species Variovorax sp. LjRoot290. The sequence continues at coordinate 5,594 of NZ_CAXURW020000003.1, read as the reverse complement.
AATCAACTCTCGAACCTCACACACCTTTGAGCCAGCTGATCGCGACGCGCTTGGGAGCGATCGTCGCCACATCCGTGGGTGCCGATGGCGATTCGGACGGCGCAGCTGTTCTCAGGCGCCAGCACTCGCTGCTCGCCGACCTTCAAGCTGCTGTCGCGCAAGGGGTGGCGGAACTCGACTTTGCGTACGAGGGCGAGTTCGATCCCGTCGAGGCATCGATCCGGCCCCCCGGCGAGACTGCATTCGAGAAAGGTCAGGCGCTGCATGAAATCGCTCTCGCCGGCATCGAGCCGGTGATCGCCTCCGCGCGCGCCGCGGGGATCAGGATTCGCGCGCCCGAGCTCGGCCAGGCCGACGAAGGCCCGGCCGATCTCGAGCCGCTAAACGATCGGCTTGGCGGCTGATCAGATCGTCGGCGCGTTGGGCAGGCTCTGGAATGAATTTCTCCGCTACGACCTTGCGCAGAGCCCTTCGGCTTCCTCATACTTGTTCTCGCATGCCTGACGTTCTTCGAACCTTTCGTTTCCAACTTCGCCCTCGCATCGCTCAGGAGCATTCGCTGGACCGCTATGCAGGGATGTTGCGGTGGATCTGGAACAGGGCGTTGGCCGAACAGCAGGCTCGCCGCGAGCGCGCCGAGAAATACGCCGGCTACGCGAGCATGTGCGGTTGGCTCACGGCCTGGCGCAACGCGCCACCGACGTCCTGGCTACGTGAAGGGCCGGTGCATTCCCAGCAGCAGGTCCTGAAGCGACTGGACAAAGCGTTCCAGACCTTCTTCGCGAATGTGAAGGCCGGCAAGAAACCCAGCTACCCTCGCTTCAAGAAGCGGGGTGACGAGCCCGGCATTCGCTTTCCGGACCGCAAGCAATTCAAGCTGGACGCGCTCAATGCGCGCCTCCAGCTTCCAAAGCTCGGCTGGGTGCGCATGCACATGAGCCGACAGGTCGCGGGCGAGCTGCGCAATGCCAGCGTCACCCGAGAGGGGGACCGCTGGTATGTGGCGATCCAGACGCTGCAGCCCGGGGTGCTGCCGGCGGCGGAGGTCGAGCCGAAACTCGGCATCGACCTGGGCGTCGCCAACTTCGCTGGCCTTTCAGATGGGCGACTCATCGAGCCGCTCGCGGCGCTGAAGGCACAGCAGCGGCGCCTGCGGCGCTACCAACGCAGCGTCAGCCGCAAGGTCAAGGACTCGTGCAACCGCAAGAAGGCGGTTGTGAAGCTGCGCGCGCTACACAAACGCATCGCGCAACAACGCAACGACTGGCTGCACAAGCTCACCAGCGGCCTGGCGGCCGAGCATCCCCTGATCGTGATCGAGGACCTGCGCATTGCTGCGATGAGCGCCTCGGCGCGCGGCTGCGCCCAGAGGCCGGGCAAGAAGGTCCGTCAGAAGGCTGGGCTGAACCGTGCAATCCTGGACCAGGCCTGGGGCGAGTTCGCCCGCCAACTCGAGTACAAGCTGGCTGCCATGGGTGGCGCCCTGGTGCGAGTCGATCCGGCCTACACGAGCCGCACGTGCCGCGTCTGTAGACACGAGGCCCTCGAGAACAGGCAGAACCAGGCGCTCTTCGCCTGCGTGGCCTGCGGCCACTCAGAGCATGCGGACATCAATGCCGCAAAAAACATTCTGGCCGCGGGGCACGCGGTCTGGGCTTCTTCAACGAATCCCGATGCCTGTGGAGGGGTGGTCAGACGCGCAGCGTCCGCAAGGACGAATCGTGCAGCCCCTGCGAAGCAGGAACCCACCGTGAGGCAGGCCGTGCGTAACGCGCAGCACGCATCAGCAGGAATTCTCGTCCTTCCGGGCGAGGAGGATGTCAAATGAACGATCGGCTGCGCTCCGCCGCGACCATCCTTGCCAAATTGCGCACGCGTCGCGCCGGCCCGCGCATCGGCACGCTGTGCGATCGCCCCATCCACGACTTCATCGAGGGCGGGGACGGGGCGCGATGGTCGTTCGACGGCAAGCTCTTTCCCGGCCGCGTGCTGGCACCTTCGGACATCGTTCATCACCAGGCGGTCTACGCGCAGGTGGCTTGCTGAGGTGGCGGGATGCTGAGCAACGAGGCGCCCGAGCGGCCGCAGGCCGGTAGAGGCGGCGGGGACATTCCAGCCTCGGTCATCGATCAGATCAAGCAGCGCGTCGACATCATCGAAGTCGTCGGCCGCCACGTTGAGCTGAAGCGCGCCGGCGGTGCGCTCTTCAAGGGCCTGTGCCCCTTCCATACCGAGCGCTCGCCTTCGTTCACCGTCACGCCTACGCGCCAGAGCTACCACTGCTTCGGCTGCGGCGCGCACGGCGACGCCGTCCAGTTCCTCATGGAGATGGAGGGCATGTCCTTCCGCGAAACCATCGAGGACATGGCGCAGTCAGCAGGCGTCGCAATCCCCGCGCCGGACCCGAGCGCACCGGCGTCCCGCCGCCCAGCTCCGGACGTCCGCAAGGCCATGCACCTCGCCATGGACATCGCAGCCGACCGCTACTCTCACGAGCTCGCCGGCGGACTCGATTTGATCCGAGCGCGGCCAGACGCCGCCGGCTTCCAGGCGGACAGCGCGCGCTACGTGCACGTGAAGCGCGGCATTCACCAGACCACCATCGAGCGGTTCCGCATCGGCCTCGCTCCCGAAGGCTGGGACACGCTGAAGGGCCTGGCCTGGCCGAGCGACACCTTCACCGCCGGCAGCCAGGACGCCGCAACGACGCTGGCAGCGGTCGACCTGATCCGGCCCAGGGAAAATCGCGAGTCTGAGCCTCCGGTGGCGCCGGCGGCCGGCAAACCTCGCCCCTTCGGCTTCCCGCGCGGCGCGGCGCCGGCGGCCGCGCCATCGGTCAAGCCCACGACCACGGCACCCACCAGCTACTACGACACCTTCCGCGCCCGGCTGATCTTTCCTGTCCGCGATACCGCCGGAAAGATCGTTGCCTTTGGTGGCCGCAGGCTTTCCGAGGAGAGCAACGCCGCCAAGTACCTGAACAGCGCCGAGACGCCGATCTTCCACAAGAGCCACGTCCTCTACGGCCTGTTCGAGGCACGTGAGGCGATCCGGCGCACGAAGCGCGTGCACGTGGTCGAGGGCTACATGGACGTGGTCATGCTCGCCCAGTACGGCGTCGAGAACGCCGTGGCCTCGATGGGCACGGCAATGACCGAGAGCCAGTTGCAGACGCTCCTGCGCTTCACGGAATGCGTGATCTTCGTGTTCGACGGGGACGCCGCCGGCCAGAAAGCGGCACGCAAGGCAGCAGAGACGGTCCTGCCGCTGGTTCGCGCCAACCACGACATTCGCATCCTGACGCTTCCCGACGGCCAAGATCCGGACGAGTTCGTCCGGACCCAGGGCCGCGAGGCTTTCGACGCCCTGGTCGAGTCCTCCGCCAAGTCGCTCTCGTTCTTCCTGCGCGACCAGCTCCTGGAGGAATGTGGCGGCGCAAAGACTCCGGAGCAACGGGCCCGCTTTCAGCAGCGCTTCCAGCAGATCCTCAAGCTCATGACCGGGGATCAGACGCTGGCGAGGGAGTACTGGAAGATGTTCCAGCAGACGCTGACCGGCGGCGAGCCGCGGACGGCCCAGCCAAGCGCTGCGGGTGGGGCCTCGAACGGCTTCCGTCGGCCAGCGATGACCGCACCCGCCCGCACGCCGGTGATCGGCGCCGCCGAAAGCTCCATCGTGGCCAAGCTACGTGACGCCGTGCGCCTGGCGCCGGAGATCGCGCTGCAGGTTCGGGAGTCCATCATCGAGCTCCTGGATCGAGAAGACCCGGCCGAGTTGCGCCTGCAGAAGGATCTCGACGGCCTGGACGATGCCATGCCGGCACAGCGGGCCGCCGAAGGCACTCCCGAATGGCTCTTCGCCCGCGACGCCCTCCTCTCCCATGCGGACCTCTTCGAGGGACACCGCAAGGAGCAGGTTCGCGCCGAACTCAAGGCCCAGCGCGCGAGTGGCCAGCTCTCCACAACCGACTACATTCGCGAGCTGCGGGAACTTCGATAGGTGCTAGCACTGCTTTTGCCGAGCCCCCAGCCCCAGCCCCGCCCCTTGAAACCGCACCATTTGCACGTTGAAGTGCCCCGAGGTTTCTTCTAACCTCAACCTACGCGCTCCGGTACTGCCAGTCCATCCGATGATCGTTGGAGGATTTGTGATGAAACCGCTTGTCCTGATTGTTCTCCTCGCGCTCTGGCACCCCCTTCAAGCCAATGCGTTTGGGTGCGATCCCCCTCCTCCGAGCGTCGTGCTGATGTACAGCGGCATGGACTATCAGGGCCGATGCTCTGCTTTCGACCAAAGCGTCAGCAATCTCACGGGTACATGGGTTGGGAATGATGCCGCACGATCTATCAGGATAGTCGGCGATCGCGTCGCAATCCTTTACCGGAATGCGGAGTTTTCCGGACGGAGGAGCGTTTTCACCAGGTCCGATTCCTCTCTGCACAATAACCGAATCGGCCTCGCTACCGCTTCTTCCCTGCGGGTTTTAAAAACCAATTGTGATGGACGAGTCGGTGTGTATCTGCACGAACACCGCAACCACAATGGCCGATGCACTAAGTTCCGAGGCGATGCTCGCCTCGACGAAACTTATATTCAATCGGATGTAGCAAGTTCGATGAGTATGATTGGCTTATGGAGCGCCGCGCTCTTCCGAACCGAAAATCAGGTAGGGCCGGCGTTTCGCTCAGAAGGACGCTCTGCTCGAGATCTTGGGAACGCGTTTAATGACAACACAAAATCAATTCGCGTGACACCGAGACACGCTGTTTGCAATGGCCGCGATGATGGCGTGTACCTATATTCAGGGACGAACTTTACCGGTGAATGCACGCGCTTCACAAGCAGCGAAGCCAACCTCAACAGCTGGCGGGTCGGCGCAGGGACAGCCTCTTCAATCCGGGTAATCGGCCCTTATTCGGGGACTGTGTACTACCGTGCTACCCGAGTGAATGAGGTCGCCTCAACGTTCTCTTCCGACGATCCGAATTTTTTCGACGATGACATCGGACCCGACAACGCAACAGGGATCCGTGTCACCGGGCCTGAAACTGAACAAGCTCCCATTCTGCGGGCACAAATTCGGATCACTACGGCTGACGTCGAAGACGCCGGCACCGACGACTCAGTTCTGGTGAGTCTGAACGAAGGGAATGAGACTTGGCTTGACTACGGAGCCGTGCAGAATCTGGCGACAGCAACTACGCCGAGCACACTCTGGGGCGGCGACGATTTCGAGAGGAATTCGGTCTATACATACGACCTTCTCCTCGACGGTGTCTCTACCGCGGGAGACATCAAGTGGCTCGTCCTTTCCAAAACAGGCTCGGACGGCCTATGTGTGAAGAGCATCGAACTTTTGATCAACGGACATGACACGCCGGCTTTCAGTAAGGATTTTGGCCGCTGTGTGTCTCTCGACAACGAAGGCTCCCATGAGCGGTCGATTGGCATTGGATTCGAAGAACTGCGTTCGCGTAGGTGGGAAATTGCCAATCTCTCGACGAACGTGCTAGTTCAGGGGGCGGTTTCAAGTCTGAAGCGCAACAGGGTTGCGTCAGTGGATTGACGCAGGCGGTTGATGGGCCGAGGCGAGG